>CAMCVL010000004.1 GCA_945881985.1 Rickettsia typhi | reverse complement strand
TTAACAAAATCATCTAACAGCAACCTGCATAAAGCAAAAAACGAAAAAAACGATGAGTTTTATACTCAGCTACGAGACATTGAAAACGAACTAAAACATTACAGAGGGCATTTTGTAGGCAAAACAGTGCTTTGCAACTGCGATGACCCTAGGGTTAGCAACTTTTTTCATTATTTTTCATACAATTTTGAGTCCTTGGGTTTAAAAAAACTAATTACAACTTGCTACAAAAATCAGGAAGTTGATTTATACAGCACTCACACAAGCGAAAAGGCGATATATCTTGAATACGAGGGCTTTCCTAAGATTGAAAAAGTAGAGAGAGAGAGTAATATCCCTCTTTTAAAAGATATTAAAATTCAACATTTAGAGGGCGATGGGGATTTTCGTTCGCAAGAATGTATTGAACTTTTAAAACAAGCCGATATTGTTGTAACTAATCCGCCATTTAGCCTGTTTCGCGAATATGTAAGCCAGCTTATTGAATATGACAAAAAGTTTTTAATAATTGGCAATACAAATGCAATAACATATAAAGAAATTTTTAAATTAATTAAGGAAAATAAATTATGGCTTGGAGTTAGTCCTAGGGGGTTTGATTTTAAAAGACCAGACGGAACCCTTGATAATGTTAATGCTTTGTGGTTCACTAACTTAGATTATCCGCAACGACACGAGGACTTGCTTTTATACGAAAAATATAGTCCCGAAAAATATCCAAAATACGACAACTACGATGCTATAAATGTTGACAAAACAAAAGAAATACCAAAGGACTACGCCGGTGCAATGGGCGTGCCAATAACTTTTTTAGATAAATACAACCCAGAGCAGTTTGAGATTGTATCGCTTGGAATTGTTGGATCAATTGATTTTACTTGTAATAAAAAAATGGAAATATTAGACAAAGATGGAGTTCCAACTGGAAAATATACTTTTAATGCTAAGGGAACTTTATATAAAATTTTTAATCCAAAAGTAGATAAAGTACCAGCATTTAAAAATTGTGAAACTGACGAATTGTATTGCAGTATTTATGCCAGAATAATAATCAAAAACAAAAAGCCTGTTAGTGGTTAATGTCTATATGTAAAGGGTTTTTTGCTGTGAAAGAAGTAGATGTTTCATTTTTTTGCTTTGCAAAAAAATAATACGCCCCCTGCTGTTTTATTAGCTAATGGGAGCAAAAAATAAAATTGTATTTTTAATTTATTAATGTTTTTATGAAAATTGTTTTACATAATATATCTATTAAGGAGCTTTCGAGCGGTTATAGAGATAGTGGCATTGATGGGGTTGTTGGCTATGGTGGTAAGCTTGATATTCGCCCGCCGTTTCAAAGGGAGTTTGTTTATGGCGAAAAAGAAAGGGCTGCTGTTATTGATACGGTTTTAAAAGGCTATCCGTTAAATGTTATGTATTGGGCAGATAAAGGATATGGAAATTTTGAAATTATTGATGGACAACAGCGAACGATTTCGGTGTGCCAGTATATAAGCGGTGAGTTTTCGTATAAGGGAAAATACTTTCACAGCCTTTCAAAACCCGAGCAGGAGAAAATTTTAAATTATGAATTGATGATTTATTTTTGCGAGGGGGACGAGGCAGAAAAACTTGAATGGTTTAGTGTTGTAAATATTGCGGGCAAAGCTCTTACAAAACAGGAGCTACGAAATGCAATTTATCACGGCTCGTGGGTTAGCGATGCAAAGCGATATTTTAGCAAAACTGGCTGCGTTGCTTTTAACAAAGCTGGCGGATATTTGAAAGGCAGTGCAATAAAGCAGGATTATCTTGAAACTGCAATAAGCTGGGCTTGTGGGTCAAGAAACGAGGATTTAATTTGCCAGTATATGTCGCTTCATCAACATAATACAAGTGCCGAGCCGCTGTGGAAATATGTTGAAAATGTTATTGACTGGGTGCAAAAAGTTTTTACAACATATCGCAAAGAAATGCAAGGGGTTGAATGGGGCTTTTTGTATAATCAATACAAGGACGGAGATTATAATTCAGAAGTAATTGAAAAGCAAGTAGCAGAATTAATGGAAGATGAGGATGTTACTCAAAAATCAGGAATTTACGAGTATATATTAACAGGCAATCAAAATGTTTTAAATTTGCGTGCTTTTAACGACAAAATAAAACGAGAGGTTTTTACAAGGCAAAATGGAATTTGTGTAAAATGCCAAAAGCAATTTAAAATAGAGCAGATGCAGGCCGACCATATAACTCCTTGGTCTAAGGGCGGCAAGACAAATACAGACAACTGTCAATTGCTTTGTAGTGGATGTAATGCTCGTAAGTCCGATAAATATTAATTAAGATAAATCTCTTCAAAACACAATTAAGTACATTATCTCTATATCAACCTCACCTTAGGATCGACACGCCAGCTTGCCTTTGGCAAAAAACTTATATCTATGAAACACCTCCGGCCCAAATAAAGCATATCGCGTTGTGCCGTTTTTATAATCAGAGTTAATTTTGGATGCGTTAAGCAAGCCACCAAATGATGTTTTTTTGGAAATTACATACTCTACAAAAGAATAATAATTTTGCTTTGAGTAATCCGACTTAAAAGCTTGACCGGTCAAGCTGGAAAATTGATTAATAAACTGCACATCTCTTGTTTGACAAAAGGCAATTGACGGGATTGTTATGAATAAAAATAATAGTTTTTTCATACTTATTTATTTTAGATATCTTAGTTTTTTAAATAACAGATATACCATAAGGCCGCTTAATATACCAACAAGCAGATCAATCCACAGGGTAAAAACTACAACCGATAGTATTACGACCAAGGAAGGCTTCCATTCCTTATACATCTGCTTAATAAGCTTTACATTGATTAAATTTATACCAACTAATATCAGCATAGCTCCAAGGGCACACAGCGGAACATATTCCATAAAACTTGCAAAAAGCGTGATAAAAATCAGTAAAAATAATCCATGAAAAAAATTGGACCATTTATTTGTGGCGCCATATTTAACATTTGCAGATGAGCGGACAATTTCGGCAATCATTGGTAAAGCACCGAGCATTCCACATAAAAAGTTTCCAAAACCTACGGCTCGTAAGTCCTTTTTAAGGTCGGCAGATCTTTTTTGAGGGTCAAGCTTGTCCGCCGCAATGGTTGAGAGTATTGTTTCAAGAGAGCCAACGGCAAAAATTGTTAGCACAGAAAGCAAAAAGTTTAATGTTAAAAGATTTGTAAAAGCAGGAAGCTGAAACGCACTAAGCAAAGACCCTGGCAAGCTTACAAAAAGATTACTTGACTGCTGAGCAAAGGACTGCATCAAATAATGATGTTGACTTGATATATTGAAGGCAAAAGCAGCAATTGAAGCCAAAACTATAACAAGTAAATAAACGGGGATTTTGCTTAAAAATCCAGATTTTACCTTGCGGTTCCAAAAAATTATAGAACATATAACCGACAGTCCTATTATAAATGTCTCTATCTGCATACCAGCTAAGGACTGAGGGATGTCAGTTATTAAACCAAGAATTGAATGCTTTGGCATTTTAAAACTACAAACAATAAAAATTTGCTTTATAATTACAATTAATCCAATTGAAACCATCATTCCCCTAATTATAACTTCTGGGAACTTTCGCATCATTGCAGGCAATTTTGTGCAACCTGTAATAATTTGCAAAATAGATGCTATAACAATTGCCGCAAGAGTCATTTTGTAACCAAGAATGTTATCGCCGCCGCCAAGGCGTTCCACAGAGTCAAGTATAACAACAATCATCCCTGCAGCAGGGCCGTTAATTGTAATATAAGAGCCGCTTAAATGAGACACAACAAGCCCACCAATTATAGCGGTTAACAATCCCGAAAGCACAGGAAATCCAGATGCCGTTGCTATTGCAAGACACAAAGGAAGCGCTATAAAAGATACAAGCAAACCAGATAAAAGGTTACTACGCAAATCAGAAATTTTAAACATATAGATTAAAAAAATTAACAATTTGATTTATAAATATACTCATTGAAATTGCTATAAGAATACCAATAATAATTGCCATTCTCATGGTTAATGGTATTCGTTTTTTTTCAACAGGGATAGGGTTTTTTGTAAAAAAACCTGCTTTTACAATAGGGTAGATATATAAAACATTTATCACAGAACCAACAATTAAAAATAAAATTGATGCATAGTGATGAGTTTTCCAATCCGCAATAATCATATAGTCTTTACCAAATGAACCAGGTAATAAGGGGAAGCCAATAATTGATGCCCCGCAAAATGCAAGACATAATATCCAAAATTTTATATGGGGGGCGAGTTTTGCAGAATCACCGGTGGAGTGAATGCCATAGACGGCCGAAAATATGCCGGCAATGTAAAATAAAATAATTTTACAAATTGAGTGCGATATAATATGTAAGGTTCCTGCCGTTATTGCAAGGGGCGTTGCTATCATAAAAGATGACAATATATACGAAAGCTGACTAATTGTTGAGTACGCAAAGCGATGTTTAACAATTTTTGTTTTCCAAGCCTTCCATGCCGCATAAAGAGCGGTTGCACCACACAGATAAAATATCCATCCACCAGTAAAAAAACTTGATGTTAAATGCTGCATGTAACCGGCACCAAAGGTATAGACAACAATTTTAAGCATTACTATAGAGCCGGATTTAACAGCTGCAACAGAATGCAAAAGACCGCTTACAGGAGTTGGTGCAACAGTTGTCTTAATAATCCACTTGTAAAAAGGAAATATGCAATTTTTTGAAATTCCAAAAACAAAAAGCAGCAAAATAATAGCAGAGGCAGTATCGTTTTGCAGGTAACTAAGAGAATTTAAACGACTAAATTCAAGCCCCCCAATTGTATACCAGACACAAAATATTGCAGGAGCAAAAAATAAAATACTAGCCGATAGGTGCGTTGCAAGGTACCAGTTTCTTGCTCGTGCAGATTCCTTTGTACCATTTTGAGTAATTAATGGCGATGTAATTAGCGTCAAAAGTGTCATAAAAATAAAAGATGTTACAAGGTCACCAGAGTAACATATGCCAAAAACTGCAAAAATTGAGAGTGAAAGATATTTAAAAAAATGATTAACCTTATGCCTATGTAAGCTAATTGAAGAATAGGAATAAGAGTATAGATTTGTTAAAATCCAAACAATGTTCACTAATATTCCAAAAAAATACGAATAAACATCGCACATAAACTTAAGCTTTACAAAGCCAAAATCTATAAAGTAAATTTGAGTTGAAATGGGGACCGATATGCTAATTACCAAACTTAAGAAGGATATAATAAATATTGCGGCTTCGTGGAGCTTTTTGTAGCTTCTGGCAAGAGATCCTGTTAATATTTCAACAAATGGGAGGAGTATCAATAGTGAAATATAAGGACTAATCTTTGTATGTAAAAATAAAATACAAAACGATATTTTTTAAAATCTTAGGTTTGCAAAAATAAGAGTCAATGTTTTATTAAAATAATATTTTACTAAAATCTAGGTACAATACCTTAAAAAATCTCTTTAATACAAGAGATAAATTTTCATCTATATTGTAACTAGAGGTGTCTTTATAAATAAGGGTTATTTTGTTTTTGTATTAATGGTGGCAAAATTATTTTTGCCCCTTCCAATCGTTTTTAAAAATTTCAAGTCCTTTGTCGGTTAGGGGGTGTTGAATTAGTTTTTCTATCAATGCTGGCGGCATGGTTGCAACATCAGCACCTATCCTTGCACATTCCAGTACATGCACAGCGTGCCTTACCGAGGCAGCAAGTATTTTAGTTGTAAAGCCGTAGTTTAGATATATCTCTTTTATTGCAGCGATAAGCTCAAGCCCGTTAAAAGATATATCGTCCCATCTACCAATAAAGGGGGATACAAAGGTCGCTCCTGCCTTAGCAACAAGCAATGCCTGATTTGCCGAAAAGCAAAGAGTTAAATTTGTCATAACTCCATTGTCGCTTAAATATTTACAAGCTTTAATGCCATCCATTGTTGTTGGCAGCTTAACGCAAACATTTTTTGCTATAGAGCAAAGTTCTTTTGCCTCCTTAATCATTTCGTCATATTCATCTGATATTACCTCGGCACTTACCGGCCCCTTAACAACGGAGCAGATGTGCGCTATTGTGTCCTTAAAATCAAGCCCAGACTTTGCAATAATACTTGGGTTTGTCGTTACGCCGTCAATTATACCAAAGGAGTTAAGCCTTTCAATCTCCTTAATATCAGCGGTATCTAAAAAAAACAACATAATAGCAAAAATCAATAAAACGAATTAAATTCTTAGCAAATCCAATATGTTCCAAATATTCATTTATGGCAATATATCTTTACCCCAAAATAATTAACAATGCCATTAGTGGTTAAAAACAAAATAAATATCTACCTAATTAGTAATTTTATAAGATTTGTTTTCCTCTGTAAAGGCAGCTAATTGCTCTGTGGTACAAAGGTTTAAAAGCACTGGGTCTTTAGCCTCCAAGTTGTAGACATTTTTGTATGTTTTAGATTTAATAGAATCAGCAATGTTTTTAGCTATGGACAGAAACTTAATAACCTTTGGGGCAGGCACCTTAGGAAACTCGTTAAAAATCCACATTGCAGCACTAATGCGGTTGTATCTAACAACAACAGGAGTGTACTTGGACTTTGAAGCCTTATTTGATATGGTAAAAAGAGATGTTACATTTGGAATGTAACTTGGTATAGACACTTGGTCTTGCTCGGCATTTTTAATATCTTCTTCCAAAAAGTAGCCTCTTAACACTGGGTTGACATTTGGGGCGGAGTTGCCAGCAAACCCGTCCGCAATTGCCTTTACCTCAATTATATCAAGACCGGTAGATAGGGCAATTTGGTTAAATGTTAAAGATGTGTTTTCAACCATCCATTTTGCAACAGGTATTTTATTTGCTGGCGCAAGCTGATCATGGTCTTTGTTTTGATTTGTAGATTTTTTAACCTGAGTTTTTTTTGCAACTTTTTTTACTGACATCTTACCAAAATAAAGTAATTTAATTAATTATATCTTTGAAACAAAACCTTCAACAAGACCAGCAAGAATTGATTTAATGCTAGCTACAAGCTCCGGTGAAAGTTGTTTTGTTTTTGTAATTTCCGCAAGGATATCCTTGTGAGAGGAGCGAAAATTATTAAGCAAAACTCTTTCAAAATCCCTTACCTTGTTAAGAGGAATTGTTTTAAGGTAATTATTTGTTGCTGCAAACAAAACAATTACCTGCTCTGCAACTGGCAAAGGAGAGTATTGGTCTTGCTTTAGTATTTCAACAAGTTTTTCACCCTTAAATAACACCTGTTTTGTTGCATCGTCAAGGTCGGAGGCAAATTGCGAGAATGCCTCAAGCTCCCTATACTGTGCCAAGTCCAGCTTTAAAGTGCCGGCAACTTGCTTTGTTGCTTTAATTTGAGCTGCGGAACCTACACGAGATACCGAAATACCAACATTTACGGCTGGCCTTACCCCTTTGTAAAATAGGTCACTTTCCAAAAATATCTGACCATCGGTAATTGATATTACATTTGTTGGAATGTAAGCGGATACATCACCTGCTTGAGTTTCTATAATAGGTAATGCGGTTAATGAGCCAGCACCTTTTTCATCGCTCATTTTTGCAGCCCTTTCAAGCAATCTTGAGTGTAGGTAAAATACATCACCTGGGTAAGCCTCACGCCCTGGTGGCCTGCGGAGCAATAAAGAGATTTGCCTGTATGCAACAGCTTGTTTTGATAGGTCGTCGTACACAACAAGAGCGTGCATGCCGTTGTCTCTAAAAAACTCACCAATTGCACAGCCTGTATAAGGGGCTAAAAATTGCAAAGTTGGAGAGTCCGATGCTGTTGCAGAAACTATAATTGTGTATTTTAAAGCACCTGCATCTTCAAGTGTTTTAATGGTTCTTGCAAGAGTTGATTTTTTTTGACCTATGCAAACATAAACCGAGTAGACTTTTTGCTTTTCGTCTTCAAGAGTATCGTTGATTTTAGCTTGATTTATTATTGTGTCAATAGCTATTGCGGTTTTACCAGTTTGCCTATCACCAATAATAAGCTCTCTTTGCCCCCTACCGATTGGTATAAGTGAGTCTATTGACTTAATACCTGTAAAAAGAGGCTCATGTACAGACTTACGCTCGATTATGCCAGGTGCTATCCTCTCTATTAAAAAATTTTGCTTTGCTTTTATTTCGCCAAGACCATCTATTGGATTACCAAGTGCATCTAGGGTTCTACCTAAAAGCTCCATTCCAACTGGCACGGTTGCAAGTTTGCCGGTTCTTTTTGCGGTATCACCCTCCTTAACGCCTTCAACACCGCTAAGAACCACGACACCAACAAAGTCCTCTTCAAGGTTTAAAGCAATACCAAGCCCACCAGATGCAAACTCAATAAGCTCACCAGAAAAAACCTTGCTTAATCCACTAACAGATGCAACACCATCTTTAAAAGATATAACATCTCCAGATTCCTCAGCAGTAATATCAATAGCTAAACCTGAGAATGCTCTGGTTAAAATTGATGAAATTTCGCTAATTTCAGCCATAAATAAAACAATAATAATTTATAAATTTTGCTAACAATTAAACATCAAGAACAAGTCTTTTAGGGTCTTCAATAGCCTCTTTAACTTTTACTAAAAAAGTCACAGCTTCCTTACCGTCAATAATACGATGGTCGTAGGATAGGGCTATATACATCATACTTCTAATCTCTATTTTACCATTAACCACAACTGGTCTTTCTTGTATTTTATGCATACCAAGTATGCCGGACTGAGGAGGGTTGATAATTGGAGTTGAAAGCAAAGAGCCATAAACACCGCCGTTAGAAATTGTAAATGTTCCACCTGCCATATCCTTCATGTCAAGCTGACCGTCCCTTGCTTTAATACCATAGTTGTAGATTGTTTTTTCAATTTGTGCAAAGTTCATATCTTGAGCGTCCCTTATAATTGGTACAACAAGACCTTTTTCAGTACCCACTGCAACACCTATGTCGCAGTAGTTTTTGTAGATTATTTCATCACCCTTTATCTCGGCATTTACAGCTGGTATTTCAATAAGGGCGTTAGTAACAGCTTTTACAAAAAACGACATAAAGCCAAGTTTTACCTTGTGCTTTTTTTCAAAAACATCTTTATATTCGTTTCTCATTGCCATAACAGCCGTCATATCAACCTCATTAAATGTTGTTAATATAGCTGCTGTATTTTGAGATTCCTTAAGTCTACGAGCAATTGTTTGGCGTAGTTTTGTCATTTTTACAATAGTTTCGCGCTCACCAGATTGTTTTTGACAATTTTGATTATTTTGCACCGATGTATTTGCCTGAACCGGAAACAAAACATCACCTTTAGTGAGTCTTCCATCTTTGCCTGTTGCAACAAGATTTGATGTGTCAATCGATGTTTCGTTAACAATTCTATTAACAGCAGGTGAAAAGGTTTGATTTGGTTGTTGACTTAATTTTGCAACCGATCCACTTGCAACTTGGCTTGCAACATCATTTTTAACATCACTTTTAACTTCCGCCTTTACTGCGGCACCTTCTGCCACTCTACCTATTATTTGACCCACCCTAACAGTGTCCCCCGGGTGCACCATAAGCTCCGATATTGTGCCGTTTGCTGGAGCGTTTATTTCAAGAGTTACTTTTTCAGTTTCAAGCTCAACAACTAATTCATCGGCCTTGACAGAGTCCCCAACTTTTTTTGTAAAAGACAAAACCGTAGCCTCCTGCACTGACTCACCAAGAGGAGGAACTATAATATCAATAGACATAGCAACAAGATATATATTTATAACAACTTAAGCCTTGCTAAAAAACTAGCCTATAAAGTATAAAATACACATATCATTTTTTCAACAATTAAATATTTTTTTTGATAAAATTTTAACAAGAAACAAAAAAAGCCAAACTTTACAAAATACCAAACTAAACTTTGGGCTGATATTTTAAACTAAATCACTTATTACCTATAATTTTTATTTCCCATTCTAGGTTAATGCCGTAGGTATCAAATACTTTGCTTCTTACAATCTCACCAAGCATTTCTATATCGGATGCCTTTGCAGTGCCATCGTTTATCATAAAATTGTAATGCTTTGATGAGAAAAAAGCCCCACCAATTTTTGTTTCGCTTTGCGGAATTAAATTAAGAGCATCTTTTACAAACTGCCAAGCTTTTTTACCAGATGGATTTAGAGTTGAAACTTCGGGGTTTTTAAAAGTACTACCGCATGTTTTTTGTTTTAAAGGCTGAGCCTGCTCTCGCTTTAAGTTCACATCTCTCATTTTGGACTCTATTTCACTTTTGTCAGCTCTTTCGCAAATAAAATCAGCTCTTGTAATTACAATATCCTTAATGGAAGAGCTTCTATATTTAAAATTTACATCTTTTTTTGTTAACACTCTATAACTTCCTGTATTTAAGTCAAAGCCTGTGCATGATAAAAATCTATCACTTATCTCACCACCGTAACAACCAGCATTCATTATGATATTACCGCCTATTGTACCAGGTACGCCAATTAAAAATTCAAAACCTTTAATTGAGTTTTCAAAAGCAAAATTTGCAGCATTAACATCTAAAACACTGGATCCAAAACTGATAACATTGTTAGATTCTTCTATGGATGTAAAATTTTTACCAAGTTTTATAACGACCCCATTTATTCCCAAATCCCTAACTAAAGTATTTGACATTGCACCAAGAACATAAATTGGCACAGATTTGTCAACTAAAGACAAAAACCTATTTAAATCTTCGTCGTCAAAAGGTTTAAACAAAACATCACATTTTCCTCCACACCCAAACCAAGATGACTTAGATAGGTCAAAATTTTCCCTATAATCGCCCTTTACATTAGGCAAGTCCAAAGATTTTACCAAAACCATTTTTACTTCACAAGCTTGGTATCTATAACCATATAACCTCTGTAGTCTTTACCCGAGTAGGTTGAACTATTCATCGAGTGGTAAAAATCGGACAAACCAACCCATATCCAAGGATTTTTATGAGCCGCAACATCAAGAATCAAAATTGAATCACTCTCCTCATCAAAGGCAACTATGGGTGAAAAGTGTCCACCTATAAAAATATTTTGATACGCTCTATTAAAGTTTGCAATAACAAACTTATCCTTTGAGTTAACAACATCTTTTACTAAAGACCTAAACGCAACAACGCCCTTTTCAGAGAATTCCTTAACCTGGGTTACATTAGCCTTAACTCCATATGTAGATAGTACATTTTTTAACTCTTCCATATCTATTCCACCAGCAAATTCGCCTGTTTTATTGTGACGAGCTTGCATCTTTATAGCTCTTCTATCTATAACCTTATCGGTTGCTTCGTTTAAAAAGTTTGTCTCGTTAAATATTTTATAATCAAGACCATATGTTTTTTCACCTATTTTAATTGGCACAGAAAGCACAAGTGGCATTTCCTTGTTGTTTAGTTCATAAATTGCAGTAATAACACTTACTGCCGTTGCAACGCCACATGTAGAAGGAAACTCTTGGGGCCTAAAATTATGTGCCAATCTGTAAAAATCACCCTTAAATTTACTTCTTTCCAGTCTTTTTATACCCTCATCAGAGTTCCAATTAAAAACAGAAACCTTACCACTAAAAGGACTAGCTTCGTAAGAACCGTGGTTAAAAGAAAATGCTTTTTTAAAATCTTCGTCGCTTGGCATTGCCGCAACACAAGATAGTGAAACAGATGAAATTAAAGCAAAAGATAAAACTTTTTTAAACACCATAAATATAAATTAAATAATACAAAAATAACTAATTACCCGATTGATTTTTAAATTGAGATCTTTTTTCAAACATAAGCTTAATCTCCTGCTCAACAATATCAGTAACTATAGACTCAAGATTTTCATCTATCCACTTTTTAACCATTGGAAGCATTGCTTCAATAGCAAGATCCTCCATTGTAAAACCACTTCTAAATTGCCAAGAATCCTTATACTCAGAATAATCCTTGTTTGCATCTATAGATTCAACCTTGTGGTGGGCAACTGCATCAAAATGAGCTATTGCATCATCTAGCCTCTTTGATATATTTTCATAAGTATCGCTATTTAAAATACCTAAATCCTTTACGGTATCGGCTGCAAAGCCATCTTTGTAATTAATTTTAGCTAATTGATTATTTTGGCGTTTTTCATTTACATTTTTTAACTTATTAACATCATCGCTAACTTTTGTATCACCAAATCTTTTGTAAGCACTACTTAATGCTTTATTTTCAAGTTCGTCTTCGGATTCTTTATCATCAACTACCTCACTTGCCGAATTTTGATTAAAATTATTAACTTGGTTAATGTTACTAACTTGTCTTGTTTCGTTATTTTTGTTATTTTTTTGACCTAAAAAAGGATACTGAATAACTTTAGAAGAAGATTCACTTTCAGATTGATTTTGATTACGAGAATTTAAATCGTTTTTCTTCTTTAATCTATCCCTAATTTCTTTTAATATCTCGTCGGTAGAACTTTTTGTAACTTGATAATTCAAAGCAGAATCCGAAGCTAATGATTGAGTCATATAAAAAGAAAAAAACCTTTAAAAAATATAACAATTCTAATAAAAATTAAGTTTTATAAATTTTATTTTGTCAATTATTTTTAAAATGATTATAAAAAACTAATTACCAAGTTCAAATCCATCGTGTAAAGCTCTAGCTGCAAGCTCGGTATATTTTAAGTCTATAAGCATTGAAATTTTTATTTCAGATGTAGAAATTGCAATTATATTAATACCCTCGGCCGACATAACATCAAAAGCTTTAGCTGCAACACCTGGATGAGTTTTCATGCCAGCACCAATAACGCTAACCTTTGAAACACCATCTTTGACATCAAGTTTATCATAACCTATTGTATCTTTGTGCCTCTCTATACATTCAATTGCCCTATGTAAATCCGCATTATTAATAGTAAAAGCCAAATCAGTTTTACCAGTTTGACCATAACTAGGACACTGAACTATCATATCAACATTAATATTTAAATCAGCAAGCGGTTTAAAGACAGCCGAAGATACCCCAGGTCTATCAACAACGCCAAACAAAGCAATCTGCACCTCATTTGAATCAATGGATACAGCGGTAACAACTTTTTTTTCCATAATATCAGAATCTTTCTTTAATATAGTTCCACCCGAATTATCCTCACTAAAACTAGATAAAACCCTAGTTACAACGCCGTAATTCATAGCTATAATGATACAGCGAGTGTGAAGAACCTTTGCCCCAGAAGATGCCATTTCAACAACCTCCTCAAAACCAACTTCATTAAGTCTTTTTGCATTCTTTACAACCCTTGGGTCACATGTATAAACCCCATCAACATCGGTATATATATCGCATCTGTCAGCTTTTAAAGCTGCAGCTATAGCAACGGCAGTCGTATCGGACCCACCTCTGCCTATAGTTGTAACTCTATTTGCTTTTTTACTAAAACCCTGAAAGCCGGTAACAATAGGTATTCCACCTTCCTTTATAAAATCATTCAAAATATTAGTTTCTATACTCTCTATTGACGCAGATGAGAATGAGTCGTTTGTTAAAAAACCAAGCTGCCAAGCATTAAACGACCTAGACTTATAACCCATTAAACACAACATTGAAGCAAGCAAACCAGCAGAAACATTCTCACCAGTTGATATTATTGAATCGTACTCAGATAAAACATCGTCAGTTATTCCGTTTTTACCAAATATCTTACAAGAATCTTTAACCAAACCCACTAATCTATTTGTCTCACCAGACATTGCAGATACAACAACAACAAGACTGTTGTTTTCCAAATATTCCTTAACAACTTTGCTAGCAACATTCCTTATTCTGTCAAGACTACCCATTGATGTGCCACCAAACTTTTGAACCACTAACACAGATAATTAGATATAAAAAACATTAAAGAATTAATAAAAACAAAGAGAAAATATTTTAAATTTAAAGATTAATATTTGCAAACTTTTTCTAAAAAAAACCAATTGTTCCACGTGGAACAATAAAAAAACCAAAAAAACTTACCAAGTGTAATTTTCGTTGTAGACCGACTTAGTTATAACATTAGATTCATTTTTTAAATAACCTCTAGAGCATATACACTGATGCTTAGCCTCTATCTTAACATATGCAGCTTTTGGTTTTAAAAATTCAACCAAAGAATCTAAAATATTTTGATTTAACCTTTCCTGAAGATTTAATCTTGATGACATAACCTCAGTTAAATTTATCAATCTATCAAATCCAACTATAAATTTATCAGGAAGATAAGCTATTGTTACAAATCCATTAAATGGTAGCATATGATGTTCGCAAAAAGATGTAAATGAAATACCGTTTAAAATAATTTCTGTTTGTGAAAAATTATCAATTAAACAATCTTTTGTAAAAATATCTTTTATATCTTTTTCGTAACCAGAAAAAAAATTACTAAATGTGTCATAAACTTTTTTAGTATTTTTTTTATCAAAGTTATTTCTTGTTACATCTTTTAAAAATTTAAATAAATCATCACTCATATTGAAATAAACAAATGTTCCACGTAGAACATTTTAATAAATTTAAAACATTAAAACAATAGAATTGTATTTTTATTATTTTAATGTTTTGTTCCACGTAGAACATTGTTTTTATTTTGATTTATCTTATATATGTTAAAAAAAAGAATAATTCCATGTTTAGATATAAATAACGAAAGAGTTGTAAAGGGTATATCTTTTGAAGGTTTGATTGACGCAGGTGACCCAGTTGAGCTTTGTATGCTTTACGATAGCTCTGGGGCTGATGAATTGTGCTTACTCGATATAACCGCAACAAGTGATAACAGAAGTTCGCTTTACAACATAATAGAAAATGTTGCCAAAAAGTGCTCAATACCATTTTGCGTAGGAGGGGGCGTTAGAAGTTTAGACGATGCAAAAAAAATAATTAAATGTGGCGCTGATAAGGTTTCCATTGGTTCGGCCGCAGTTAAAGACATCAATATAGTTAGAAGTATTGCTTTAAACTTTGGCTCTCAGGCTACTGTTGTTTCTATAGATGTAAAAAAGCATAACGATGGAAATTATTATGTTTATACCAAAGGTGGTAGGGAGTGTTGTTTTTTAAATCCATTAGATTTCGCCTTAAAGTGCCAAGATTTTGGTGCTGGTGAAATTTTGCTAAACTCAATAAATAGTGATGGAAGTAAAAATGGCTTTGATATATTTGTAAATAATCAAATTTCTTCAGCTGTAACAATACCAGTTATAGCATCTGGAGGTGCTGGATTAGAGTGTCATTTTTTAGATGTTTTCAAAAAAACAAAGGTTGACGCAGCTTTGGCGGCAAGTGTTTTTCATTTTAAAGATGTTGAAATATTAAAATTGAAAAAATACTTACTAAATAACAATATAGATATAAGAATATAATATGTTAAAAATAGGTTTTTTTGGATCTGGTGATTTTGCTTTACCTGTTATCAAATCTTTGAGCGAGAAATTTTTAATTGAATGCGTATACACGCAGCCACCAAAACCTTGCGGCAGGGGAATGAAGTTAAAAAAAACAAAGGTACATGATTTTGCATTAAATTTCTTACATGAAAGCAAAATAAAAACCCCAACTAAATTTACATTAGATGATGAGTTGTTTTTAAAATCTTTAAATCTAGATTTTTTAATAGTTGTTTGTTATGGAATTATTATACCAAAGTATATATTAGATACCCCTAGTGTATTTTCTTTAAATATACACCCGTCTTCATTGCCTATGTACAGGGGTGCTGCACCGATTGAGAGATGTATTGAGAACGGGGATAGGACAACATCTGTTTGTTTTATAAAAATGAATGAAAAAATGGATGCTGGAGATATTGTTTTTAAATCCAATGATGTAAATATAGATGTTTTTGAAAACTCAATTCACTTAAGCTCTTTCCTTTCAAATCTTTCAGCTTCATTGATTGTTGATTTTTTACAAAATTACCATGATGGTAAAAGTGTTACATTTGTAAAGCAGGACCATAGCTTGGCATCGTTTGCACCTAAGGTTAAAAAAACAGAACTTATTCTAAACAAGGAGCAGGCAATTAGTTTAACAAAGGAGAATGTTTTTTTAAAAATTAAAGCATTTGCAAACTTTGGTTATTTAAAGTTTGAATTTAAAAATTCATTCTTTAAAATAATTAAAGCTGAAATAAGTGATGTAAAAAGTAGTTATATTGATATTGAGTGTAATAATGGTTTTGTTAAACCAATTTCCATACAGCCAAAAGATAGGGGAATTATTTTAGCTAAAGATTTTATTAACGGGTTGAGATTTTGATTAATTTTTAAAGGTTTTTTGTTTTAAGATGAGGGCTTTTACTAACTATCTTTTTCTAAACAATAAAAAAATATCAATTCTTGTTTTGGGATACCTTGGTAATGTTGTGTATTACGACCAGAATGAAGTTAGTTGCTTTAGTACTGGAATGTCTATTGTTAATGCAAAAGATTTAAAATCTATAATTTATGATATTTTAAAAAGAGCTGAATCTTTTATTCAAAATTCAATTACTGATTTTATATTAGTTTTGGACGACTGTAGAACGGAATTTAAGACAATAGAAATAGAAAAAAATCTACAAACTCAATCTCAGATTTCAAAAAAAGATATTTTAAAACTTGAGCAGAAAGCAAAAGAAATATCCCTAACGGAGGATTTTGAAGTCTTTGCAATAAAACCTTCATATGTCGTTTTGGACGATACATCTTTACACTTTTACATACCATATGATATGTCTTGTAGTAAGTTTTTAATGGGTATTACAATGATGGGTTTTGATAGCGTTGTGTTTAACAGTATTAAATACATACTAAATGAATGTAGTATTAATATACTAAAGACAATAAATTCAATTGCTTTAACAGCTCTTTGTGTTTTTGAGAAATCTGAAAATTTTGATGTTAATTCATGGAAGTCTGTTCTTTATATAGGTAGTGATTTTTCAACTTTGTTGGTTTTTAGAGGGGATTGTTTTTGTTTTTTTGATACGATAGATGTTGGTTTTGTAAATATACTTGAGCAAATATCTCAGTATCTTGATATTCAATATGGCGATGCTGAGGATGTTTTTGATATAGCTGTTAAGTTTAATCAGAGTGTTCACGGGTCTGGAATAGGTGGTGATAGTGATAATCATTTTTCTTTAGATAACAAAACTTTACATGATACATATGATGTTATACAGAGAAATGTATTTTCAATTGTTAATACATGTGTTAACAATATTAACTCTGCAAACAAAGATGTTTTAAAAAGAAGTTTTTTTGATGTCGTTTTATCACCTGATATATCATCTAAAATTACACCTATAGAACTTATAAAATTAGATTCGGTTACAACGACATTAAAGTGTTTTCATTACAATTTTAACCAAGAATTAAAAAGTTCCCAAGAAGATTATTATTATAAAAAAAATGATCTTCATATGGAATGTAGTACTCATTTTTTAACATCTTTTAATAGGGGTGGTTTAAAAATTAATCAATTGAGCTTTAGGGATTTTGTTCTTAATTTAATTTCTTAATTTATTTAAAAAAAGATGGATGATTTTGAATACAATTTGGAAGCTACAAATTCACCAGATTTAAAAAAAAGCATCAATAAAAAAAAGATACTTCAAATGATTGACGATATTGAAGATGGTGGAGATTTTTCAATTGATGAAAATGATAAAAAATTTATACTCTCAGCTATAGACTCCGAAAGGCTTACAGCTGATAAGGTAGAGATATTACTTGAGGAAATTCTGTATAATTCAGAAAGTTCTGCTTCCATTAGAGATATTTGTCAAAATCTTGGTTTTTTAACAAGTGATGATTTTGATTTTATACTAAATAAAACAAACTCAACATCATCAAAGATAAGCTTAGGTGGTAGCGTTGACATTTTACGAGAAACGGTTGATAAAAATGTTCTAAAAAGGGTTCCATATGAAATTATAAAAGAAAAATGCTTTTTACCATTTAGGATAAACAATGAGAGTCTTTATGTTGCTGTTGATTACTTTGAAGAATCGGAAATAATGCCAGTATTGACTGTTTTTTTTACCGATTGTAGTAAGTTTGTTATTGTTAAAAGCGACCAATCTTCAATAGTTGAAAAGATTGATTTGATATTTAATGATAAAGATGAGCTTGACGATGTGATAGATAAGATCACAAAGGTAAGTATATCTAACTACGATGAAGATGTTAAAAAACACAAAATAAATACCGGAATAGGTATACCAATTGAGTTTATTATTGAATTGATTGACGCCATATTTGTTGATTCTGTAAAAAAGAATGCATCGGATATACATATAGAACCAGAGGAATCTTTTGTTAGGCTTAGGTATAGAATTGACGGAGATTTGAAAATAATAAAAAATCTACATAAAAAATATTGGAATAACAT
This sequence comes from Rickettsia typhi, assembly GCA_945881985.1. Classification (GTDB taxonomy): domain Bacteria; phylum Pseudomonadota; class Alphaproteobacteria; order Rickettsiales; family Deianiraeaceae; genus CAMCVL01. Next base: position 111,914 of record CAMCVL010000004.1, on the reverse strand, counting down.
ACTTATTAGAGTCAAGGTTTTAGCTGGAATGAATATAGCTGAAACTAGAAGACCTCAAGATGGCAAAATAAGTGTGAAAGTTTTTGAAAGGATTATCGATTGCCGTGTGTCAATACATCCAACTGTTCATGGTGAAAATATAGTTATTAGACTTTTGGATAAAAAAAGTGGATTACTTAGTATTGATGGACTTGGTTTTTCAAGATTAAATTTAAATCAGATTTCAAAAGCGGTTTTAAAGCCAGATGGTATTGTTGTTGTTGCTGGGCCAACTGGTAGTGGCAAAACAACAACACTCTATTCAATACTAAATATTTTAAACAAACCAGATGTTAACATAATGACACTTGAGGATCCAGTTGAGTATAATTTACCAAATATAAGGCAAACAAATATCAATGAAGCAGTTGGTTTGACATTTGAAGCTGGAATGAGGGCACTTGTAAGGCAGGACCCTGATATAATATTGATAGGTGAGATAAGAGATGCTGAGACATTACATGCTGCAGTAAAGATGTCAATGACTGGTCACAAAGTTTTTTCAACGGTTCATGCAATAGATTGTATTAGTTCCATACAAAGGCTTAGTGATATAGGCGGCGATGTTAAATCTTTGGTTGGTAATATAGTTGCTGTCGTTTCGCAAAGACTTGTTAAGATTTTATGTCCATCTTGTAAAGTTGCAGTTAGGCCAAATAGAGTGATGATTGATGCCTTTAATTTAAGTGACGAGGAAATTAAAGATTCAAATGTTTGCTCTCCTAAAGGCTGTGACAATTGTGATGGAACTGGTTATAGGGGTAGGTCTGTTATAGGTGAGGTTTTAGAGTTTGATGATAATATTGATGATTTGCTTTATAGGTCGGCAACAAGAAGTGAGTTTAAGAAATATCTTTTTGGAAAAAATTTTTTATCAATGTTTGACGATGCTCGTGAAAAAGTTCTACGTGGAACAATTGATTTTAATGAGGTTGTGAAGTCAATTAAAATGAAGTCCTAACACTTTTTTAGAATAAAAATTTTATTACTAAATATTAAATTAATTTGTAAAATTAGATTGTAGATTTATATCCAATTTAGATTGTTTCTTGTTTTTTAGTGTTGATTGATAGGTGTTTGCTGGAAGGCATAACCTTAAATTGAATTTAGTGTAAAGATTCTATTGTTTATTTTTAATTTATGATGGGTAGAGTTTCTCTTAGGGATTATTCATATGTCTTTTTCAATCTTATTAAAAGTGATAAAAGAATACTTATAGTTGTTGCATTATATGGATTGGTTGCTAGTTTATTTAACATAACTCTACCTTTGTCAATTCAGTATATATCGGGGCAAATTGTTGCAAATGCATCAGTTTTACCAATATTTGTTATTACATTTTGTTTGATATTTTTTCTAGCTTTTTATGTTTTGTTAAAACTAATTCAGATTGTTGCATTTTCTTATTTTGAAAAGATTTTTTTTATAAATAAGTCAAATAAAATTATATCAATATATTTAAATAACAAAAATTCACTAAAGCAAAATGAGGTATTAATGTCCTATTCGGAGGTTTTTAGTTTAATTCAGTACTTAGGTAATTTTATTTTTAGTACAACTTTACTCATTCAGCAGTTTTTTATAGGTCTTGTTATAACTGCTTTTTATCATATTTCATTTTTGTTTTTTAATATTTTTTTGTTTTTTACGGTGATGTTGGTATTTAAGTTTTTTTTACCAAGATCGATTATGCTGTGCCGAAGGGAATACGATATAAGATATCAAATAGGATCTTTAATACAAAAAGATTCTATTTATCAAAATGAAGAAAAGCACTTACAAAGCATGCTTGCAGAGTATTATAAAAGAAAAACAAATTATTTTAATATTATATTTAGTCAAAATATAATATTTTTAATACTTTATATTTTTGCAACTGCGATATTTCTTTTAACATCAGGCTATCTAGCTTTAAAGGGTTATATTACTATACCGCAATTTTTAGCATCTGAGGTTATATTTTCCTTAACATTTGCAACATTTGGTGATTTTACGAAAAATTTAAAAAATATATACGACATGCTAAATTCTTCTAAAAAAATAAGTGATTGTTTTTTGGGGATTGATGATGATTTTGTTTGCGATGGTTCAAAGGGTGCCTTTCCTAATTTTTATAAAAAATTACTTAAAATTGTCTTTTTATTTGTTTTGTTATTGATACTTGCTTTGTTTATTGTTCCTTGGTATCAGACTTCAAAGGGTAATGGTAAAATTATTGCTTACAACCAAGAAGATAGAGTGCAGGATATTACGGCTATGGTTGGTGGCAGAATTGTAAAATGGTATGCAAAAGATGGGGCTTTTGTTAAGAAAAACGACAATATAGCGGAAATATCGGATAACGACCCAGAGTTGATTTTAAAGTTGGAAAGCGAACTTAATGCCGTTAAAAGCCAGTTAAAAGATATGTCTTTAACAACGCAGACATTGATGTTAAACTATCAAAGGCAAAGTGATTTGTATAAAAAAGGTCTTACTTCTCGTAAGGATTTTGAAAAAGCGAAAATTGAATATCAAAAAAATTCTGCATATGAAAAAGAAATTAAAGTTAAATTGATACAAACCGAGGTTAAGCTTGCAAGACAAAGGTCTCAGCTTGTTGTTGCACCTAAGGATGGTTACTTGCTAAATTCTCAATCTAAATCTGCTTCAAGCTATGTTTATCCAGGTGAAGTTATTGCAAAATTTGTTCCAAAAATTACAAAGCCAGTGATAGAAATATTTGTAAAACCAATAGATGTTCCTTTAATTCACGAAGGAAGGAAGGTTAGAATACAAATTGAAGGTTGGCCAGCCTTAAGGATACCAGGATGGCCATCAACATCGCTTGGTACATTTGGCGGAATTGTTAATGTTGTTGATGGTGCACTTTCTGACAATGGAATGTTTAGAGTATTTGTAACTCCAGACCCAAACGACTCTCCGTGGCCAGATATGAAATATATAAAACAAGGAACTAGGGTTATTGCGTGGATAACTATGAATAGAGTTTCGTTAGGTTACGAGATGTGGAGGCAATTAAATGGCTTTCCTATGGAGCCTGATAGTTATTTATTTTTAAAGAACCATGATGAAAAAAATAATAAAAAATAGATTTTTAACATCCTTTGTATTGGCTTTAGTTTTGTCTTACAATGCTTTTGCAGTTGATTTAAATGAGGCGATTGTTGTGAATTCATCTTTAAAGCATTACCCTAAAATTTACAACTCAGAGGAAAAGATAAGAATTGCAGAAGCTAAACTTACCGAGGCAAGGGGCGAGTTTGACTCTAAACTTAATATTAAACAAAAGCAATTTTTGTCTGGATATTACAAGGATTATGGCTATCTTGAAAGTAAGCTTGTAAAGCCAATTGGTTTTTTAAATGCTAATCTTTATTCTGGCTACACTCTGTCACAAAATGGAGTTTATCCTGAGGTAAATAACTACTATAATACTGGAACCGATGGTAGGGCTTTGTTTGGATTTGAGTTTTCAATATTAAGAGGTTTTTTAATTAATGAAAGAATAGCTGCAAATAAGATTGCAAAAATAGAATCAGGTTTGTCTAACCTTAGCAATAAACTTGTTGTAGCTCAGGTGAAGAACGATGCTAGAAAGTCCTATTGGAAGTTTTTTTATCTGCGTAAAATTTTAAATCTTTACGAGGAGCAGCTGGATATTGCTAAAAAGCGTAATGAATCTATAGCTCAGCAAGTAAAAAATGGCGATAAGCCTAAAATAGCACAAGAGGAAAGTTTTAGAGTTGTTTTAAGAAGGATGTCCTTGTTGGAAAATATCAAAAGAGAGTATTTTAGCTCTGCTGTTTCCCTGTCTTTGTACCTAAGAGATAATGGCGGTAATATAGGCAATCCGGAAGAAATTATTGATTTTAATCTAACAGACGAGGATTTTGTTAATAGTTTTAACTTTGATACTATTGACATAAGTAAGGATTATGTTGCTTTAAATAGGCTTGATGTTTTAATGGCTAAAGAAATTATAAAGCAGGGTGATGTTAGAATTAAACTTGTACAAAACGATATATTGCCAAGTGTTGACTTTGTCTTTGAAACATCAATGGATTATGGGTCGGTTGCTTTAGAAAAAAGAGATAGGCTAAATAAAATTGGTGTAAATATCAGTATACCAATTGAAAACAAAAAGCAAATTGGTAAGTATAGTAAGGTTAAATCCGAAAATAAGATATTGAAAAATGATTTAAAATTTTTACAAGATACAATTAAGTCGGAGCTTAACAATATGGAGGCGAAGATAAAAGAACTTAAAGAGGTCTTTATAAACACTGGGCAGGAGGTTGTGATTTCTAAAAATTTGTTAGATGCTGAGATTGAGAGGTTTAACCAAGGTGATAGTGATTTTTTTTTGCTAAATGCAAGAGAGCAAGATTTTTTGTTTGTGAACGATTATCATTTAAGGGTTAAACTTGCTTTGGCGGAGGTTTTAATTGAGTATTTATTTGCCACAAAAGACTCTGTTTGTCAAGTAGTGGAAAATAATTGTTTTGAGTAGAATTTTTAGTATTTAACATTTAAAAAATACAGACCGTGTGCTGGAGCTGTTATAAACGCTTTAGAGCGATTTCTTGCCTCAAGTATGTTTTGTATCACATTTGGTGCAAGTTGTTTGTTGTGAGCGATTTCTACGAGGGTTCCTACGATGTTACGAACCATTTTGTGTAAAAAAGAGCGTGCGTGGATATGGATTTCAATTTCAGATCCGTTTTGCACTATTTCAATTTTATTTATGCTACGAATTGGATTTGGGGCTGTGCATTCGGTACTTCTAAAGCTTGTAAAGTCGTGCCTGCCTATAAAATAGCTAGCTGCAGTACGCATTTTGTCTATGTCTAAATCGTAAGGAACATGCCATTTGCGTAGTTTGTCAACGGCTATAGGTGCCCTTCTGTTTGTTATTTTGTACACATAGCTACGCTCCAAGGCATCTTTGCGTGGATCAAAATCTGGATGTACTCTATCAAGTTTTATAACTGATATGCCCTTTGGGGCTAAAAAAAAGTTCAATCCTGCAAATATTCTGTAGTCGCTGATTTGTTTTTGTTTGGCTCCGTCCAATGGGTTTTGATTAAATGTAAAACTAATAACCTGACCAAAGGCATGAACCCCAGCATCTGTTCTACCTGCAAAATTGATAAAAATATCTTTTTCTCTTGTGATAATTTGTAAGGCTTTTACAATTTCACCCTCTACACTTGGATGGTTTTTTTGCATCTGCATGCCGCAAAAATTTGTTCCATCGTATTCAATTACTGCCATGTATTTAAATGTATCTTGATTTTTATTTGTTTTGTTAAGCATTTTGTGTCTTTTGATTAAATTAAATACTGCTAGGTTGAAAACTATAGGAGCCGCTTATGTCCTTTATGTATGTAATGTTTTTTACGTCTTCAATCAAGCCTGCAATGATTGCATCTTTTTTTTGTGTAGCTATGTAATGCTGAGCATCATTTTTGTTTACATTTGGGTGACTGCGTACAAAAATATCAATTTCTTTTTGACTTATATTAACAGACTTTGTTGCAGAAGTCTCTATAGCAGCCGCCCAAATGAAATCAGTCTTTAAAAAATTACAGATGTATTTGTGGTAAATATCGCCCTGTTTTATAAAAGATAGATCTTTATTTGCATTAATAGCTTCTTCACAGTAATCTTGTGAGTTTTGATCAAGCGTTTTGATGTCTGCTTTAGTTAAAGATTTATTGATATATTTTGCTTTTAGCATGTTGTCTATAATTGACTCGGCGGTTTTTTTTGCAATAATATTTTTTGCTTCAGCTGTGTTGATTTTTGCAATTTCGCGTATTTGAGGATTTGTTGCAGATGCTATTTTTATTGCAATATCAAGGTCTATGTTTGTAATTATTTGGTCGTCAAAATATATTACTGCAAAAATCTTTTTTGCAGTAATTGGTTTATCCGCTAATGATGCCAGTGGGTAAAAAATTAGTAGGTAGATACAAAAAATAATTTGTGTAAAAGTATTGCAAGGATTGATCTTTGATGGCTTTTTTGGTAAAAAAAATTGCATACCTACCTAGAAAAAGCTTAAGACTTATAGACTGACATGTCAAGAGTTTTGTCAATCCTGTCTAAAATTAATGCTGCCATAACATCGCCACTTATGTTACCAAAGGTTCTCATCATGTCAAGTATTCTGTCTATTGCAATAATTATACCTATTGCTTCAACAGGTAGGCCTACTGAGCCCAAAATACCAGAGAGTAAAAATATCGAAGCACCAGGCACCGGAGCTGTGCCAATTGAGCCAAGGGTGCAAAGAATCATAACTTTTATTATTTGAGACATTCCAAAATCAAATCCAAATAATTGAGATATAAATATAACGCTTACACCAAGGTTAAGGGCGGTGCCATTCATGTTGACCTTTGCACCAAGGGGTATTGCAAATGATACCTTTTCGCTTGATATACCAAGTTCTTTTTGTGCTATTTCCATACTCATTGGTAAAACAGCCGAGCTGCTTGACAGAAAGTAGCCACTGATTTGGGCTGGTAACATTTTTTTGTAAAACTTTAACGGATTTAAACCAAGTAGAGCCATAACAATAGCATATACGCCGTAGACCATAAATAGCATTGACCCGTAGACAATAAGAACTATAACCCCCAAGGATTTAATAAGAGCGGCATCCTGAGTTGCAATAAGCCATACAATTAGTCCAAATACACCAAATGGGGCAACTTCCATGCAGATGTCAGTTACCTTAAACATTGTTTTTTCAAGAGATTTAATTGCAAGACCCACACTCTCGTGAACCTGATTTGCTTTACGGATTCCCGCTGCAAAAATTACACTGAAAAATATTACTTGTAAAAAGTCAGCATTGTAAAAGGATTGAAAAATGTTGCTTGGAATTATGTTAATTAAAAAATCCAAGAGAGATGAATGGTGTTTTGCTTGTGCTGCGTTGCTTACAGAGGACATGTTTTGTGCTATAATTTGCTGAACATCAATGTTTGCACCTATACCTGGTTTAATTAGGTATGTAACTGCTATGCCTATTGTAACGGATACAAAGGTCATTGCAAAAAAGATGCTAACAGCTTTGATTGCTAACATTCCGGCTTTGCCAGCATCTTTGACGGATAAAAAAGATGATGTAATTAAGGCAAATATTAATGGTGTAATTATCATTTTAATAAGGTTGATAAATATTACGCCAAGCATTCTAAATCCTTCAGGGTTTATTAAAGCACCTAGGGCAGGTATAAATCTTGCCGAGCACCCAAAAATAATTCCAAAAGCAAAGGCAAAAGCAACCTTGTGGGAAAGTTTTAAGCCAAAATAGGTTTTAACAAAAGACATAAGTAAAATGCATTATATAATTATAGAACAAACCCCCAGCCTTACCTAGTAAAGGTAATACAATAAAAACAAAAGTATCTTTTATATTAGTAATTTTTATTTGCAAGTTTATTTTAAAATTTCTACAAATTGTTATCTTTTTTAAACCTTTTTAACCTATCTATAAAGTCTTTAAGTTGTTTATTGCTTAAAACATTGTATGATCTTGTTTTGATACTTTGCGGATTGATTTGCGAACCGTTTTTGTGCAGCTCGTAATGCAGATGGTTGCCAGTTGAAAATCCAGTGGAGCCAACATAGCCAATAACCTGCCCTTGTTTAACGCGGGAGCCGTTTCTAAACTTAGATGAAAATCTGCTTAAATGAGCGTAGGCGGTTGAGTATGTAGAATTGTGGCGAATTTTTACATAATTGCCGTAACCTTTGTAGACGCCCCTGTAGATAATTGTTCCATCGCCAGCTGCAAAAATTGGCGTGCCCTTGGGGGCTGCAAAATCTATACCCTTGTGGAGCTTTGTGTAACCTAGTATTGGGTGGCGTCTGTGCCCAAATTTAGAAGATATCCTAGCCCCGTTGACTGGGGTTCTTAACAATCCTTTTTGTGCCGACTCACCTTTTGAGTTAAAATAATGTTTTGCTGGCTCGTAGTAAAAGTATTCAAAGCTCCCACTAGCAGATGTTTTAAGTTTGGAATATATCATCTTTAAAGTTTTTACACTCTTACCATCTTTGTCAGCAAGCTCCTCGCTTGCAACTATCAGGGTGTCGCCGTCGTGCAGGTCCCTTGCAAAGTCAATGTCGTAGCTATACATTGCAATAATAGACCTGATATTTTGCTGGCTTAAACCGGCTCTTGTGGCATCGTAAAAAAGGGAGTTGTTAATTTTAATTTGTTTGATATTTAATCTTTTTTTAAGATCAATAATTTTAACATCATACAAAAACCCATCGCCAGATCTGTTAATAATGAGGTATCTATCAAAATCTGTTTTCATTGTAATGGATTGTATATCGGTATTTGCTAATCCGTTTGTATCTGATTCGTATTGTTTTACTTCAAGTCTGATAATCTGCCCTGTTTTAATATTAAAAATATTTTGCTTCTTTTTTGTTGCGCCGGCGATAATCTTGTCTATCTCTTGTCTCTCGGTGCCATAAAGACGCATAATGCTAGATATATCTTCCCCATGCTTAACGCTGTGCTCTATAATCTTATAAGATACAAAACCATCTCCCTCTTCCTCTAGGTTCATTTGTGATATTATGTCATCTAGGGAATACTTTGTTTTTTGTGAATCGTTTTCTTTTGATTCTTCGCCTCCTTCGGCATCAATCTCTGCATCCTCGTAGCTAAAATAGTCGCCAGCCTGCTGAGTGTCCTTGTAGTCCTGCTGAACCAAAAAAGCCATAGCAAATCTTAGTGCAAAATAGCAAATAATACACAAAATTACTGCCATCAAAACCCCCAATGTCCTCTTTTTAATTGTTTTTGCCATATCTTTTACTTAGTAAGACGATATAATATCAAGGCAGGCACGCATTGCAAAGCCACCTTTGTTTTCGTGATGAGTCATCCAGTATCTTGCTCTTGTGTTTGCTTGATCTAGGTTTTCGGTTGTTAAAACCGCGTTGCCAATTGCAAGCGACTTGTCTATTGCAACCCTTGTTATGCCCCCATTACATTCGCTGCAAACTGTGTCGTAGTGTGTTGTTTGCCCTCTTATAACGCATCCTATGGCAACAAATCCATCATATTTGTTTTTGCTAGCCTGCCTCGTAAGCACAAGTGGTATTTCAAGGCAACCTGCAACATTAATAATTTCAACCTCTATTTTACAGGTATTTTTTTGAGTAGTAAAGCAAAAGCTTGTAATGCCCTGTGTAAGTTTTGTCTCAATGTCTATTTCGTAATCTGCAATTTGTAGATTACATTTTTTTACACATTCCAAAAGTGCCCCAAGGCAAAGATTTTTGGACACATCTGCGTAGTAATTTGCATTAATTATTAAAATTTTTATCCCACCTTCCATTGTAGCAATAAAATAATTAGTTTGTAATTTTAGTTATTAGGTCAAAACTGCCAAATTCAAGCCAGTTAGATGTTTTTTGCTTAACTATGTTTTTTGCCTTGTAGGCAATCGCAAGCCCGGCAGCTGCAAACATTTCTAGGTCGTTTGACCCATCCCCGCAAGCAAACACCTGCGATTTATCAAGACCAATCTTTTGCTGTAGTTTTAGTAGATTTGCTCTTTTTTTTGCAGCGGTAAATATTAAGTCTGTTTCGATAAAACCAGTAAATCTGCCATTTACAACCTCTGGCTCGCTTGCAAAAACATGGTCAAAGCCAAGGTCGCGCCCTACAAGTGATGCAAATTGTATAAATCCGCCCGAGAGCAAAACGCTAGTGCCACCAATGCTTTTAATGTGCTGCAATAGGTGTTTAATGCCTTGACTAAACCTTTTATCTTTGATGTTACTTTGGTAAAATGCTTCAAGGCGGCTTATTTCAAGACCTTTTAGTAAAGAGTGTCTTTTGGTAAAAGATTCTACATAGTCAAGCTCGCCCTCCATGCCAAGCAAGGTTATGCGTTCTATCTCTTGCTTTATCTCATCACCTAGTTCTGCACCGGCAAACTCGTCCATGGTTTCGATGGTTAGAGTGGTTGAGTCCATGTCAAAACAAAAAAGCTTTAAAGGAAGCTGAGGCTCTTGTATTATAAAATCGGTTTTTAAAGGATGTAGAAGACCCCTTAGTTTGGCATGTATATCTCTGTTATCAAGTCCGTCAAAACGGACTTGAAAGTAATCTTCAAAAAATTCCTCATTAAAGCTATTGCTGTCGTAGCCAGAAGAAATGCTTAATTTGAGCAAGGTTCTAACCCTATCAACAATATCGGCCGATGGGGCGGTAAAAACAGTAAGGCGGTTCATTGTTTGCAAGATTAATGTTTGCTAGATTGTTAATTAATGCCATTGACAAAAAAAGGACTTACCACAACGGCGGACATAAAGCATGCAACTATAAAAAACGACATAACTACTTTTGTTTCCTTGTGTCCCAAAGCCTCAAAATGATGGTGGATTGGAGCTATTTTAAAGATTCTTTTGCGGCGAGTTTTAAATGATAACACCTGAAGGATTACAGATAGACTTTCGCAAAAAGGAATGAAGGCGACAAATAAAAGTGCAAATTCAATATGCAAACTAAGAGCCATAAGCCCTATTATTGAGCCTAGCATAAGGCTGCCAGAGTCCCCCATAAATATGCTTGCAGGGTGGGAGTTGTACAGTAAAAAAGCAAAAACGCAAAACAAAGCTATGCAAACAAGGCTAAAAAGCCCGTAATTAAAAGCAACAACTAATATAATCAGCATTGCAACAGCCATTTGAACAAACTGAGTGCCGGCTAGTCCGTCAAGCCCATCAGTTAAATTAAAGGAGTTTAAAACGGCAACAAATGTAAAAACTGCAAGAGGGTAATAAAAATATCCTAAATTAAAAATTTTGATGCCAAAAAAAGGTATTGGCACGATTGTAATTGCCCCAGCAAGACTAACAACCTTAGGATTAAAAGTGCCTCTTGTTGCAATAAAATATACAACTATGCTTGCAATTGCAATTTCAAGCCCCAGCCTTGCTTTTGCGTTAAGTCCCCTTGTGTTTTGTTTTGCAACCTTCAAAAAGTCGTCTATAAACCCAATTGCAAAGCATATCGCAACAACAATACAGCACAATGTAAAATGCTTTGTAAACAAAACCTCGCCCTTAAAAAAATGCTTACACAAAGCTAAAACCGCTATGCCGCCGCTAAGCCCCACAAGCATTGCAAGCCCCCCAAAGGGTGTTATGTTTTTTTTTGATGAGTGGTCTATAATTAAATCATCCCTAATTGGATGGAACTTTTGCGGAAAGAGCACAGGGGAGTATTTTTTAATGCAAATAATTGATAGAATTGTTAGCACAAAGCCAATAAATGGCGATAAGTATAGGGTCATACCAAGCAATAAAATTAAAAAGGCAAAATATATCAATGCTAAATTGTAAATATTGCTTTTAGATATTACAATATTTTTGTCAAAAAATTATTGAAACTTGACAAATGATTGACTCTGATGCAAAATCTTTGTGGTAAAATTGTGTTTATTGGTTAATAAAATCTATGTTTGTACAAACTGAGGAAACTCCAAATCCTAATTCCATTAAATTTATTTTAGACAAGCAGATTACAGGCTACTCAAGTTTAGATTACGACTATAAAACAGATGAGGCTAAACACTCGCCATTTGCAAGGCAAATTTTTGCCATAGGTGAGGTTGAAAGAATCTTTATACTGGATGATTTTATTACAATAACAAAGCTACCAAGCGGCAATTGGGATGTGATAAAGCCCCAGGTTTTAAGCGTTATTATGGATTTTAACGCTTCTTCAAAACCTATTGCCGAAGGTGCGGATAAAATTGAACGCACTTTTGACGACCCAATAGAGCAGGAAATATACAATATCATAGAGGACAGGGTTAAGCCAGCTGTAGCAATGGATGGCGGCGATATTGAATTTGTAAAGTTTGACAAAGATGAGGGAATTGTCTATGTATCTATGCACGGCTCTTGCTCTGGCTGTCCAAGCTCCGGTGCAACATTAAAAGACGGAATAGCCAGAACCCTAAAACACTACATACCTGAGGTTGTTGATGTGGTGCAGGTTTAGTGGATGTTTTATAATCCGTTTTTTTGGCAATCATGAGTGATAAAAATAAAAAATCTAAGATTAATAATCAAGTTTTGCAAGATAAAATAGACGACAAAACTCTTGATGAGTTTATTAAAAGGCTTGAAGCAAATACCAATCACGACCAGAACGGGATTGAGTTTTGGTATGCAAGACAATTGCAAGAAATTCTTGAATATGGCAAATGGGATAGCTTCAAAAATGTTATTGAAAAAGCAAAGATAGCTTGTGACAATTTCGGTCAGTCAGTAAATTCCCATTTTGCCGAGGTCGGGAAAATGGTAGAAGGTGGCGTTGTACCGGTGCCAATACAGGATTTTCAACTTAGTCGTTATGCTTGCTATTTGATAGTGCAAAATGCAGATGAATGCATTAATTAAATATATTATTACCTAAATTTAAAACTATGGCACGACTTGTTTTAATTGATTCCATAAAAGGCATAGCCTGCATATCAATTGCCTTTTTGCATTTTTTTGTCCTAGGCTTTAGGCCGCAGCAAATGCTATCTTTTTACTTGTTTGTTGATATTTTTGCAATCTTGAGCGGCTATGTTTTGTGTTTAAAATACGCAAAATTTGTTAAGGTAAAATCTGGCTTTGAGCCTTTTGTTAAAAAACGCTTTAAAAGAATTTACAAAACATATCTACCGGCTTTATTTGTAGTTTTTATCTTTGTGCTAATGCCTGCAATTGCTGGGCTTGATGCAAGGCAAAAGCTTGCTATTTATGTTACTTCTTTAATCAAGGATGTGTTTTTAGTTCCTTGTTTTCAAGGTTCTAACTTAATACTAAGGCAGGCATGGACCCTAAGTGTGGAGCTTTGGTGCTATGTAATTTTTTATCCCTTAGTAGCTTTTTGCCTTAATTTATTTGGCTTTTTAGCTAAAAAGGCTTGGTTTGGCTTTGATTGTAAATCGCTTAAAAGTGCCTTGTATTTTTATGCAATTTTATACATTGCTGCAATTTGCTGTTTTGTATTTTGGTTTTTTTGGTACTGGGGGCACTCAGCATCTGGCATTGTGGGGCTTGACCGCAACACAGAGCTTTACAACATACAAAACCTTTTTACAAGTGGGTTTTATAGAGTTTTGCTAGAATTTTGCATTGGCATTGCAATCTATCCTTTTGCAAGGGTTTTAACTGCCTATTTAAGGCATGTGCGTGGCTTTGAATGGGGTTTTGTTAAAAAGTTAGCAAATTTATTTTTGAGTATCTGTTTTGTTTATATATTTGTGTTTTCTCTTAGTTTTTTTACAACCGGAGGAAGTTATAAAGGAAGCAGCTTTGACATAATTGTACCGATTTGTTTTAGCCTGTTTTTATTGCTTTATAAAGACTCTTTATACCAAAAGCCAAGACATGGCTTTTACAGATTTGTAAGTAAATTTTTTAGTTTTTTTGGCAGGCAAAGTTATTCATTTTACATCTGGCATATTGTTGTCTACGAGCTTTTAGCTGTATACACAAACATACTAAGCCTACCTAGTTTTTATGCTATTTTTATAATGTTTGCTTTTACGGTTTCTACTTCCTACCTGTCTTATCTTTTAACAGAGGGTGGCTTGCGGAGGCTTTTGCAAGGCAAAAAATCGTTTTAATAAAATTTTATTTTTAAGATTAAGTTGCTTTGTTGCTTTGGTTAAGTAAAATCTTTATGTAGATTAGTATTTTGATTTGTAAAATTTTGTAGAATATGTTTTTTGACGAGGTAGTAATAGAGGTGCGGTCTGGCACTGGCGGGGGTGGGTGCTCTAGTTTTAGAAGGGAAAAATTCATACCCGAAGGCGGACCAGATGGTGGCAATGGCGGCAAGGGGGGTAGCGTAATATTTAAAGCGGACTCCAATATAACAAGCCTTATAGACTTTAAATACAAACGCAAATTTATCGCCGAAGATGGCAAAAGCGGTCGTAGTGCAAACAAAACGGGGCACGGCGGCGAGCCTTTGGTGATTAAAGTGCCAGTGGGGACTCAAATTTATTACAACGAAACAAACGATTTACTTTACGACTTTAAAGAATCTGGCGAAGAGTTTTTGATGCTTGAGGGCGGGGACGGAGGCTTTGGCAATTCAAGCTTTAAAAGCTCTACAAATAGGGCACCTCGCAAGTCTACAAAAGGCTTTGAAGGCGAGCAGGCAATTGTAAAGCTAATCTACAAAGTGTTTTGCGATGTTGGTATAATAGGCAAACCAAATGCTGGTAAGAGTACATTTTTGGCAAAAATTACAAATGCAAAGCCAAAAATTGGCGACTATGCCTTTACAACCCTCTCGCCAAACCTTGGCATGGTGGACTTTAAATACGACTTTTTTACCATAGCCGACATCCCCGGTTTAATTGAGGGTGCAAGTGAGGGACTTGGCCTAGGTGACAGATTTTTAAAGCACATTGAAAGATGCAAAATCTTGGTTCACCTGATAGATATATCGTCTGCCGATATAGTTAAGGATTATAGGATTATAAGGCAAGAGCTAAAAAACTATGATGATATAATTGCTGAGGAATTTGCACTAGGTGACGACTTTGCCTATCTAAGCAAAAAACCAGAGCTTGTGCTGCTTAACAAATGCGACCAAGTTGATATTAGTCTTGCAAGGCAAATTGCAGATGAATTTGAAAAGGAAATTGGCATAAAGCCATTTACAACATCTAATTTTAATGAAGAATACAAGGGGCAGATAGACGAGGTTGTTGATTACTTAATGAAGTGCAAGAGGGGCATTTAGCCCTCTTTTAGTTTGCATTTTTACTTTTACTTGAAAGTAAAGAGGTCTGTAACATCCAAGCCAAATTTTCAAAATTGCATTTAGCATTAAGCAAGCATGCCACCAATTTGACTTTCCCACAGTTCTTTAAAGTGTCCGTTTGGCATGGCAAGTAGCTCTTGCAGGGTGCCGTCCTCAACTATCTTGCCGCCTTGCATAACAATTATTCTATCCATATGTTTAATTGTCGACAGACGATGTGCTATTGCAATGACGGTTGAGTTTGATAGTTTTAATATTTCATTTAAGCTCTGCTGTATCTGGGCTTCGGTTATGGAGTCAAGCGAGGAGGTTGCCTCGTCCAATATCATAATGGGGGCGGATTTTAACATTGCCCTTGCAATTGCAACTCTTTGTCTTTGACCTCCGCTAAGCTTTACGCCTCTCTCGCCCACCAAGGTGCCATAGCCAAGTGGCAGGGTTTTTATAGTGTCATGCAGATGGACTATCTTGCTAATCTCCTCGGCTTTTTTAATGTCAATATTGCTATCTGCATAGCCAATATTTTGCATTAAGCTACGGTGAAACAAATTTGTATCTTGGGGTATCAAGGCAATTTGCTCCCTTACGGAGTCCTCGTTATACTGCGATATATCATGGCCGCAAATTTTAACAGTTCCCTGCTGAGGCTTTAAGTTTTTTAACAAAATATTTACAAGGCTGGACTTGCCGGAGCCAGAGTGCCCCACAATACCAATCTTTTGCCCCGCTGGTATTTTTAGATGAAAATCTTCAAACACATCTGCGCCTGTACCATATGTAAAGTGCAGATTTGTAATTTCAACCTCGCCCCCTGTGTTTAAAGCAACCTTTGGTATGTTTGGTAGCGTTTTGTATTCAAAGTTTGCATCGTGGTTTAGTATTTCCATTGACGATCTAAGTTGCCCAAGCTGTTGTATAAAATTTTGTATCTCGCTAGTAAAACGCCACGAGTGGTCAACGGATATAAATACAAGCCCCATAACAAAGCTAAAATCACCAATTGATATTCCCTCGGAGTATCTAAGGTAAATTGTGTAAATCATAGCACAGCTAAGCATGTAAGTATAAAACACCATGCCAATCCACTGCATTTTAATAAAGTATCTAAATGCCTTTCTGTCCTTTGGTATCATCTCCTCGTCCATGTATGCCCTTATATTTTTAAGCTCTCTTAGTCTTGAGGAGAAGGAGAGAACGGTAAAAATATTACTTGTCATATCGCCAAATTTTGCTAGTGCTTCGTGCTGGGTGTCCGTATAATTTTTGCCAAGTTCATTTAGCTTTTTAGACATAACAAACATGATAAGGCAAAATACGCTTGTTGAAGTTATAACAATAAGCGACAACTTAACGCTAACAATGCAAATTGCAATTGCCGGAAACAGCGTGTGTATCACCTGCATAGATATATTATGATGCAAGGAGCCAAACACCGCATAAAATCCATCCACAATCCCTTTTGCCTTGCTAATTATGCTGCCAGAAGGGGTGTCCTGAAAAAACTTGTAATCATAATGCAAAACTCTTGTATAAACATGATGAGCTATTTGTGTTTTTACCACCGGATGCACCTTAAGCCCAGCGTAATTACTAACCCTCCATACAAGATTAACATAAACCTCCGATGATGCAAAGATTAAAACCGGCACCAAAAACGCCCTAAGGCTAAAGGTTTTGTTGACCTCAACCGCGTCAAGTATCATCTTAACACCGTAGTTGTAAAAAATAAAATAAAAACCACACAAAAAAGGTGCCTGAAACATCAAGGCATAATACCACTTGTAAGGCTTGATAAATTGCCAAAAAAATTTAAAATTTTGATTCATATATTTAAGTATAAAAAAAATTGTTTTATTCGCCAAAGGTTAGCTTTTCGGTTAAAATGCGTTGAATCGCCTTAACCTTCATTCTTAAATATTCCATGGGTCTATCGCCCTTTATGCGATTGCAGGAGCTACAAAGCAATTGGTAATTTTCGTAATAATCACCTCCGCCTTTGGACTTAGGTATTATGTGGTCAACTTCTAAATCCCTAATTTCAAACTCTCTTTGGCAACCAGCACAGATTGATTTTTGTTCTGCAAATAGACGCTCTTTTACACTTTTTGCATCTGACTTTGTGTATTCTAAGTCTGTTCTTTTAGGTACATCGGTGCGGTGAATAAAGTTTTTAAAGAGCCCAGCATCGTCGCTAAGTCTTTCAATTAAAATTTCAACCGCCTTGGTTTCAATATCAATACCAATCCAGTTACGCCCAAGCTGCTGGGCGGCAACGCAGGTTGTGGCACAACCGCAAAAAGGGTCAAGTACAACATCCCCCTCCTTTGAAGATGCTTTAATAATGCGATGCAATAAAGCCAAGGGTTTTTGGGTGGGGTAGCCTGTGCGTTCCTTTGGCGATATATTACCGCCAGATGGAATATCTCTCCACCAATCTTCTGGCACCTTTCCTCTTGCATCAAGTTCGTAATCTTCACTAAAAATTGAATTAGTCTTGCCTGTGCGTAATCTTTTGTATGGTATCTTTACATCATCTACATAAAATAAGTAATTATCAGTTTTAGAGTATCTAAGAATTGTATCGTGCTTGCGAGGAAAATTTTTACTAGCTCTCGATGGTCCTGTGTAGCACCAAACAATCTCATTTCTAAAATTGCTCTTGCCAAAGATGTAATCTAAAAGATTTTTTAGATAATGGCTAGCGGTGGAGTCGCAGTGCAAGTATATAGAACCTGTATCTTTTAATATACGGTGCATCTCAATAATGCGTTGTGCCATATAAGTAATATATGCCATCATTGGTTTGCCATGCAGGTCTTTTACAGTCTGTATGTATCTTACTAATAGAGGATGATTTTTTGTCATAGACTCAAGGCATTCTTCGTTAATGTCGCTCCATGTCCAAGTGTCTTCAAAACTTGCTCCGGCAGCTTTTGAACCAACCGGTGCAGAATATGTCCGTTTTGAGTTAAACGGAGGGTCAAGGTAGATTAAATCTACGCTTTGTGAGTTCATTCCGTGCAACACAAACAAGTTGTCGTTTGTGTAGAGAGTATTTTGAAAGGTCATATCAATAAATTATCAATTTTTTATCATTCGCCAAAGGTTATTTTGCTTTTAATCTGTTCCATTCTTCGTCTAATTTTAATCCGTAGATATTCCATCGGGCGATTGCCCTTAATGCGATTGCAGGAGCTACAAAGCAATTGGTAATTTTCGTAATAATCTCCACCACCTTTAGATTTAGGTATAATATGGTCAACTTCAAAGTTTTCAATATTAAACTCAAGACCACATCCTCTGCAACACGATTTTTGCTCTGCGTAGAGTCTTTTTTTAACATCTTTGTGATTGATTTCTATTATGTTAATGTCCGTTCGTTGCGGAGGGGTGGTTAAGTGAATAAAATCTCTAAACATACCTTCAACTTCATCTGTGCTTTCACTGAGCCTGTCAATTAATACCGATACGGCATTTTGCTCTATGTCAACCCCTATCCATTTTCGTCCTAGTTGTTGGGCGGCAACACAGGTTGTAGCGCAGCCACAAAAGGGGTCAAGAACAACATCCCCTTCCCTAGAGGATGCTTTAACAATGCGATACAAAAGCTCAAGTGGTTTTTGCGTAGGGTAGCCAGTTCGCTCTTTTGATGTGTTTCTAACCGGATGAATGTCCCATACATCTCTAAGGGCAACGCCTTCATCAAGATAGTAGCGGTTTCCTGCCTTTTCGTAATACCTTCTGCCATCTTCGTCTTTTAAATTGAATCGTTTGGCATCTCTTGTTTCGGCTCTTGGTAAGTTAAAAAAATAATTTTCAGATTTTGAATAGAACAAAATAATATCATGCTTTCGTGCATAATGTTTTTTGCTTATTCCGCCGGTGCTATAGCTCCATACAATCTCGTTTCTAAAGTTATTCTTACCAAAGATATAATCTAAAATATTCTTAAGATAGTGACTCGCCGTAGGGTCGCAGTGCAAGTAAAACGAGCCTGTGTCTTTTAATATGCGGTGCATTTCTATTATTCGCTGAGTCATATAGGTGATGTATGCCATCATTCCTGTATCGTAAGTTCCCTCAATGGACTGAATATATTTTACTAAAAATGGATGGTTTTCAATTAAACTCTCCAAGTACCCATCGTTCACATCTTCCCAAGTCCACATATCTTTAAAGCTAGAACCAGCCGCCTTACTGCCAACCGGTGCGGAATATGTCCGTTTTGAGTTAAACGGAGGGTCAAGGTAGATAAGGTCTACAGACTTGCTATTAAGCCCATGCAATACAAACAAGTTGTCGTTTGTGTAGAGAGTATTTTGAAAGGTCATATCCATAAATTATCAATTTTTTATCATTCGCCAAAGGTTAGTTTATTTTGTAGCATTTCCTCTCTTTGTTTTATTTTAATGCGGAGGTATTCCATTGGTCTGTCGCCCTTTATGCGATTGCAATTGCCGCATAAAAGCTGGTAGTTCTCGTAATAATCACCCCCGCCTTTGGACTTGGGGATTATATGGTCAACTTCAAAATCCACAATTCGCATTTCAACACCGCAGGCATTGCAATGCCCGTTTTGCTGAGTAAATAACCTTTGCTTAACGGATTGGGTAATGGGCTCTTGTTTTATGTCGGTTCTTTGCGGGGTGTCTTTGCGGTCTATAAAATCTTGAAAAAGTCCTGCATCGTCGCTAAGCCTGTCAATTAATAAATTTACGGCATTTTTTTCAATATCAATACCTATCCATCTTCTTTTTAGCTTTTGGGCGGCAACACAGGTTGTGGCGCAGCCGCAAAAGGGGTCAAGAACAATACCCCCCTCTGGGCAGGAGGCTTCAATAATCCTTAGCATTAATGCAAGAGGTTTTTGCGTCCTGTATCCTGTCTTTTCATCGCCTTTAAGAACCCTTGTAATATCAGTCCAGTTGTTATCCATTGGTTCACCTTCGTAGTCGTCTTCATATTTGCGTCTTTCAAGCTTTCCGTCTTTTGTTATTACAACATTGCCTTTTTTGTATTCCTCCTCAAGTCTTTCTATGCTAAGCCTCCATCCTGAAGGATGAGGGTTTTTAAAGCCCCTCCATTCGTAGCATAAATTAGGTCTGTCGCCCATTGTTTTAGAACGAAATATTGGTATGCCGGCATAATATCTACGCCCGTTTTCATCAATCTTAACAAACTTGTTATCCAAAGTGTCTGGCAAGGGTTTTTTAAGGGGGTTAAAATAAAAATTATTACTTTTTGTATAAAATAAGATTGTGTCCGTATTTGTACCAAATTTTTTTGCCTTGTATTGACTACCCTTAGCGCGGCCATCGTTTCTTTGCCAAATAATCTCGTTTCTAAAATTATCTTTGTCAAAAATTTCATCTAAGATAATTTTAAGATAGTGACTAGCGGTGGAGTCGCAGTGCAGATAAAAACTGCCATCGTTTTTAAGTATCCTGTGCATTTCAATAATTCTTTGAGTCATGTAAGTAACATATGCCATCATTGCCTTGCTATGTATTTTTTGTATTGATTTAATAAAGCTCACCATTGATGGATAGTTGTCAATCATCTTGTCAAGATAAGCCTCGTTCACATCATCCCATGTCCACATATCTTTAAAGCTTGTGCCGGCAGCCTTACTACCAACTGGGGCGGAGTACATGCGTTTTGAGTTAAAGGGCGGGTCAAGGTATATTAAATCTACAGACTTGCTATTAAGCCCATGTAGCACAAACAAGTTATCGTTTGTGTAGAGAGTGTTTTGAAAGGTCATATTTTTACTTTTATAAATTTTATCATTCGCCAAAGGTTAGTTTAAACGCAAACAAATATAACATCACTTAAGCAATGATAGGTAGCCGATCTATTTTTATATTGAAAACTAATTGGATTATTGATAATATTTGAAATATTGAAATTTTCAAGGTATTGAAAAATTGCATTTTGCAACAGCCCAACATCACGCTTTAACTTCCAAGATTCGTCAAAATTTTTAGTATCGCATAAAATTAAAAACAATCTATTTGAAGCATCAAATCTCATTTCTCCCTGTTGTTCGTATAGATTGTTAATTAACAATTTTGGATTACGAATAGCCTCTTCCAAAATATCTTTTTTTACACTTTGTATATCAAGTAACCTTTGATCTTTTATGTTACGCAGTTTTTCTATCATTTCATATGTCGTTACATATGAAATTTTATTATCTTTCGCCACTTGTTTTAAGATGGCATTTTCACTTTTTAACTTCCTGTTCTTTCTTATCGTATCAATGTAATTATTTGGCAAGTAGGTTACCTTTAAATCAAAAGGAATGCCCTCAATAAAAAAATCAACTTTTTTAACATTCCCAACGGATGGCAATATTTTTTTATGTTGCTTAAAAATATTCTCAATTAAAATTGTAGACCAATGATTATACCAGCTACAATAGACATAGCCCCTTAAGGCTTGATGAATTTCATTATCTAATTTACTTGAAATTATATCATATGACATATGTTTCTTAACATATGTGTCAATTAGGTATCTGTCAAGAGCATTTTTATAATCACCACCCCAGTTAAAAACCCTCATTTTATACAACTCTGAAACGAGATTATTAATTGACTCTTGAGATATTGTTATCGATTGAGATTTTATAAAATTATCTAGATTTTTTTCTATATCTAAATTACCAAGGACAATACTAAAAATTTCAAAGAATGTATCGGAGTTGATTTTTGATTTTAATGATAAGTTAAAATAATGACAAAATTCAACAATGTATTCCTTGCGTAAGATGGATTTTATTTTTAGCCATATGACACCTTCTTTGGTTGATGACATTTCGTAAATTTTATCATCGTTAAATAAAGTTTCATATGATTCAAATAGTTTTCGTAACATATTTAATCGCAACAAACAAACAACAACTCCTTACTACCCTGAACCGAGCCTTTTCCTCCGCGAGAATTTACATATGTTTTGTGTTTTACATCAACATTTTTTTTAAACTTTTGCAATATTTTTAACATATCTTCTGGGGATGGGCGGGATCTATCATTGTAGCTTAACAACCAAACAGGAATATTTTTTGACAGGGAAAGTAGCTCATTAAAAGATTTTTCAGCTTCGCATATGTTTTCAAAATTTGTCTTTATAAATGGATGGTACCGTTTTGTACCGTTTATAAATTCTTTATCATGCCAATATTGAGTATATGTTTCAAGAAGGTGATAAAATGATTGGTAATCGCTATGACTACCAACATATGGGGGGTCAAAATACACTAAATCAACATTGTTCAATTTTGGGATTAATTCTAAAATATTTACATCATATGATTTGTTATGTTTTGCATTGTCAAAAATAGCATTATTGTAATCGTCAACAAGATTTAAAAATAAATCTTTAATACTTTTTGCTATGGATGCATTTCTTTTCACTCTTTCGTGATCGTTTGCATATGCAATTGCTCTTGTGTGCGCAAAATGACCCATGGTAGTTTTTTTTGTTAAAGCTCTATTCATTATAGTTAGTGCCATTGCTTTTTTTATATCACAATCAAACAAATTAACATTTGCTCTAAAGTTATCTAAAAATCTACACTCTTCTTCTAGAAAAAATATATTTGCAAAAATTTGCATAAGATTTTGGCTTTTGTTGTTTTGGTTAGTTGTTAAAAAAATAATATCATCATTTGTTAAAATAGTATTCTTGTTTTCTATTAAAGCAAGACCTATATTGCTTGCAAATTTCATTATATCATTTGTTATTGTGGTATAGCCTCTCTTTTTAAATTCAAAACTTACAGAATTTGAGCCAGAAAAGCCATCCAACACAGTTTGCACGCCATATGGAACATGTTTAAAAATCCACTCGTTAAGTAAATACTTAGATCCTAAATATTGAGGACGAGGAAACTTTACAAACAAATTATCGTTTGTAAAAAGAGTGTTTTGAAAGGTCATAACTCAACAAGGGTCTGTGATATTGTCCATCTAATAGACCCTTTTGACAGGTGGTATGGTTTCCATCTCGCTTGTTAGGGTTGTAAGGGTTACTGGGCGATATGCCATTTGAGTCTCGCCTTTTGCATCCACTGTTATCAGGCTGTGCTTCATGCAGTTAGTGTCATCTCTTTCTTGGTAGTCGTCCCTTGCGTGAGCTCCTCTGGATTCCTTACGCTCAAGAGCTGAGTTAATTGTTGCTAGGGCTTGGTATCTTAGGTTGTCAAGTTCTAGGGTTTCAACAAGCTCGGAGTTCCAAACAAGACCCTTGTCGCCAACCTCTGTTGTATCAAAGGCTAAAAAGGCATCTTTTACTTTTTGCGAGCCGGCTTTAAGGCTTTCCTCAGTCCTGAACACTGCGGCGTGTTGCTGCATTGCTGCTTGTAAGGTTTTGCGAACTTGTGATGTTTTGGACGAGCCCTTGCGGTGCCTTATGCCGTCAAAATAACTAAGTGCTTTGTCAATGGTGTCTTGGGAGACCTTTTGCTCGGATTTTGGCTCTTTGTCAAGTATTTCCTTAGCCCTGATTGCAGCTGCCCTACCAAATACCACTAGGTCCAGCAAGGAGTTTGACCCAAGCCTGTTAGCCCCGTGTACGGACACACAAGCAGCCTCACCAATTGCCATAAGCCCTGGTACTTCCTCTACCGAGCCATTTTTAACCTGCACAACTTCACAGGTATATTTTGCAGGTATGCCCCCCATGTTATAGTGAACCGTTGGAACCACAGGTATAGGCTCCTTTGTTACATCAACGCCTGCAAAAATGCGGGCACTTTCGGAGATTCCCGGTAGTCTTTGGTTTAAAACCTCTGCCCCTAAGTGATGCAAAACAAGCATAACATGGTCTTTATTTTTGCCGCAGCCTCTGCCCTCGTTGATTTCAACGGTCATAGCACGGGATACAACATCCCTAGACGCCAAGTCCTTAACCTTTGGCGCGTATTTTGCCATAAATCTTTCGCCCTCGCTGTTAATGAGGTATCCGCCCTCACCTCTGCAACCCTCTGTTATAAGGCAGCCAGAGCCGTAAATACCAGTTGGGTGAAACTGCACAAACTCCATATCCTGCATCTGAAAGCCATGTCTAGCCAAAATCCCCCCACCATCACCGGTGCAAGTGTGAGCCGAAGTGCAAGACTGATACGCCCTGCCGTAGCCACCAGTAGCCAAGATTACCATTTTGGACTTAAAGAGGTGCAAGGTGCCGTCCACCAAGGATAGCGATAGGCAGCCAACGCATTTGCCATCTTCAAACAATAGGTCAATAACAAAGTGCTCAATGTAAAACTCTGCCCCGTATTTTAAAGATTGCTGGTAAAGGGTGTGTAGAATTGCATGGCCGGTTCTGTCCGCTGCGGCGCAGGTTCTTTGTGCTGGCTTGCCTTGCCCGTATTCAGTTGTCATTCCACCAAAGGGTCTTTGATAAATCTTGCCCTCTTTAGTACGCGAAAACGGCACGCCGTAATGCTCAAGCTCAATTACAGCCTCCATTGCGTTTTTACACATATATTCAATTGCATCTTGGTCGCCTAGCCAGTCCGAGCCTTTAATTGTGTCGTAAGCGTGCCATCTCCAGTTGTCATCCCCCATGTTTGCAAGGGCTGCAGATATACCACCCTGTGCCGCCACAGTGTGCGACCTAGTAGGAAAAACCTTTGTAATACAGGCAACCTTAATGCCTCTTTCAACAAGTCCAAAAGCTGCCCTAAGACCAGCCCCACCAGCACCTATAACAAGTGCATCGTAAGAGTGCTCTTGAAGTTTGTAACTACCTGACATAAAAAATATATAAATAGTAATTAATAAATTATTAGTATTAGTGCTTTAAGCGTTGATTTGCAACCTCCCAGTTTGCAAGGTTTTCAATAAAAGCAGTCAAAAAATCAAGCCTTCTGTTTTGATAATCAATGTAATAAGCGTGCTCCCACACATCGCAGGTTAAAAGTGGGTTTAAGCCTTGTGTAACAGGGGTATCGGCATTGGATGTTTTTGTAATTACAATTTTGCCACTTGCATCCTCGCATACCCAAACCCAGCCAGAGCCAAATTGCGATGCACCTGTGTTTTTAAAGACATCGGCAAAGGAGACAAAGGAGCCAAAGTCTCTTTCAATGCGTTTTAAAATCTCGCCGCCAAGAACCTTGCTTTTAGGTGTGGACATAGATTGCCAAAAAAACGAGTGATTCCACACCTGTGCAGCATTGTTGTAAATACCAATTTTGTCCGCCTTGCCAAAGGTTTGCATGATTATTGCCTCAAGGTCAAGGCTAGCAAGCTCGGTGCCATCAATAAGTTTGTTTAAATTAACAATATAAGTATTATGATGTTTTTGATGGTGAAACGAAAATGTCTCCTCGCTTACAAAAGGCGCCAAGGCATTGTTTGCATATGGCAAGGCAGGCAATACAAACGGAAACTTAGACTGATTTGAAAAACTACAGATAGACATAAACCGCAAAACAACAAATTTTTAAATAACGAAACAACAAACACAAGTTAAATCACTCGTTTTTATATTCAAGAAATTCTTATAGCTTTTTGTGTTGAGGGGGTATTGGGTAAAATAAAGATTGACTATTTTCTAAAGGTTTATAAAATTTTTAGACATATTTTTTTATTTGTCTTACTGCCTTATGCCGTCAAAAATAATTAGTTTTTTTAACCATAAAGGCGGGGTTGGTAAAACTACTCTTGTGCATAATCTTGCTTTTGCATTAAGCGATTTAGGCAAGAAGGTTTTGTTAATAGATGCCGACCCTCAAATGAACCTAACTGCTGCCGTTTTTGGACTAAATACAAGCTTGGAGTATTCAACTGAGGAATCTTCAAAATGGTCCAAGCTTACAAGTAAGCACAAGTCAATTTTGGAGTTTTTAAATGAAAAGCTAAAAAAAGAATCCTGCGACAAAATACTTTACACAACTACAAACACAAAAAAAATTCCAATTACCTTGCTTGCCGGAGACATAAACATTCCGACAATGGAAGCCGAATTATTTAACATTCTAAAAAGTAATAATTCTTTTAATCGTAATACAATATCGGATTTTGAAAATGCAATTGCAAGGCTGGCAGATGACTATGATTTTGTATTAATAGATACATCGCCAAGCTCAAGCAGTATTATTAATGCTTTAATGATTTTGTGCTCAGATTATTTTATTGCACCAACATCGCCATCGTTTTTTTCAATACAGGCAATAGATAACTTGCAAACAGTTTTTTCAAACTGGCTATCCCTGCTTGACAATTTTCACAAAGCCATAGGATTAAATGGTTTAAGTTTTAAAGTAAAATTTTTAGGCGTTGTTGTGCAGATGGCAAAAAGATATAAAAGTTCCGGATCTACTGCCGCAACTCGTTGGATTGGCGAGGTCAATACAAGCATCAGCAGATTTGTCTCTTGGGCAAGTATGAGTAAAAAATTTGTAATAACTAATGAGGAGTTTGCAAAAATTTTCAAAAATACTGGTGCAAACGGCTATAAATCCCAGCCATTTTTAATTGAAAAATGCTGTGATTTTACCCCGACTCTTAAAAGTATTGCTGAGCATTTTGGCGTACCGGTGATATACCTAACTCAGGACTTGTGCAAACAATATGTTGAGGAGCATAACAAAAAGGTAAGAGAATACAATAAAACAATTGAAGCAGGGGAGCATAAAATGAAAATTCTTGGAACAATACCAAATATATCCGACGAATCAAAACAACAGCAATACACTAAGTCCTTTGATAGTATATCAATATCCTACAAAAAAATCGCAGCAGATTTGTTAAATCTGTAGCGAGTGCAATGTAAAATTGAAAATAAAATCATCACGATTACAAAAGAAATTCCTTGCTTTTTGTAATAGATATTATCTTATTATGCCTAATATTATAATTAATTATATCATTAGAATGGTAAAAATACAATTTTTAGTTGTAAGTTTCTAATTAAATTAATAAGCATCAAAAATACTTGCAATATTATCAAAATTTTTCTTGTTTTTAATAAATATTGTATTTATCATTATTTGGTTTGCAATTTGCGGCAAATATTGCATTTTGAATTAATTAATTTTCTTTTATTACATAATTTTTAGTATTGACCAAATGCTAAATGCCACTTTAAGCCATGATGCAAATCGGGAGTTAGTAAAATGGGTAAGGCTTTGGCTTACCAACAAAACAACCCCTTACCTTACAAACACGGAGTTTAAAAAATCCTTTGACAAACACAAAGGCGATGTTAATTTAATTTTTAACGAAATTCAAGAACAATCACTCTTAAATGGCGACCTAGTTAGCGAGGAAGATGCTATCAAACAAATAGAAAAAGTGCATAATTTTAATGCTCAAATTATAACGATAGATAGCCCAATTTATCCAGCAATGCTAAAGCAGATACAGCATCCGCCAATAGTGCTTTGTGTTAAAGGTAACACTGATTTGTTTTTAAAGATTAAAGTTGCAATTGTTGGCTCTCGTAATGCATCTTTAGCTGCAATTAACACAACTGCACACTTTGCAAAAGAACTCGCCAAAAATAACATTTGCATAGTGTCCGGTTTTGCAAGTGGTGTTGACACGGCTGCTTGCAAAAATGCTACGCAGTTTGGATGTATACAGGTAATAGCTACTGGTCTTGATGTTATATACCCAAAGTCCAACACTCAGCTTTACAACTCGGTGCTGGAAAACGGAGGGCTGTTTGTAAGTGAGTATCCAATGGGTAATAATTGCTCAAGATGGATAGGGGTAAAAACCAAAATACACAATAGTTCTGCCTTTGCAATTGGCAAAAAAAACTTTACAAACTTCCCTGAGCGAAACCGCATTATATCTGGCATGTCTCACTATACAATAGTGTCGCAAATTAATATATCTAATCCAGCTAGTATTCAAAAAAAAGGCATAGATTTTATGATAGGCACTGGTTCTGGTAGTATGAACACCGCCTACAATGTAATTAAACAAGGTGGTGGTAGAGTTTTGTTTGCCGTGCCTGGCAATCCAAATGACGAAGCGGCAATTGGCTGCAATATGCTTATTGAAAAAAACCTTGCAAGGCCTATCTTTAGCCATATGGCAATACTTGAGCTTGCACAGCGGGATTTAAATTTAAACATTAACCCTTAAAAGCTATGAATATATTTTTATCCAGAATAAGACACTTTCTATTTTTATCATTTTTAACAATTACATCTTGCAAGAGTATTCACAACATAGCTGGATATTCCAAGTGGAATGTTCAATCGCAATATTCTTCGAGCATTTTTGCAAAGCTTGAGCATTCCGCTAAAACAATTTACATATCGCAAAACAATACAAGTGGTAATTACAAATTAGACGATAGTATTGCAAAAACAAAAGAAATACTATTGGCAAAAGGCTTTACAATTGTGCAAAATCAAAGTGAGGCGGATTTTAAAATTTTAGTAAATCATAGGCTTTTTAACCGCATAGACGGCAAATATTTTAACGAAATTAAAGATTACTGGAACGCAGAACTATCAAGTTTTTTGCTTGATAAACAACTGATGTCAATACACAAAAAAAATCAAATACAGCACGATATAGCAAACTATGCCAGATATTCCGATGGCGATTCCAAAATAGCAGTAATGGCAAAGGATACCTATAACGAAGCATCCACAAAAGCCACAAACAAAACATTGCTCTCGGAGGCTATAATAGCATACAGAGACTTTGATATAAGCGGACTTATTCTTGGCAACCTAATAGGCTACGCAATTGGCACGCCTCAGGCAATTATTTACGGTACAATTGGCGGGGGTTTTGCATTTGAAGTTTTATCCAAACTTACAGAGCCTCGCAGTTATCTTTTGATTACTGATATTCAGGTTAGCGAAAAAAGCCCAGAGCAAGTTTTTGAAACCGACAAGAGGGCATTTATGCAAGATGATAATGGCGTAAGAAGATCCGAGTTCACCAACAAGGTGAACTACATAAATTATCGTACAAGTGTTTTTATGGTTGCAACAAGGGTTATGGGGGGTGAGGATGAGGCGTCAAATCAAATGCTGCAAAGACTGCCATCAATGATTGCAAGCTCAATCAATTATTAATCCCAATGCTATTGGCGTCAAATCTTTGTCTTGCATTTTGCAAAATGTGCTTATAAATTAAGATTGCAAAAGATACTTTATGCAAATGAAAAATTAAATTTATGTCAATAATTTTTGAAGCGAGAAATCGCAAAGCCGGCTTTAATTACAACCTTGAAGATGGCTACACAGCCGGCATAGAGCTTAAAGGAGATGAGGTGAAGTCCATAAAGCTTAAAAAATTTGATATTACTGATGGATATGTTACAATAACAAAAAATCTTGAGGCGATGATTCATCAAATGAATATTCAAGTCTACGACAAATCCTCCGCTTTTGCCGCCTCTTACGAAGCAACAAGGTCAAGAAGGCTTTTGCTTAAAAAAAAAGAAATATACAAGCTCTTTACTCTAACGCAAAAAACAAATAAAACTATTATACCCTCTAGGTTAATTTACACAAGTTCCCATCTTGTTAAAATTGAAATTAAAATTGCATCGCCGCTTAAAAAGTACGACAAAAGACAAAAGCTAAAAGATAAAGACATCAAAAGGCAGGCAAAGGCAGAGAAGCAAGATTATTAGTCATGTAGTTGGTCATAAATATCTAGGTCAAAAATTTACAATCCGCGAACAATCTTAAATCCAACTAAACAATTTGACAAGTGCAAAAAGACCTGTAAAATAAGAATATCAAATTTGCTTTTTAAGATTTTGAGCTTTGCAAAGCTTTATTTATATAAATGATGTTAAAAATTGTTAGTTTTAATTGCAACTCTGTCAATCTGCGTTTGCCGCATATCAATCAGCTTTTTAATGATGGAGCAGATATTGTTTGCCTTCAGGAGACTAAGGTGCGTGATAGTGCCTTTCCGGTGCTTGAGGTAAAATCTATAGGCTACGAGCACATCCTATTTACCGGCGAGGCAACGGGGCAAAGGGGGGTTGCTATTTTAAGCAAACATCCTATTAAAGACGCGGGTAGTTTAAGCATTGTTGATAGTGGCAAAAGGCACATTGCGTTTGAGGTTTGTGGCATAACCGTCCATAACTTTTACATACCTGCTGGTGGGGACTTGCCCGATATAAGTATTAATCAAAAATTTGATGAAAAGCTAAGATTTTTAGACTGGACAATAGACTACTTTAGCAAAATACAAAAACAAACAATAATACTTGGCGACTTTAACATCGCTCCTTTTGAAAACGATGTGCACGACCACAAAAAGCTCCTTAAAGTTGTGTCGCACAGCCCAATTGAAATTGACATTATGGCAAAATGGGTGCAAAGCGGTAATTTTATTGACATTGCAAGGGAGTTTATAGACAAATCAATACCTTGCTACACTTGGTGGAGTTATCGCATACCGGATGCTTACGGCAAGGGGTACGGTAGAAGGCTAGACCACATCTGGTGCACAAAGGACATCTGGCAATCGGTAAAAAGTTTTGATGTTTTGCATCATTACAGGGCAACGCCCAGACCATCTGACCATGTGCCAGTGATATGTGGTTTTGATTTTTAATTTTGACTTTTGACTTTATTTTTACTTAAAAAGATGCAATTTTTACGCTTACTTTGGTTTGTTGCAAAGGGTTTTTGCAAGGTTATATTTACTAGTTTGTTTGGGGGTAAAAAACAAATTAGTCAGCAAGTTGCAAAAAACATCCCAAATCCCCGTATAAAAAGCAAAAGAAAACGCGAGCAGCTAAAAAAAGCCGAGCAAGCCAAACTACAAGCAGGGGTTAAAAGCCAGCCAGAGGTTATCCAGTTAAAGGTAAAAGAGGATGCAAAAACCGAGTCAAAACAGGATTCCATGGAGGCAAAAAAGCCTATTATTAATGACGACACTATTGATGAGCTTGAGACCGTGCTATTGGCATCGGACTTGGATTATTTGATTGTAGAAGATTTGCTTGCTAAAATTAAAAACCTAGACACAAAAGAAGCAAAAATTGCAAGTTTGCAAAAAGAGCTTTCTGCCATCATAAAGCCTTTTGAAGCAAGATTTGATCCCTCACAAACAAAAGCCCCTCACATAACTCTTGTATTTGGCGTTAATGGTAGCGGCAAAACAACAAGCATAGGCAAACTTGCATACAAATACACAAAAGAGGGTAAAAAAGTTTTGCTCATTGCCTGCGACACATTTAGAGCGGCAGCAAGTGAGCAGTTAAAAGAATGGTCGTTTAGGGCTGGCTGCCAAATAGAATGCCAAACAAAGGAAGCCGAAGATCCTGCTGCAGTTTGCTTTAGGGGGCTTCAAAGGGCAAAAGATGAGCTGTTTGATATTGTGATTATTGATACCTCTGGCAGGCAGCAAACAAATGCAAACCTCATGGACGAGCTTAAAAAAATTGAAAGGATTGTTAAAAAGCATTTTGCCGATGCGCCTCACGAGTCAATCCTAGTGCTTGACGGCTCAAGTGGCATGGGTGCCGTAAGACAAGTGGATGCGTTTTTAAACTTTGTAAATATAACGGGTTTAATTATTACAAAGCTAGACGGAACCTCTAAGGGCGGTGGCCTATTTAGTATAGCTAAAAAATACAAAAAAAATATCTATTTTACCTGCAGCGGCGAAGCCATTGATGACATTGAAGATTTTAACGCTACAAAATTTTTGCAGGCTATAGTATAGTGTCAAATCCATTTTAACATGAAGTAAAAAAGCTTATTAGGTTTGTTAGATGTAGTGGATATAAAAGATTTTCAATACTTATCTTATAGCCGAAATTATATATTGAATAATCTTTAGCTTGGCATACATCCTTAAAGGCGGATATCTATTGAAATTTGCAAAACTATGTAATATCCCATTCAAAGTAGTAAAAGCAAATCTCGGTGCCGTCTCTAAAGCCCGTTGCGTACACAGAGGAATCTTTTATGCCCGGATATGGATTTTTAGGATTTTGCGGATCTTTGCCAGCAAGCTTCCATCCGTCAATGGCATTTGGCAAGATTGTAAAAAGCCCACCAGTTAAGGTTAAGTGTGCTTGGCAACCGTCGTTAAAACCTTTTGTGTAATCGGCATCCTTGTTTGGTAGGTCATCTGGATGGAAGTATAAAAGCTTTGGCTTATACCAAGCCCATCCGTCTGGCATATGCCCTATGCAGCCAGATGTGCAAATAAAGCAGGTAAAAATAGAGGCGGTAAAGATTAGTCTAGCCAAAGATTTTATTTTACTAGACAAAAACATAAAAGTTGGCAAAGCTATAACAAAAAGGTAATTAAATTATAATTGTATTTTTTAATTTGTCAAATGTCTGTATTTAGCGATGTGTCAAACCAAGGGCAGTGGTGGGGCGTGCAAAACAAGCAAATGCTACCTCTGCACGCTTTAAACAAACTAAGGCTAGAATACATAAAAGGCAAAGTTGCAAATTTACAAGGTGTTAAAATTCTAGATTATGGCTGCGGCGGTGGATTGCTTTGCGAGCCTCTTGCACGCCACGGTGCAAAGGTTGTGGGGTTTGACGAAAATCACGACTGCATAAATGCCGCCCAAAGTCACGCCAAGGCTCAGGCTCTTGATATTTTTTACTCCTCCTTAGAGCCGCAAGCAAGCCATGGGCTTTTTGACATAGTATGTTGCTTTGAAGTTTTGGAGCATGTAAAAAAGCCAGACATCTTAATTAAACAATTAGTTAATCTTGTAAAAAAAGATGGTTTAATTTTTGTGTCAACAATCAATAAAAATCTTGCATCTCTTTTGTTGGTAAAATTTGCCGCTGAGTATCTTCTTAAAATTGCCCCAAGGGGGCTGCACGATGCAGATATGTTTATTGAACCAAGAAAGCTTATCAAACTTTTTGCGGAGCAAAACTGCAGTTGCCTTGATATTGCGGGGGTAAATTACAATCCAATAAGTAAAGCTGCAAAATTATCTGGTGGTATAAAAAAACACTTAACGACAAACTATATATCTTACTTTATTAAGAGTTAGAATTAAGAGTTTGGTTTTTTGTTTGTTTTGATGTATGCCGATGTAAAAATTGCAGCAATTGTAGCGGCTAAAATACATCCTGCAAAAATTGCCGAAAAAGTATGTGCTTTAAGAACTATTCTTGCGTACATTGTAAGTGCGGTAAGAGGGATTGCATAGCAAAGGTGCATCCGTCCGTATCGTAAAAATAAAAAAAACATTGCTGATGCTGCCATTGTGGTATGCCCAGATGGCATGTTGTGTTTGCTATCTGTATCGTAAGGTCTTTCGCCAAGGCGAGTTGAGCCAGAATGCATATCGTTTAAAACCCTCTTAAGAGTGTGAGTTGCAATAGTTGTGCCAGCCGCAACATAAATTGCCTGAGTAAAACCTATTGCATCGCCCATTAAAATAGGCACTGTAAACTGAGCCGCAGTTAATGTGTATCTAAGCCCATGCTCTATTATCATTACATGGGGCGATGTATTTTTTACTTTTTGGCGATAGTAATTAAGATTGCTTGGATAAAAAGCAATGGCAAAAAAAAGGGATGTTAAAATAAAAATCTTAAGCAAAAAAGACTTGGACCCAAGCCTGAAAATAGGGTATAAGGAATCCAGTAAAAGGTTTTTAAAATTTAACACCAGCAAAATGAATCAATGCAAAAATTACAAGAGCTATGATAATTGCAATAAAGAATTTGCGAAAGGCAAATCTAAGCATTGCAAAGCATAAAACTGCAATCACTATAACTGCAACTATCATTATTGTATTTGCACTTGATCCAAAAAGCTTTTCCAAAGATGAGTGAAGCGATGACATAAGACCTTTTTTTTGCTCAACTTGCTCCGGCGGAATGTAGCCATAATTGTTTTGCTGGCTTGCGGCAAAAGCATATCCTGCAATCAAGGCGGAAGAAATAACGGATTTTAAAACTAAAAATATTTTTTTAATCATATCTTTAAATTATAAATGTTTTATCTATTTGGCAAAAGTTTCAAGCTCAGCAAGGATTTGAAGCATCTGCATCTGCAAGTTTATAAGATTAATTTTTGAAAGCAAGTATTCTTGTTCTATCAAACACAATTGATACAAATTTGTCTTACCCCTTTTGTATCTTAGCTGCTCCTCCTTTGTTCTTTTAAGGTTGATTTGCGTTATGTCGTTAATTTGTTTAAGTAAAGACTTACCCATTTCAAATTGTTTTTTGAGCTTTTCAAGGCTTGCAATACTATCCATAAGGCTTTGGCTATAAGTAAGCTCGGTGCTTCTTTGTGCCATTTTGTAGCCAGCTTTAAGCTTGCCAATTAAGAATGGGTCAATTGCCGTTGAAAAATTTAAACTGACGCTCATAACTGGATAGTTTGTGCCCCAAATATTTGTCATTGCAGGGTTGTAATTTGCGTTTCGCCCAGTTGAGGATGCGGTAACTTTAAGGTCTAAATCCGGCATTAGGTCAAGCCTTGAGGACTCAAAATTATTTTTTGCAATTTTCATCTGCTCCTCTTTTTGCTTAACATCGTCTCGGTTTGGGTCAAGATTTAAAGATGTTATGTCGTAGCTTAAGATATAATCTACACTTGGCAGGCTAAGCTGCTGCTCGCCTAAATCGGCAGAGTTTAGGCCTTTAAGCGAGTTAAAGTCTATTGCAAGTTTTGTGATTTGAGTTAAAGATTGTTCAAGCTCGTATTTGCGTGTTTGGGCAAAGGATTGTATTTGATACAAATCTGCAGACTCTCCAAGCCCAAGATTAATTTTTGCCTGTATTGAGGCACTTGTGGAATCTGCAATTTCAATGGCTTTTTTTTGTTCTTCAATTTTTTGCAAAGTTGCCGCAAGTTCGTAGTATATTTTTTTTGCCGATGCAATGGTTTGTTTTTGCTTAAATGTGCCTTCATACAGATAACTCATCACCTGTGAAACTTTAACAAGTTGCTTTGCAAGAGTTTGCTTGCCAAAAAAATCCTTCCACAAATGCTGGGTAAGTTCAAGATTTACGCTGTTGAAGTAAAAGCTAGGGTCGGCAAAAAATTTAGTATCAACACCGCTAATACTTGTTTTTGCCTGCGAGTAGTAAAGTTTTACATCTGTACCAAAAAATGTAATTTTTTGCAACCCAGAACTAAAACTTGTTACATTTGTTTTAAGCCCTTGAAAAAGTGGTGAGTTTGTTTGCCTTTGGTCGCTTAAATAGCTGGTATTTGCAAAAAATCTTGTTGTGTATTGCAAATTTAATATGTCCTTTTGCCCTTTAAAAGCAAGCTCTTGCACCTTTGCACCTTGGTAGCTATCGTTTTTTGCAGTAACATCAGCCATGTAGTCATCAAGGCTGTAGCAATAAGCAAGATTGCCAAAGCAAAGCAACAAAGCATTGATTGTTGTTATGATTATGTATTTGAATGGATTTGTCATCTTGGCTATAAAAATATTACACAATAGGTAAAAAGCATAATTTGTATTGTGTATATATCAAGTTTTTTTACAAATTAAAACAATGCTAGAGTTTAGATTTTATTAGCTTAAAGTATGCACTGCTGCGGCCCTCGGCTTTGGCCTTAAGCTCAAATTTTGTTGGCTGCCACCAAGTTGGCGGATGGGTAAAGTGCCAAGGCGTATCCGCCTGCCAAGTAAAAAGATTTTGATTTAATATCACCTCGCAAATCCACCCTTTGTAGCATTCGTGGTCTGTTGCAATAAATAGCTCTCCGCCGGTTTTTAGCTTTTTTGCAAAAAGCTGCAAGCTTTGCAAATTAATTATCCTTCTTTTAAAATGCTTTTTTTTGGGCCAGGGGTCAGGAAAAAGCACCAATATCCCACTTAAGCTTGCATCATCTAATTGGTCAAGTAGCAATCTGGCATCTTCTTTAAACAAGCGGATATTTGTAAGATTTGCATCTGATGCCTTTTGGCAAATGGCTTGCTGAGCCTTAGGATAAACCTCGCAGGCAATGTAAAGCTTTTGCGGATTGCTGCTTGCAAGATGTGTTATTGTGTCGCCGTAGCCGCTACCAAGCTCAAGCACCACATCGCCTTTAAAATTAGCCACAAAAGATTTGTCCACAAGGTAGGGGGCAATATTTTTGTTAATTTGCTCGGCCTTGTCTTTGTTAAAGCCTCTTGCTCTGTTGATAACAAAGGAGGGCAAAAATTTTTTTACCACTAGCACATCAGCGTAATAAATATTAGATTGTTTTATATTTTTACAAGTTTAACATATCTTTTGTAAAAGCAAAGTTTTTTATCTTGCAATTAGCCGCCTTGCTTTGTAAAAATGAAAATACTTGTGTAATTTGTTTTTGATTTGTATCGATGAGTCTTATCTTTGCCCCTTTAAATCAAGTATTTGGCTCTAGTATTGTTACTATAAGAATGTCCGGCACTCAAAAACAAGTTGCAACTTGCCTTGAGGCTATTGGCACAAAGTTTAATGACGGCAATTTACCAGAGGCAAATAAGGCGCTAACCTGCGTAATAAAACACGAGGGCAAGATGCTTGATAGAGTATTGCTAACATACTTTGCCGCACCAAAGAGCTTTACCGGCGAGCATGTTGCGGAGCTTTGCCTGCACGCAAGCCCTTACATATTAGATATTGTTTTGCAAAAACTTGGCAGTACCGAGGGGGCAAGATTTGCAAAACCCGGTGAGTTTTCATACAGGGCGTTTGTCAATGGCAAAACCGATTTAATGGGTGCGGAGAGCATTGACCTGCTTGTTAAGTCGTCAAACAAACTTGCCCACGAGGTTGCAAGCCAGATGATGAGCGGTAAGACATCCAGCATCTACAAGGATTGGAAGAGAAGACTAATAGAAATATCCGCTCTTTTAACCTGCTACATTGATTTTGCAGAGGAAGAGCAGATAGGCAATGATTTTGAAAATCAGATAAAATCTTTAATTACGGACCTAAGGCAAGAAATGCTTAAGCACATTGATGCCTGCAACAAAATAGACAAATGTAAAGATGGTTTAAAAATTTGCATCTTTGGCGAGCCAAATGTTGGCAAATCATCCTTAATTAACAAGATGTTGAATGAAGATTTTGCCATAGTGTCCTCACTACCCGGCACAACCCGTGATGTTTTGGAGGCAAACGCTAGCATAGCAGGTATGCCATGCATTATCTACGACACGGCGGGCATAAGAGAGTCCTTGGATGAAATAGAGCAAAAAGGCATCCAAAAAGCAATGCAAAAGCTTGAGTCTGCACAGATAAAAATTTTAGTGATAGACGCACAAAAAGCAATGCAAAATAATGGCAAGATTGTAAAGGAAGAATTTTTGCAAAAAATTTGCCAAAACACAATAATCTTGCTAAACAAATGCGAGAGCCTTAATGAGACAAGCTTGCAATCCTTAATCTTTAAGCTTGGCAAGCTAGGCACTTTGGCATTTGCGGTTGACGGAGTATCTTTGCTTAGCGGCTTTGGATACGATATGTTTTTGAAGCATCTAGAACAAAAGGTAAAAAGTGTTTTTGCCGAATTAAGCGGAGGTATTTTTGGCTTAAACAAGAGACAAAAAAATCAAACAATTAAATGTATAGAGGCATTAAACTATGCCCTTGATTGCAGTGAAATAGAGCTTTTAAGCGAGGATATAAGA
Organism: Rickettsia typhi; assembly: GCA_945881985.1. Lineage (GTDB taxonomy): Bacteria > Pseudomonadota > Alphaproteobacteria > Rickettsiales > Deianiraeaceae > CAMCVL01. The sequence continues at coordinate 74,479 of CAMCVL010000004.1, read as the reverse complement.
CACTCTGTGTTTTTGCTTAATGAGGTTCTTGGCAGTATAGACAGCGAGGATATTTTGGACAAGGTATTTGGCGATTTTTGCATTGGCAAGTAATGCTAAATAAGCTTGCAAAACTAGAGGTGGCATTAGATATGGGTTTTTAATTCTATTTGTAGACTAAAAATAGTCACAATACCTAAGTTCAATGTAAAAGTTAGCTTGTCACTTTTACATATCAATGACCTCGTTGTGGCAGTGACGAATATTGTTGTGCTGACCATTCTTGCCTAAGAGGAGGGCTTTTGTTGTGGGGCAATCTAAAGCTAATTTTGATCGTGAACCGTTGTCGTCTATTCCGCCTACATTTAGTTTTGATGCGACATGGTTATTGCCATCTTGAGCGGATGCAGAATTGGAATTGCCTGAAGTTGCAGCATTAGCCTTTTGTTCAACAGCTATTTTATCAATCATTTTTAAAGCTTGAGCTGCTAAACTTTTGTCTGTGCGTTGTAGTTTGTTTAATTCTGTTTTAAGCATACCTTTATCTTTTTCTGAAGGTAATTTAATATCTTTATGCTCAGTAATTAAAAGTGCAATCTGTTTTGTGGTTGATGCAATCTCCGTCTCAAGATCAGTTTTCAATCTCGTATCTTCCATCAATTGATTTGCAGTAGCCATCAGATCCTTATTTCCATTACTGGTGGCTGCCTTGTACATCTTCGCAAAAACATTGTAATTGTTAATTTCTGGTTCTGCTAAATATATACTCATTGCTTTCACCCTCCCAGTATTTGTTGTAGTGTCAATATTCTCAATTTCTGTGTTTTGGCTCATATCTTTTAAAGCGTCAATCCTACGGCTCAGATCTTCACATCGCCTCACAGCAATCTGCTGATATTCTAACAGTGTCTTTTTTAAACATTCTTTGAACGCTGCATCATTTTTGAGTTGTTCGCCTGTTGCATTCGAGGTATCTGGAATCTGATTGTGAGCTTTTAAAGCTTCTGTTGAATATTGTAATGTAACAATAAGGCTATCTAACTGTTGTTGATGATATTTCTTGCAAAAATCACTTTGTGTTTGCTTGTGAGTTTTAATATTCGTGATGATGTCCCTTTTATCTATTAAGCCTTGATTTATATCAGTACCACAAAAGGACATCAATTCATCCATTGTTAATTTAATCCTAACAGATGGTTTTGCATTATCTGCTCGTACTGTAATTCTATCTTTTGTAGATGACTTAATTAGTATCTGTTTGCCAAAAAGTTTTTCAATAAAGGGCTTTGTATGGCTTTTTACATCCTTTAGATTGTTAACAATTATTGTAACGATACCTTGACTGTAGGTGTGACTCACATCATCTTCCTTAATTCTATCAGTTTTGCCAAAAAATCTCGCAAGGGAAAAGCTGCTCTCATCACGAGCCGCATTTAAAAGCGCAACTAGCTTTGGTTTTGTTGCGTTAAAAATATTTTTTGCTTCTTCCTGTTTGTTGATTGTTTTCTCTATCTTTTCCACCATAATAACGAGATTGCATTGTTCGATGAAGTCATTATTATTTTTGGCTTGCATAAAATACAAAACTGTATTAATGATGTAGATAAAATTTAAAGCTGTCTAAATTATACTTTGGTTTGTTTAATTTGTCAAGCTTTCAAGTCTAAAGGTATAATTATCGCCATCAATTATGTTAAAGCCAAGATTTTTAACTTGCTCCCTTAGGGCATCACTTTGCTTAAAATCCTTCATTTTTTTTGACTCTGCTCTTTGGTTTGCAAGCTCAAGAGCCTTGTTGTAATTGTCGCCATCAATGATGTTCTCTTGATTTTGCGTGTAATTTGGGTCGTAAAAAACACCAAGCAGGCGACCAGCAAAAAATAGTTCAAGTGTAAGTCTTTGCTTTTCCGTCTCGTCCTTTGTGTTAGCAATGTCCCGTGCTATTGAGTGCATAATTGCTAGATATTTTGATATATTTACATCTTCCAAGATGCACTCACGCAGCGGCTCTGCAAGAGCTTCAATGCTTGGCAAAAAGCCGCCCTCTGCATTGTGCTTAGCTATAAGCTCTGGGCTGATGAGTGAGTAAAATCTGCTTAGTATCTTTTTTGTGCTAAAAAGCAGGGCATCGCTAAAGTCCAAGGGTTTTGTGTAGTGAGTGCTAAGCAAGGCAAGGCGTAAAACCTCGCCGTGAATACCGCTTGCCTCAATATCCTTAACCGTTACAAAATTGCCAAGGGATTTTGACATCTTTTGCCCCCCAACCATCAAAAAACCATTATGCACCCAGTATGTAGCATGAGATGAGCCCTTGAACCCGCATTTTGATTGTGCAATTTCGTTCTCGTGATGAGGAAACTGCAAGTCAACCCCACCACCATGTATATCAAAATTGTCACCTAGGTATTTTTGTGCCATTGCACTGCATTCAATGTGCCAGCCGGGCCTACCGCGTGAAAAGGGCGAGTTAAAACACACGCCGTCTTCTGGATTTGTTTTTTTCCACAAAACAAAATCCTCCGCATTTTGCTTATTTTGCGATACTTCAATTCTTGCTCCTGCAAGCATGTCTTCCAGCCTGCGATTTGCAAGCCTGCCGTATTCCTTAAAGCTACTAACTTTAAAAAACACATCTCCATCTGCCTCGTAAGCATGCCCATTATCAATAAGACTTTGTATTAAAGATATTATCTCCTGCAAGTGCTCTGTTACCTTTGGCTCGTGGCTTGGCTTAAGGCAGTTTAAAAATTTACAAGCGTTAGCAAAGGACTCTATGGCAGAGCCGCTAACCTCAGCCTCCAATTTGCCGCTAAGCTTTGCTCTTGCAATAATTTTGTCGTCAACATCCGTGATGTTACGCACATAAACAACGCTTTCAAAGCTTGCCTTAAAAATTCTAAACAAAAGGTCGTAAAACACAAAAGACCTTGCATTGCCAATATGCACATCGTCATAAACAGTTGGCCCGCAAACATACATTTTAAGCTCATCTGCTTTTAGTGTTTTAATTTGCTGCTTTTGCTTTGTTAGTGTGTCAAACAAAAAAATGTCTTGTGGCATAAATTACAAACTAGAAATAGATTTAGATAAAGTGCCAGAGCCGAACTTTTTAAGCAATATCGCTCTTGTTTTTTTAATTAAAAAAGGCTCTATGTAGATTGTTATAGGGATGCAAATTAGCAAAACCGGCACACTTGCAAAAACCTGTTGTTGATGTTTGGTTAAAATATTAAAATATGCAATATTAAACTTCGCCATGAAATCCCAAACAACCTGATGAAACAAATATACAGAATACGACATCTTTGCAAAAACACCAAGAACTTTACCCTTGCAACGATTTAACAAGCACTTTTTGCTTGACAAGGTAATTATCAACAATGGAGTGGCAAGTAAAAATATTCTATCATCTACCTTGCCACTAAACAACATAGCAGTTACCACGATTAGCAATAGGGTGGTAATATTAATTGTAATTGCAGAAAATGCCTCTATAATTTTTGCCCTATAGACAAAATACAAACTATATCCAAGCAAAAGTCCGGCAATGCACCGTAACTCACCCATTGTAAATACAGAGTTTGAAACAACATGGACATCAAAAGGGTTTGGTAAAGACTTGTTAAAGTAATATATATAGCCATAAATAATTAGTGCAAACATTGCCATTACTTGATTTACATTATTTGTGTATCTTAAATTTGCAAAAATTGGCCAAAAAACCAAAATACCAATCCAAATCTCAACACTTAAAGACCAAGATGGAAAGGGGTAACCCAATATGTCAGTACCTAGATTTAGCATTTGGACTAAAAAAAGTGAACTTACCTTGTGCCAAGTTGATGGGTTGTGGATGCAACACGACAAAACGCAGGCAATAAAAAATAATGGATAAATTCTAACAAATCTATCAAATGCAAAGGATGTAAATGTTATGTTCTTGTCGTCAAAATATCTTATGCTTAGCACAAAGCCAGATAAGATAAAAAAAATATCTACCGATAAAAATGCTTTACCTAGATCTTTTACGCCAAAATGAAATAGCATAACGCATATGGCAAGCAGCGTTCTTAGTAAGTCTAGTGCAATTATGTGTTGTTTCATATGTAAAAACTTAAATCCTGTCAAATAAAATGCTTGGGGCAGTTGTTTTGATAACTAGTGGCATTTTTGGCTCGGCGTTAAACTCTGTAAAAAAGTTATTGAATTTTGCATAAAACTCAGGGCAAAAACAGGCAAGACAATCACCAATTTGCCTTATTGCAATGCACAGAGTGTAAAGCACCTGTTTTGCTTTTTGAGTATCCTCTTTAAGTAGCTTCCATGGGGCTTGTTTGTCAATAAACTCATTTGCTTTGGATGAATATAGCATTACAGAGCTCAAGGCTTTTTCAAAAGCAAGGTTTTGAATGTGCGGGTTAAGCTCCGCTTGTAAATTTGTGTTTAGCAGATACTTAAAGTCATCATCTAACTCTGGCTTTGCATCAAGCTCCAGCAGACCATTAAAGTTTTTGTGGATTATGGTTAGCGTCCTTTGCACCAAATTGCCAAAGTTGTTGACAAGGTCAGCATTTGTTTTTGCAATAAAATCTTCAATGGTAAAGTTTGCATCTCCGCCAAAACTAGCAGAGGCAAGCATAAAATATCTAAATTTATCAAGCCCGTAGGTTTTTACAATGTCAAAAGGGTCAACAACATTACCTAGTGATTTAGACATCTTCTCCCCGTCCTTAGTCCACCATCCGTGAGCAAAAATTTGGCTTGGCAGATTTTTTTGCAAGCTATTTAAGTTATATTTGCCAGATTCAAGCTCTGCAAGACTAATGCTTTGGGCTATTAAAAAGGCTGGCCAGTACACGGCATGAAACCTCAAAATATCCTTGCCCACTAAGTGAAGCTTAAAAGCGGAGTCGCTAAGCCAAAATTTGTTGTAATTCTCGCCATCTTCGTAGCCTAAAAGGCTTAGATAGTTAGTAAGGGCATCAAGCCACACATACATAACATGCTCTGGGTCGTTTGGGGCTTTAATGCCCCAAGAAAAATTACTACGGGACACGCACAAATCATTAAGCCCCGAGGCAACAAAGCTTACAACCTCGTTAAGCCTTGATGCTGGCTTAATCATTGATGGATTTTGTTTGTAAAGCTCTAGTAAGACAGGCTCAAAAGCAGAGAGTTTAAAAAAGTAGCACTCCTCACTCTTCCACTCAACATCAGCCCCTGTGGGTGCCTTGCCGTTTATAATTTCCTTTTGCGAGTAGAATGCCTCGTCCCTAATGGCATACCACCCTTCGTATTTACCCTTGTAGATAAAGCCATTTTGTAGGAGCTTAGACCAAAATTTTTGTGCCGCTTTTTTGTGGGACTCGTCCGTGGTTCTAACAAAATAATCATTTGACAAAGCAAGAGCCTTAGCAAGTTCTTTAAATTCATCTGCCACCTCGTCGCAAAAAAGCTTAACATTTTTGCCAGCATCCTTTGCGGCTTTTTCAATTTTTTGCCCGTGCTCGTCTGTGCCTGTGGCAAAAAATACAGAGTGATTTTTATCCAATCTTAGCCACCTAGCAAGGCTATCCGCCGCAGCCGATGTGTAAGCATGACCAATGTGCGGGCTACCATTTACATAGTAAATTGGCGTTGTAATGTAATTATGGCTTTTAAACATTTTATTGCAAAACAATACTATTTTGTTTAATTGTAAAGCCGCCAAAATAAATTACAAACTTTTTTAATTGTAACTTGTTTTTCTTATCTTTTGTGAAAAATATTGATTAAACTTGAATTTTAATCTAAAAGCTATAAATCTTAATTAGATTATAGGAAGCTATTATCATTTATTTTTGTTGTTTTTGTAAGCCCGCAAGAGTATGAAAAAAAACATTTGGACTTGGATTGGTATAATATCTTTATTACTTTTTGTATATTTTTTGTTTTTTGAACAAAAAATAAACGGGCCTCATGTAACAATAAATCAGTTTTATGCAGATCTGGACTCTGGCAAGGTAAAAAAAGCAACTCTAATGCCACATATGGTAGTCTACATCACTGATAGTGGGCCAAAAAATACAAGCCTTTTACCTTTTTATGCAAATACAGTTACCGACAAGCTTGTTGAGAAAAAAGTAGAAACAAAAATTTTCACCTCACCTGAAAACACGCGGTTTTCCCGTTTTATTGTTGGGCTTTTAAGTTGGCTGCCAACAATTTTGTTTATTGGAATTTGGATTTATTTTATGAAGAAGTCTTCGGGCGGTGGGGGCGGTGCATCAAAGCTATTTGGATTTTCTAAAAACAAAGCTAAGGTAATAATGCCAAACGAAATAAACACAAGATTTGATGATGTTCAGGGTATTGATGAGGCAAAGGAGGAGCTTGTTGAGATTGTGGATTTTTTAAAAAACCCAGGTAAGTATCGCAGAATAGGTGGTAAAATTCCAAAAGGATGTCTTTTGTTTGGCAGCCCAGGGTGCGGTAAAACATTGCTTGCAAAGGCTATTGCTGGTGAGGCTTCAGTGCCTTTCTTTGCAATTTCAGGTTCTGACTTTGTGGAGATGTTTGTAGGTGTTGGTGCTGGGCGTGTAAGGGAGCTTTTTGCCGAGGCAAGGGCAAAATCCCCATGTATTATATTTATTGACGAGATAGATGCAGTAGGCAGGCATCGTGGTAGCGGCGTTGGCGGCGGCAATGACGAAAGAGAGCAAACTTTAAACCAATTGCTAGTTGAAATGGACGGTTTTGACGAAAAAACAAATGTTGTGATTATAGCTGCAACAAACAGACCTGATGTTTTGGACAAGGCCCTTATGAGACCAGGGCGTTTTGATAGGCAAATTACAATTCAAAAACCAGATATTAAAGGAAGGGCTAAAGTGTTGGCTGTGCATTCTAAAAATGTTAAACTTGCTCCTGATGTGAACTTGGAAGAGGTTGCAAAGGCAACCCCCGGTTTTAGCGGTGCAGAACTTGCAAATCTTGTGAATGAGGCCGCTTTAATTGCTGCCCGCAACAATTGCTTGCTTGTTACCGCTAAGGATTTTGAGCTTGCAAAGGACAAGCAACTTATGGGTGTTGAACGCAAAAGCCTTAACATGAAAGAGCAGGAAAAACAACTTACCGCCTATCACGAGGCGGGACATGCAATTACCGCAATTCACTCACCTGGGTCGGACCCAATCCACAAGGCAACAATCTTGCCAAGAGGAATGGCGCTTGGTGTTGTAATGCGTTATCCTTTGGAGGATAGATTTTCGCTCACTCGCCAAAAAATGCTTGCCGACCTTGTTGTGTCAATGGGTGGTAGGGTTGCAGAGGAGCTTGTTTTTGGCTATGATTTTGTGACAAGCGGAGCCTCCTCGGACATTAGGCAGGCAACAGCTCTTGCAAGCTCAATGGTTAAATACTGGGGTATGAGCGACAAGGTTGGGCCGGTGTTTCATGGTACCGACGAGAACAATCCTTACACTAAAGACATGCCATCGGAGGAGATGAATAAGGTAATTGATGCCGAAATTAAATCCTTTGTGCAATACGGGCTTGATAAGGCAAAGCAAATACTTACAGACTACCGCCACGAGCTTGAGGCGGTGGCTCAGGCCCTTTTAAAATACGAGACCCTTAGCGGCGAGGAAATTGATAAGATTATTAAGGGTGATGATATAGGTAGAGATGTACCATCTGCAGATAAGCAAGAATTTAATGCAAATGATAGCGATAAAATAAATGGATTTTTTTAGTAACAATAAATTATATTATTTGCTTTATGACCTCTAAGTTTGCTAAATTACAAAAATCTATTTTTTGCCTTTTGACAGGCATTTTAGTGTACCTGCCGTGCTTTGTTTTTACATCTTGTAGCGACGAAAAGCTTAACAAGGCAGACCCAAGCGTTAAAAAGATTTTTTCTAGCAATGCAGGAGGTTTAAGCGACGAACAGCAATCGAATAATATAAAAAAACAAAGCATAGATGACATTAAAACCGATGGTGATAAATTTTTTACCATTGTTGCAAGGCACAAATTTGAATCCCGTCCAAATCTTGATAAAGTTTTTATAGACGGTGTCTTTGGTGGCAATATTTACTATATTACAAACAAGATGGAGCTTGTTGAGCTTGATGCTTTGAGTCTTAAGCTTAAGCAAAAAACAAAGCTAAGCTTTAAGCCAAAGGAGCGTCATTTGTTTTTAAGCGGATTTATATCGTCCTCATCCAGCAAAATTTATGTAGTGACAAATTTTGGTAAAATTTTTGCATTCAACAAGGCGGATTTATCTTTGGATTTTACATCAAATATTGAAGATTTTTTTACAAGCCCCCTAATACCAGATGAAAGCTATTTGTTTTTAAAGGCTGTGCAGGGTGCAATTTATGGTCTTTACGAAATGGACGGCAAAGTGGCTTGGAGTAATAAAAAAGATGGTTTTGGAACATCCTTTTTAAATTCTAGCGAAATGCAGCTGCTAGGCGACAACCTTATTATTGCAAAAGATATTTCAAGCGTTAGCGTTATTGCAAAACAAAGCGGGGATGTTTTGTTAAATTCATCAAGGCAGGCAAGCGAAGGTGGTGAAGCAAGTCTTGCAAAACCAGCAAAAAACTTTACACTAAGTAACTCAAGTTACTCTATTATTAACGGCAAGGATGATTTGTCTTTGTTTTCAAACGACGCTCTGCAAGTGAGTAATACATTTTTTATTCATAATTTAGTATCTTTTGTTAACGGCGAGGAGCGAGTTTTAACCTTTGGCAAAAGCGGCGAGATATATATGATATCGCTTAAAACTAAGGATAAAATTCTATCGGCAAATGTTCCAATCGGTAAAAAAGACGAGGTTAAATCTGTAATAGAGCTTAGCAATGGAGGCATATTGATATTTACCGCAAATGGCTCTGTTGTTAGTTTTAACGAGGCAGATTTAAGTTTTAAAAAAATTCAGATTTTTAATGATGTAAAAAAAACAAAGGCAGTAAAGCTGTCAAATATCAAGGGTGTTAATTTAGCAATCGGTAATAGCCTTGTTATACAAACCGCAAATGAGGTTATAATTGCCAAATAATTACCCCCTTTAAGGCAACTTATCAACACTCTTTGCCTCGCTTTGGGATAGGTTTTGACATGTCATCTGTCAGTTTGTTTTTTGTTACAAAGAGGACGGATTGTAATTGGACTTTGTAAAGAACAGAGGATATATGAGATTAATTGCAGCAATCCAAACTAGAACTACGATGGGCAAAACTTGCAGGTTCCCCAAAAGCCAAAAAAGTTGTTGACCTTGTTGCTGTCGGCAAAGCCTGGTATACCGTTGTTTGAGCTTTCGTCCAAAACCCAGTTTGGCGCATATGCCCCATCTCCACCAATTGGTAAGCCTTTCCAGTTTTTGCCGTCTTCAAGGTTAAACATATCGCTGAGCCTGTTTGACCATGCCTTGCTGCCTATAATTGTATATCCGTCAATATTTGCCATTTGAAAGCACACATTGTAAGCCCTGTTCCAAGCGTATTTATAAACCTCGTTATACATAAGGTTTGGATTTTGCTTATAGGATGTTAAGTATCTGTAAAAAGGGTTTGACCTTGCCCAAGTGCCAGTTACGCATCCCTCGTAAAGCCCGATTCTAATTTCGTAAGGTGCATCCTGCCTTGTAAGTCTACTCATTGAATAAGAATACTTAATTGCTACCTGCTCGCCCCATTTGCCGCAGCTTTGCATTGTAATGCAAGATGCAGCAAGTAAAAACAAGAGACTTATTTTTTGCAAATTTTTGTGTATGCTTTTGTAAAAGCTAGCCATTAGCAATCTATAAATTACCAAACAAAACCTGTGTTTAGCATTGCCGATCTTGACTTAAGACCATTAATATTGTAATAATTGTTAGCCTGAGCTATATTTATGCCAAAATTTACACTTGCAACCCCAGTTTTTGTTTTGATATCCTTAGCTACAGAATATCCAAGTTCAGTAGATATCCATCTTGCCTTAATGCCGCGAGCAAGGTTTATTCTTGTACTTTCGCTGCCGTTTGTTGCATTAAGCAAGCCCCTATCTATTGTAAGTGGCATATTGATTGCAAGGCTTAGGGAATCATTTTTTGTAACGATATTTTTTTTGCCAAAGCCGGCAAGGTGAGCAGAGGAATAGATGAGTCCATTGCCGCTTAAAATCCCGCCACTACTGCTAACTTTGGTTGCTCCAAAAGAGCCGCTATAAAACACGAATACATTACGCAAAAAGCTTGAGTCAAAAATGCCATTCGTAAAATTGTATTTAAAAAGCGTTGTTAAAAAGCCAGTTTTAGAGCTTAAGCTAAATGCACCAGAGGTTGTGGCGCCTAAAAATCCATTGGACTCGTTAATTAAACCAAAGGACAAACCCATATCCAAACTTTTACTATTTTTTAAAATACCAAGGCTTATTAGGTTACCTTGTTTGCGTGCATTGCCGTCAAAACTTGTTGTTAATGAGTTTGATGTTTTTGCAAAAGAGCTTTCAAGTGTTAAATTGTTACCAATTCTATATCCTGCTGCAAAGCCTTTTTGACCAATCCCAAGCACTGATGAATAATTGTTGATTTGCAAACCATTAGCAAACTGCCCCAAGGATAAAGGTGCTACGGCTTGAAGGGTTGTATCGTTTAATCCTAGCGATTTTGCATTGTTTTGGCTATTGTAAAATCCTCTAAAATGCCACTTGCCAACCTCGCTACCAAAGGACCCTCCATTGAGCCTTGATAATCCAGATTGATTGCTACTTAAATTTAAGCTTGCAAGATTTGCAAGGGGGTTTGATTTTGAAGTATTTATATTTGATGTGTTAATACTAAAACTAAAACCGCCAAGATTGTAGTTTTTTCTTGTCACGATATTTTGATTAAATTGGCTTTGGTTAAAAAACATTGCTGAGCCAAGGTTGGATATTTGCTCCATACTGTAAGTAATTGGCTTTAAGGCAGCCGAAGCATCTGCGGCATAGTTATAAACCGAGTCTTTAAAGGTAACGGTGTAGTCAACATTAGATGCTATGCTTTGAAGCCTGGATGAGCCATCAAGATTTTGCCCAGTGACGCTTGAGCCTTGCACCAGAGAATCGTTTAACGCGAAACTTTTGCCAGCAATGTTAATGGATTTTGTAGCGGGCGTTGTTATTTCCTGAGAATTTAAAATACCATATCCGTAGATATTGGATTGAATGGTGTTTGAAGGATCCTTTGCAAGTATTTTGCACTCAATACCAGAGCAGTCTTTGTTAAAATATATTTTTTGCCCTTCTATTATGGCTGTAGCAAAAAGCCGCTCGCCGTTAATGTATTTTGTGCCATCGTTAGCAATAAAAATAATATCATCTGCAACAAGGTATTTTAGTATTGTTAAAACATTTGCATCGTTAATATTTTTTGCCTCAAATGTTTTACCATCGGTTAAAAGGCTTGTTAAGTTAGCTTTGTCTTGTAAAAGCTGAATCTTGGACTCCCCAACTTTAACTTCATTTTTGTTTCCCCCTATGTATATCGCCGATGTTTTATCTGTTTCTTTGCTGTAGTCGCCAGAGGCATCTTTTGTTATATCGTAATCTTTGGCTGTTGTGGCATAGTATTCAAGAACCTTATCGTAACCTCTGCTTGTAATAAAAGTCTTTAAGTCATCTATTTTGTTAAATTGATACACCTGTGGGGTGTTGGATGTGTAGTTTGCATTATTACTATCTATTTTTGGAGGTGCAGATGAGCTTGTGGTGATATAATTTGTATTTTCAAAGTCAATTTTATCAGTTAGCTTTGTTTTAATAAAGTCGCTAAGATATGGATAGTCCTGTCCAGCTTTGGTTTGTAAAAATATTTTACGCGCACTATCAACAACTGCAGTTAATGTTGCCGATGCAGCAAGGGATTTGTCGGTTAAGCTAGTTGCCATACTGCCTACTACATTTGGCACCGATATGCAAAAATCCCTATAAGCACCACAACCCCTTGTGCCATCTGTAATTTTAGGCAACTCTTTAGGCAACTCTAGGCTTATGTCCTTAGTTGTGCTTGTAAAATCAATAGATGCTGCAACTAATAGGTTTTTTTTCAAGTTATTATAGCCCTCACCTCCTAAAAGCTTGGAATATTCCAATATCATACCTGCAAGTTTGGAGTCGTAATTTGTACCTCCAAGCTTGGGGTCGTAATTTGTACCTTGATTCTTTGAGTTTGCAGCGTTGCCAAACTGGGCATATGAGCTACCATAATACATGTTTGCAAAAGGATACTTACCAAAAATATAGCCAGCAAAAGTGGATGTGTCCGCAACATTTATGCCGATATTGTCTGCTTTTCCGCTTGAAATAAGCAGGGTATCATTTGGAGCTTTGTAAGTCTGTCCTGGTGTTCTATTTGCAGTTATGCTTGTGGTGGAGTTCTCCGCTGCATTGTCAGTTACAAAATAGTAACCTTTTTGACCGTATAAAACATTAAAATTAGTTGATATATTGCCGCTAGCAACGGTGCCAGTTGGTACGATTGTAATGGTGTTTTTGTTCTCTGTGGAATTGTATTTGTCGTAAAAGCCTTTTGCAATAATGGTTATCAGCTCTCTGTTTATCATTGCACTTTCGGCAATCGTCATTTTATCTTCAGTCTTGCTCGTGTCAATTGTAAAGGGAACCCTTCTTAGTCCTGTATCGGTGTGAGCTTTTTGTATCTCATTTGTCATTTCTGGATTCACTGATGATAAATTGGTGAAGTATAAATTACCGGAGATGTTACTATTTTTATCTGTAACTGTAACTAAACTGTTCAACGATGCCATTAACCCGCTAGACGAGCTAAAAGAGGGGGCAAATAAAACTGTTGCCTCCTTCTCTATTTTACCAATAAAGGTTTTTAAGCCAAGTCCCACAATTGAATACTGCTTGTAAGAATTATCAACTTGATCAGTTGCAGTTGCATTTGTTGGTATTGAATAGTATGGATAAAATTTTATATTTACACCTGCGGCCCGCTGTACAGTAAAATCTTTACTGCCGGCTAAGCTCGATATGTCCATGGATGTCATTGTTTTAAAATTTGAGTTAAAAGCAAGTCCTAAAGTGTCGCTATTTTTTGAGACTGATCCGTTTATGTACTTTGCAATATTATTAACATTGTCGGCGCTGGATTGTGGCGATGTAATATCTGTATCAAATGGCTCGTCAAGTGGCGAGTGGGTTAGATTTGTGGCATTTGTTATATTGGTGCCCAGAAGAGCTAAAATATTAGTGTTTTTTTCAACCGAGCCATCTTGAAAACTTGCATATTGATTGTAGGTTTTTTGATTGATTTTATCAATATAACTTGAGCCAGAGTCATTTTGAAGATTATTTTTTTTCGCAAAAGGCACATCAAGGTTTGCGTTAAGGGCGATTGGAGCTATGCGACGAAAAAACTGATTGTCTGTAACGGGCGTGCTGTATTTACCTTCTGCGTTTGTTAGTTTGGTGGCAAAGGTTTCCCCAAAAGCATTGTTGTAGGTATCTTGTGTTGCAATGTATCGATAAGCATGATTTGATGGGGTAAATATTTTACGCGACACCAAAATACACTGCCCTTGTTGCACCGAGCCGTCAAGGCAAATACGCTCATTACCGGGTGTTAAATTTGTTTTTGTTGCACATGCAAACAGCATACTTGGTATACCTGTTGCAATTGCCAAAAGGTTTAAATACTTTTTTGCAAAGTTAAGCAATATCAACATATATCATCTACTTTTTATAATTTTAAAATATAAATCGGTGCATTGATTTAAGCAATACATTTTTAAAATTTATTAAATTATAGTAGAAATTTACAAGCTAGTCAATACAATCATTTAATGTTATTTAGATTTTATTGATTATGCAAAACTCCATTAGCGACAAAGAAAAACCCCTTGCCATAAATCAGGGTGACAACAAGGATATTGTTTTGCCTCATAGTGATGCTGCGGAGTGCGAGATTTTAGGTGCCATATTGCAAGATAACAACAATTTAAACAAGGTGCGTGAAATTGTAAGTCTTAACGATTTTTACATTGGCGGCAATCAAAAAATTTATGACACAATCGTTAAGTTAATTGACAGAGGTAAGATTGCGGATGTTGTTTCGCTTTCCTCAAACCTTGCAAACGACCCTGTTTTTAACGGGATTGGGGGTGCGGGTTACCTGAGGGCTGTTATTAGTGATTTTATGCTTGGCGGCGTTGATGTAAGGCAAAGGGCTGAGACGGTACGCGACCTTGCTTTAAAACGCAGACTTATAGAGGTATTAATGAATAGTGTACGCGATGTTGTTTTTAAAAACGATGGAGAGACTAGAACCGAGGAGCAAATAGAGCAAATTGAAACTCAGCTTTTTAAGCTTAACACACAGGGGCAAAAAATTCTTGGCGGATTTATGAGTCTTAAAAATGCCCTCGGTGAAACCAGAGCCAGAATTGAAAGAGCAAAGCAAAAAGGTGGTATAAGTGGCATTGATACTGGCTTTGTTGACCTGAACGAGAAGATACACGGATGGCAAAATTCCGACCTTATTATCATTGCCGGTAGGCCGTCCATGGGTAAAACATCCTTTGCCATATCAATTGCCCTAAATGCAGTAAAAAATATAGTTATGAAGAAAGAATATCAAAAATCAAAGCTTGGTGGGGTTGGCATCTTCTCACTTGAGATGAGTTGTGAGCAAATTTCTGGTAAGATACTTTCAATGCATACAGAGGTGCCTGTAACAGAGCTTATCGGGGGCAGAATTGACTCTGTAACTTTAAACAATGTTATACAAGCCATACCAGAGATTGAAAACTACCCCATGTATATAGACGACACCCCGGCTCTTACAATAGGGGCAATACGCACAAGAGCAAGGCGTTTAAAACAAAGATACGGACTTGATTTGTTGATTATTGACTATTTGCAGTTAATTAGAGGTTCCGGCTCGGCAAAGAGTGATTTTAACAGGGTGCAAGAGGTATCGGAGGTAACTCAGGGCTTAAAAGCAATTGCAAAAGAGCTTAATGTGCCTGTAATTGCCTTATCGCAGCTGTCGCGTAATGTTGAGTCCAGAGACGATAAAAGACCCATGTTATCAGACCTTAGAGAAAGTGGTTCCATTGAGCAAGATGCAGATATTGTAATGTTTATATATAGAGATTCCTATTATCTTAAACGAGGTATGCCACCTGAAACAGCCGAGAGGCAATTTGCGGAATGGATGGAGAAAAACGGCGAAAGACTTAGAGCGGCAACCAATAAATCTGAAATTATCGTTGCAAAGCACCGAAACGGCGAAGTTGGCAATATACAGCTCTATTTTAACGAAGAAACAACAAAGTTTGACAACCTAGCTCCAGACGCCCATATGGCAGAGATTGAGTAGGTTATGTATAATGATATTATGTCTTTTCAAATCCTAACCCTCCTGAGGATGGAGGAGTAACAAGGTATATATAGGCTGTTGATATAGTGTTATTTGGAAAGTGAAAAAGCTATAATCTATAATCTTTTAAGGTTAGATTTACTTTACACCGATGCCAAAACCAGTGGAATTGTTATTAACATTCACCGGTTCTTGATTGATTTCAAGAAGTTTGGATTGAATTTGATTCGTATCGCCAATCAAGTGTTGCTCTTTTTGGTCATATTGCTTCCAGTCAATCAAGTCAAATAAGTATTGCTCTTCTTGGCACTCTTGATATTGATTATTAGAAGATATGTTTAAAGAAGGTTCTAAATTAAAATTGCTTTGCTCGTTATTTAAGTCAATCATTGCCATGTAATCAGCAAGATTTTTTTCCAATTCATCTAAATTATTATTTGTTAAGCCTTTAAGTTTTTGATTTAAGGCATTGTTAAAGTTCTCTTCTGCATCTGTAATAATGTCTTGAAATCCAGGATTTATTTTAACAGCTTCTTTAATATTACAAAAATCTTGCAAAATCTCACCTAATCTTGCTTCTAAATTATTACTGCCTCTTGGCTTGATGTTTTGCAAATCTTGATTTGCCTCTTCAACCAGTTTTAAATTTTGTTGGTATTTGTCTTTTGCTTGCTCAATGACATTTTCGTTAATAGCTTCTGGATGAGTTTGTTGTATAGCAAGTAATAAATCTAAACGAAATTTATCGTATATTTTTTGCACATTATCATCAATAGCTTCAAATTTATCAAGTTTCTTAGCATTCGAGTAATTGTGTATAAGATTCATTGCTAAAAAGATCTTTGGTGTATTTTGTTTGACAACTTTTAATAAACCCTTCAAGGTTGCCAATAGAATTTTCATTTATCTCCTCAGGACAGAATAGATTCACATCTCTAACAAACACCCCGTTATCAAAGGTCTTTTTTCCTAAATATTGATGGTTTTGACTTGCAACAATAGCTCGTCCTAAATCTCGATCGTTAAATTGATAGTTATTTTCTTGATTTTGATAAATTTGTTGTATGTTTTGTAATTGCGAGTAATCTACATAGTAATAAATGTAATCGCCATAGTAATAAAAGTAGATTGTTAACTGATAAATCCGTCCGTAAATCAGCTGTAAATCGTCAATGTCTTCTTGGTTGTTACTTCTGGCATTTTGATTGCCATTGATATCAGGATAAAAGTCTTCATAGTGATCGCTCATGTATTGAGCAGCAACTTTTTCTTCCTCGGTAAGATTTTCCATATATTAGTTACATAAAAATATTTTAATACAAACTATAAATTTTATTTGCCACGATGTCAATAAAATAATAATTTTTATTGCAATTCAAGTCCAAAGCTTTTACAAATATGCTACTTCTAATAAAGGGTAAGCTTAGTTATTAATATTATCTATCCAATGAAAGCAGCAAAAACAAACAATCAGCCATCGGCTTTGTCTCTTGGGCCTGTGAGAGGTTCTAGCAAGTATTATGTTTCGGATCTTAATGTGCCATTTAAAAAAATACAGCTTACAAAGGGGGCGGATAGGGACTTTTTTTTAACCTACGACACATCCGGTGTTTATACCGAGGACGATGCCACGCAAACTGTTAATCTGCGTAAAGGTTTAAAGCAGATAAGAAGGCAATGGATACTTGACAGAGGCGATGTTGAGGAATACAGGGGTAGGGAGGTAAAGCCTGAGGATAATGGGATTACTGCCTCTACCAAGTCGTCAGTTGAACAGTTTGATTTAAGCTGGTTTAAGCCTCTTAGGGCAAAGGCTGGCAAAACGCCAACTCAAATGTGGTATGCAAAAAACGGTATCATTACAAAGGAGATGGAATATGTTGCAACAAGGGAGAATCTTGCAAGAGATCTGCTAAAAAAAGACAGAAAGTTTGGCAGGGCACAAGGCGGTGAGAGTTTTGGGGCAAAACTACCGGACTTTGTAACTCCTGAATTTGTGCGTAGCGAAATAGCCTGCGGCAGGGCGATTATACCTGCAAATGTTAATCATAGTGAGACGGAGCCTATGATTATCGGGCGAAACTTTTTAGTTAAAATTAATGCAAATATCGGCAACTCGGCAATTACATCAAGTGTGGATGAGGAGGTTGAAAAAATGATATGGGCAACAAGATGGGGTGCGGATACGGTAATGGACCTATCGACAGGTAAAAACATACATAACATTAGAGAGTGGATTATACGCAACTCCCCAGTGCCAATTGGCACGGTGCCAATTTATCAGGCACTTGAAAAGGTAGGCGGCATAGCCGAGGACTTAACTTGGGAGGTCTACAAGGATACTTTAATAGAGCAGTGCGAGCAGGGGGTGGATTACTTTACAATTCATGCTGGGGTGAGGCTCCCTTATATTCACCTTACCGAAAACCGAATGACGGGCATAGTGTCCCGCGGGGGTTCCATTATGGCAAAATGGTGCCTGTCCCATCACAAGGAAAACTTTTTATACACAAATTTTGAGGAAATCTGCGAGCTTATGGCAAAATACGATGTTTCATTTAGCTTGGGTGACGGTTTAAGACCCGGCTCAATAGCTGATGCAAACGACGCAGCCCAATTTGCCGAGCTTGAAACACTAGGCGAGCTTACCCATATTGCTTGGAAGCACGATTGTCAGGTTATGATAGAGGGGCCAGGTCATGTGCCAATGCACCTAATTAAAGAGAATATGACAAAGCAACTTGCCCACTGCGGTGAGGCTCCTTTTTATACCTTAGGGCCCTTAACAACAGATGTTGCCCCAGGCTACGACCACATCACCTCTGCCATAGGAGCGGCTATGATAGGCTGGTACGGCACTGCAATGCTTTGCTATGTTACGCCAAAGGAGCACCTTGGTCTGCCTAACAAAAAGGATGTAAAAGATGGTGTTATTACATATAAAATTGCAGCCCACGCTGCCGACCTTGCCAAGGGGCACAGGGCAGCACAGGAATGGGACGATGAACTATCCCACGCCCGTTTTGATTTTAGATGGGAAGACCAGTTTAATCTATCCCTTGACCCAGACACTGCAAGAGAGTTCCACGACGAAACCCTGCCGGCACAGGGGGCAAAGGTGGCACATTTTTGCTCTATGTGTGGTCCAAAATTTTGCTCCATGAAGATAACTCAGGATGTAAGAGAATACTCGCAAAAAAAACGAGAGGCAGAGCAGGGCATGGAGGAAATGAGTAAAAAGTTCAAACAAACCGGCAGCGAGGTTTATGTGAAGAGGGGGGATGTAAAGTAGGCATGAAGCCTCTAATTTTATGTATTGACAAAAAGTTTGTTTCTTATAAAGTTAAATTATAATGTTTGTGTAATTTGATATGACAAAACCTAAAATTGAAAGTAAAAGCGACGGAGTTTATAGGCAAAAATCACATGATAGCTTAATACATTTAACAAAACCTAAGAGTGAGACATTAAAAAATACTTCACATCCGTCACAAAAAGAAGGAAATACAAAAATTACTGATATACCAAATATCAAAAGCAATACAAACAAAAATACAAAATAGTATTTTTTATTAATATTTATGATTTAGATATGATGCAATTTTTTAAAAAAAAATTCCCAAAGGAATACCAGCCACAAACCGAAGTAGGAATTAACATTAGAAAGATAGTTGAAATTTTAACCAAAATAGAAGAGATGAAGCGAAACAAAAGAGAGGAAGAAAGAAAAAAACAAGGTAAAGATAGCACGGCAAATCAGATTAATGCACAATAAACTATAGAACTTTTTTATGCTTTCAAATTTAAAAGATGCAACCTCTCTTTTGGTTGCTGGGCTGTCTTTTGTATCAATAGTATTTTTGTCAAAAAAAGATAAGGTATCAAGAAGGGATGTAATTGCAAAAGATACAATCAATATTGAAAAAGATGTATCATCCCTTACGGACAAAATAAATTCTTTGTTACGATTGTATTTTATTTTAGCCAAAGAGGATGCTGAAGCCTACCACACAAAAGAAGATATTTTAAATTTGTGCGAAGATAACAAGGATATATTTGGTGTATCGGATATAAAAAACACTGCATTAGATTTTTTTAACGACAAAATTGATAACATTAACGCAGAAAATGTTAAAGAAGAAGCTGTTAAGAACATTAGAATCTTTTGGCAAAAACTTAAAGAAATAGGACTCTTAGATTCGTGTGCAAATTTAATTAATAAAGATATACTTAGATATTGGTTTCAAGACATTTGCTACAGGGGATTTGATAATTTGAAAGGCTTGAACCCAAACTTCTTGGAATTTGTATATATTTTTACCATCCACGATATAGATATATCTAAGTTTGTCGTGGAAGAGTTGAAGGTGAAGAATGGTACTGATTTTAAGAGTCTTGATATCGAAATCCTTGGTGCTTTTGTTAGTAAAACATACCCTCTTATTTGGAAATTTATTTGGCAATACTATCAAAAGAATAGATTTACAAAATTTATAACACATTGCAGAAGGAAAATGTCTTTTGCATGGAAAAGGTTAAAGGAGATAGTTACTGAGGCAATTGAGCCACTATTGTTTGCAACATTTTTTTACATCTTTGCAATTGTGATAACATGGATATTTTAAAAACATTAATCTCAAAAATAAAAAGCAGTCTTTTTCTAAGGCTATCTATGTTAAGCCACACCAAAATTATTTATCTTTGTAATAAAACATTTATTTTTCTTACTCTCTATCACTTTGGGTTTTGATAGACCCCTCCCTTTAGTCTTAGGGCTGGGCTGGGGGCTTGTATTATAATGCAAAGAGCATGGAGTTTGCCTGGGGTTTGTGCAATAGGGCAGGATATTTTAGGACCTGTGGAATGTAGGTGCTTTTTTACATAAAAGGAGATATTTGATTTACTGCAGTATAGCAATACGCACTAACCGCCGCCAACAAAATGGATAATTTCAATTTTATCCCCATCTTTAATTTGATGCGATTGATATAGCGACCTAGGCACAAGTTCAAGATTTATTTCTACCGCAACATTGTTTTGCTTAATGCCAAGATTGTTAAGTAAATTGTGGACTGTGTTTGTGTCTTTGTTTAAAACCTCAGGTTTGCCATTTAAGATAATTTGCATATCGTTAGGAATTTATTAAAATAAAAAAGATATAAACTTTAGCTTCAAATTAATTTATCACCTTATGTTGTGAGGCATTAAGTTTAACACACTTAAGAGCTTACAATATTTTTTATTAAAGATATTTTTGCTGGGGTTTGGTGCTTAACTGCAAGAATATCTTTTGCAATTTGCCTTGTTAAAGCCTCGTCTTTGTTTTTAGATGCGGTTTGTAACAAAATTGCATCCATAATTTTAAGAGAGTTAAATTGGTAAAATTTATCCTTTGGCAATTGTTGCAAGATTGATTGAAGCTTTGGTAAATCGTTTTTTGCCAAGTTGGATTGCAAGCTTAATCTGAGATAAGATGGGCCCTTGATGGACAGAAGGTAATGCGTATCTTGAGGCGTGACACTTAGAGGGTTAAACGAAGGCTGTAAAGTGATGTGATTTGCCAAGGAAAGTGCAATTACCTTGTTTTTAACCTTTGCCATCTGCGATGTAAAGGAAGAGCCGCTTGATGAATCAAGGCTGCCACTTTGCATTTGTGCCATCAATTGCTGATATGTTAGGATGTCTGCCAAGGTTTTTGCTTGGTTAAACGAAGACTTAGCTATTACAAAAATACAAATTGTAAAAAACCCAGTAAAGCCAACTAGGTAAAAGCCAAGGGGGATGCCGGCTATTGTAACCTTGTTAAATAGAGGGCTGCCTGCAAAGGCAAGATGTAAATTGCAATATAAAGCACTTAGCTTATTTTTTAACCCCTTTAAAAAGCTTGGCATAACAGTAAAAACAATTGTTTATTTATTTAGGTTTTTATTTGTATTGTCAATTATATGTTCTGGGCCCTTAGCTAAAAATTTTACTAAGTAGTAAATAAAGCATGCAAACAATAGGGCATACAAAATAACAAAACACGACAAAGACCAAGCAACAACACCGCTTGTAACCGATGGAGATACGGCATCCTTAGTACGCATTACCCCGTATATTACCCATGGCTGCCTACCTACCTCGGTTACCATCCAGCCTGCAAGCACCGCAATATAACCCGTTGGGGCAAGTAATATTGACAAAAGCAAGAAGGGTTTTGTTGTAAACAGCTTGCCTTTTTTGCGTAAATAAGCTGCAATAAGTATAAATGCAAGATAAGCAAAACCAAGCCCAACCATTATTCTAAATGCAAAAAATACGATTGGTACATTTGGTCTGTCCTCTGGTGCCCAATCTTTTAAGCCTTTCACTTCCCCGTCCAAGTGGTGAGTAAGTATAAGGCTACTTACCTTTGGAATGGATATTTCATACTTGTTGACAGCCTCGTTTTGCGAAGGTATTGCAAACAAAACTAAAGGAATCCCTTTTTTTGTTTCCCAGTTGCCCTCCATTGCTGCAACCTTTGCAGGTTGATGTTTAAGCGTGTTAAGCCCGTGCATATCACCTGCCAAAATTTGCAAAGGCACCAAGACTGTAAGTACAAGTGTTGAAATTGAAAATGTTTTTTTTGCAAAGTTAAATTCTTTTTCACTACGATTTTTAAACAAATAGAAAGCCGCAACACCACTAACAATAAGAATTGCAGTTATGTAAGATGCTAAAATCATATGGGTAAATCTGTAAGCAAATGAGGGATTAAATATAACCGCCTTCCAGCTTATAACTTTAAACACCCCATCAACAAGCTCAACACCTGCAGGTGTGTGCATAAACGAATTTACAACCAATATCCAAAATGCCGAGTTATGCACGCCAATAACAACAAAAAGAGTGGCCATAAAATGCACTCTAGGCGACACACGCTCCCAGCCAAACAGCATAACGCCTAAAAACACCGCCTCCAAAAAGAATGCAGTTAATATCTCGGAGCCTAAAAGTGGAGCAATAATTGGGGATGCTGCCTGCGAAAAAGTTGAGAAATTTGTACCAAACTGAAACGACATAGGTAAGCCAGTTACAACGCCCATTCCAAAGGCAAGAGCAAATATCTTGGAAAAAAACTTATGTATTGCAATGTATTCCTTATTTTTTGTTTTAAGATAAACAGCCTCTGTAATCAACAAAAACAAGGCAAGACCAATATTTATTGCCGGCCAAAGAATGTGAAAGCCAACATTAAAAGCAAACTGAATTCTTGATAAAAACTCGGCTGAAAATAACATATAATTATTATGTAAAAATCTACTTCGTAAAATAAGGAAGGCTGAGTATAAATATTTTAATCTAATTAAAAAATAATGCAACAAAATCTTTGGTTTTTTCAAGCTTCAAAAATCAATAAATATTACAATTATAGTCTTATTTTTAATTAAGCAAATAACCTGCAAAACTCAAAAGAAGTCTATTTTACTTTACATACAGGACTAAAATTTTAATATTAGCTTATATCTTTGCACTTATAATGCAATGTGATGTGTTTTAATATTGCGGTTAAACTTGATTGATATTAATTTACTTCAAGCCTTTTAGCAAGATTTGTAAATACAGCTTTAAAAGTTTGCAAATGAGTTGTTGTATTGCCAAGAGAGCATGATACTCTAACCGCACATCTGGCAAGCTCTTTTGGTACGCTGCAGGCGGTTAAAACATGAGATAGGCTAACCTTAGACGAGCTGCAAGCCGAGCCGTTTGATAAGCATATATTTGCTAGGTCGTATTCAACCATCTGCACATTGTTGTCAAAGCCTGGCATGGCAAAAAATGTTGTGTTTGCAACTCTTGGCACACCTTTGCCAAAGATAATGCAATTGTTTTGTTGTAAAAAGCTTTCAAGCTCAGTTCTAAAGGCATTGCAATGATTTTGATATTTATTTAGGTAGTCTTGATTGTTGACAAGCTCAAGTGCCTTGCTTAAAGCTAGTGCTGCTGGTAAATTTTGTGTTGATGGGCGTTTAAACTTTTCCTGCCCTCCGCCAAACATTAAAGGCTTAAAATCAATGCCACTTTTATACACAAGGCAGGCAGAGCCATGAATGGAGCCAAACTTGTGTCCTGCAATTGTTAAAAAGTCAAAGTCTTGAGTCTCGGTGCGGAGGTTCACAAGCTCTTTGCCGGCAAACTGAGAAGCATCGCCGTGTAGCAAAACACCGTGCTGCTTGCAAAGGGTAACTAATGAGTCAAAATTTTGCAAAACGCCGCTCTGATTGTTTGCAAGGCAAAAAGATAATAAATTTAATGAATTTTGTGGTAGTTTTTTAAAAACTTGTTCCATAAAGCAAAGGTCTGCAAGCCCATCTTTGTCAACTGGCAAAAGCTGAGTTTTAGGGTGATTTATGGCACACTCGTGGTCTGTAGCAAGGGCAAAGATGTTTGCGTATTCAAGAGCGTTAAAACAAAGGTTTATGCACTCGGTTGCACTGGAGCAAAAAATTAACTCGTGACACATTGCGCCGATTGATTTTTTTGCCGAGACTCTTGCCTCTTCAAGTAGGTTTTTTGCCTGCCTGCCAAGCAAATGCACTGAGGAGGGATTTAGGGGAAGGTCAAAAACCTCAAGTTGCAAAAGATAATTTTTTACCTCCTTAAGTGGAGGGGTGGTTGAGTTGTGGTCTAGGTATATAATATCCTGCATATCTAAGCCTGCTCAGTGATTTTTAGCACATCTACGCCTGGCAGGGAGTTTTTTTCAAGATATTCCAAAAACGACCCACCTCCAGTTGATATGTACGAAAAGCTCTCCGATAGGCAGCTTGCGGCAACTGCGGAAACAACATCGCCCCCGCCGATGATTGAGTAAATCTTGCCTTCGTCAGTTTTTTGAGCTATGATACGCGCTATGCTCTCGGAGCCTATGTTAAAAGGTCGCTTTTCAAACACGCCAAAAGGTCCGTTCCACACCACTATCTTGCAAGCCTCAATTGCAGCCTCAATTGCTTTGAGGGCATTAAAGCCTATATCAACAATCATTTCATCTTGCTTAATGTTGTCAGTTGTTGCTATGCGGCAACCGCTTGGATTTGCAACATCTTTTGTTACAAAAACATCTTTAGCAAGTATTAGGTTGCAATTGTATTTTTTTGCATCGGCAATTATTGATAGCGCTACATCCTTGTAGTCCGGCTCGCAAAGGCTTTTACCAACTTCATAGCCTTCGGCATAATAAAAAGTGTTTGCCATGCCGCCCCCAATGATTAAGTTTTGTGTCTTTTTTACAAGATTTTTTAAAAGGTCAATTTTTGTTGAAATTTTAGAGCCGCCAACAAGGCAAGTGATTGAGTCCTTGGAGGAGAGGATTTTTTCAACATTATCTATCTCTTTTTGTAGCAGTAAGCCCGCAAAGGATGGTAAAAATTTTGTAATGGCATGTATTGATGCATGCTTGCGATGCGAGCAACCAAAGGCATCGTTGACATAAATATCGCCATAAGCGGCTATTTTGCTTGCAAAATAGGAATCATTTTGTTCTTCCTCTTTGTAAAAACGGAGGTTTTCAAGTAAAATCACCTCTCCGTCTTTAAGCTCCGAGCATTCTTTTGAGGCTTTTAATACATCGCCAGCAAAAAACACTGGGGTTTCAAGCTCTTGCTGTACGCAGCTAAGTATTTGCTTTAATGAGTATTTTTGATTAAACTCCCCATCTGGTCTGCCAAAGTGAGATATTAAAATGATAGCAGCACCCCTTTGTTGCAAAAATTTTATTGTAGGAACTATGTTAACAAGCCTTGTTTTATCGGATATAAACCCGCTTTGAATTGGCAGGTTAAGGTCGGCTCTTAAAATCACTTTTTTGCCAGCTAGACTTTGACTTTCAAAGTGCTCTGATAGTTTTTTGTATGGCATAAATTTTGTAGCAAAATAATTTAATTTGCAAAATTTACCTTTGCGGTTATATCAGCTGATGCTGCAAGCTTACCATCAATAAATGTGCTTGCGTTAAAGAGGCAGATGTCCTTTTTATGCTTTACAAAATTTGCTTTTGTTACTAAAACATCACCGGGCCTAACTGGTAGCCTAAATTTTGCATTGTCTATGGATAGTAAATAAACTGAGTTGCCAAGCTTATTGTCGCTTGCAAGGCTCAAAAAAAACTTGATACCAAGCATACCACATGCCTGTGCCATCATCTCAAGAGTAAGCACCCCCGGCATTATAGGTTCACCAGGGAAGTGCCCTGTAAAAAAAGGCTCGTTAATAGTAACATTTTTTATTGCTGTTATCGTGCCTTTTGTTGTGTCAAGCTCGGTTACTTTGTCTATCAGTAAAAATGGATACCTGTGCGGCAATATTGACATAATTTCTTTAATGTCGCAAGATATTGGCGGGTTTGTGCCTTGATTTGTGCCTTCCATTGTTTTAATTAAAATATATCAATCAATAAAGATAATTTACATTACTTCACTTTAAATTCTAACTTAATAAATAGCAAGTAAATTTATTTTAGACTCTTGACTAGTCAAGAGTCTTTTAAATTATATCACTACTCCTCAGACTCGCCGGATCTTTTAGCTTGGAATTTTTCGCAGATTGTTTTAGCAACGCCGTCTGGAACTTGAGCGTATTTGCTAAACTTCATTGTGTACTGAGCACGGCCTTGCGAGAGGGAACGCAGCGAGTTGACATAGCCAAACATATTAGCAAGAGGCACTTCAGCAGTTACAACCTGTGCATTACCACGAGGCTCCATGCTAGCAATTTGACCCCTTCTTGAGTTAATATCGCCCACTACATTACCCATGTATTCGTCTGGGGTTACAACTTCAACAGCCATGATTGGCTCAAGTAGTTTAACACCGCCCTTTGTGGCAAGCTGCCTAAATGCTGACCTTGCGGCAATTTCAAAGGCAAGAGTACTTGAGTCCACCTCGTGGTAGCTACCATCAAGTAGAGTTGCTTTAAAGTCAATAACTTGGTAGCCGGCGATAAGACCAGTTTTTTGAGCACCCTCAAGCCCCTTAACAACCCCCGGGATGTATTCCTTAGGTATTGCACCACCAAAGATTTTGTCTTCAAAAGTGTAGCCAGAGCCAGCCTCTTGAGGCTCAAACTTAATTTTAACCTTAGCAAACTGCCCAGCACCACCGGTTTGCTTTTTGTGTTGGTAGTCTATTTCAACTCCTTGGGTAATGGTCTCCCTGTATGCAACCTGAGGAGCACCAATGTTAGCCTCAACACCAAACTCTCTTTTCATTCTATCAACGATGATTTCAAGGTGCAACTCCCCCATTCCTTTTAAAATGGTTTGGTTTGTCTCCTTGTCAACCTCAACTGTTAAAGATGGGTCTTCTGCAACTAATCTACCTATTGCTGTAGACATTTTGTCTTGGTCTGCAATAGTTTTTGGCTCAACTGATACGCTAATTACAGGCTCAGGGAACTCCATTCTTTCAAGAATAATAGGGTTTGCAGGGTCGCAAAGAGTGTCCCCAGTTGTGGTGCATTTAAGTCCAGCCAAGGCAACTATATCACCGGCAAAAGCCTCTTTTATGTCCTCCCTGTTGTTAGCGTGCATTAGTAGCATTCTACCAACTCTTTCCTTTTTCTCTTTTGTTGTGTTATCAACAGATATACCGGTTGTAAGCTTGCCCGAGTAGATACGGATAAAGGTTATGGACCCTACAAATGGGTCGTTCATAATCTTAAATGCAAGAGCCGAGAAAGGGGCATTGTCATCGGACTTTCTGGTATCTTCAGTCTCGTTTTTTGGGTTAATACCCTTAACATCTGGCAGGTCGATTGGTGCAGGTAAATAGTCGCAAACTGCATCCAAGAGCAACTGAACCCCCTTGTTTTTAAATGCACTACCACAAACAACAGGCACAAAAACATGGTTTATTGCACCTTTACGGATGCAGGATTTAATTTCGTCAACCGAAATTTCCTCACCGTTTAGGTATTTTTCCATTAGGGATTCGTCTGCTTCAACTGCATTTTCAATTAAATCCGCCCTGTATTTTGTAGCTTTTTCAACATAGTCCGCAGGAATATCGTAGTAGTCAAAGTTTGCACCAAGCTCTGTACTCTCCCACTTAACAAGCTTCATTTTTAATAGGTCAATTATGCCATCAAAGTCCTCGCCTTCGCCAAAAGGTAATTGAGTAACTAATGGCTTTGCACCAAGACGGCTCACCATCATCTCAACACATCTGTAAAAGTTAGCACCGGTTCTGTCCATTTTGTTGACAAAGCATATTCTTGGCACGCCGTATTTATCAGCTTGTCTCCATACTGTCTCGGATTGCGGCTCAACGCCTGCAACGCCGTCAAAAACTGCAACGGCACCGTCCAAAACTCTAAGCGAGCGTTCAACCTCAATTGTAAAGTCAACGTGGCCCGGGGTGTCTATGATGTTAATTTGGCAATCCTTCCAGTAGCAAGTTGTTGCAGCGGAGGTAATTGTAATACCTCTTTCCTTCTCTTGCTCCATCCAGTCCATTGTGGCAGCCCCCTCGTGCACTTCACCAATTTTGTGGCTTTTACCTGTATAATACAAAATACGCTCGGTTGTTGTGGTTTTACCTGCGTCAATATGTGCCGCAATACCAATATTACGAACCAATTTTAAGGGATGAGTAGCTGACATAAACTAATAAAGACTCAATAAAAAATTAATAAATACAATAAAACCAAAGTCTAATTTATTAAAAACTATTTTCAAGAAAAACAAATTTTTTTATCAAAAAGTTTTATCGTAAAATAAATCAAAGTCAAACAAGGTTGAAATTTGCAAAACATTAAAGCCGTGCTGGTTGCCTATTAGGTGTTCTATTTTTACTATATCTTTTGCGGTTGTTATTAAGGCAAAGCCATTCTTTTTGTAATTTAAAAGCTCTAGGGCTTCTTGCTTTGTGTAAGAGTGATGGTCGGCAAAGTTTATTGTTTTAACTGGCTTAATGCCTAAAAGTTCAAGGCTTTGGTAAAATTTTTGAGGCCTTGCAATGCCGCAAAATGCTATAACCTTTGAGTTTTGGAGGCTTTGTAAGGATGTATCATTTTTAAAAGCCACACTTGTTTTTGCCGTGTAAAAACTTGGTATTTTTGCAAAAAATGATTGATTTAAAGGCTTTTGCATACCCTGTGGCAAAATGGCAAAGTGCATGTCCGCCTTGATAAAAGGATTGCTAAGTAAGCACCTAAATCCACCGGCAGGAAAGGGGAGTTTGTTTGTGTAGTTTAAGGCACCATCCCACAATATTATAGTTTGACTTGGCTTAATCAATCCCCCGTGCAGCCCATCGTCCATAATTGCAATATCAAAGTTTTGATAGGGTGGTTTTTTAAGGTCGCTTGCCTTGCTGTATAAAAACACTGGGGCTGTTTTGGATAGCAACACCGGCTCGTCGCCATATAAAAAGGGGTCAAGGTTAAGGTTTTTTGCAGAATTTACCTCGTAAAATCCACAAAGCTTACGCCCGTAACCTTTGGACAAAAAGCACACCCTCTTGCCCCTAGATAAGTAAAAATTTGCCAAGGCTATGCAAAAAGGGGTTTTGCCCGCTCCGCCCATTGTGTAGTTGCCAACAAGAATTGCTTTGATTGGAAGCTTGGTTTTTTTAATAAAAAAATGCTTAAAACAGGCATTTGCAAGGTAAGCAAGATAGTAAACTGCGGCAATCGGCAAAAAAAAATAGCTTGTGATGCGTGATGCAAAAGACTTACTATGCCAAAAAAATGGGGTTTTTAACACTATTTTTTAGCCAAATAATCCAAGCTTTGGCAAGGCAAATATCAAGGCAAGATTTGCCACAAGAATCGCTACATTTATTGCAATTATAGCCTTTGAGGCAGTAGAGCAGTGATAAAGCTTACTTGCTTCAGCCTCGTTTTTAAGAGGTTTAAAATATATGTGATTAAGTATCTTAAGATAATAAAAGCATGCAACAACAGATGCCAAAACACCAAAAATAGATGCAATAATGTATCCGTTAACAATTGCGGAGTACAAAACAGCAAATTTAACAACAAATCCAGCAAATGGAGGCACCCCAATCAATGAAAACACAGAGCATAAAATAAGAGCCGCTATAAGAGGATGTTTTTTTGCAAGCCCGTTTAAAGACTCAAGATTAACATATTTAACGCCGCTTTTTTGTTCTGCAACTGATATTAAAGACAAAAGCGAGAACACGCCAAGACCATAAAACAAAATGTATAGCAAGTATATTGAAGGGCTTGGCATAAAAGGCGAGACAGAAGAAGATAAAACGCCCAGTGCCATAAATCCAGCATTTAATATTGCACTGTAAGCTATAAGTCTTTTTAAATTTGTTTGTCTTATACCACCAAAGGCACCTATCACAAAAGATGCACAGATGCAAAAGATTGAAACAACTTGAAGGTTTTGAACAAAGCTTAGTCCTGTGGTCCAGTAAGCAATCTTCAACACTAAGGCAAGTGCTATAAGCACCGATACCTTTGGCATGGTAGATAAAAGCATTAGTGGGGTTTTTTTTGTTGCCGTGTATAAGTCCGGCACCCAAAATTGAAACGGTGCACATCCAAGCTTGCCAAGTAAAGCAACAATAATTAAAGCAAAGCCAAAACTTAAGGATGCCTTGTTAGCTATTGGCGAAATAATCTTGCTTACATCAGCTGCACCGCTACCAAAGCCCAAAAGCTCACTTGAAATATTGGAAACGGATGTGATAATAATAGCGTCAAAATTAAAATGCCCAAAGTTAAAGTATATAATTGATATACCATAAAGCAATAGACACGACATTACTGCCGAAAGTATAAAGTACTTCAACACGCCCTCAAACTGGTCTTTTTTGCAAACCTTAAGCCCAGATGCAGCAATTATGTAGGCTGGTATTGCCTGCATCTCCAAAGCTAAGTACAAAGATAAAAAGCTTGTTGCACAAATTAAAAAAGCAGCACCAGCAAAGCATAGCAATGCCATGCCAAATAAACTAAAGGAGTTGACATCTTTGTAAAAGCAATAGATTGTAAAAAGAGCTAAAAATATTAGCATTATCAGCTTTGGCAAGGTAGTAGTAAAATTTTGCTGAGAAGAAAAATCGCGTACAAAATTGGCAAAAAGATTTTTTGAGGCAAAAAAGCCATCGTAATAATCTATGTAAGAATCTGTTTTTAAAGCCGCAGTGGCAATTAGTAATGCAATTGATATTGTTGCAAAAACATGAAAAACATCTTTTTTAAACTTACCATCCTTAATAAAGCACGATAGCATAAAACTTACAAAGGCGATAAAGACAGATAAAATCTCTGGCAAAAATGCCTTTAAAAAGCTAAGGCTAAAAACCGAAATCATATAAAAAACTCACAAAATTTTGCAAAAAAACATTAAAACCAATTTTGTATGTTTTTAATTTTTAATCAAGATATTTTTGCAAAAACAATGTTTTATACAAAATCTAATTTTAAAGCCAAGAATTTTCTATTTAAAAAATGTTTTGTCTTTAGTAAATCTTTTTGTTGGCTTAAAGCCTAATGCCTTAATGCCCTTAATGCAGAAAATTACCTTTTAAGCAAAATTACTTGTATTTATTTGGATACTGATTTACAAATTATTAGTGATAAAGAATTGATTTTAGAATTGTATTTTTATGTAATGTTATTATGCCAATAAATCAAAACCTAACCCTTCCATTTACAGGGCTTTACACGGCTATGATTACGCCTTTTAAAAACGGTCAGATTGACTGGCTTGCCTTTGAAAAAATCATAGAATATCAAATTGCAAAAGGCGTTGATGGCTTGGTTCTTTGTGGTACAACTGGCGAGTCGCCAACTCTGTCGCACGAGGAGCATAATAGTGTGATTGAAAGAGGGGTAAAGATTGTAAAAAACAGGGTTAAAGTTATTGCTGGTACTGGGTCAAATTCCACAAGTGAGAGCATAGAGCTAACAAAGCATGCACAAAAAAGCGGTGCAGATGCTGCTCTTGTAATTGCTCCTTACTACAACAAGCCAACGCAAGATGGTCTTTACGCTCATTTTAGGGCGGTGCACGATTCTACTGATTTGCCAATTATTTTATACAATGTACCTGGCAGGACATCAGTAAATATATCAGATGATACAATTGCAAAGCTTGCAGAGTTAAAAAATATAGTCGGCATAAAAGATGCAACAGGCGACCTTGCCAGAGTCTACACCCTAAATGCAAAGCTTGGTAAGCCTTTTACCTTGCTATCTGGGGAGGATATGACGGCGGTTTCTTTTAACGCATCTGGGGGGCATGGCATAATATCAGTTACAAGCAATTTATTGCCAGATGTTTGTGCTAAGGTTCAAAGATTGTCGCTTGAGGGTAAAATTGCCGAGGCAAATGCAATACAACAAAGCCTTACAAATATAAATGCAATACTATTTATGCAAACAAATCCGATACCAATTAAATATATTATGCACCTTGCTGGTTTTTGCGAAGCGGAGATTAGAATGCCTCTTTGCGAGCCTTCTAGCGAGCTTAAAGCTTTACTTGCAAAGGAACTTGCAAAGTGGAATGTGAGCTTTAAATAATTGCAAAAATTGATGACATTATCAACCGCAAGAGGCTTTAATTACAAAGCTAGCCAGTATGATAAAAATTCTGAGCTGCAAAAAGTTATCGCCGAGCATTTGGTTTTATTAATTAAAGATCACAAATTTAACAATCCGCAAATTTTAGACATTGGCTGTGGCACTGGTTATGTTGCCGAGTTTTGCCAAAAATATCTATCGGTTAACAAGGGGCAGATTTACCAAATAGACTCATCGGAGCAGATGTGTA
This sequence comes from Rickettsia typhi, assembly GCA_945881985.1. Taxonomy (GTDB): domain Bacteria; phylum Pseudomonadota; class Alphaproteobacteria; order Rickettsiales; family Deianiraeaceae; genus CAMCVL01. Next base: position 42,359 of record CAMCVL010000004.1, on the reverse strand, counting down.
AAATAGCAAGTGTTAAAGCAAGAGCAGGGCAATTAGATTTTGATAAATTAGACATTGCTAGTTTAAATTGTTGTTTTGGTAAGAATTTTGAAGGTTTTAACATAATTACATCCTCAATGGCATTGCAGTGGAGCCTTGACATTGAGGCATTGTTTAATAATATACACAAATTACTTCACAAAGGAGGTTTGTTTGCCTTTGCGGTGCCATTGGATAGTAGTTTTATAGAGGTAAAAAACGCCTTAAGGAGCATTAATGTTTGCCATCAAGGCTATATAAAAAAACTTTTATTAGGTAAAGATACATTTGATAGCTTGGCAAGCCTTGGCTTTGATGTGAAATATCAAGAATTATCTTTAAAAATTGATTATAAAAACCTTTTTGCTTTTTTTAAAAAAATTAATGGATTTGGTGGTAAAGATTTTGGCTTACAATCAAGATTTAGCGATTTAAAAAGCATTTATAGGCAAACAAATAAGATTGAAACAACTTGGAATCTTGGGCTATTTTTGTGCACAAAATAAAAATTTGCATAATTTTTTAAAAAAATATTGACTATTATGCAATAGTGATATAACCTTATTTGTCTATGTTAATAGTGTTTTAAGTATAGTTTTTAAGGTTTATGTTGACAAACTCTACACATTTTTTTTACGACCAAAAACAACAAAAAAAATGGTATATAATTGATGCTACAGGGCTTTGCCTTGGTAGATTGGCTGTTGAAGTTGCTAAAATATTAAAAGGCAAAAAAAAAGCAACCTTTACTCCAAATAACGATTCTGGCGATTATGTAATTGTTACCAATTGCGAAAAGGTAGCTCTTACATCCAACAAAAGTTACACAAAAGTTTTGTATAAGCATACTGGCTATGCGGGCGGTATTAAGGAAGCTCGTATCAAGGATATTCTTAACGGTAAAAATCCTGCAAGAGTTGTTAAGCATGCTGTTGAGGGTATGTTTCCTCATCATTCAAAGCTCGCTTACGAACAACTAACAAAATTGTTTATCTACAAGGGCGACAATCACCCGCATGTCGCACAAAATCCAATTAAGCTTGACATAGCGTCTTTTAATAGAAAAAACGCAGTAAGTAACGACAACAATTAGTAATTATTTTTTATTATTATGGCAACAACAACCAAAAAAAAATCAGAAGCTGAGGTAAAGGATGTTAAAAAAGCAACTCCTGCAAAAACCGCAAAAACAACAACAAAAAAAACTGCAACTCCTGATACTCAAATTTCTCAAAATATTACCGAACAAAAAGAAGTATTGCAAAGCAGCGATGATACATCAGTAAAATCAACAAAAAAATCCCAGGTTAAAAATAACTCCAAGCCTCTTTACACAAAGGCAAGAAGAAAAACAGCTCTTTGTGTAATTAGAGAAGTTAAAAAAGGAGGTATAGTTATTAACAACAAAACTCTTAAGGATTATTTTACCCCTGCTTATTTTGCTGATGTTGCCTTACAACCTGTTAAGGTTTTAAAAGCGGCTGGGCAAAATTTTGACATTGCAGAGCTTAACATTGTTGCTTCGGTAAACGGTGGTGGTGTTAAAGGTCATGCGGAATCCTTTAGTTTGGCTCTTGCAAAATATATTTCCGGTAAAAGTGAAGAGTTTAAAAAAACTCTCAAGCAAGCTGGTCTTATTGCTACGGACTCTAGGGTTGTTGAAAGAAAACTACCTGGTTTCAGAAAGTCCAGAAAAAAAGAACAATTTTCAAAGCGTTAATTTTATATTTGTTTATTTCTATGTCTACTACTGTTAGAATATCAAACGTTGCAATACCTGCCAACAAAAGAATATTCATTGGTCTTAGCTACATTTATGGTGTTGGTGTGCCTTTGGCTAAAACAATCTGCGGTCAGCTTGGTATTAACGATCAGGCAAAATTTTCAGAGCTTAGCGATGAGCAACTTGCTGCCATAAGAACCTATATTACCAAAAACCTTGTTGTTGAGGCTGATCTTAGAAGAAAAGTGCTTGATGATATTAAGGCTCTTATTGCAATAAACTGCTATAAGGGTGTAAGGCACAAAAAAGGCTTGCCTGTTAGAGGTCAAAGAACCAAAAATAACGCAAGAACCAGAAAGGGCAAGAAAAAAAGCTCTTAAAATATAAGTCATATTAATCAATTTATATATTTATTTTTGTCTTTATAAATGTCTAACGATAATAAAAAAAAGTCAGGTGATAAAAAACAAGGTCAAGCTCTTGCTCAAAAAAAAAGAGTTAAAAATCTTGCTTCAATTACCGTTGCAAAATTTCACATTCTTGCAACAAAAAACAATACAATCGTTGTAGCAACAGACCCTAATGGCAACTCTCTTGTTGGTCAAGTTTCATCTGGTAAATTTTACAGGGGGGCAAAAAAATCAACTCCTTTTGCAGCTAAGGACATAACAACAAAGCTATTGGAACAAATCTTTTCACTCAACATAAAAACCATTGATGTTATTGTTAAAGGTATTGGCTCTGGTAGGGATGCTTCAATTGAGGCAATTAAAAACTTTTGTCTAAACAACAGCAGCTTTATTGTCAATAGCATTGCTGATGCTACGCCTTTTCCTCACAATGGATGCAGAGCTCCAAAAAGAAGAAGAGTGTAGTTATCTCCATAAAGCCTTTTGCAAGGTTTATAAGGGCTGACCTGCTCTTTACATACCTTGTTTATTTTAAGTTTAAATTTTATTAAAACATTAGTTAAGTTTTTTGCTATGTCTAATAAGGGTCAAGATTTTGAAATACCTGCAATCTACGACACAATCATCTTTCCAGACGAGATGACAGAGGAGGTTATCATTCCTGGTAAAAAATCTATCATATCAATTTATCCTCTTAAAAAAGGTTTTGGCACTACTATGGCAAACAGCCTAAGACGCACTCTGTTGTCATCGGTGCATGGTGCATGCGTATCGGGTATTAAAATCAAGGGCATAACTCATGAGTTCTCGCCTATTCAGGGGGCAAAAGAGGATGTATCAACGCTTATTGCAAATCTAAAAAAACTTGCAATTTCTCTTGAATTTAATGAGGAAAAAAGAATTTCGTTCAAGATTGAAAAAAAAGGACCTTTTACAGCTGGTATGATACCTCTGTCAAAAGATATTACAATATTAAATCCTGAGCAGCATTTGCTTGAGTGCGTTTCTGTATCCACTCCAATTGAAATTGAACTATTGATTACTACTGGCTTTGGCTATGTTCCGGCTACCAATGCAATACAAGATGACGAAAAAGAGTATGCAATGATACATCTTGATTGCTACTATTCACCGGTTACCAATGTGTCGTTTGTTGTTGACGAACAGATGGTTTCCAGTAAAAAAAACCACGACAACTACGACAAAGTTGTTTTGACAATTGAAACAAATGGCTCAATAGCGCCAAAGGACGCCCTTAAGATATCCTCTTACCTTATTAGGCAGCATCTTAAGTTTGTTATTGACTTTACCGAGAAGGACCTTGGTCAGGTAGATTCTAAACAGCTTGATATCAATCCTAACCTTATTAAAAAAGTTACTGAGCTTGAACTTTCGGTTAGGGCTAGTAACTGCCTTAGAAGCGAAAGCATTACATTTGTTGGTGAACTTGTTCAGTTTACAGAGTCCGATCTTATTAAAACACCAAACTTTGGTAAAAAATCCCTTGATGAAATCAAGGAAGTTTTGGAATCTGTTGGCTTATCGCTTGGTATGACAATTGAAAACTGGCAGGAAATCAAGGAAAAATACATTCTTAGCAAGTAAACCAATGTCAAAGGAAGATGTAATTATATACTACGGCCTAGTAACCGAGCTTTTAAAAGATGCAAATTTTAGAGTTGAAATTGACACCGACGCAACCGAAAATCCAATACCAAAAAAGCTTGTTATATGTCATCCTTCTGGCAAGATTCGCACAAACAGAATCAAAATTGCCAATGGCGATAGGGTAAAGGTTGAGTTCTCCCCCTATTCAATAGACAAGGGCAGAATAGTTGAAAGAATGAAGGTGTAAAATTACACATTCCTCTTATTGTATCTATCTACTTTGGTTAAAAATATTTCTTTACCCCAGTGTGCAAAATATAAAAACTTGCTTAAAAAATATATAACATCAATACTAAGCCAGGGGTGCAATAAGCATAATTTACAAATGGATACAAAAAACCAAATATTACGATATGTGTCTTAAAAAGTAAAGTTAAAAAAAATTTAATATAAATATTTTAGACTCTGCCACTTATAGAATAATACAAAAACTGAGTTTTTTATCATGCCACGATGGAAACATTGTAATGAAAAATTGTAATGATAATTGTGTAAATAAATTCGGTGCTTTAACTCCCAAAAAACATAGCTAAAGAAATATTGTTATTGATGAGTCTAAATGCGAACCCCTTCAAAACTCTGTAGATAATGCTTTTAGTGGCTTACGCACCATAATGCTCTTAAAAATTAGACTTTGATAATTGTGCCGCCTCTACACCCCTACTACCCCTACTAACCCGTTAAACTATTTGGTTGCGAGCCTTTTGCATCCATCATTTTTAATCTAAACACTCTAAATCAATATTTGTTTGTAATAACTACCCAAAGAATGCACTTAAGTCATTATAATTATAGACTGAGTATGTTGACGCAAGTTGCAAACCATGCAGATAGCGAGTTCCATCCAGCTCATCGCTCTTTCACCTTATTTATTAGCAAAAAACCTGTCGAACGCTTCTTGCGTTATGTAAAAACCTTGCCATCAATGTCTTTGAGAGTCTAAAAATACTAGAGAAAACGATATATTTTTTTGAAAAAACTAAATAACTGCACCATCAGAAACACTTAGCAAAGTTTTTATTTGTAGGCACTGCTAAATATTATAAAATGGCATTATGCCTGCTGTTTTTGCTGTGTCAATGTCAAGGGAAAAATACTTCACAATCTCTCTAAATTTAGCCTCAGAAATTCTTGCAGCCTTTGCAATAATTGTTTTTCCTGCTTAAAAATTAAGCTTAAGATAGTTTTGTTATATCTTTTAACCGAGGATGTGCGTTACAATCAAATCTAGCTACCCACTAGAGTTGTTTGGAGCTATTGGATATGGCTTAATCCAATAGCTTATTTACAATAAGATTTGCTGATGGGGCTTTGTTAATTAGTAACATCATCACTTAGGTTTGCGGCATTGTTAGGCGATGATTGCTCGCTTAATGCGTTAGCATCCAAAGCATCATTTGCTTCAATGTTGTTATTTAAGCTAGGATTTGCAAGGAAGCTCTTTGCAAGTTTTGCAAGTTTTGAACCCTTAAACCCAGTACCAACAGGTATAAGTTTACCAATAATAACATTTTCCTTAATTCCAAGAAGCTCATCACTTTCGCCGGCAATTGCTGCTTCAGTAAGTACTCTTGCTGTTTCCTGAAAGGAGGCAGAAGAAATAAAGGACTCGTTTTGCAAAGATGAATCGGTAATACCTTGTAAAATACGAGTAAATGTAGGAGTTCTGAGTCCAAGAGCTGCAAGTTCTTTGCTTTTTGCAACGGCCTCTCTGTATCCAATTTTTTGACCTATAGAGAAATCACTGTCGCCAACATCGTCAATCGACACTTTTTGAAGCATGTATTTAATAATTACCTCAATGTGTCTGTTGTCAATTTTTACACCTTGTAATTTATATACAGATTGAATCTCTTCAATCATGTAAGATATAAGGCTTTTTACGCCACGGATTCTCAATATGTCGTGAGGATTGGAGTCGCCATCAGCAATCATCTCACCTTTTTTAACAACTGAGCCATCGTGAACCAATATATGAGAATCTTTTGCAACCATGTACTCAATATCCTCACTGCCGTCAAGAGGTCTAACAAGAATTTTCTTTTTGGATCTGTAGTGTTTTACCTCAGCCACTGTGCCGTCTGTCTCGCTCAGTATTGCAGATTTTGAAGGGCGTCTTGCTTCAAAAAGATCAACAACTCTAGGCAAACCACCAGTAATATCCTTGCTTTTTTGTTCTGCTTTTGGCACTTTTGCTATAATGTCGCCAACGCTAATATCGTCGCCGTCCTCAACATTAATAACGGAGGATATAGGAAAGAAGTAACGAACAGCATTGTTGTTAGCAGTTTTAACATATGTGTCGTCGGCAGATTTAAGCATAATTCTTGGGTGAAGGTTGGACTTGATGATAACCTTTGTAGATACCCCAGTATCAGCATTATCCTCTCTGTAAGAAATATCTTTGATAAAATCGCCAAACTCAGCCTTACCGTTGTATTCGGATATTATTAGAGTGTTATAGACATCAGCCTCGTAAACTGTTTGTCCTTGCTTGATATCTTGACCATCCTTAACCAAAACCTTACTACCATATGGCAGGATGTGTTTAAAGATGTCTTTATTGTCGTTTTCAATAATTAAAGATGCGGTGTTGCTAACAACATAAACATCGCCTTTTTTGTTTGATACAAACCTAGCATCAATAAACCTAATTTTACCCGATATAGTTGATTGAATAAAAGGCTTATCCATATGCTTAAACGCAACCCCTCCAACATGAAAGGTTCTCATGGTAAGTTGAGTACCAGGCTCACCAATGGACTGAGCAGCGATAATGCCAACTGGGTCACCAATTGTCACACCCTCTTCCGATGTTAAGTTACGACCGTAGCATTTTGCACAAACGCCATACTCGGCTGCACAGGTAATAACCGAACGCACTTTTATTGTAGAAACATTGCTTGAGTCAACAATAGGCACGACAGATTTTGTAATTAATGTATTAGCAGGTAAAATTAATTTGCCAGATTTGTCTTTTAAATCCTCAGCAAGAGTACGGCTGTAACAAACCTCACCGAGACTTTTTATAACACGGCTACCGTCAAGCTCTGTGTAGACCTCAATACCATCTTCAGTTCCACAATCGTTTGTTGTTATGATACATTTGTGGGATACATCTACAAGCCTTCTTGTTAAATAACCAGCATCGGCGGTTTTAAGTGCAGTATCCGCCATACCTTTACGAGCACCATGGGCTGATATAAAGTATTCAAGCACGGTTAGACCCTCTTTAAAGTTTGATATAATCGGGGTTTCAATAATATCGCCATTTGGTTTTGTCATTAGACCCCTCATACCGGCAAGTTGCTTAATTTGTGCAACGCTACCTCTTGCACCAGAGTCAGCCATCATAAAAATGGAGTTAATATCAATGCTATTTGCGGTTTTAGAGAACTTCTCCATCATAGCATCGGTTACTTTGTTGATGCAAAATTGCCATTCGTCAGTAACCTTGTTGTACTTTTCACCCTGAGTAATGTAACCTTCGGAATAGCTGGATTCGTATTCTGCAATTTTTTTGTAGGATTGTGCTACAAAGTCTCGCTTTTCCTCAGGCACAACAATATCGTCTTTACCAAAGGACACGGCTGCAACTGTTGAATATTTAAATCCAAGTTGCAATACTGCATCCGCAAAAGATACTAAAACACTTTGAGGAAAATGCTGGTAGACATCACTAAAGATTGCCTCAATGTCCTTCTTTTTAAACAATTTATTAAAGGATGCAAAAGGTAATTTGTTTTGCCCTAGTGGTAGGCAAAAGAATAGCATAATACGCCCTGGGGTTGTCTCGTAGACTGTGCCATGGGTATTTTCGGAGTTAATAAAATTAATTTTTTGATTAACTTTAATATGACCAAGAGTTACTGCTGTAACAACATCTTTGTAGCCATAGTATGTTTTAATTTGAGGGACTTTTTTAGTATTTTTCTTGCTAACTTCATCAATTTTGTAGTCAAGCATCAAGGTGATGTAGTAAAGCCCAAGTACAACATCCTTGTCAGGAGTTATGATTGGTAAACCACTTGAAGGCGACACGGTATTGCTTGTTGACATAATCAAAACTCTTGCCTCAGTTTGAGCCTCAAGAGAAATTGGCAAGTGTACGGCCATCTGGTCGCCGTCAAAATCGGCGTTAAATGCCTTACATGTAAGAGGGTGCAGTTGAATTGCCTTTGTATCCAAAAGCTTAGGCTCAAAAGCCTGAATACCAAGCCTGTGTAAAGTTGGGGCTCTGTTTAGTAAGATAGGGTGCCCTTTAACAACCTCGTCCAAAACTTCCCAAATCATTGGGTCTTTAAGGTCAAGCGATTCTCTTGAAGATCTAAATTTTGAAGAATCTCCGTAAAGCTCCATTTTAGCTATAACAAAAGGTCTAAAAAGTTCAATTGCTATAGCTTTAGGTAGACCACATTGGTGAAGCTCAAGATTTGGCCCAACAACGATAACTGACCTAGCTGAGTAGTCAACACGCTTACCAAGCAAGTTTTGTCTAAATCTACCTTGCTTACCTTTTAGCATGTCGGCAAGAGACTTAAGCGGGCGGGAGCCAGAAAGATTTGTTACCTTAATTTTTTTGTTGTCAAGTAAGGCTTCCACAGCTTCCTGTAGCATACGCTTTTCATTGACAACAACTGGGGTAGGGGCACCAAGCTCTGTAATTTGTTTAAGACGGTTGTTTCTGTTAATCACCCTTCTGTATAGGTCGTTTAAGTCAGAGGATGCAAATCTACCACCATCAAGTAATACTAGAGGTCTAAGGTCAGGTGGTAAAACAGGTAAAACACTAAGCACCATCCATTCGGGGTTGTTACCGGAGTTGATGAGTGACTTTAACAGAGTTGTTCTTTTTAAAATAGCAGCTCTTTTTGACCTAGAAGTTGTATCTTTAAGTTCTGCGGTTAGCTTTTCGTATAATTCACGGATATTGAGTTTTTTGATAAGTTCAAGTATAGCCTCCGAGCCAAAGTTGTATTTAAAGGAATCTGAGCCGTATTTATCCAAAGCCTCCTGAAGAGCCTCCTCCTCCATTACATCGCCGGTGTTGAGGTCGGTTAAGCCTGGGTCCGTTACAACATAGAGCTCAAAGTAGACAATTGGTTCAACAAGTTTATTTGGTATGTCAAGCAAGGTTGCAATTTTGGACTGCATAGCACGCCAAAACCAAGGGTGCAAAACTGGGTAGCTAAGATTGATGTGACCCATCCTCTCTCTTCTAACTCTTGCGGTTGTAATTTCGGTGCCGCATTTTTCGCAAACAACACCATCGTATTTTAAGCCACGATATTTGCCACACAAGCACTCGTAGTTTTTAATTGGACCAAAGATTTTTGCACAAAACAAGCCGTCTCTTTCTGGCTTTAGGGTTCTGTAGTTGATTGTGTCAGCCTTTAAAACCTCTCCGCAGGAACGCTCCCTTATTTTGTTAGGGCTGGCAATTGAAATTTTAATTTTGTCAGGTGAGTTTTTGTAAAAAAACGATTTTACATAACGGGCAACATCATCTTCCGAGAGATTGATTGTTTTGTCAAGTTGCTCTGGGGTAAGTTCAGTATCAAAACTTAACTCCTCCACATTGTCGCCGTACTGAATTTGGTCGTTGTTAATGTTAGACATAATCAAAAAATACAGATAAAAAACTCAAATTTTTAAAAAATCCGGGCAAAAAATCACCCGCATGCAATTATATTTATTAATATCCTACCAAGAGTCCATCTCAAGGCTAAGGTTAAGCCCTAGGGCATTAAGCTCTTTTACCAATACATTAAAGGATTCTGGCATTCCATATGAAAAGTTCACATCACCCTTAATAATAGACTCGTACATTTTTGACCTACCATCAATGTCATCGGACTTAACAGTAAGCATTTCCTGCAGGGTATAGGAGGCACCATATGCCTGCAAGGCCCAGCATTCCATCTCACCAAATCTTTGACCACCAAAGTTAGCTCTACCACCAAGTGGCTGTTGAGTAACAAGGCTGTAAGTACCTACTGACCTTGCGTGGATTTTTTCATCCACAATGTGATGTAGTTTTAACATGTAGATGTAGCCAACGGTTACTTTTCTTTCAAATCTTTCGCCAGTAAGACCATCGTATAAATAGGACTGTCCAGATTCATCAAGCCCAAGTTTTTTGTACATGTTAGTGATGTCGTCTGGGTTAAAGCCACCAAATGATGGGCAGGCAAAAAGCACGCCTTTTTTAGCCCAGTTTTGCAGGTTGTCATTTAACTCGTCTTTTGACATTTTTTTAACATCTGCATCAAATGCAGGAGAAGATATTACATCCTGCACCATTTTTACTATCTCGTCATTTGCTTTCTTCTTTGCCATCATCTCATCTATTTGCTTAGCTATTGTTTTTGACACTAAACCAAGGTGAGTTTCAAGTATTTGACCAATGTTCATACGCGATGGAATACCAAGCGAGCTAAGAACTATGTCTAGAGGGGTTCCATCCTGCAAAAACGGCATGTCTTCCACAGGTAAGATTTTGGAGACAACACCCTTGTTACCGTGTCTACCAGCCATTTTATCACCTGGTTGAAGAGCCCTTTTTGTTGCAATATAAACCTTAACAACCGCAAGATTGCCTTGCTGTAAATCGTCGCCATCCACAATTGAGGATGCAATTTGGTCGTAATGTTTTTTATTTTCGGCAATAAGATTTTTGTAAAGAATTTTTATTTCATTTAATTTTTTAGCAAGTTTGGAGTCTTCAAGCTTTGTTGCAAGTTTTTTCTCAAGGGTTTCAGACATTGTTTTTTTGTCAGCCTTAGCCTCATTTAGAACCGCATCAGCAAGTTCTTGGCAGTAGCTTTCAATCATCTGAACTTTAAGGCCCCTTTCATATGCTAGGTTTAAAAGCTCGGTTCTTTCAATTTCAAGAGCTCTTTGGCATTTGTCGTAGCCCCTTTTTGTCAAGATTTTAACCCCAACAACAGTACCTTGCACGCCAGCAGGGACGGTAAGTGAGGAATCTTTTTTATCACCACCTCTTTCGCCAAAGATAGCTTTAAGTAGTTTTTCCTCAGGTGTTAAAAGATCTTGCACCTTAGGACTAACCTTGCCCACAAGTATGTCACCTGGTTGAACAAAAGTGCCTTCAAGCACTATGCCAGACTCGTCAAGACTCTTAAGGTCGCTAGCATTTGCACCTGGTATTGCTCTTGTTACCTCCTCTGGTCCAATTCTTGTGTCTCTAACAAAGGCTATATGCTCGGATATGTGAACAGTGTCAAAGCCGCCGCTAGCGCAGATTTTTTCGGATAATATAATAGAGTCTTCAAAGTTGTAGCCGTTCCATGTCATAAAACCAACAAGTAAGTTACGCCCAAGAGATAGCTCACTGTTTGAAATTGACTGACCCTCAGTTAACACATCGCCAACTGATATTTTTTGCCCCAGTTTAACAACTGGTTTTTGAGGAGTAATTGTGCCGCCTATGTTTGCAGAGATGTCAAAAATATTATAGACATCAACTGCAAGGCCCTCATCTGTTTGAACCTCAACAAGGATTTTTTCGGAAGATATAAAGCTTACAACACCTTTTCTTCTTGCTCTGGTAACATCGTAGCTTCCTTCAACAACGGATCTTTCGGTGCCAGTACCTACAAGTGGAGCCTCAGGTTGTATAAGCGGTAAGGCTTGCTTTTGCATGTTTGAGCCCATCATTGCCCTGCCGGCATCTGTGTTTTCAACAAAAGGAATAAGGGATGCCCCAAGGGATAAAAGCTGATTTGGATTGTAGTCTATGTAAGATACATTTTTAGCTGCAACCTGCACTATCTCGCCGTTGTATCTTGCTGTCACGATTGGCGATATTATTTTACCATCCTTAAAGTCTCTTTGGTTGATACTTGCAATGTAGTTGTTAGCTTCCTGACTTGGGGAAAGGTAAATTACCTCATCGGTAATTTTGCCATCAGTAACCTTACGATAAGGAGACATTATAAATCCATGTCTGTCGCATTTGGAATGTAAAGCAAGGTTCATAATAAGACCTATGTTTTGACCCTCTGGGGTTTCAATAGGACAGATACGACCATAATGAGTAGGGTGTACATCCCGCACCTCAAATGTTGTTCTTGACTTAGATACACCGCCAGGCCCAAAAGATGATATTCTTCTTTTGTGAGCAAGTCTGGAAAGGGGGTTTGTTCTGTCCTCAAGCTGCGAGAAGGTTGAAAGCAAAAAGAACTCACGAATATCAGCGTTAATTGAAGATACTATATCGGATATAAATGCGTTTTCAAGAGTCATTGAGTTTAGTTTTTCAAGCACTGAACGCGAAAGCTTTGAAGCTGATGATTTAATTGAATTTTCAATCAGCTCGGATGGCAATCTTATTCTTCTGTTTGACAGAGAGTCAACATCAAGGTCAGTTATGAGTTTTCTTTTGTAGTAGACCATTTTTCTTATGGTTGCAACTATGTCTTCCTTAGTGACAAACATCATGTCACTTGGTATATCAAGGTTTAGCACTTGATTGAGCTTCATTCTACCAACTTCAGTAAGGTTGTAAGATGTTTTTAGTTTAAATGTGTATTCAAAAAGCCTTTCAGCATCGTCAACTGAAAATTGACTACCCGGACGGATTGTTTTAAAGAAAGCCCTTAAGGAAGCCTCTCTTGCATATGAGTTTGAAAAGAGAGTATTGAATAAGACTGACTTTGCAACACCTATAAATGTTACTTTAAATTCAGAATCCGCCTTGTTGGAAGATTTTAATTTGTTAATAAACTCTTCGTCTATTACAAAACCAGATTCCTTGCCTTCAAAATTGGAAAGTAAACCGTGATTAATTAAAGATTCCACCTCAATGTACAGCTGTGGATTTTTACGCAAAATACCTTGGTTAATAGCGGAAAAGCTTTTTAAAATCAAATCCCCTTCCTTGTTGACAAGGTTAAACCAGATGTTGATTTCGGCAGCTATTTCTATAAACTTTTTAGGATTTGCAATTTCAAACAATCCAAGCTCCTTGCGGTATTTAACTTCAAGAGTACCAAAGAATACATCGGCAATTTCGCTTTGAGAAATATCAAAAAGCGACAAAATATTAACGATTGAAAATTTACGCTTTTTGTTGATACGGCATACTACATTTTCGCTAGGTTCAATTTCAAAATCAAGCCAGCTACCTTGGTAAGGGATAATTCTTGCTGAGTAAAAATGCTGATTTAGATTGTCCAAGGTTGAGTTAAAAATAACCCCCGGAGATCTGTGAATTTGAGATATAATGATTCTTTCAACCCCGTTGACTAAAAAGTTGCCTCCTGCGGTCATGATTGGTAAGTCAAAAAGATAAGATTCCTGAGTTTTAATAACATCAACTGACCTAGCACCCGAAAGCTCGTCAACACTAAACAAAACAAGGTTAAAAACGCCGTATATTGCAACCGCGTAGCTAAGTTGCTTTTCCCTTGATCTTTCGTAGGATAGGATAGGTTTTTTAATTACTATGTCTTTGATAGTAACTTGAGCCGTTTGAAGGTCGTTGATAACCGGAAAGGCAGAAGACACAAGGTCTAAAAGCTTTTGCTTGCTTGGCAAGTAGCCTTGCAGATCTGGGTGGTAGTCCGAATAGCTACCTCTGCTAAAGAGGGCGGACAGCTCATCCTTGTTAAAGTCACCTTTAATTACAGATTTAGAGTTTGAAGATTGGATAAAGCCAGAAACCTTATCAAGACTAATTCTTTTTGTCATAACAAACAAGATAGCAAACTAAAAGACCAATAAAAAATTAAATTCGTACTTAAAGCCTTTACGCTTTTAAGTAAAACAAGATTATTCAGGCATGCGGGCAAGATTTGCTGATACCTTATAAGATTGTATTTTGAAAGTATACAAAAAGGCATAAAATGCCTTTGTAAAAACGAGTGAAAAGTAAGTAATCATAGCAGCGCAAACTATGTTTATCCAAAAATTGCAAATCTATTACAGTTTTTATATTAAATAAAACAATAATATAAAAACCTAAATGTAGTAGTTGATTATTAGACTTTTTTAAAAATGAGCCCTAATTTAAAAAAGCATCAAATCATCACTAACACTTTGCAAAATATAGCAAAAAACTAGATTATGCAAAGTGCCAATGGCATAATAGTTATATGCCAAGCAAAAGTTAAATAGAAAAAACTATTTAACTTCAACTTTTGCACCAACGGCTTCAAGCTTAGCTTTAACTTCGTCAGCAGTTTTTTTGTCAACACCTTGTTTAACAGGTTTTGGAGCACCTTCAACAAGATCTTTAGCTTCCTTCAAGCCAAGACCGGTAAGCTCTCTAACAATTTTAATAACATCAAGTTTTTTGTCACCAGCGGCAGCAAGAATAACATCAAACTCTGTTTTTTCCTCAGCAACAGCAGCACCAGCACCAGCACCGCCAGCAGCAGGAGCGGCAAAAGCAGCAGCAGAAACGCCCCATTTTTCCTCTAAAGCCTTAGCAAGTTCACTAGCTTCCAATACTGTTAATTTAGAAAGTGCTTCCACTAAACTCTCTATGTTTGACATAAAACACAATAAAAAAATAAAAAAGAAGAAAATATTAAACCGACTAACCAAACTAAACAACAACACTCAGTTAGCTAGTTTATTTATTAAGCAGCACACTTACCATCAGCTTTAAGCTGAACAATAAATGCAAGTTTTGTAGCAACTGCATTGATTGTGCCAATAAGTTTTGCACGCATTTCGTCCTCACTAGGTAGAGCAGCAAATGTTGCAACACCTTTATCGTCGTAAAAAGTTGTTTTGTTAGAGCAGCCAATAATTTTAGCAGAGCTATCCTTTGCAAATGCAGCTATAGCTTTTGAAGGGGCAATTGGCTCCTTTGCAAAAACTGTTGCAATTTGACCTTCAAATTTGTCGCACAATAAGCCAAAGTTAGCCTCTGCAGCAATTTTGTTTAGGGAATTTTTAATTACCAAGACCTTGCCATTTTCGCCAAGTGCCCTCCTTAAACCGGAGATTTGAGCTACGGTAACACCAGTAAAATCAATTAAAAAAGCGTATTCCGACTCGCTGTATCTTTGCTTAACATCAGCAACAACAAGGTGTTTGTCCTGTCTTTTCATAATATAAAAGTACTCAAGTAATAAAATTACACTACATAGTAAAGTATATTTTTAGAGCATAAAAAGCTATAAGTCAAGTTTTTTATTTTCTTTTTTATTGTTCTAAAAATAAAGATTTTCTGCTTTAAAAATTCAAACAAAAGATTTTAACATTAAACATCTAAGTTGTCAACTTTTAAAGCATTTGATACGATGAAGTTTTTACGAGGTTCAACAACATCGCCCATAAGTATTGAAAATGTTTCGTTTGCAACCTCGGCATCAGCAATTTTAACTTGCATTAACATTCTTGCCTCTGGGTCAAGCGTTGTCTCCCATAGCTGCTCAGGATTCATCTCTCCCAAACCTTTAAATCGCTGCATTGATAAGCCTTTTTTAGAACTCTCTTCAACCAATTTTGCAAGAGAAGACAGGTTGTCAAAAGCAATAGGCACGGCATCGCTGTCGCTTTTGTTGTTTATTATCTCGCCTGCAATGTCGTCAGTAAGGGCAACATCAAAGCCAGATTCATTAATGGTATTAAAAGCACGACTACAGATGTTAAATTCCAAGGTGTTAAAGAACCCCTGCTTAACAGAGTATCTTGTTGCAACGCCCCTAAGGTATTGCAAAAATACTATTTCGGTTACAAGTCCTTCTTCGTTAAGGATTGTTTCATGCTTCCAGCTGCAGTTTTCGTCGTTTGTAAATAGGTCTGCCAAGGATGTAATTTTACTAAGAATATCCTCGCTACCTAAGTCCTGCAAGGTTTTTGTATTACTACAAACAATTGCTTCGCATAAATTTTGCGGCAGATGAAAAGCAAGTTTAGCCAAGGTGCGTGCAAAGACAAATATTTTGCGTAGGTAGTCAAAAAGCATGCTATCTGGCAATATTGAATTGTGTTTTAGCTTGATTTTGTTATTTTCAACAAAGTTTTTTAAAATGTAGTCGTCAAAAGCCTGTTGGTCTTTTAGATAAACCTCACTCGTGCCTTTTTTAACCTTGTAAAGCGGGGGTTGGGCTATGTAGAGGTAGCCTCTTTCAATCACCTGCGGCATCCAGCGGTAAAAAAATGTCAGCAAAAGGGTTCTTATGTGAGCCCCGTCCACATCGGCATCTGTCATTATTGCAATTTTGTGGTAGCGTATTTTGTCAATATTAAACTCCTCCGCCCCAATGCCAGTGCCAAGGGCGGTTATTAGCGTGCCTATCATCTCGGAGGATAGAATTTTATCAAATCTTACTTTTTCAACATTAAGTATCTTACCTCTAAGTGGTAGGATTGCTTGGGTCTTTCTGTCCCTTGCCTGCTTTGCTGAGCCACCTGCTGAGTTACCCTCTACAATAAAAAGTTCACACAAAGATGCATCTTTTTCCTGACAGTCGGCAAGTTTACCGGGCAAGTTTGCTGTTTCAAGTACGCCTTTGCGTCTTGTAAGCTCCCTTGCTTTGCGGGCAGCCTCTCTGGCTCTTGCTGCCTCAGATATTTTCTCGGCAATAATTTTAGCATCCCCCGGGCGTTCCTCAAGCCAAGAAGATAGCTTTTCAAAAACAACCTGCTCCACAACCGGTCTTACCTCTGAGGATACAAGTTTGTCCTTTGTTTGAGACGAAAACTTAGGGTCTGGCACCTTAACGGATATTATGCATGTTAGCCCCTCTCTTGCATCGTCGCCGGTGATGGCAATTTTATCTTTTTTAGCAAGCTGGTCAATGTACTTACCAAGTGCTCTTGTTAGGGCTCCTCTAAAGCCTGCAAGGTGAGTTCCACCGTCCTTTTGGCGGATGTTGTTTGTAAAGCAATAGTTCACCTCGCTGTAGCTATCGTTCCACTCAAGGGAGACTTCAACTGAGATTTTGTCGTTACTGCCGGCAACAAAGATTGGTTCATGGAGCGATTTTTTTGCCCTGTCCGTATATTTTAAAAACTCCAACAATCCGCCCTCGTAGTAAAACAGGCGAGATTTTGCCTTTGCATTACCACTATCATCAGTCTCGGCGGACTGGGTTCTTAAGTCCTCAAACTGTATTTTGATTCCGGAGTTTAAAAATGCCATTTCTCTAAATCTAGTTTCAAGAGTTGTAAAATCGTATTCAGTATTCGTAAATATCTCGCTTGAAACCATAAATGTAACCTCTGTGCCTTTTTGCCCCGGTCTTGTGTTTTCAACCTCCTTAAGAGGTGCAATTGCCGCACCATCGTTAAATTCAATAAAGTATTCCCTGTTGTCACGCCAAATTCTAAGCCTTAACCAAGTGGATAGGGCATTAACAACCGACACCCCAACCCCGTGCAAACCACCGGATACTTTGTAGGAATTTTGGTCAAACTTACCACCGGCGTGCAGCTGGGTCATAATTACCTCAGCGGCGGATATACCCTCCTCTTTGTGTATGTCAACTGGTATACCCCTTCCGTTGTCCCTCACTGTTACAGAGTTATCGGCATTGATTGCAACATAAATTAAATCGCAGTGCCCAGCAAGTGCTTCGTCCACTGCGTTATCCATAACCTCGTAGACCATATGGTGGAGCCCGCTACCATCGTCAGTGTCGCCAATGTACATTCCGGGGCGTTTTCTAACGGCCTCCAGCCCTTTTAGGACTTTAATTGAAGTTGAATCGTAAGATGGCACGCCACTAGTAGCATCATTTAATACCTCGTTATTTTCTGTCATAATATAATACTTAAGATAAAACTTTATATTTTTTACATAATCAAGCTTTACATAATTTTTGTATTTTACAAGTTTTAATTTACCTTTTAACCAAACTTTCAAGCTATACCTATCTCCATTTATTTTGATTGTTTATTTATGTCTACTTAGTAAGTGTTTGTAGTTTTTAGATTTTACCAAAGATTTCTTGCAAATTTCTTGCAAATTTAATGGTAGCTAATTAAAATTTAAGATTATATATCTTTTGCTCACCAATTGTTAAATCTTGTATGCTTGAGGCCAACTTGATGCTGCTACTAAAAACCCTTTTGCAAATGGGGCTTACTATAGGTGTTTTGCTTGTTTGCGTTGCTTACCTCACTTTGTTTGAACGCAAGATAATTGCATCCATGCAAATTCGTAAAGGGCCTAATGTTAATGGTCCTTTTGGGCTTTTACAGCCTCTTTTGGACGGGGTAAAACTTTTGCTTAAAGAGCCAATCGTGCCGGCAAACGCAAATAAAATATTGTTTTTTATTGCGCCGATGATTACATTCTCCCTTGCTGTTATGGCTTGGGCGGTTATACCATTTGGCGGCTTTAGTGCAATATCAAATATTAATGCGGGTGTTATGTATTTGCTTGCAATATCTTCCTTAGGCGTGTACGGTATTATTATTGCCGGCTGGGCAAGTGGGTCAAATTATCCATTTTTAGGGGCTATGAGGTCGGTATCTCAGATGATTTCCTACGAGGTTTCAATGGGGCTTGTTTTGATATCGGTTATATTAATGAGTGGCACGCTAAATCTTAAGCAAATTGTTATGGCTCAACAAGATTTGTGGTATGTTGTGCCTTTGTTCCCTGCTTTTTTAATATTTTTTATATCTACGGTTGCCGAGACAAACCGCCATCCTTTTGACCTGCCAGAAGCGGAGGCGGAGCTTGTTGCTGGGTTTAATGTGGAGTATTCCTCAATGGGTTTTGCAGCATTCTTTTTAGGTGAATATGCAAATATGATATTGATGTCAACCATGACAACAATCTTCTTCTTGGGTGGTTGGCTGCCTTTGCACCACTCCCTTGCCTTTATACATCCTTTTATTTGGATGGTTTTAAAAGTATCCTTTTTGCTCTTTGTTTTTGTGTGGATTAGGGCAGCTTTGCCAAGATACCGCTACGACCAGCTTATGAGGCTTGGTTGGAAGGTTTTTTTACCACTATCCCTAATTATAGTTGCGGCAACCGCAACCTTTGTTGCCTTTAAAACATTTTAATAATCTTGTTATTTGTATTGTTTCTTTGTTTCTTTATGAGTATCTATGCAAAACTAAAAGAACTTGGTATTGTTTTGCCACAAGCAGTATTGCCAGTTGCAAATTACTTGCCTTGCAAATTAGTTGGCAATATGCTTTACCTATCGGGGCAATTGCCTTTTGAAGATGGTAAAATCAACATTAAAGGCAAGGTTACTGAGGCAAATCTTGAGGAGGCAAAAAGAGCAGCAAAAATTTGTGTAATACAAGCATTGTCGCAGGTTAATGCCTTGTTTAACCCTAGTCAAAACGACTCCTCTGGCATAGATAAAATAGTTGCCTGCCACAGGCTTGGTGTTTTTGTAAATAGCGAGGGTAGTTTTGACAAGCATTCGGTTGTTGCAAACGGAGCATCGGACTTTATAGCCGAGCTACTTGGCGATGCCGGCAAGCATGTTAGATGTGCCGTTGGTATGTCCAGCCTGCCTCTTGACGCTAGCGTTGAGGTTGAGTTTTTGTTTGAGGTAAAATAGCAAAAAATAATCAAATTAATTATTATCAAAATCAATGTTTAATGCAATATCATCAAAGTTTAGTAATGCAATAGGAAGCATTTTTTACGGCAAATACTCATTTAGCGACGAAAAGCTAGACGAGTTAATTAGAGGCGTAAGGGTAACCTTGCTGGAGGCGGATGTATCCTTACCAGTAGTGAAAAAAATTAGCGAGGAGCTAAGGACTGACCTTATTGGTAAAGAGGTATCTAAAAAAATAGATGCTGCAGACTATATAATGAAGTGCATCTATGAAAAAATTCAAGACCTAATAGGCGGCAATCAATCTGGCATAAACTTTAACGAAGCAAGTAAGCCAAATACAATACTAATGATGGGTTTGCAAGGGGCTGGTAAAACAACTAACTCTGTTAAACTTGCAAGGCTTTTAACTCAAAAAAACAATCGCAAAGTATTGCTTGCCTCGGTTGATATTTATCGCCCAGCAGCACAAAAACAGCTGGAGCTTAATGCTGCAAAGGCTGGGGTTGATTGCCTTGAAATTATTGAGGGTCAAAAGCCTCTTGAAATTACAAAACGCGCACTGCAAAAAGCAAAAAACGATGGCTACGACTACTTAATTGTTGACACAGCAGGACGCACAAGTCTTGACCAAACCCTAATGCAGGAGCTTGAGGATATTGCAAACCTTGCAAAGCCAAGCGAGAGCATCTTGGTTGTTGACTCACTCATGGGGCGGGACTCGCTTAATATAGTGTCCGCCTTTAATCAAAAAGTTAAAATCACTGGGCTAATTGCCACCCGTGTGGACGGCGACACTAGGGCGGGCGTAATACTAAACGCAAAGTCCGTTAGTGGTATTGACATCAAATTTTTGTCAAACGGTGAAAAACTTGACGACTTTGAGGAATTTAAGCCAGAGAGAATCGCTGGCCTAATCGTTGGCATGGGTGACATAAAAGGCGTATCTGAGAAGATTGACGCCCATATGGCAAAGGACGACAGGCTAAAAATGGAAAAAAAGATTAGCAAGGGCGAGATAGACTTTAACGACATCCTCTCGCAAATTGAAATGGTGACAAAAATGGGAGGTATTGAAAAAATCATCGGCATGCTCCCCTTTGCTGGCAAATTTAAAGAGATGTTAGACCAAAACAAAGACATGGCAAACATCACAAAGCAAGTTGCTATGATTAGGTCCATGACGCCAAAGGAGAGAGCAAATCCATTGCTTGTAAAAAACTTTGCCTCCCGCCGCAAAAGAATCACGGATGGTAGCGGCACCAAACTTGTTGACCTCAACAGGCTGCTTAAAAAACTTGAGGACACAAAGCTAATGGCAAAAAAACTTGCAAAAGCTGGTGGCGGCTCGGGTGCCTTGAACGAGGAAAACATCATGCAAACCATGCAAAACGAAATAGCTGCAGCTGGCGGGCTTGACAAACTTGATTTTTCAAAATTTAAAAACTTAATGTAACCAAAATATATGACTTTTACAGAGGGCAAAAAAGCAAAATTCTTAAAGGTTTTACCTCAAGCCAATCCCCTAAAAGGAGAGGTGTTTGTGCCTGCTGATAAGTCAATATCCCACAGAGCTGTTTTGTTTAATGCCCTTGCAATTGGCACGGCTAAAGTGCAAAACTTACTTGAGGGCGAGGATGTAATATCAACAATTACCGCTCTTAAACAATGCGGCATAGGCATTGCAAAACAACAAGATGGAGCTTATATAATTGAAGGCAAGGGGCTTAACGGCCTTACAAAGCCATTGCAGCAAATTTACTTTGGCAACTCTGGCACTTCTACAAGATTGTTTATGGGTATAGCTGCCTTTTGCGACTTTGAGCTTAGCATTGCAGGCGACGCCTCCCTCAGTAAAAGACCAATGCTTAGAGTTATAGAGCCATTAAGAAAAATGGGAGCCGAGTTTTTTGACAAAGATGCAAAAACACTCCCTATTACAATGCGTGGCAACAATCACTTAATGCCAATTGACTACACCTTGCCAGTTGCATCGGCACAGGTTAAAAGTGCCATTTTGCTTGCCGGGCTTAATACAAGGGGTGTTACAACAATCACTGAGCCCCAAAAAACAAGAGACCATACCGAAATTATGCTTAGCAATATGGGGGCAAAAATTACAAGCTCTGGTGGTAATGTAAATAACACAGTAAGCATTGAGGGTCTGCATCAAATTACTGCTGTGGACTGCCTAGTGCCATCTGACCCATCATCTGCCGCATTTGTGATAGCTGCTGCCATACTAAATGAGGGTAGCGAGGTTGTTGTTAAAAATGTTTGTATTAATCCAACAAGGATAGGTTTTATCAAAACCCTGCAAAACATGGGTGCGGATGTTAATATAGTCAATCAAAGGCTACAATCTGCCGAGAGTGTAGGCGACATTGTAGCAAGATACTCTCCAAACCTAAAGCCTGCAAATACGGATGCAGCCGATGTGCCTGCAATGGTGGATGAGTTTTTGATTCTTGCGGTTGTTTGTGCCTTTGCAAATGGCACCAGTAGCCTTAAGTCGCTGCATGAGCTTACCGCCAAGGAGTCAAACAGATTTGAGGCAATCATTACAAACCTAAGGCTTTGCGGCGTGGATGTTGAAGCGGACTACGACAACTACAACCTAAGTATTAGCGGCAAGGGCATTGATGCTAAGCTTAAAACTCCAAGTGAGGTTGTTTTAACAAAACTAGACCATAGAATCGCCATGAGCTTTTTAGTTGCAGGACTTAAATGTTCTAATGGACTTACCATTGATGATGCAGAGGCTATGAATACAAGCTTCCCTGGTTTTGTTGATTGTCTAAGAGGTCTTGGTGCAGGTTTTGAATAAGCAAATTATATAATTGTAAGCACTGGCTTTTGTGCCAAACTCAATTGTAAAATTTGATTATATCTTTATTTTTATACTTCAAATTAGCATTTAAAAACTCTTTAATATTCTATGGATATTTGACGAGGTTTTTAATCTTAGTTTTAAATTGAATTTGGTATTATTTTGAGTATTTTTTATTATTTGTAGTGTTTATGAAAAATCAAAATCTTTACAATATACTGGTTGCAACTCATTTTTTAAGCATCAAAACACAAAATTATCATTGGAATGTTGTGGGAAGTGATTTTTACCAGCTACATAAATTGTTTGAAGAGCACTATGAAAATCTCTCATCATCAATTGACGAAATAGCTGAAAGAATCAGGGCTTTAGGGGAGCTTGTCCTGCCTTTTGACGATGCTAAAAGTCCTTTTGCAAAAACAAATCCAAAGCTTAATGCAAGTGATATGCTAAAGGACTTAATGACAAGCCATAAACAATTAGCTGACTTAATTGAAAAATCAATAAATGGCAAGGACATAGTAACGGACGATATTTTAACCCAGCGAAAAAACTTTCACGACAAAGCAGCTTGGTTTTTAGCTTCCATATTGCAATAGTAAATTGTATATATTTAATCAAATATATCTCGCTATACTTTTTGTAGTAAGGTGTGGTAGTATTTATCTAATTAGCTATAAGTACATGTCTTGTAATTGGATTGAAATCCTAATTGCACTTAAAAATAAGATTGAAATTGTCGCAAAGCATCTGGGTAAAATTTGATGTTAAATTTGAGGTATTAATATCAGGTTTTAAACTTACAAGAGAGCAAACGCCAAAGTCTTGTATTCCGCAAGGAATAATTTCATTAAATTTTGACAGGTCGCAGCAAAGGTTCACTGCAAAGCCATGAGTTGCAATCCCCCTTGATATACGCACACCGATTGCGGCAATTTTTTTATCTTGCTGATTTTGCTTTGTCCAAACCCCTATTTTGCCTTGCATCAAATATCCATCTATGCCGTAATTTGCAAGGCACTTAATTATCAAGCCCTCCAAAGCCTCAACATACCCCTTCACATCTGGCGTTTGCCTTTGTTGCACAAGGCGTAGATTTGCAACTAAATAGCAAACAATTTGCCCGGGGCCGTGATAGGTTATCTTGCCCCCTCGGTTTGTATTAATTACAGGCACTTTTGTTGCTCTATCCAAAAGCTCATTATTTACATTGCCGCTTGAGCCTATCGTAAAAACCTCTTCGTGCTCCAAGAGCCAAAAAAAGCCAGCAAAATTTTGTTGATTTAACTCTTTGTTTTGCAAAAAAAACTCGCTCCCTCCATCCAAAATCTCTTGTTGCATTTGCTGCATTAAAATGGCGGAATCTTGATATTTAATTTTTACCTCAGATTTAATAACTGCATAGCATGTTGATTTGTAAAATTTTACTTCGCCCTTAATGTCAAAATTTAAACCTAGCTTTAAAGCTAAATAATTAAGGCAAATTTGATTTAACATGTTTGCGGAGTAATTTTGCTTGTAATTTTTGTAAATTTACACTTAACAAAATAGTTTAACAAAATGGTGCCCATAGGCGGACTTGAACCGCCACACCGTTTTATCAGTCACGGATTTTAAGTCCGTTATGTCTACCAATTCCATCATATGGGCAATGTGCAATTAATATTTTATTTGTAGTTATGTGATTTGTCAATCATTTAAGCAAAAAATTGGTAATGTAATTTTTACATCAACACATTGAAAGAAAAAATAAACTGCGTTGCAGGCTGCGATGGGTTAAGCGTGTTAGATATTTTTAAAATGCCAAGTGAGTAATTAAGGCACTTACTTGAATACAAAAGACTTATATTGTCAACAACATTGATGTTATTTTTTTGATTTGCTGCAGTTGATAATTTAACTATACTAGAGCTTGTTCTGGAAAGCGAAAGGCTGTAATTTTTAATTGGCTTAAAGGCAATTGCAACAGTGTTGTTTGTAATGTTATTTGCAATTGTATTGTTAAATACCTTGGGTGATATGTGGTTATTGTTGAATGTAAAGTCAAAATATGTAAATCTAAAACCTAGTTCACTTGATGTAAAGAGGTTTGAGGAATTGAAGCTCATGCCAGAGTCCTTAAACTGACTATGTTTAAAGAAAAAGTTTTTGGACTGAAGCTCGCCGCTCAACAAGTAGCCGCTAAGTCCATCTTGCAACAAGTATCCGTTTGTAAGAACTGGCAAAGATTTATAGTTGTTGTATCTTTTTGCAATTGTAAAAACAAAAAATGTATCCTCAAGTCCTTTTTGCAAAGGCGTAATTTTAGCCTCTGTGCCAAGAGCAGCCCTAAAGCCGTCCTCAGCTATATCAAGCCCAGTAAATTGACTTGGACTAAAAGCATTAAAGCTTTGCAAAAATCCGGTTGCAGAATCTTCGTTAAAAACACCGTTTTTATTTGTGGTAAAAGGATTGTAAAAAATAGCAATCTTTGGCTCAAGAATAATAATTGCCCTCTTTGTTGATTTAATAAAAGATGCCGAGCTGTTGAGTCTGAAGTCTGCATAGTTAATTGATGGATTTTTTCTAGCAAGATTATTGGCATTAAAACTTTGTTGAATGCTATTTTTACTACCAGAATAATTATAAAAAGTATTGCGTGTAAAGAAATTAAAATTAAACAATTTATACTTGCCAACATTAATACCTCTGGTAAAAGATGTTTGGGCGTTTAGCCTTTGAAGGCTAGTTCCGTCTTGTCTAAAAATATTTGCACTTGATAGGTCAAAACTTAGCGTATCCTGCCTTTTAAACTTAAGCATTGCAAATGGCATTTTGACATCTTTTAAATCATGACCAAAAATTGTTTTTTGATAGCTAAAGTTTGGCATTGTTGCTGGTTTTTGTGCCTCAGTCATTAGTTTTTGTATTTGAATATTTGTAAAAGTTGTTGCGTTAATTGATGATACTTCTGCATTGTTACTTTTGCTAACTTGATACTTTAGATTATTTTGATAATATGGTAGCATTGGCTCGTTGTCGTATTTTGACATAAAAAATATGTCAGAGACATCGGTAAAAGAGTAATCTATGCGAGATTTTTTTACAAAGCTTACATTTTGCAAATAAAAACCTTCAGCTTTAACAAAGTATCGCGATTGCTTACTTGCATCGCTTGCAATGGACTGGGTAATTAAGTTTGGTATAAAATCATTGGTATATTTTACCTTAAAGTTGGATGATTGATTTTGACTATCCTTGCGTATTACAAAGCCAATATTATGCATTCTTTGCTGAATTGTAGGCATTCTTTGCTTTTTATTCATAACCGAGTTCATGATTGTATTAATAGGGGTTGTTGCGTATAGTTCAATTGTTGGGGTTATGCTATAGCCTTTTGTTTTGCTTCTGTTTGGCTCTTTAAGTGAAAAGGCAAAACCAGTTTGGTTTCCAATTAAAAGAATTTGCTGATTTTTAACATAACTCTCCTCTTTTTTTATGTTTGTTTTAACTATTGGCAGGTAGAATATCGGCACATTGTAGAGTCTAAATCTAAAATTATTCATTTCTAAGCTTTGAGTTTTAGTGTTGAGTCTTGCAGCCGATGCCTTAAAGCTCCATGGGAGTATTTTTTTTACTTGGCACGATTCAAAGCTACAACCGCTAATTGTTGGGTTTAGCATGGTAAATACATTACCGTCCCTTTGTAAATTGTCCGCTTTTAGATAAAGACTTGATTGTTCCTTGCTTAAAACCATATAAGGCTTTTGTGCATCAAATGTATCAATTGTGTCCCTTATTATCAAATCTTCACTTTCCATTTTTACAGAATATCCACCTGTATTTTGTAACACTTCGGGGCTTGTAAGAGTCATTTGCACGCCGCCAGCAAGCTTAGCAAGCTTATCTGCTTTAAAAATGAGTAGCTTACCAGAATTTATAACATCGCCATCGCTTGTTTTAACAACCACATTGCTTGTTGCTTTAATATTTAGGTCTTGATTAGCTCTTTTTTGCTTCTCGGTAGATTGTTTTTTGTTTGCGTGTAAATCTTGTTTTAATGACTCACCGCTTGCCTCAATGTTGTCCGCGGTTATTGTTATACTTTGTACAAAGCTTTTTTTTGCATTTGTCTTTTGGCTTGACTGAGGATTTGTGTTTGCAGGTTCTTCATTTTGATGATTATCATCCGCATCCTTAAAGTCGTATTTATTTATTAATGCTGCACCTTTGGCAAGACTCAACTTGCAAGGTGCAAACAAAGCAAAAAGTAATGCTATTGATAAGGCAAAAAATAATGAATTATTTTTTTTATGCAAAAAAAGCATGTTTCAAAAAACAAGATTGCAATATTAAGTTCTATGCAAATCTTGCAAAAAATTTTGCACTTAGACCGCTTTCTGTCATCCTTTCGGGGTGAGGCATAAGACCTATAACATTTTTAAACTCACCGCCTACAATACCGGCTATGTTGTTTAAAGAGCCATTGGGGTTGCTTTGTTCGTTAGCCAAGCCATCTTTTGACGAATATCTAAATAACACTCCGCCAGCGTCCTCAAGTGCCTTAATGTTTGATTCTTCGTCAAAATACCTGCCATCGGCATGGGCAATTTGAACTTTAAAAACTGGGTCAAATCCATTAAATGCTGGGCAAGATTTATCTTCAGTTTTTAGATAAACATCCTTGCAAACAAATTTGCCGCTATTTGCCCTAAGCAAGGCACCGGGTAAAATTTTACTCTCGGTAAGAACCTGAAACCCATTGCAAATACCCAAAACCCAAGCCCCTCTTTTTGCATGGCTTGCAACATCCTGCATTATTGGCATTTTTGCTGCCACGGCACCAGATCTTAAATAATCGCCGTAGGAAAACCCCCCCGGTACAAGCACCAAGTCGTAGTTATCTTCAAGCCCATCCTTGTAAAAAACCTTTTTTGTATTAAACCCAGCTTTTTGCAAAGCGACAATAGCCTCCTCGTCGCAATTGGAGCCTAAAAATTGTATCACTGCAGCTTTTTTCATTTTAACAAACTAAAAAATATTTATGATTTACAAATATAGTTTATAGGCATATGATTAGTCTTGCAATATTTTTGTTGATAAATTTGTTGACAAATAAGTAAAAGTGTTTTTAAATGTAGTTCTTAAGTTTTTAGTTAAGTGTTAAAAATTGTATTTAGTATTAGCCATTTAGTATTTAGTTTTGCAATGAACAGCGTTTTAAAAAGTACAAATGTAAGCATTATGTCCAAAAACAGCGACATAATAACAAGCCTTGGTGTTAGCGTTAAGGACACTGGTAATCCTGCACTTCAAATTGTATTACTTACATTTAAAATAAGCTATCTTTCGGCTCACTGCAAAAAACATGCTAAGGATCATTCCACAAAAAGAGGTTTGCTTCAAGCGGTTAGTAAAAGAAAAGCACTTGTTGCTTACTTGCAAAAAAACAATCCTTCATTACTTTCAAAAATATTGATAAAGCTTGATATTCGTAATACAGCTTTATCCTAGTTTAAGTTTTATAAAAGGGTGACTAGCTCAGTTGGTTAGAGCAACTGCCTTACAAGCAGTAGGTCAGGGGTTCGAGTCCCTTGTCACCCACCAAATTTTAAGATTTTTTGTTTTTTATTTTAATTATTCTTTTTTATGGCAGGAGCTAAGGTTAAAAAAAAGAAAGATGTTATAAATGTTCGTCTTGTAAGCACAGCTAAAAAAGCAGATGGTTCTGCTACTGGATACTTTTACATTAGAACACGCAATCCTAAAAAACTTACAAATAAGCTACAGTTTAGGCTCTACGACCCAATTGTTAGACAGCATGTTAGCTTTGTTGAAGAAAAGGAAAGACATCAATCTTAATTTATTATTATTTTTTATTGTTTAAAAAATGAAGGAAATTCAGTTCGTTCAAAACAACAATTTTCAATTTGCTGCATTACAGCTTAAAAAATATATTCAAAAAGCTTCCAAATTTGCTAAGTTAAAGTCAAAGGAATCTTTTACTCCAAACCCAGAGGCAAGAAGAAAAGAGGCTAAAAAAAGAAGACAAAAATACATGGACTTCTACAAAAAAAGAGAGTTGACACACGGATAATTAAACCCTAAACATGAATGTTGCAATACTCATATCGGGTACTGGCTCAGTTATGCAGTCAATTTTGCAACATTTTGCAGTTTGCGACAAATCAAAAAAAATTACATTTTTTGTAATAAGTAACAACCCAGATGCTCTTGGCATTGGTAAGGCTTTGCATCTTAATGCAAAAACCATAGTTCTTAATCACAAGGACTACAAAACAAGACTTGATTTTGATAATACTCTAAATGCAAAACTACAGGACTTAAATATTGATTTTGTTGTTTTAGCTGGCTTTATGCGTATTTTAACGCCTCAGTTTGTATCTTGCTGGAGTGGCAAGATGGTCAATACTCATCCATCATTACTCCCAGCTTTTAAGGGTGCACATGCCGTAAGGGACGCTCTAGAATACGGGGTTAAAATCACTGGCACAACGGTGCACTGGGTATCGCCCGATGTGGACGGGGGTAAGATTATAGCTCAAGATTTTGTTGTGATTGATAGTGACGACACCGAGCATAGCCTTCATGAAAAAATTAAACAAAAGGAGCAAATTCTTTATCCAAAAGTTTTACAATCCTTGCTTTTAGGGTAAGGCGTGCCAAATATTTTGCTACACTAACCCAGTCTACACCTATAGGCAAATGCAGCAGAGAGTAATTGCTTGATGAAGATTAGGCGGCTAAAATTTAACCTCTGTTTTTAGATGAAGATTTTATAATGCGAAATTGTAGAATATATTTTTTGCAAAAATATATGACAATAAATCAATACTCTTAATTGGACTTAATGTTTTGCAAGGCAAAAAATATTGCCCAAACCCTAAGCTGCAAAGCCGCTAGGGATTTGGGGCTGGGGCAAAAAATTGCAGTGGAATTGATCTTTATTTGCAAAAATGAGTTATAACAACTTTATAACATTAGATACAAAGCTATTATGCCCTTAGTGCCTAATCTATTTTAAATTTTACTAGATTTAAATGCCTTACTTTGCTTTAGTTTTATCCATTTTTACAGGATTGTCAAGGGGCTTAGTCGTGGATGTTGCATTTGACAAATGGGGTGAATCTTTCTTAGTTTTGAAATATCTTGGAAGAGAAGGGGCAAGATAAATAACAAAATAAATACCAACAGAGACAATACATGGTGCAATTAAAGGAGATATAAATGTTGCATAAAAATCTGCAAGTTTCTTTATATGCAGTATGCTTTTAAGCCACTTTGTAGCAGTTTGCAAAGATTGCTTGGCTTTGCTAGGAATTTTATTAAAAACAAAAACAACGCACTTCACAATATAGCTCCTTATATTGTGGCGTAAGGAAAAATGAATATCGTAAAAGTCTGGGAAGGTTGTTTTTAAAAAATCATCTTTTTTCTTTCGTAAAACTTTTTGCTCTTTTTTAGTTTTTTGTTTTATATCGCTCCATTCTTGCATACTATACCAATGAAACTTTTTGTAAATTGCAAAATGCGATATTTCTATCAGTAAAGAGTTGTAGTAAAGCCTTACCATTTTTGAAGCTAAAAACTTATTTAACATTCCTTGTTGATAAAGAGTTGCAAACTTATCAAGAGACGGGCTTAGCTCTTTGGTTGCAATGTCAAAAAGATTTATATCGTTAAGTTCTTGCGTCAAGAGTAATTTTTGAATTTTAAAGTCAGCAAGATTTATATCATCTCTTATTTGTAAAGTTCTACTTATAGCTTCGTGTTTTATCTTTAGTCTGTCGGCAAGATTTAAAAACCCAAAGCCAAAAAATGACAAACAAGATGTTATCAAACCTAGGTATTGTGCAAAATTTTTATACTCCATTTTACAAACTAAACAAGCTTGTCTTTAGAGCTGTCGTTACTGAGATTTGAATGCTTTTGCTCCTCCTGTTCCTTTTTTTGCTGGTCTTGCACCACCATCATTGCCAAGTAAAGTGTTTTTTCAAGACTATTAAAGGCCCTACTTAATCCATATCCATCAGCTGACAAAGGCTCGTTCATTCTTTCTGGCAAGGGATACTTCTTAAGTAAATCATCCATTTTTTGCATCTTGTGAGCAATAACAATTTTACAATTCTAATCTGTTTCAATTTTATCTATTTTTACAGTATTGTCAAGCATTTTG
This sequence comes from Rickettsia typhi, assembly GCA_945881985.1. Lineage (GTDB taxonomy): Bacteria > Pseudomonadota > Alphaproteobacteria > Rickettsiales > Deianiraeaceae > CAMCVL01. Next base: position 12,019 of record CAMCVL010000004.1, on the reverse strand, counting down.
TCTTGACCCCTTGCCAATGAAGTATTGTTTGTGGCTTGTATCGCTTTCACGGCCTCTAATATATTTGGATTGATAGATTCTTTTATTCTATAGTCAGTTAATCCATCGCTATTTCTTTTTACATTGGGTATTGCTGTATTATTTTGCTTATTCATAAGGTAAAACACTGCTATAAAACAAAAACTAACAAGATCCACCATGCCGGTTAAGGCTGGTGGAATTGTTGGTAAAAACTACTTCACCTCCTTAAAGTCGGCGTCTTTTACATCATCGGAGCCGTTTGAGGAGCCGGAGCCAGAGGTGGAGCCAGAGCCTGCATTTGCACTACCATCTGCGGCTGTGTTTGCGGATGCATCAGCAGCAGAGCCGCCTTGTTCTGCCTGAGACTTGTACATAGCCTCGCCTAGCTTCATTGAAGCGGTTTGCAGCTCGTCTACAAGCTTTTTAAGATCTTCAGCGGAGGTTTCATCCTTTGCAAGAGCCTCTCTTACTTCAGTAAGTTTTGCCTCAATAGCGGTTTTATCCTCAGCCGGTATCTTGTCGCCGTGCTCTTTAAGAGCCTTCTCGGTTGCATAAACAGCATTGTCAGCATCGTTTTTAACCTTTGCTTTTTCGGCTCTTTCTGCGTCCTTTTCGGCATTTGCCTCTGCCTCTTTAACCATTTTTTCAATGTCAGCATCACTTAAACCGCCAGAGGATTTAATTTGGATGTGCTGTTCCTTGTTTGTAGCTTTGTCCTTAGCGGTGACCTTAACTATGCCGTTTGCGTCAATGTCAAAAATTACCTCAATTTGTGGCATGCCTCTTGGTGCTGGCGGTATGCCGTCTAGGTTAAACTCCCCTAAAAGCTTGTTGTCGGATGCCATTTTTCTCTCCCCTTGGCAAACTCTAATGGTTACTGCTGACTGGTTGTCGCTAGCGGTTGAAAACACTTGAGATTTTTTTGTGGGTATTGTTGTGTTTCTTTCAATCAGCGGAGTCATTACGCCACCTGCGGTTTCAATACCAAGGGTAAGGGGGGTAACATCAAGCAGCAATACATCTTTAACATCGCCGGTGATGATACCACCTTGCACAGCCGCCCCTATTGCAACAACCTCGTCCGGGTTAACGCCTTTGTGAGGCTCTTTACCAAAAAAGTCCTTAACAATTTGCTGCACCTTTGGCATACGGGTCATGCCCCCTACTAACACAACTTCGTCAATATCTTTTTTGTCAATGCCTGCATCAGCAAGAGCTTTTTTGCATGGCTCAATTGTTTTTGTAATAAGGTCGTCAACAAGTTGTTCTAGTTTGGACCTAGTAAGTTTTACCTGCAAGTGTTTTGGTCCTGTTGCATCTGCGGTTATGTAAGGCAGGTTAATGTCTGTCTCGGCAGCGGATGATAGTTCAATTTTTGCCTTTTCTGCAGCCTCCTTAATACGCTGCACCGCAAGCTGGTCTTTTGAAATATCCATGCTAGGGTTTTGCTTTTTAAACTCGTCCACTATGTAGTTTTGCACCTTCATGTCAAAGTCCGCACCGCCAAGGAATGTGTCGCCATTTGTGGCTTTTACTTCAAAAACACCATCGCCAATTTCAAGCACTGATACATCAAATGTACCACCCCCTAGGTCGTAGACGGCAATTTTTTTATCTCCTTTTTTGTCAAGCCCGTAAGCAAGAGCCGCTGCGGTAGGCTCGTTGACTATACGCAGCACATCAAGCCCTGCAATTTTACCTGCATCTTTTGTTGCCTGTCTTTGCGAGTCGTTAAAATATGCAGGCACGGTTATCACAGCCTTTGTAACGGTTTGACCCAAAAAGTCCTCAGCGGTTTTTTTAAGATACCTTAAAACCTCAGCCGAAATTTGTGCCGGCGCGTATTGCTTACCATCTTTGTCTGCCACCCAAGCATCGCCAGAGCTTGCCTTAACTATTTTGTAAGATACATGAGAAATGTCCTTTTGCACCTCTGCATCCTCAAATCTACGGCCTATAAGTCTTTTAACCTCAAAAAAAGTATTAGCCGGATTTGTTACCGCTTGGCGTTTAGCAGATCCACCAATTAAAGTTTGCCCATCCTGAGTAAAGGCAACAATTGATGGGGTTGTACGCCCGCCCTCAGAGTTTGGAATGACAGTTTGCTTGCCATTTTCGTAAATTGAAACACAGGAGTTTGTTGTACCAAGGTCAATACCTATAACATAGTCCGCCATATATAATTAAGCAAAAATAAAAAATACAGAATAACAATTTTTTATAAAGGCAAAAGCCTATATAACATCTATTTAGTTTTTGCTTTTTGTAATTCAATACCTATCTTAAAAGCCATGTAAAATAATATCAAATACTAATTCAAGATTGCCAAAACAGATAACCAAAGACAAGTCTTAAAGCTATCTAGCTTTCAGCCCTGCTCTCTGTGTAATAAATTTAAGTTAGTCTGCATTGGCAATGCGTTTGCTGCTAAAGCTTGGCCGCTAACGGGATTTTGTTATAAATTAAAAAAATGAAAGGATTTCAATCTTAATGTTACAAATGAATTTAAGCATAACTTCTTGCAATTGTAAATACATAAAGTAAAATTTTTAAAGGTATCATTATAAAATGTGGTTAATTGTATATTTAATTTGCAAGTTTTTACTATTTACTTTATGCTTAGCATCTTGGCGATTGGCTTTATTTTGCTTGGTTTAGCCTTCTTTATTTTAGGGCTTTTAAAGTTTTGTATAATTAAGCAATCACTTGTTATGTTGCATTTTAGCATATTGCCTGAGTTTTTTGGATTTGGTTTTGTTGCAATCGGTGCTTGTTTAATGTTTGCATCTGTATTTGTGGCAATTAAAATATTGGCAATATTGTTTTTAGTGTTTTTAACAATGCCAGTTGCAAGCCAAGCAATGGCAATTATTGCGTCTAAAAATCGCTCCGGATCGGCTCAAACCTTAAACAAAAATGATTGTAATGATTAAATTGTGTTAAAATTTTTCTTGCGGCTTGCAATAAAAAAACTAAAACCTTTATTGCTGCTAATTGCCAATTTTGCCCTGCCAAACAGGTGCCTTGCTTGTGGACTTATTACAAGCAACCCCCTTACGCTTTGCACAGATTGTTGGAACGAGATACCAAGATGCGACGAGCTATCGTGCACAAAATGTAGCTTGCCAATAGTGGGGCTAGTGAGTGAAAATCTTTTTTTTGACAAAAAACTTGGACGGAATATATTAAAATGCGATATGTGCCATGCAAATCAAAATAGCTTTGATGCTCTATTTTCATCCTGTCTGTATAGTAAAACAACATCCATACTTGCATCTGGGCTTAAATTTGGAGGGCGTGTTGAAAACGCAGAATTTTTTGCCAAGCAGATATTGCAAAGGCTTCAGGCACAGGAGCTTTTTAGCTTTGATATAATAACTTGTGTGCCCTTATCCAAAAAAGGCTTGCTAATGCGTAGGTACAATCAGGCAGCATTGATTGCAAAATATATTCATAAGACTCTTGCAAAGCAATCCGCAAAAACAATTTTTTTCATGCCAAACCTCTTGATAAAAGTAAAGCACACAATGCCGCAAACAAAATTAAACAAACAGCAAAGAATAGCTAATTTAAAAGATTGCTTTGCTGTTAATAAGACATTGTTGGAAAAACATCCAAGCCTTGCGGGAAAAACAATTTTAGTTGTAGACGATGTTGCAACAACTCTTGCAACATTAAACGAGGCAAGCTTTACCATAGCTAGCCATCCATTGCTTAAAGCTAAGTATATTACATGTGCGACATTTGCAAGAGTTGATATTGTATAGCTATCCAAATCAATTTAAGGGTGCAAGAGTTAGCAAAACTTAAGCACCTCCTCTGCATCACTAAAGTGAGTTTTTTGATTACCGATAATCTGATAATTCTCATGCCCTTTACCAGCTATTAAAATCAGGTCGTTATTTTTGGATATTTCTACTGCAAATTCAATAGCCTTAGCTCTGTTTGCTATGCTTGTAAAGTTTGTAAAGCTCTGCTTAAAACCCTTAATTACTTCCTCTCTTATTACTAAAGGATTTTCTTGCCTTGGATTGTCGTCTGTAATTACAACAAAATCGCTGTAATTTGAGGCTATTAAACCCATTTGCGAGCGTTTTGTTTTATCTCTTTGTCCCCCGCAGCCAAAAAGAGTGATAATTTTAACATCAGTATTGTTAGCTTTTAGCAGATTTAATTCCTCCAGTGCCTTTTTGAGAGCATCCGGCGTATGAGCATAATCAACAAAGGCTCTTGCATTGTTTTTTAGCTTAAATTCTTGCATCCTGCCCTCTGGCATTGTAAAGCTTAGATTTTTGTGATTTTGTAAAACTTGATCGCCAAAATAAGCATAAAGTCCAGCCAAAACCATTGCAATATTATAGCATTGAAAGCCCACTACATGCCCCCTAATAAAAAATACCAATTCTTCTTCATTGTTATAAATGCTACAACCATCCTCGTTATTTACAAAGCTTAGTAGCAATTGATTGGGCTTGGTATTGATCTTGTTTTTACCAATGCCTTTCTGATAAACAACAACCAAATTTACATCTCTAATTTTATCCGCAACACTTAAAGATGGTTCATCATCGCCATTTAAAACCGCAAAAGCCCCTTTTGCAAGGTGATTTGTAAATAATTGTAGTTTTGCATTAAAGTAATTTTCCATTGTTTTGTGAATGTCAAGGTGGTCTAAAGTTAAGTTTGTAAATGATGCAATCTTAAACTCCAGTCCTTCAAGCCGCATAGATTGTATCGCAACCGAGCTTGCCTCCATAGCGCAGTATTGTGCCCCCTGTAATTTTGCCTCATGCAATATGCGATACAAAGAGAATACATCGGGGGTTGTAAGATTGACCTCGGGCATTTGTGATGTATTTAGCTCAAAGTTTGCCCTTATGCCAATTGTGCCAATAGATATTGCTTTTTTACCAATTAGGTTTAAAGCCTCAAGGTAAAAATGCACACTAGATGTTTTGCCATTTGTGCCAGTAACTGCAAATAGCTCTGGAAGATTATTGTATTTTAATTTAATTATATCAAGTTTTGCCCCTTTAAAAAAAAAGATTTTTTTGCGAAGTTTTTTACTGCAAAAACTAAGGCTGGCTAAAAAAAACAAAAGATTTTGGATGCGTAAAGAAAGTATTTTTAGGAAGCTAGTATTTGTTGCAACAACGGCAATAGCTCCTTGTTTAAAGGCTTGATTGATAAATTTATGTCCGTCAAAACTGAATCCTTTAATGCAATAAAATATATCGCCACATTTTACATCTGTAGATGACTGGGTTATGTGGCGAGCTTTTTGAATATAAGCTTTAAAAAGCTTATTGATATTATACATTATTTACTAACTGTAAATAAGCCATTTTTGTAAAATACTTTTGCTACATCACCAATTTTAAGGTCTTTAGCAATTTCCTCCGGCACAACAACCCAAGCAGCGTTAGCAGTGATTTGGTTTGTAACGATTGCTTGACCCAAAACTTTGGTGTCAACAACGGACTTGCCAGACAAAGAATCCTCGCTGGTATATTTTTGTTGCAAGATTATTTTGTCGCCGTGCTTTAAGCCATCAGCAGAGCCAAGACTAATTTTTGCTATAATTTTTGAACCCTTGTTTCTAACCTCGCTAACATAGCCGGTTTTTGCAAAGGTGTTTTTAAGCTCAACTGCATGTCTGTTAACTGCATTTTCAAGAGCTTGCATTACTACATTTGCATCAAATGTTTTAGGGTCTTCAAATTCCCGTGAAAGCAGAGTGTCCTTTTTAATCTTTGCTTTTTCATTGTTAGTTGCAGAGCCGTCAAAGATTATTGAATCAATTAGCTTAAGTGTTGGTAATTCGTATATTTTAACACTAGCGTTTAAAGCGGATGTGTATCTGTATATTCTGTCCCTTTTGCCGGTTGCAGCAAGTATAGCGGAAACATTGTTTGTAGGCTCGCTTTCATATGTAACATCCTCCGAAGAAAACGACACATTTGATACATCACCTACAATTGCGTAGTTTGCACCATTTGCATTTATTGATGAAGTTGACTGATTGTTAAGCTCTGCCATTTTAATTTCGTCAGCAAGTTTAACAAAAGCATCCCTAGGAGCAATGGATGCAAGCTTGTTGCTAACTAAAACTTTTTCAAGCTTGTTGGGTATTTGAGTGGAAAAGTTTGTTTGCTTTGCAAACTCAGTGCTGTCGCTAAAAGGCAAAATCACCACTGTGGGAACATTTTTTGCAAGTTGCTCCTCGGATGGCATAAACTCTGTTTGTGTAACCGCTTTTTTTTGGTAAGCGTTTAAGTCCTTAATTGTTGGCTTGCAGGATACTAAAGCAATTGATACAGCAATAGCTGTAAATGCAAAATGGGATTTTAACATAAACAATAAAAATAAAACACATATCTGCAAAAGCTAAAGACAAATAAAAAAAGAGTCAAGAAAATCTTTACAAAGTCCGTTTTTTTATCTATAATAAATTTGTTGAAGTATTATTTTGGTTAAGGAATGCAGAATGTAACGGCTTTAAATACCTACTTGTTACCTATTGAAAAAATCCTAGCAGAGCCAGATATAAGTGAGGTATCAATTAATATGCCAGGTGAGATATGGGTTGAAAAACGCGGTGACATGATAAGACATGCCGTGCCCGAGTTTGACTTTAACCATCTTTACGGGCTGGGTAAGTTAATTGCTCAGTCTACAGACCAAATGATAAGCGAGGAAAACCCACTCTTGTCGGCAACGCTACCAAATGGATACAGGGTGCAGGTTGTGTTTCCTCCTGTGTGCTCTAAGGGTAATGTTGTTATGTCAATACGAAAGCCAGCCACAATTCAGTGGAGCCTTGATGACTACGAAAAAATGGGCGCCTTTAATACGACCAAAATTAAAGCAATTGAAGACAAGGATTTTGAAACCCTGCAGGCACTTTTGGACGCAGGCAATATCAAAGAATTTTTGATTCAGGCAATTTTAATGCGTAAAAATATTATTGTAAGCGGGGGAACATCCACTGGTAAAACAACCTTTACAAATGCAATGCTGCAGGCGATACCAAAGGAGCAGCGTATTTTAACCGTTGAGGATGCAAGGGAAATACTATTAAAAAACCACCCAAACAAGCTGCATCTTGTTGCCTCAAAAGGAGGGCAGGGTAGGGCAAATGTTACGACTCAGGACTTAATCGAGGCCGCCCTGCGTTTAAGACCCGATAGAATTATCGTAGGTGAACTTAGAGGCAAGGAGGCTTTTAGCTTTTTGCGTGCAATTAACACTGGTCACCCGGGGTCAATATCAACGCTCCACGCGGATTCTCCTGCAATGGCAGTGGAGCAGTTAAAGCTTATGGTTATGCAGGCTGGGCTTGGTATGCCGCCTGAGGAAATTAAGGACTATATTTTAAATGTAGTGGATGTATTTATCCAGCTTAAAAGAGGTGAAAAAGGGGTAAGATTTATCTCTGAAGTTAGGCTTAAAAACGGAGTAAAAGTAGCATCTTAAAACCGCTGGTTACACCACAAAAAATATCTTGAGGGATAGGTTGAAAATTTGCTCCTCGTCCTGATGTAAATTGACACTTTGCACCCCGCATGCGTAAAGCTTGGATATTGCAGTTAAAGCCGAGGGGTCAAGATTTTTTGCTACTGTATGGAGCTTGAGGCTTGCTAGGTTTTCAAAAACCAGCTCAATGCCAGATGATAGTCTAATGAGGTCGAAGCTGCTAACTTCATCACTTAAGCAAGATATTGTAAAGACAATCTTTTGCGTGTAGTTATCCTCCTTTGTTTTTAGCACATCGGATATTTTAACAATAGGATAGCTTTGCACTATGGGTGAGTGATTTACCACAGGTATATTACCTTCCTTTATCAAATCAACCTCGCAAAGGCATTTAAACAAAAGGCTTTGCATGGATATAATATTATTATTGATGCTCATAATTAATAAAAAAATAATAAATTTAAAATATAAAATACTTCAGCCCCCACCCTAGCCCTCCCCCAAAGGGAGAGGTTGCTGTGCAAATAATACCTCCCCTAGAATGGGAGGAGGCTAGGCTTTAGCCTAGCAGGTGGGGTTGCTATCTTAGTAGATAGAGTACTAAGTGTTGCCAGCGCCCAATACCCCACCCAACCTCCCCTTAAAGGGGAGGGGCTATCTGCATATCGCCCTTAAAGGGGAGGAGTTATCTGCGAATAACCCTTAAAGGGGAGGAGTTATCTGGGTATCGCCCCTAAGGGAGAGGGGCTATCTGCGAATAACCCCTAAAGGGGATGGATTATCTGGATATCGCCCTTAAAGGGAAGTGGCTATCTGCAGACATCCTCCTAAATGGATATGCGGGAATGGATATTTTACTATAAGGATGTGTAAAAATACAAATGCAAAGTCCTTAAGCTGTTTTACCATTGCTTGATGCACTTTTGCCTTCAAAAACATCGCCGCCCATTATAGGGTCAAGCCCAACAAATTGGCGTTTTTCGTTTATCGTCATAAAGCTTGCGTTTGCAACCTTCATCCACTCGCTGTCTCTTTTTGATGATAGTGTTGCCACCTTATCCATGTCAAAGTCTATGTCTAGCTTTTCATCAAAATTGCAGGATAAAAAATCTTCCAAGGCATTTGTAACAAGATTTATAAACGGAATTATAGTCTGCTCCCACAAAGCAAGTCTTGCCTCCATCATGTTGTTATATGTTGCATCTCCCTTGATGCCTAAAAGCTGCGGCGGCACGCCAAATGCAAGAGCAATTTCTCTTGCTGCATTTTGCCTACATTCAAGAAAATCCATCTCCTTTGGCGATATTGACATCTCCTTCCAGTCTAAGCCACCTTCAAGCAATATGGGTCTACCAGTGTTTTTTAAAAAGTTTTCGTTTATTTGCTCTTGTAGCCTTTGGTATTGGTCTTCGGTTAGCGTATTACTTGTTCCGTCGTTTTGGGGAGTGAAAACAATTGCACCGGATGGCCTAGCGCAGTTTTGTAGCAAAGACTTATTGTATCTTGAGGACTCGTTGTGCTGGTCTATAGGATAGGTTGCAACCTCAAATGGCGACAGGCCATAAAACTCATTAGATGGATTATAGAGTTTTACGTGTAAAATATCTCTTTTATTTGTTTTTAAATTGACAGAATAATCGTGAATTTTTTGCCCATCCTTGTATCTGTAAATTATATTGTCGCCGCGGTCCGTTAAAATGTTTATTTTTTCAGGTTTTATAAGCTCAAGCCCGCTTGGGCTTTCAAAGCTATTTTTGCTAAGCACCAAGTAGGCATTGCCATAGATTAAAAGATTAGAATAGAGCTCTTCCATAAAATTTGTGTAATTTTGTGATGGATTTGGCTTTGCCAAAATGTCGTTAACAAAGTGGTTTTTTTGCAAAACTCTCTCGCCATTTGGCGTAAGCTTGTAAAGCTTGATAGGTATAAAGCTTGCTTGGCGGGCAATCATATGCACGCATCTATAGGCAATAACATTTTTAATATAGCCGTTGTTGGCAAAATTTACATAACTGGCATCCGTCCAAGAGGCAATTTGATTTGAGTAAAACAAAGAGCTTTTAAACTCTAGGCTTTTTTTTGCAACCTGCTCTTTACCATTTTGTAAGCTTGGCGGTATTGATGTTTTTTGATAATTTTCTTGCTTGTTAAAAATTTTTTTTATCATAATATCTATATTACAAATGTTAAATTTACATGCCGTCTTAGCCGCAGGCTGCGGTATGATTTATAAATGTTATTACTTGTTAAAATTATGATTAAGCTATTTTTTAATTTTTGCATTACGGTTTGCCTATTTGTCTTTACATTAACAATTGCTGGCTGCGGTGGCAAGGTTGTCAAGCAGGATGAAATTAAAATACCATCTTGGTACCTAGAACCCGTTAAAAACGATGCCTTTGCTCTTTACGGCGTGGGCGAGGGTTCTAGTTTGCAAAAGGCAACAAACGCAGCTTTAAACGATGCAGCATCAAGGCTTAGGGTTTCGGTGTCCTCAACAACCGAGTCCAAAACAAGTGCGGATGCCGAAGTCTACACAAGCTCCCTCAAGCAAAACATAAGTGCGATAGTAAAGGATGTAAGTTTTAATAATTACGACACAATCAAATCTGAGGAGGCGGCAGGTTCTTTTTATATAAAAATCAAGATTGATAGGGCAGTTTTTACTGAGGAGAAGACTGACGAATTAAAATCCATCATGGAGGATTGCCAAAATCGCTACAAAAACCTTAACCAAATTGCAAACGCTCTTGAAAGACGCACCGAGTTTAAAAAAATTATAGAAAGCTCAGCAAAGGCGGAGCATCTTGCTCTTTTAATTTTCTCGCTTAGCAAGGGCGATGATTTTAACATCAAAGAGGTTTTTGACAAATCTAAGCAATACAAGGCGGAATATGATAGCTTTTTGACAAAAATAACTTTTGTTGTTGAGGATGGCCCAATTGGCGATGTAATAACTCAAGGTTTAAATGATGCAGGGCTAAAGGTTAGTAGAAGGCTTGTAACCGCTCTAAGCTCAGTGTCAATAACCATTACAAACAACACAGTTGGGGATAAAATTTATGGCAGATACTTTGCAAAAAATAATACATTCATAAGTGTGTCCTCTGGTGGTAAGCTTGTTGGCAGCAAAAATATCACTTTTTCGGGTGGTTCCTCGGTAAGTCAAGAGGAGGCATTTAAGGAATCCCTCCACAATCTTGCAAGTATAATTAAAAATGACGGAATTGAATCCGTGCTTGGTTTAAAATAATGATGTAAAAAATAAATTAAATCTTGACAAAGCTAATAGATAAGTTAAGCTATATAGACTTGTGGGTTTTTTGCCCTTTGTAAATTAAATGTATTTTTATTTTCATACCAAAAACATGAGCGAGTCTACAGCTACACAGCAGCCAAAACAAGGCGTTGCAAATGGTGAAGTTCTAAAATCTTCCTTCTCGGTTGACTTTACTATCAAGGATTTATTTGACAACCTCCTTCACTACGGTCACAAGGTTGAGTTTAAAAACTCCAAAATGGCTGAATTTATCCACGACGAAAAATCTGGTATTTCTATCATTGACCTAGTTCAAACAAAACACTATTTGTCAAATGCTTTGTTTGAAGCCTACAAACTTGCAAGAAGAAACGCTCGTATCTTGTTTGTTGGCACAAAAACCAGCATTTCAAAATCAGTTAAAAAACATGCTTTAAATTGCGGTCAGTATTATGTTCACAACCGCTGGCTTGGTGGCACTCTTACAAACTGGGATACGATATCTGCTTTGCTACGCAAGCTTGACAGGCTTGAAAAAACCGTTAAAACCGAGAGTTCAAAATACACAAAAAAAGAGCTTTTAAAAATGACTAAGGAAATTCAAAAGCTTGAAAGATTTGTTGGTGGTCTAAGAGGCATGAAAAACAGACCTGATGCAATAATTGTTGTTGATGCACTACATTCCAAAATGGCTGTTAAGGAGGCTTCGGACATAGGTATAAAAGTATTTTGCATTGTTGATACTAACTCCGACCCTGCAAAAATTGATTATGTTGTACCAGCTAACGACGACTCGGTTAAATCCGTTGAGTTTATCTTAGGTGCTTTTTCCAAAGCAATTTTACAAGGTATTAAGGACTCTATATCAAACTGGAAGGCTTAATCCTTTTAGCAAAAATTTGTCAATACTAAAGATCTAAGACTTTCTTTGGTATTGCATTGTGTAAAACTTGTAGTTTTGTGCTAATTTAATGTTGCCATTTTTGTTGCTAACTTTTATATTTTACTTTTTGTATTTAGCAATCAAACTAACTCATTTATACAAAATCAATTTTGCAAACTTTAGGTTATACTGTAAAGATTTATTTGGTATCAATCCTCCTTTAGCTTTGCCTATTGGTAATGAAAATATCAAGTATTTAATTATGTTTTATGTTTATTGACTTATGCCTTTTGGTTTGTTAAGATTAAAAAACCTTCCTAAAGCTTTTGGGTATTTAATGGTTTTTGAGTCCTAATTTTAAGTCAAAGGTAAAGATACAA
>CAMCVL010000003.1 GCA_945881985.1 Rickettsia typhi | reverse complement strand
GTAAAGAATGGAAGCTCCCACAGATTGTAAGCATTTGGTTTCAGGTCTATTTCACTCCCCTTATCGGGGATCTTTTCACCTTTCCCTCACGGTACTAGTTCACTATCGGTCATCAAGTAGTATTTAGCCTTGGAGGGAGGTCCCCCCATATTCAAACAGGATTTCTCGTGTCCCGTTCTACTCGAATTTCTAACTGCTTTTTACTTGTACGGGGCTAATACCCTGTGTCGCTGAGCTTTCAATCTCATTCCAATTATTACAGTTAGAACATTGGGCTGGTCCGGGTTCGCTCGTCACTACTACCGGAATCTCGGTTGATTTCTTTTCCTTCAGTTACTTAGATATTTCAGTTCACTGAGTTCGCCTTTACAAACTATGAATTCATCTGTAAATACCATCATATAGATGGTGGGTTTTCCCATTCGGAAATCCGCGGGTCAAAGCTCCTTGTCAGCTCGCCACGGCTTATCGCAGACTAGCACGTCCTTTATCGCCTCTTGATGCCAAGGCATCCGCCAAATGCTCTTAGATATTTAACGCATATTGTACGCAGAACAAAATTTTTGTCTGTGAAATTAATTCAAATTTTATATTAATCCCTAAATTAAATTCTAATCACATTACATTGTGCTTTACTTGTATCACCAAGCTTGCTAACTGATTGCGTTAGCTTTTGTTTCTTGGTCTATAAATTATTACTACATTTGTAAATAAGTCAACACTTTTTTTAAAAAATTTTTTATTTTTGCATTTCTAGCTATGTTAAAACCTCTCTACATGCTTATTTTAAGGCTACTGAGCCCATATAAAAAAAAATGCTTTATTTTTATAAAAAAAACAATTAAACTTATTTATCTTTATAAAGCCGAGGAAATTTTTAATTTGACACATGAGATATTCTATAGTATTAAGCATTTTTTTAATGCTAATTACCACATCTTCGTGCCTTGCTAAGGCAAAAACAAAAAATACTAAGCATAAAAAGCATGCAAAACACAAAAGCATCACTCACAGCAATCAGCCACCAATTACTATATCTACTATACTTATAGACATGGATTCCAAGCAAATTCTACAGGAAAAAGATGCGACAAAACAACACCCCCCTGCCTCCTTAACAAAGCTTATGACATTATATATAGCCTTTGCAAAAATTAAAGCTGGCGAGATAGGTTTTGACGACAAAGTTGTTGTGTCCTACGAAGCAACAACGCAAAAACCAAGTAAAATCTACCTTAAGGAAGGTGACATAATATCCGTCTACGACCTAATATCAAGTATCATTGTGCACTCGGCAAACGATTCCTCCTATGCCCTTGCAGAATATATTGCAGGTAGCAACCAAGCCTTTGTTGTAAAAATGAACGAGCAAGCAGCAAAATTAAAAATGTATTCCACACATTTTGAAAACCCAAACGGCCTAGACCACAAAAATCAGTTTAGCACCGCACGAGACATAGCGCGCCTTAGCATGGCTTTATATGATGATTTTAAGGAGTTTTATCCGATATTTACAAAAAAAGACTTTGAATACGGCGGACGAAACTACGAAACACATAATAAAATAGTAGCAAACTACGATGGTGCAACTGGATTGAAAACAGGATTTGTTAATTCCTCTGGCTACAATATAGCATCAACGGCACAAAGGGGTGATAAAAAAGTGTTGGCGGTGGTTCTTGGCGGCAACACTGCCAAGCAAAGGGATATGTATGTATCTGAGCTTTTAGACTACGGCTTTAGATTTTTAGCCGGCAGGGCAGATGAATCCGAAAGCTACGCAATTGTTGCTGAAAAATAGAGGTAGCAAGTTTATCTTGCATTTGCATAGTTTTTTAGCAAATAATTATGTATGTTATAAAAAATAATTATTAAAAAGTTGATATGTCATTTAACTCCTTTGGTAAAATTTTTAGATTTACAACTTGGGGCGAAAGCCACGGCAAGGCAATTGGCTGTGTTGTTGACGGCTGCCCTTCAATGCTTAACTTAACCGAGGCCGACATTCAGCCCTATCTTGACAAACGCAAGCCGGGGCAAAGCAAATTTACAACACAAAGAGGAGAGGATGACATTGCCGAGATACTCTCCGGCACCTTTGAGGGCAAAACAACAGGCACCCCAATAAGCATTATCATCTGGAACCAAGACCAAAGAAGCCACGACTACGGCGATGTAAAAGATAAATTTAGACCCGGTCACGCCGACTACACCTATCAGCAAAAATATGGGATTAGGGACTATCGCGGAGGGGGTAGGTCGTCAGCAAGGGAGACCGCAATGCGTGTTGCAGCAGGTGCCGTTGCACAAAAGGTTATAACAAACATGAGTGATATTGATGTTGCAGGCTATCTAACCCAAATTGGCACAATAAAGGCAGATGCAAACCACATGGACTTTAACGAAATAAACAACAATCCTTTTTTTGCCGCAGATAAAAACATAGTGCCAAAATGGGAGGAATACTTGCTTGACATACGCAAATCAGGCTCCAGTGCTGGTGCGGTTGTTGAGCTTGTTGCAAAAAATGTGCCGGTGGGTCTAGGTGAGCCCTTATACCACAAACTGGATGCAAAAATAGCAGAGGCTATGATGTCAATAAATGCGGTAAAGGCAGTTGAAATTGGTGCTGGCTTTGAATCTGCTCTGTTAAGAGGCGAGGAAAATGCTGACGAAATGCAGTTTGACCAAAACGGCAAAATCATCTTTGCCTCAAACAACAATGGCGGCATAGCAGGCGGCATATCAACCGGGCAAAACATAGTGGTGCGTATTTATATAAAACCTACAAGTTCAATATTAATTCCACGCGATACGATAGATAAAAACGGCAATAACACAAGCATCATCACAAAAGGTCGCCACGACCCATGCGTAGGCATAAGGGCGGTGCCAGTGTGCGAGGCAATGCTTAGATGCGTTTTAGCCGACATGCTTTTGCTAAAAAGAGGCTAATAAGTAAAATATTCATTCTTTATCCCCCTCTGGTTTTAAGGACAGAGCTGGGGGCGGTTATATAAGCTTAGTTTTGGGTGCTATTTGGTATTAATTATTGACAATGCCAAAATGAGCTTTACAATAATCAAAGACAAGGCAAATGTTTATGATGCTACTTAATGGTATTGCCATAAACATCGCTCTGTCAATCACTCGCAAGGTGGTATGTAAAAAAGCTCGTAAAATATAATGTAAAAAATCTTAAGAACAACCAAAGATTTACAAGCTTTTTGAATAATGTAAAAATTAAATTAACTTATTGTTATTTAGCTTGGTGGGTATGAGTAGGGAATTGAAAAATGATTATAAAGATTATGATACTTTTGCTGTGGCAAATTACATTTTAGATAAGCTAGAAAGTTACACAATAGAAGTTACTAATTTAAAATTACAAAAGCTTATGTATTTTGCATATGGAATAAATCTATCATTGTTTAACGAAAAACTATTTTGCTCTCAAATAGAAGCTTGGCGTTTAGGCCCTGTGATACCAAGTGTATACACGGAATTTAAAGGCTACATAAAAGAACCAATCAAAACTAGAGCTTACTCAGAAAAGAATGATAAATCGGGTGAAGTTGTATTGCCAATATTAGACAAAGGCAATAAATATATTCAAAGTTTAAATATTGCATGCGCTGCATATGGAAATAAAAAAGCAAGCACACTAGTTAATATGACTCATAATGAAAAAGGTGCTTGGTTTAAATGTTACAAAGATAATGAAAGAGATATCATAATACCAGATGACAAAATAAAAAAAGAATTTGATGACTATCTTAAGGACCTATCACATTATTTGTTAAGTAAATAATGTCCAACACTCCACAAGACTACAAAAACGAACTATTAAAAGCATCTGAAGCCGAATTAGAGAGTCATTTAGATAAAGATAGAAAAATGAATGTGCATCGCAGAAGGGAGCTAATATTGGATAGAATTTGTGATTTGGCACTAAAACATCTAGGACGGATTTGTATTTTAGCGCTTGCTTTGGCTGGGTTTTTACTCTATATGTGTTTTTATGGCAATGACGAACAGCAAGCATATGCAGTTCATGCTGTAGTATTTATTTTAGGTTGTTGCACGAGATATATAAGATCAGGCCGACCCAAAAACCAAATCCGTTATCAGCAACAACAATACCACCACACACAAAGCTAAAATAAGCTTATTTAACAACATTAAACTTAAAAAGAAGCAGTGTTTTAAAATATAAACCTTAGCATGTATAGCTTTAGCCTAAATTGTTTCAAAAAAAACTTGAATAAAATCGCAATTGCAATTAATATCTAATGGTTGAATTTGTGTTAGCAATTGTTTAATGTAATTATGATACAGGATATTGAGGCATCGCTTAATTTTGTTGAAAACAAATACTCTTTGGTTCTTGTTGCTTCGCGTCGTGCAAGGTCAATTTCGCTAGGTGCAAAATCCTTTATGGCAAAAAACGATATAAAAAACACAAAACCATCGGAGGTTTCAATTAAAGAAATAGCTTCCGGCGTAATAAATAGCACAAACTTCAGTCTTAGCCATATTGACCCAACATTTTCAACATCCGGTGAAGATGGTCGCTCATCTGCGGACAAAACTGGTGGCATTACAAGATTTAAAAAGTTTATAACATCGGCTGACAACGCTGGTGCACAATATGAAAATGTTGAAGAAGACGATTTTTAGTAAATCAATATCACATCCTAAGACAAGTTATTATTTATACATTAATCACAAAAGTAGGACTTTCATTTTGTAATTAATATTTATTGTAAAAATGTTATCAAGTAGTGGCTTTGGCAGTTCAAAGGCGGGTAAAGATTCCGTTGTAAAAACAGGTGCTGCAAGCATATATCAAAATCAAAGGCTTTTTACCCAAGATACTAACCCTGCCAAGATTAACGACCCAAAAAATCAAACAAAAAGATTTGATGTTGCCGTAATAATGGGTAGTACAAGTGATTACGAGGTTATGCAAGAGGCCGTTGTTATACTAAAAGATTTTGGAATAACTCACGATACACTTGTTATATCAGCTCATCGCACGCCCGACAGAATGTTTGACTTTGCAAAAGAAGCTCAACAAATAGGCTTTAAAATCATAATTGCTGGGGCCGGAGGAGCAGCCCATTTACCGGGTATGGTGGCATCTATTACAACCTTGCCAGTTATAGGCGTGCCAGTAAAAACAAAATTTAACGATGGGCTTGATAGCCTTTTATCCATAGCTCAAATGCCATCCGGTGTACCGGTGGCAACAATGGCAGTTAATGGGGCTAAAAATGCCGCCATATTTGCCGCGCAAATACTAGCCATAAACAACCCAGAGATTCATGATAAGATAAATAAATTTAAATTAAATCAGTCTCGCAATGTGCCAAATAGACCCACTTCAACCGAGCAAGATACCACTGTAAATATCAACTAATACAAAATTAACTTTTACAATTGGAATTGTAAAAAATAGTAAAAATTTACAAAATAAAAACTTTACAATCATTGTTTTGTCTTATCTATTGTAGACAACATATGCCAAAGCTACCTAAAGCTAAGCTTAAGCAGATGTTGCATGCTATTATACAAAATTTATAATAGCGTTATTGTAAGATATTATTTTATTGTGGCTATTATGTTTTATAGCTTGCTATTTGGATTACTTGGATTTTTTTGCCTTAATGCTGTTAATTTCACATCATTTGCCGCAGATATTACAAACGACGAAGCTACAGAAATGCAGACAATTCTTACAACTTTAAAAGAGGCTTACAAAGCAAGAGATTCCGAAGATTATGCAAAATGTGCCACCCTTACAAACAAATACTTTGCAAGCGACGAAAGACAAAGTCAGGAAGATTTAAAAATTATGCACGACATGCTTGCTTGCTATCAAAATTACGATGCAGATAAATTTTTTGACTTCAGCATCGCAATCCTTCGTGCTCTGCAAAACAATAAATTAAAAGAGCCTCGCCAAGGCACAAAGGCTTTTTACACAATTGTTAAAAACTTCACAGAAAAGGCAGAGTCCACCAAGTCTATCAATCAAATTGAAAGGCTCAAAGGACTTTTTGAGACCGATGCACAGTTCTTGTCATTTAAAGCAAAATCTTTATTAAAGTTTGGCAAATATAGCGAAGCTACAGATGTTTTAAAAGCATGTTTATTAATCAATATTACCAGTCCCAGCTGTCAAAAAAATCTTGCTATAGCTCACGACCTACTAAACGAAAAATCCAAAGCTACTGATTTTTATAAAATATTTTACAACGACAACTGTCTTGTCAACACTATTGCAAACATTGGCGAAGCCGATTCCACTAAGGAGCTTAACACAAAAGACTGCGCCGAAGTAAAAAAACGACTTAACGAACTACAAAATTAGCCACAAGCTTTGTAAGCTATACACAGCCAATTAGCATACAGCTTTAAAATTGGTTTTTACATCAATTGCATCAAATTAAAACAAACTGCCCTGCTCGCAATCCTGTAAGCTAGAGTGAGGATTTGACAACTGGGAAGATTTTGCTCCATTTGCCTTATCCGGCAAAGATTGCTTTACCAGAAGCAAATTGCTACAGAGGTTTTTAAAACGAGTCTTAACCGATTGCATTCCAAGAGAATCAAAAAAACTCATTCCACTATCAAGATTTAAGTTTGCAATATTTGCCTTTGACAAATCATCCACCAAATCATCAATAAAAGCAAGACTTGTAAGCTGCTTTGACAATTCAACACTTTGCCTGCTTTGCAGTAACAAAGCTTTAACGCTTTGTTCTATTTCTTCAATATTTTGATAGATTTGCTCCACCGAGCCAAATTTTGCAATAAGGGCAGCAGCTTTTTTTGGACCTATATTTTTTGCCCCCGGTATATTATCTGACGAATCACCTACTAAAGCAAGGTAATCTGCTATGTACTTTGGAGCGACACCAAATTTTGCAAAAACAAAATCTTCATCAATAAATATCTTTTGCTTATCCTCGTATAGATAGGTAAATTTGTTTTCAACAAGCTGCATCAAGTCCTTATCCTTGGAGCAGATAATTGATTGAACGCCAAGTTCTTTGTTAAATTTTGCAATGCTGGCAATTATGTCATCCGCTTCGGTGCCATGCTTAAAAATAGGATAAAGCCCGCAGGCTATAATACCATTTTTAATTATGTCAAATTGGTGTTTTAACTCATCTGGACAAGATGCACGATTTGCCTTATAATCGCCATAAAGCTCATCCCTAAAGCCTATGCCTTTGCTATCAAGGGCTATATAGACAAAAGTTGGCTTTAAAACAGCAATCAAACCAAAGATATGATTGAAAAACCCAAAGACAGCATTAACATTTAGCCCGTTAGCAGCAATAAGGCTTGGCACGGAGTAAAATGAACGAAAGATATAAGAGTATCCATCAATCACAACAGCCGTTTTGTCATTTTTACAATCGCCAAGCTGCATTATTGGTTTTGTAAAAATTAGCCTACCATGTCAAGCTTACTATCCAAGTCGCTTGATGCATCAATTGAATCATCAAGTTCCTCTGGGGAATCAAAGGTTTCCTGAAACACTGAAAGAGTTTTACAAACCTCATTAAAAACATCCTCAAGTGATTTATCTTGTATTGCGGCAAGCTCAGAGCAGACTCTTTCAAGTGCCTTTTCAAAAATCACCCTTTCGGAATATGACCTTGAAGGGTTTAGTGAGTTTTTATAAAGGTCTCTGACAACTTCCGAAGTAACAAAAATATCGCCAGAATAAAGTTTTTGCTCGTATTCCTTAGACCTCTTACTCCAAATAACTCTCATACCTTTGGACTCCGACCTAAATATCTTCATCACATCGTTAGCAACGGACTTATCAGCAAGGCGTCTAATGCCAATTGAATGCATTTTTTCCTCAGGCACACTTATTTTTAGATTGTCCCTTTCAAAAAAAATGTCGAAGCATCTTATTACTTGGTCCATAATGTCTATCTCCGAGACATCGGTTACAAAGCCAAGACCATGGTTTTTGCAAAACACATGCATTCCTGCTTTAAATGGTTTTTTATTTGTCATAATGTAACACTTAAACAATCAACAAAAGCCAAAACGGCAAAAAAGACTGTTTGAAGTTTATAATTATTAAAACGCTAAGCCACCAAAAACTGCAGGCATCATTTAATAATAATAAACTACAAAGGCAAACAGCTAAAAAATGTTAATATCTTGCAAATAAAAGCTTAAGCAAAAATACTAACAAACCTTATAAAAATAAAGATTACAAATATAAGGTATAATAGTGTAATAGATTATAAGATAAAAATCAAAGAATATTTTAGATTTTTTAAAAGTATCATATCACATGAGCTATTTGAGGTGAAAAAATCCAATCGCAAGATTCATTTTAATGCACGAAATAGAATTATAACATATGTGTAAAAAAATAAAAAGTTGACTTTTGATTGCCTTGACAACAAAATGCTTTGCAACAACTATAAATAGAAGGAATATTTTTTATCTAACGATGCCCTTAAAGCAAAATTTACCAAATATTTTAACAGTCTTTAGAATTCTTGCTGGAATAATAAGTCTTATAGTTTTTGAGATTAATCTAAAATTTTGGAACGAAATTGCCTTTGGCCTATTTTTTTTTGGTGCAGTAAGCGATTTTTTTGATGGCTATCTTGCACGCAAATACAAAACCGACTCAAGCTTTGGCATTTGCTTTGACCCAATAGCCGACAAAATCTTTGTTTTAGCATTTTTTATAATAATGATACAAACTGGGGTTTGTAATAGTATTATTGCATTTATTATTTTAGGTCGGGAGTTTTTTGTGTCTGGGCTAAGAGAATTTTTAGGCAAGGATGGCACAAAAATACCTGTTAGCAAACTTGCAAAATGGAAGACTGGCACACAAATAGTAGCAATAGGCATAGCTATTTTTTACACATCGGATTTATTTAAGTATCTTTTTGATATGTGGTGGTTAAGCTCTGCATTGTTTAAAATATTACCATTTTTAGGTGATATTGCAATTTATTTGGCGGCTCTACTTACTATTTTAACTGCGGCAAATTATGTAAAAGTTTTTATTCGTCCCAAAAAAATATAAAATGACATCAAGTTTTAAAAGCGGGGTATTTGACGGCGGGCAATTTGCAGTTAAAAAGTTTCACCACAAAAAGCACGATTTAATACCTAATGGCTATGTTTTAATTAAGCAAAGCTACATATCTTTAGGGCAAGAGGATTTGGATGTAAAAGATGGATTTGTTGGTCTTGAAGGCTCTGGGGTAATTGAGTACATATCTGGCAAATCTACACGCAAGTTAAAACATGGCGACAGAGTTTGTTATAATTTAAAACGCCCCTTGGGGTCGTGTGAATATTTAATACTACATGAAAAAAACCTCATATCAGTGCTTGACGGCATAGATATGCAGCTTGCATGCTTTACAAGGAGGTTTTTAACGGCTCATTACCTCTTGCATAAAATGTTTATGCTGCAAAAGGGTATGTGGGTTGGAATCTCGGGTGCAAGCGGAGTTTTGGGGCAAATTTTAACAAAATGGGCAAAATATTGCGGGCTAAATGTTGTTGCATTAGTGGGTAGCGATGCAAAAATTGAATTTACTCAAAATCTTGGGGCAAATGCAAGCCTTAACTATAACGACCCTGAGCTTGTGTCAAAAATTTTAAAACTTACAAACAATTATGGATTATTTGTGTTTTACGACCTGATAGGCGGCGATATTTTTGACATCTGCAAGGATACACTCTCTTATTTTGGCAAATATGTGTTAGTTGGATCTCACGGCGGCGATGCAAAAATAAGCACAGATAAAATTCGCAAAAAATCGCTGCATTTTGTTGCTCCAAGCATAGACCTATACAAAGCACTTTACTTTGAAACAATCATAGGCGGAATGGATTTTATGCATTTTATTGACAAAACAAATTTTGATATTGAAAAACAAATTTTTAACCTAAAACACCTGCCTGATGGCATGGCTCAAATTCAAAATCGCTCCCGCACCTGCGGCGTAGTAATTGACTTTTTGACATAGAGGAACGAAAACACAAAGGTTTGTTGACAAAAACAAAAAAGACGCTAAGCTTTAATAAAAATAAAAAATGTATTTTGTATTATTACTTATCACAATATGCTTAACGAAGAACACAACGACGCTAAATCCCTAGATGCAAAATTATCTGAGCTACAAACGCAAATAGAAACTCTTTGGAGTAAAAAAGATGACTTAAATGCTGGTGATTACGAAGCCGGAAGCGTAGTGCAGGATGTAATATCGTTTTTAGATGCTGGATACTTAAGAGTTTGCACCCATGAAAACGGGGAATGGTTTGTTAACGAATGGGTAAAAAAGGCTATATTACTTTCGTTTAAACTTTCATCTAACTTTATTATCCGTAGCGGGCAGGATTTTGGCTTTGAGTCCAACATGTCCTATTGGTACGACAAGGTACCAAGCAAGTTTTTTGGCTACAGCTCCACGGATTTTGAGGAGCAAAAAATTAGAGCCGTGCCCGGTTGCCATGTAAGAAGGGGTGCATTTATAGGTGCAAACTGCGTTTTAATGCCATCTTTTGTCAACATTGGGGCATATGTGGGTAGCGGCACAATGGTTGACACTTGGGCAACGATTGGTAGCTGCGCGCAGATTGGGTCAAATTGCCATATATCTGGCGGGGCAGGTATTGGCGGCGTGCTGGAGCCTTTGCAGGCAAACCCTGTGATTATTGAGGACAACTGTTTTATCGGGGCAAGAAGCGAAATTGCTGAGGGAGTAATAATCGGCGAAAACTCAGTCATTGGCATGGGCGTTTTTATATCAGGTTCAACAAAGATACTAGACAGAGAAACTGGCGAAGTCTACCAAGGGGTTGTGCCGCCTGGGTCAGTTGTTGTTTCTGGCTCTATGCCATCAAAAGGCTGTAGCTTATACTGCGCTGTAATTGTTAAAAAGGTTGATGCAAAAACAAGGGCAAAAACTTCAATCAACGAGCTTTTGAGGTCTTAGTTTGCAAGCAATGTCAAAGATTGATGATGCTTTTAACACGCAGGAAATTGATAGTAAGATACAGGAGCTAAAAAATCAAAGCAATTGCAACAATATCTTTGCAAACAAGGCTTTGCCGTGCAAAAGCCCATCGTCTATGATATTTGAACTCCTAGCCGGCACTGCGGCAGGTGCAATAGCTGGCTATGCACTTGATAAACTTTTCGGCACAAAATTCGTGTTTTTATCTGTTTTTATACTTGGGGGGTTTGCTGGCTCCTTTTACAACATTTACAAGCAGATGTCTAAAAGATAATATGCTATGGGTTTTTTTTACTTTGGTAGCCTCTTTTAGTCAGGTTTTTCGCAACTTTTTGCAAAGACGCATAGATAAAGGAGTCAATCTACTAACAGCCTCTTGGTCTAGGTTTGTGTTTATCTTTCCTATTGCCGCCTGCATGGTGTTTTATAGCATTACGGCTGGATTTTGCACACAAAAATTTTTACTACTTTGCCTTGCAGCAGCCTCCTTGCAAATACTTGGTAACTGCTTAATTGTTAGCTTGTTTAGGTCGGGGCATTTTATTGTGGGCATGACATTTGTAAAGTCGGAGGTTATACAAACATTTTTAATTGCACACTTTGTATTTGGCGAGGTTTTTGGACTCTCAAAAATCCTAGCACTTTGCATGGCAAGCATTGGCTTAATTTGCCTTGTTGAGCTTAAAGGCGAGGGCGGTATTAAGGCTTTATTTACAAAGCAAAATCGCTTGCTTATTGCAACTGGCATTATGGCTGGTCTCTCGTTTGCAATTTGCGGGTTTATAATAAGGGGCTCCATAGAGGAGCTGCGAGTAAGCTTTGCAGACCGTAGTGTTTTTATTAACTCAATGCAGGCGGTGCTTTGGATGATTTTTTTGCAAAATATCTTTTTTGCAATCATCAAAAGCCTGCAAGGCAACTTAAAATCTAGCATCTTAGATATTAAAAAAAATTGCCTAAAATTTTTCATTATTTCGGCACTTAGCTTTTTTGGTTCAATTTTTTGGTTTTTAGCCTTTGGCATGGCAAGCGTTACCGACATAAAGCTAGTTGCTCAAGTGGAGATGATTTTTGCGATACTCCTCTCGCACTTTGCACTTAAGGAGCGGCTTAGCAATCTGCAAAAATCTGGCATAGTCTTGGTTTTTAGCTCTGTAATTTTGTGTATTACAAATCCATTTTAGCTACTTATTATTGTTTTTAATTATGCTACTTAAGGTGTTAGTTGCTAATATTGCTGCGATTATTACAACTGCTTGTTTTTTACCGCAGGTAATTAGCGTTTTAAAAGCTAAGGACACTAAGGCGGTATCGCTTGTGTCCTACATAGCTTTGTTTTGCGGGGTGAGTCTTTGGGTTTTGTATGGCTTTTTGGTGGAGGAATATTCAATCGTGATTTCAAACATAATAATTGCAATTTGTGCAATGCTTGTTGCCGGCAAAAAAATTATTAATTTAAAAAAGGGTATTGATTAATCTTTTTTATGAGGCTCTTTAATCTGCTAAAAAAAACAAAGGATAAAAAGCAAGAACGAAACCAAGAACCAAGCCAAGCAAAAACTATTAGCTTAATTGAAGCAATCAACACCTACGCCACAAAACACAATCTTAACAAAAATGCAAATTTTGTTATCGCCTGCAGCGGCGGGGTGGACAGCATGGCATTGTGTTTTTTGCTAAAACAAGCGGGGTTTTTAAATCTTACGGCGGTTATTATAGACCATGGCATACGCAAAAACTCGGCAAAGCAGGCGGCTTTAGCCTATAATTTTAACTTAAAAAATGGCATAAAAAGCATTGTTATTAAAACGCCGCATATTGATACCTCCAAAAATCTTGAGGCAAATGCACGCCTTGCCAGATACAATGCAATCTTAAATTATGCAAAGCAAAACAAGGCGGAGGCAGTGTTTTTTGCCCACCATCTTAACGACCAAGCCGAAACCTTGCTGATGAGGCTTGAAAGAGGCAGTGGGCTTAACGGGCTTTGCTCAATGTGGGATTATTCCATAATGCAAGGCATAAAAATATTGCGACCTTTGCTTGAAGTGCAAAAAAACGAGCTTATAAATTTTTGCCGCCTCAACAAAATTCAATGGCAGGAAGACCAAAGCAACTTAAGCAAAACTATACAACGCAATGCCTTAAGGGCGGCTCTTGGCACGGTGGCAAAAGACGATAAACTTTTAATTAAACGCCTTGGCACCTCTATTGCAGCCTTGCAAAGCGACAAGCTTGCTCTTGACGCCTACTTTGAAGACCTAAAACAAAAAATAATCATCACAAACCCCGCCGCCCCAAGGCAAATTGCAATTATGCTTAGTAGCTATCTTAAACTTGTGCCATCTATGCAATTTAGACTTTTGTGCCACATTTTACAATCAAAAACGCAGGAGTCATTTAGTAACCAAGATGAAGATGCCGATTTACAAATTGACAGCGGCAAAGCTCCAAGGGCAGAACAAATTAAAAATTTACATAATTTTATAGTGCAAAATAGCAAGTCGTGGATTTATCAGGTGCACGGCACAAAGGTTTTAAAACAAAAAACACCAGATGATTTTGCAATTTATTTTACCTCAATTGATAAATAAATACAAATGATTAGCGTTGCTTTATTTGGTGGGTCGTTTAACCCATTTCACCAAGGGCATGAGTTTGTTTGCAAAAAAATGCTGCGTCTTGGCTTTAAAAAAGTTTTTGTGATGCCTGCAAAGCTTAATCCATTAAAAGCACAAATTGCAACCCCGCCCCTGCCAGCACGCATTGCCGCCTGCAAGTTTGCAACAAAACATATCAAAAATGTAGAGGTTGTAGACTTTGAAAATCTAAGCCCCTCGTTTAACACCGCAATGGTTTTAAAGGCGGTAAATAAAAGATATGCAAACAGATATAATTTTAGCTTTGTAATAGGGGCGGACAGCCTAACAACAATCCACAAATGGCCATTTTGCGAGCAAATTTTACGATATGCAAATCTTGTAATCATCAACAGAGGTGGCGATGCCTTGCAAGGTTTAAAATATTGCAAAACGCCTTTTTTTATTAAGCACAAAAATCAAATTAGCTTTGGCAATGTTAAGAACAATAATATTAAGCTTTTTGGCAATGGATTAATAAGTTTTGTAAAGTGCTCCAGCCCTAATGTATCGTCTACCGCCATCAGAGGCAATGCCAAATTAAAATGCCCAAATTGAATTTAAATTGCAACAACGCCAAGATTGACCATTGCAGCGATACCCTCACCCCTGCCTAAAAATCCCATTTTCTCTGTTGTTTTGCCTTTGATGTTAACCGCCTTTGGGTCAATTTCGCACAGGTCGGCAATTTTTTGCCTTATTACATCCCTGTAGTTTTTAAGCCTTGGGGCCTCGCAGATAATCACAACATCAATGTTTGCAATGGCAAATTTTTGCTCTTTAAGCAAAAACATTGCGTGGCTTACAAATCTATCGGAGCTTACCCCCTTCCATCTTGGGTCAGTATCGCTAAAGTGCATGCCAATGTCGCCGGCGCCTATTGCACCAAGTATTGCATCTACAAGAGCATGTAGCACAACATCCCCATCCGAATGCGCCTCAATGCCCTTGCTAAAAGGCACTAAAACACCGCCTAGTGGCACAAATTGCTGCACCGCCCCAATACCAAGCCTTGCCTTTAAAGCGTTAACAAGGGAGACTTTTTTAAACCTGTGAAAATCCACCCCAAGCCCAACCCTAAAACTGTTTATCATATATTATTTATCTGGATGTGTAGTTATTTATTTGCGGCTTAAATGCAAGCCCTGCAGATTGATTATTTGGTTGACTAGCTCTTTTTCCGTGAAAAGGATTTTGGGGTCTATCAATGGTGTTTGTAGATCGATTAATTAAAGGTTGTATTTCATCACCTCCCCCTTGTTGAGGCGATTGATTGACTTTGGAAATAGCAATATTTGGTTGAATGCAGCTATCCTCATTGCCACCCACAGAAGAATCGCTAATATTAGGAGAATTGATAGAGGGGTATACTTTTACCTCCTCATTTGTTTGATAATAATTTGATTGGATACTATTGTCAACTCTTTTAGATTCTCCATCACCTTGCGGAGCTACTTTGGAAAAACAACCACCCATATCACAAAAAACAAATATTAAAAATCAAGACCAAACCTTTTTGCAATTTCTGTGTAAGCGTCCATGATATTGCCAAGGTTTTTTCTAAAAACATCCTTGTCTAAAATTCTGCCATCTTTGGCGTCCCAAATTCTGCAGGAATCAGGGCTTATTTCGTCAGCTAAAATTATATTGCCGGATGCGTCAAAGCCTAGTTCAATTTTAAAGTCCACAAGCTGCATACCTGCTTTTGCAAAGGTTGATTGCAAATAGGTATTAACCCTTAAAGCTATTGATTTAATTTGATGTATCTGCGATGGGGCTGCGATACCAAGCGACTCAATTTGCCCCTCTGATATTGCAGGGTCGCCAAGGGAATCATCTTTGTACGAAAACTCAACACAGGGTTTATCAAAAACAAAACCATCCTTTGTGCCAAAGCGTTTTACAAAAGAGCCGGATGCAATATTGCGTACAATAACCTCAAGCGGAATGATTTTAATTTTTTTAACTAATTGCTCTCTATTGCTTAGGTTTTTAACAAAGTGATTTGCAACGCCAAAATCAGCAAGCCCACTCATTATAAAGGTTGATATTGCAAGATTTACAACACCCTTGCCCTCAATAACCTCGTGCCTTGCACCGTTACCTGCGGTTACATCGTCTTTAAAATATTGTATTACAAATTTATCATCGCTTGTGGCATATATATCCTTTGCCTTGCCAGTGTATATTTTATCAAGTTTTTTTATGTTTAACAAATCCTGCGTAGTAGCATCATTAGACTTTATAGATTGAGGATATAGGTGGTTTTTAAGTGCCTCAATATTTGTAATTTTTAGACCATGTTTTTTTGCAAATTCAAAAAGATAGTCCCTGCGTGCCATTGTGCCGTCCTCTTTGATTATCTCGCAAAGCACCGCAACGCCGCCAAGCCCTGCTGCTTTGCAAAGCTCTGTGCAGGCTTCTGTGTGTCCGTTTCTTTGCATTAAACCACCATCTTTTGCAAGCAAGGGAAACACATGCCCCGGTGATGAAAAATCCTCAGCAACAGACCCCGCCTTTGCAGCAAGAGATATCGTATAAGCTCTGTCAAAAGCCGATATACCTGTTGTTATGCCTTTTTTTGCCCCTATGGATAGCATAAAGGGAGTTTCAAACTTTGAGGTATTTTGAAAATCTTCAACCATCTTTTTAAAACCTAATCTTTTAGCAACATCGCTTGTAACTGGCATGCAAACAAGCCCCTTGCCGTGAGTGATTATAAAGTTGATTTTTTCCGCCGTGCAAAAGTCGCCTGCAAAAACAAGGTCGCCTTCGTTTTCCCTGTCTTCGTTGTCAGCAACAATAACAATCTTGCCCTTTGCAAAATCGTCAATCACATCCTGTGGGCTATTAAACATTTTTATTTTTAATACATTTAACAAAAAGCGGCTTCTGTTGCTAGGTGTGCCGCAAACCCCTTGTTTGCTATGAACTACAAAGCGTCTAAAAAGACTAACTAAGCAGCCGCAAGGATTCTAGCATCTAAAGAAGCAAGAACTTGTCTTACTCTTACAGAAGCCGCCCCTCTAAGAGAAGCAGAAATCCCAGCAACCATAGCAAGAATAATAGCTAATGTGCCATTTATCGTTTTAACATACTTAAGGCTGTATGTAAGACCTAGCGAATGCCTGCCCTTTACCCCGTGTCAAAATCTAACCCACCCCCGTATATTTAATGGTGGAGGTGTCGGGAGCCGCCCCCGAGTCCACGCAGGATATTTTGACAAACAACTTTTTTACATCTAATGCTTATCGCCATCATAGCAAATATTGTATCATAACTTTATTTTTTGTAAAGTGTTTTGTTTTGCAAATTACGACCAAGCAAATAATACCCCTTCCAGCTATCAAGTATTCTTTGTAAAATACTAACTCTCATTACCCCTCTCCCCTTGGGGATATTTCCATCTTTCCTCCTTATCCCATTTAACTAAAGAACTACAAAACTCCTCCCTACCCCATCTCACTTTAGGGGGATGGATGTAGTGAGGCAAAAATACAAGTGTACTTGCAAGTGCAAAATTGCGTAATTGAAAAATGGTGAATATTAAAAGCAAGTTTGCTAAGGTTGTAAAATGCTCTGTTAAAAAAGTTAAAAAATAGACTTGCCATTGTTAAGAGGGCTGGAAGCCTGAGCATATTGCTTTTGCTGCATCACGCCTGCCTCGTAGCAGTGGCGGCCTGCTATTATGGCGTGCTTCATTGCCTGTGCCATTAATACTGGGTTTTGAGAGAGGGCAATTGCGGAGTTCATCAAAACCCCCTCGCAGCCAAGTTCCATTGCCTTTGCGGCATGACTTGCAGTGCCAACACCAGCATCCACAATAACGGGCACGGAGGATTGTTCTATGATAAACTGAATATTTAAAATGTTTTGCAACCCAAGCCCCGAGCCTATTGGCGCCCCAAGCGGCATGATTGCAACACAACCTAAATCCTCAAGTTTTTTTGCCGTAATTGGGTCGTCGTTTGTATAAGCCATAACCTCAAAGCCATCGGCAATTAAGGCTTTTGCAGCAAGCAAGGTTGCCTCTGTATCTGGGTAGAGGGTCTTTGTATTACTTAAAACCTCAAGTTTTACAAGATTCCACCCGCCTATATCACGGGCAAGCCTTAAGGTACGCACGGCATCATCTGCGGTAAAGCAACCTGCAGTGTTTGGCAGATAGGTAATTTTTTTTGGGTCAAGATAATCCTGAAGCATCTCTTGATTTTTATCTTCAATATTTACCCTTCTAACCGCAACAGTCACCATCTCCGCCCCGCTTGCCTCGGTTGCAAGCTTGGTCTCCTCAAGGCTTTTATACTTACCCGTGCCAACAATAAGCCTAGAGTTAAAAGAATACTTACCAATTTTTAGCATAAATATATATAATGAACATTCAATATACCTGATTAAGTCATCTTGTTTTTTGAATTGTATTCAATCAAAAGTTCCCAATTAATTTTTCCATCATTGCAAAATTTTGAAATAAATCCTTTTACAAGCTCGTTTGTAATTCTTGCGTACTCATTGTTAAATTCTTCATTTCTTTCTTTTGCTTTGTATCCAAGTGGCTCTATAATTCTTTTGTAAAGATCTATTTCACCAGATATCAATTCCCAAAAAGCTTGCCCACAGTACTTAAAATAAGCACCTTTATCAGGATTGTTATCAATTCCATAGCAACATCCATTTACGGCAACGATGTTATCAATTTTACTGCCACTGGTTCTTAATATCCGTTTTACTTTTTCAAAATTATCTTTCATTTTGTTTATTTGACTACTATTTCCCCAATTTGGCCCCGATTTAATTGATACAATATACCTCACATTATCACGCAAGAATTCTAAATCAATACCTTCTGCACTAGATTTTTGCCCCTTGTAGACAGCTTGGTTGATAAAAATAGCAAGACCTTCAAGAAAATTACCGAATATAGTTTCTTCTTGAGAAGATAAGTGAGCTTCTAAAATTAATTTTACCAACTCATCTGCAAGTAGAATGTTTTTACACCTGAATAAATAGGGATTTTTACGCCTTAAGAGCTTCTCAATTTTCATTGAACGAAGACTTGCAAGCCTTGATTCATGAAAAGATTTTATGTTTTGTTCTATAAACGCTACAATTTCACTATTTTTTATCATATATCAAAAAATTATTTATCATTAAGTCGTAATATTCTTTATTTATATCAATGCCAATAGACCTTCTGTTAAGCTTGTTTGAAGCTATTAATGTTGTACCACTCCCAGCAAACGGATCTAAAACAACATCATTTGCTTCCGTAAAAAGATTTATAAACCAAGTCGGTAAACTTTCTGGAAATGTTGCACTATGATTTTTGTTATTACATTCTGTAGCAAGATAAAGAACATTCGTTGGGTATACAGTGTCTTTATTTAACCAGTTAGAAATATTTTTACCAAAACCACTGTTTACCTGTGATTCACTTCGTATCTTATCTTTTTCAGTTAAATTTTTTAATCTTTGCTTTGACCAGTCGCCAATCGGTACCTTAACATTATCTTGAAACATTTTGAATTGCTTTTGTTTTGTAAAATGCAATAAACGCTCCCAAGAATCACGAAATCTATTTGGCCACTTTCCAGGATGACAATTTTTTTTATGCCACATATATTCCTCAGTCCATAACCAACCTTGTTTTTTCATTTCTAAAATTAACTCTATTACATATGTATGCCTTTCTCCGTTGTAAACACGCTCTTTGATATTTAAAATAAAAGAGCCAGTTGGTTTTAAAACTCTAAACAACTCCTCTGCTCTTGGAATAAACCAGTCAATATATTTATCTGGATCTATGCCACCATAAGTAGCCTTTCTTTGATCGGCATAAGGCGGGGATGTTACAATAAGATCGACTGAATTGTCAGCAATCTCTTTTAAGATATCTAGGCAATCACCGCAGTAAATGTCCGTATTAAACACTGAATACTTCATGGCTAACTATTTAATTTGTTAATTTTATTTGTTAGTTTGTCAATAGTTAGTAAATGTTTTAACAATCCATTTGTTTTATTTAAGATACCACCAAACATCAACAACTGACAACAACCAATCCCATCTTTACCATACAGATTTCTCTGCAACACTAAAGTAAAAATGTCAAGGCATTTACCGTTTATCTTCATATCACTACTTCTATTACACCAAAGCACCAACAGCATCTTTGATTCTTTGCATTGCAGTTGTAAGCTCTGCCTCGCTTGTGGCATAGGAGATTCTTATGTAATTGTCGTATCCAAAGGCGGAGCCAGGCACGCCGGCAACAAGGTATTTGTCAAGCAAGTAGTTTGTAAAATCCATGCAGCTGTTAATAGTTGTTCCATCAGAGGTTTTTTTGCCAAGCAAGCCTTCTACCGAAAAAAACACATAAAACGCACCATTTGGCACCGATGTCCAGATGCCATCAATTGCGTTAAGGGAACTAACAACCATGTCCCTTCTTGCCTTAAAGATTGCAGTGTTTTTTGCGATAAAGTCTTGGGTGCCGTTTAGGGCTTCAAGTGCTGCCTCTTGCGATATTGAAGATGGGTTTGATGTACTTTGCGACTGAATATTATCAAGCATTTTAATAAGCTCAGCATTTTTTATAGCCCCGTAGCCTATACGCCAGCCAGTCATTGAGTAGGACTTTGAAACCCCGTTTAAAGTAAAAACCCTGTCTGCAATCTCAGGAGCAACCTCAGCAAGAGTGTAAAACTTGCCACTGTAAAGGATATGCTCATAGATGTCGTCGCACAAAAAGTGAACATGCTTGTGTTTTTTTGCAACCTCAGCTATTTTAACAAGCTCCTCTTTGGTATAAACCTCGCCGCTTGGATTTGATGGGGAGTTTAAAATCACCCATTTTGTTTTTGATGAAATTGCATTTTCAATCTCCTCGGCGGTTGCTTTAAAGGAGTTCTCTTTTTTTGTTTTAATAAAAATGTTTGTGCCGCCAAACAGGCTTACAATATCAGGGTAGCTAACCCAGTAAGGGGCAGGAATAATTACCTCATCGCCCCCCTCAACCGTTGCCATTAAAACATTAAACAAAACTTGCTTTGCGCCGGTGCCAACTATTACCTCGTTTATTTTGTAGTCAATGTTGTTCTCTCTTTTAAACTTATTTACAACCGCCTGTCTAAGCTCGTTTGTGCCGGCAACTGGAGTATATTTTGTTTTGCCTGCATCTATTGCTTTTTTTGCAAAATCTTTAATGTTTTGCGGAGTGTCAAAATCAGGCTCGCCCGCCCCCAAAACAATAACATCCTTGCCGTCAGCCTTAAGCTGTTTTGCCTTTGTTGTAAGGGCTATGGTTGCAGATGGCTTTAAAGTTAAAACTCTTTGAGAAAATATAGACATAATTTTACAATACCAATGTTTTATTTATAACAATATACATTTTGTTTTTTTTAACAAAGATGTCAATATTTTTGTTGCAATACCAAGGGACTTGTTCTAAAATAGAGAAAGTGTCAAATCTCTATCTGTAAAAAGTCCGCAGTGCCAATCTTTGTAAAAATGTTAAAACCCTAGATTGCAATATTGGTTTGTTAGTGTTATTGATTTCAATAAATGTCCAGCTGTAATTTAGAAAAAGTCCATACCAAGTACAATTTAAAATCCAAAGCTAATTACATAAAAGCTGAACTATAATTTTAAAAGGCTATAGTGAATTGAATCAATTTTACAAGGCTCTTGACTAGTTGAGTCTTATCTTTATTGCAGCGTGTGGCAAAAGCATTTTGTGTATTATCTAACGCTTCTGCCTCTAGGTTTAACTCTTCTTGTTTTCAGACCCTTGGTTTTTTTACCCCAAGGTGTAACTGGATGCTTACCAGATGAACCACCACCTGATTTTTTACCCTCACCGCCACCATGCGGGTGGTCAACTGGGTTCATTGCAACACCTCTAACTGAAGGTCTTTTACCAAGCCATCTTGAACGACCAGCTTTACCAATTTTCTCGTTTTTCTTCAAAGGGTTTGATACCGATCCAATTGAAGCAAAGCAATCAGGGTTAAATTCCTTAACCTCCCCCGAAGGAAGTTGAACTTTAACATGGTCAGTCTCTCTTGATACAATCTTAGCACAAACACCTGCCGAACGCACAAGTTTTGCCTTTGCACCCGGTTTTAGCTCTATGTTGTAGACATTTGTACCAACTGGAACTTTTTTAAGCGGCATTGATGCACCGTTTTGGTAAGTAGCATCCTCAGCTGTAGATATTTTGTCGCCAATTTCAACATCCTGAGGTGTAATTATATACTCGTATTTGCCGTTTGCATATTCAACTAAGGATATAAAGGCAGTTCTGTTAGGGTCGTACTCAATAGTTTTAATTGTGCCCTCTACATTATACACACCTCTTTTAAAGGCAATTTGTCTGTAGAGTTTTTTTGCACCGCCGCCCTTGTGTCTTGTGGAAATGTGACCGTGGTTGTCTCTACCAGATTTTTTGTTAAGACCTTTTGTTAAGCCTTTGTGAGGTTTAACTTTTGACAAGCCTTTCGCCGAGACTAAAATCGTGCCTCTAAGCGTTTGAGTACGGGGCTTAAAACTTTTTAAAACTACATTAACCATAAACTATAAAACAATAAAATGAGTATATTTAATTATTAATTTGCTTCTGCATCAAGCTTAAAGCCCTCTGGCATTTTTACTATGGCTTTTTTTATGGCACCGATAGTGCCTTTTTGACCTTTAAAACCCTTAGAATAAGGTTTTGTATTTATTGTGTTAACACTTAATGGCTTAACCCCAAATAAAGTTTGAATTGCTCCAGCTATTTGGTGCTTATTAAGTTTTTTATTAACAATAAAACTATAAAAGCCATTTTCAAGAAGCTTAAATGTTTTTTCGCTTGTGATTGTTCTTACAATGTGCGATGAGTTGACAAACATAAATTAGATAGCAAAAAAATAATCCATTTAGATATAAAATATTAAGCAAAAATTTCAAGCAATGCTTTTTTTGTAAAGACAAACTTTTTGTTAAAAAGCATAGACCAAACTGTAAGTGCTCTTGTAGTTTTAATGTCAAACCAAAACAGATTGCTTGTTGAAAGCAAAATGTTATCGTTAAGTTCTTCCTGACTTGCAATTAAAAGTGTTTTTTGCGGTTTTGCAATGTTAAAACCATCAATTGACTTGGTTGCAAAGTTAACAATTTGCTTTGTTTTGTGAGAACTTAAAGCTATGCTGTCAACAACTAATAGTCTTGGTGAGTTAATCAAAAAAGATAAAAGCATTTTTTTTGCCAGTGCAGTTTCGGATTTTTGAATGTTGACCTTTCTTTTAACTGCTAAAGGTCCAAAAATAATACCACCACCACGGTATTGAGGTGCCCTAAGGGAACCTTGTCTTGCATTACCAGTACCTTTTTGTTTGTAAGGTTTTTTTGTTGTACCTGATACTTGAGATATGCCTTTTGTGTGGGCAAATTTATTCTCACCTCTCCATTTGATTCTAAGTTTGTAAAGGTAGTCTTTAATAAAAGCTTTGTTTAGATCAATTGTTTTGCCGGTAAGATCAAGACTAATTGTGTCAACTTTTTGTGCCTCAATGTTAAGCACATCAAAAGAAACTGTCATAATAAAAGATACTAACTATAAAAAATTTTAATCACTAAGCATTTTGAGACTTTAAAGACGAAACTTCAAGCCCGTTAACAAGACCGTAGTTGACATTGGCTCTAAAGTTTGATGCATTCTTGATAACAACATTTGAACCTATTGAGCCAGGAACCGAGCCTTCAATAATCAAAATACCATCTTCCTTGTTGTAGCCAACAATTTTAAGATTTTTGATAGTTGTTTTTACCTGACCCATATGACCTGCCATTTTTTTGTTTTTAAATACTCTACCTGGGTCCTGCCTGTTACCTGTGGAACCATGTGATCTGTGTGCAACTGACTCACCGTGACTTGCACCAAGACCTTTAAATCCATGTCTT
This sequence comes from Rickettsia typhi, assembly GCA_945881985.1. Classification (GTDB taxonomy): domain Bacteria; phylum Pseudomonadota; class Alphaproteobacteria; order Rickettsiales; family Deianiraeaceae; genus CAMCVL01. The sequence continues at coordinate 112,081 of CAMCVL010000003.1, read as the reverse complement.
TTCATAGGTCCTGCAAAACCTTTACCTTGGGTTGTGCCTTCAACATCAATAAGTCCACCAACAAGGGACTCTATCGCAGCAGGAGAGTTAAGCTCGCTACCTATTGTGACACCATCAATAGATGCGTTTGCACTAAAGCGAATTTCGTATTGCTTACGAAGAAGAGGCAAAGCGTGTTTTTCAAGATATGCCTTTTGTGGTTTTGAAGCATTTTTGGACTTTACAACAGAACCAGTGACAACTTTTAAAGCATTGTAGCCGTTTTTAGTAATTGTTTTAACCTCGCAAACTTTTGCAGGAAAAAGCTTTACCAATGTAACGCATTTGTAAGCGTTGTTTGTGTTAAACATGGCAGTTGTGCCAAGCTTTTCGCCAAATATGGATATTAACATAAAATACTAGGAAAAAGAAAAATATTTATAATTTACTAAAAACTCTATGATTGTTAAATTAATAGTTTTCAACCTTAATTTTGACATTAACACCGCTTGGTAATTCAATGCCAGATATAGATTGAATAACATCATGATTAGGGTCTCTGAGAACAATTAGTATAGAGTGAGTCCTGATTTCAAACTGCTCTTGTGATTTTTTGTAGACATGGGGAGACCTGTTGACAGTGAATTTTTCAATATCTGTAGGTAAAGGAATTGGGCCAGAGTATTTTGACCATACCTTTTTAAGGGATGTTACAAAGGTTTTAACCGTTGAGTTAAGTAGATTAATATTGTTGGATGAAAGTTTTATTTTAAGAATCGTTTTTGTTGTTGTACGAGGTGCTGCTACAGGCTTTACTCCACCTAAAGGCTTTTTTGCACCACCAACTGCAGATGTGCCAGCAACTTTTTTATTAACGGAATTCATAAAAAATTAATAACAAACAATAATTACCAAGCATTAACTTAGTATAAATTTTAAAGATTTAATATTAACAAACTAGCATAAAACAAGGCAAAAAGCCAAGTAAAAAGCCGTAAATATAAACCTAACTTAAAAACAAGTAAATCACATTTTAAAAGCTAAAATTCTTTGTGTCAAGATTTACTTTTAAAAATCACTAATTTTTTCACAGATTGACAAAAATATTTTACAAAACAATCAAAATAGCAATCTTTAAGCAAAAGACCTAGCAAAACTTTTTAAATTGTATAACTTATTAACTTTTGCCAGATTAGTGAACTTACGCATATTAAGCCCGCCCAAAGCAATTGGATTAAGGTTTAATTTTTTTGCAAAGCTAGCAAGGCGATAAAACTTTAAAACTCCAAGCCCCTTTTTATGCCTGCCGTCGCTAAATGTGTCAAATACCGGACTAATAAAAACATTTGTGCATCCGGCCTTTTTTGCTGCAATAAGTTCTTTAGCATTGTGTGCCGAAGTGCTAAAAATGTTTTCTGCAAAGCAAGACCCAAGACTTTTTTGCTTTATATGCAGTTTGGCTTTGCTAATTTGTCTGTAGCCACTATTTGCAAAGCTATTTAATTTTGCAAAATTAAATTCATCAAAGCCCTCTTTGCAGTCTGTGCAAAACACAAGGCCACCAAAGCCTCTGCAGCTTTGTAAAAACCGCAAACCATCTGCTCTGCAATTGTAAGCCCTTATTACAAGGCAAGAGTTAAGTTTTTGATTGAAGTTAAGATTTTTTGTCTTTTCAAAACTTGTAGGCTCTGTTAAAAATAAAAAAAGCATTAGCTACGAAAACATCTGCTTAATTTTGTCCATAAAATTTTTTGCCTTTGGGCTTGATGATAGCTCAATTTCGGCATCAATCTCGGCAATCATAGCCTTGTGCTTTGCGGATAGATTAACAGGCACCTCGGCACTAAGCTCGGCATACATGTCTCCGTAGAGTCCGTTTTTACTTGGCATTCCCTTGCCTGATACCCTGAGTTTTGTTTGGTTTTGGCTACCTTCCGGTACTTTTACCGCAATAGACTTGCCATCAATAGTGGGCACTACAACCTCACCGCCTAAAATTGCTGTTGTAAATTTTAGCGGAATTTTGCAATACAAATCTTTGCCTTGACGCACAAAAAAATCATGCTCCTTAATTTTAACAAATATATACAAATCGCCAGCCCTACCGCCAAACCCAGGGTACTCGCCGTGCCCAGAATATCTAATTTGAGCCTCGTTTTCAATACCCTTTGGTATTTCGGCTTCAATGGTTTTTTTACCCTTTTTAGAACCTCTTGAAGAGCATGATTTACATGGATTTTTTGCCTTGCGACCGGTGCCCTGACATCCATTACAGGGTTGTTCCATAATAAACATGCCTCTTTGCACTCTTGATACGCCCCTGCCGCCACACTGATTACAAGTTGATATATCCTTGCCACCCTGCCCGCCGCAATCGTCGCATTTAAGCATTGTTTCAAAAGATATAGTTTTTTTTACGCCAAAAAATGCTTCTTGTAGAGTGATTTCAAGATTATATCTTAAATCGCTACCCTCAGCCTGAGATGAGCCTGATGATTCAAAAGGGTTGCCGCCCCTACGCCCTCCAGAGCCGCCAAAAAAGCTATCAAAAATATCGCTAAAATCAAATCCGCCAGAGCTAAACCCAGCACCGCCACCAGCACCACCAAAGCCACCTTGTGTAAAATCGGAGTGCCCGTAAGCATCGTATTTTTTGCGTTTTTCATCGTCTCCCAAAACCTGATAAGCATCATTAACCTCTTTAAACTTCTTCTCGGCTTCGGCATTGCCTTGGTTGCGGTCTGGATGATATTGCATTGCAAGCTTACGATAAGCTTTTTTAATATCTTCCGCACTGGAGCTTTTGTTTACACCCAGCACCTGATAGTAGTCCTTACTCATAACGATAAAAATGGATTCTTAACAACAATAACAAATAAAATATAATACTGGCTTTGTAAATATCAAGATATTAAATCTTGCATTTAATAAATACAAAGTTAAAGTAATTTAGCAAAAGCAATTGTGGTGTTAATGAATATGTTTGATATTAAAATTAAAGCCAAGCATATATTGTTTTGGCATTTACTTAAGATGCTAAGCCTGCGTTTTAGTGTTTTGGTGTGCGGGTTTTTATTCCTTTCGTTTTTTTTAGATGCCGTATCCAATATCTCCAAATTGCCAGATGGAGCACATATCTTAAATTTTTTAGGCTTTACATTTAGTAAGTCAATCAAGATTATATCCGAGACAATGCCGCTTGTTGCATTAATTGCTTTTATTTGGCTTTTTGTTAGTTTAAACTCCAGCGGGCAAATTAGGTCCTGCATGAGCTTTGGTCTTGAGCCGTTTGAGATTATGAAGTCTGGCATGTTATTTTGCACTGGATGCATGTTTTTATATTTGTTTGTTTTGCAATCTTCTTTTGTAAAGGTTTTAAATTATGCAGAGCAAGATTTTACAGATGCTATATTTTATAAAAAAATTCTCAATAAAAAATATAACAATATCTCGCTTGTTAAAGATTCCTCTGGTAGTCTTAGTATATTTTATTTAACAAATGCTTATTACAAAAAAACATTTGATGGTGGCAAGACTGTTGTTTTTGCGGACCAAATTGACCTTATAACCTACAATACATCTTTAAATCAGCAATCCGCTCGCAATATTAACGATTGGCAAGTTATTAAAAATGTATCGCTAATGTCAAATGGAATTTTGGGCGGAGTGGTTTTAAAGTCAAAAGATAATAATGGGTCCGGCGGTAGACTTCTTGATATTGATTTTCAGCTTATTATTAACAAGATAGATGCTGCAAATTTGGATCTTTTTGCATTTTCTTTTGCGAGCCTGCCATTTAAAATTTTTAAATTAAAAAAACAAAATTTATCATATGGCCTTTTTGAGCAGCAATTTTATGCAAGAATTTCAAATGGATTGCTTTTTTGCCTTTCACTCCTGATACCAATGTTTTTTTTGTTTAATTTGCCAAAGCGTAGTGTGTCGGTGGTGGCAAAAATTATTTATTGCATCTTTAGTTTTTTTATCTGTTTTATTGTTTGCTATTCGCTAAGTAGCTTTGCAAAAACTCTAACAAGCGGATATTATATTGCCCTATTTAATTTGCTACCGATATCTTTAATGGTAACCATGTTTTTTTATCTTAATTTGCAAAAGCATTGTTAGTAAATATTTAAAATGCAATCGGCAAAATCCAAAGCTTGGCACCCATATACAAACACCAGCAAACATTGTGGCGAGCTGGATGTTGTAAAAGCAAAGGGTTGTAAGATTTATACAAAAGATTATGGCTGGCTTGTGGACGGCATATCTTCTTGGTGGTCGGTATGTCACGGGCATGGTAATAGATTTATAAAAAAGGCAGTTGTAAAACAGGTAAAAAGTCTATCCCATATAATGTTTGCTGGCTTAACGCACTTGCCGGCTCGGCGGTTAAGTCAAGATTTATGCAATTTTTTAAACTCTGCACGCCATCAATCCTTGCAAAAAGACGGTGCAGGCGAGAGTTTTGAAAAAGTGTTTTTATGCGACTCCGGCTCTGTTGCGGTAGAGGTTGCACTTAAAATTGCAAAAGGATATTATCAAAATCTTGGATTTGCTAATAAAAAGCAAATTATATGCTTTAGCAATTCCTATCACGGCGACACTGCTGGCGGCATGAGTGTGTCATCTGGCTTAAGTGATGTAAGTTTTGCAAATCAACAAAATCCAGATGTAATAAGGCTAAACCTGCCGCAATCTGAGCCAGAGTTTGAATTGTTTGAGGAGATTCTTAAAAAAGAAGAAAACAATATATGTGCCATAATATACGAGCCAATTTTGCAGGGTGCATGTGGCATGATTTTGTACGAGCCTGCAAAGCTAGACAAGCTATGCAGTATAACACAAAAATATAATATTCTTAATATATTTGATGAATGTGCAACTGGTTTTTACAGATTAGGTAAGCCTTTTGCGTTTAGCTTTTTAAACTTTACTCCAGATATTATCACCTTAAGTAAGGCTTTAACAGGGGGCTTTGTTGGACTTGGGGCATGTGCCGTTAAACAAAAGATTTTTGATGCTTTTAACAAAAGCCAATCCTCGCCATTGATGCACGGTCCTACTTTTATGGCAAATCCAATTGCATGTAGCGCTGCAATTGCAAGTATTGCAATTTTTAACAAAACGGATTACGCAAAAAAAGTTGCAAAAATTCAAGATTTATTAACTATTCATTTACAGCCCTTAAAAAAATTAAAAGGCATAATGGATGTGAGGATTTTTGGTGCCATGGCCGTTGCTGAGGCATTGCCTTTAAAAACAAATGTAGATATAAACGATGTGCGAGCATTTTTTGTTAAGCAGGGCGTTTGGCTAAGACCATTTTATTCACAAAATGGCACAATTGCAATATATACAATGCCGCCCTTTGTGATTAAGGAGAAGGATTTGATTAAAATTACAAATGCCATTAAGCTTTTTGCGGAGGATTTTTGTAGCTAAGAATATTTACAAATGGGTTTAGTATTAAGAGCCCTGAAAGAATTTTTCAAGCTTGTTTTGCATTCCATCGTATTGCTTTGCATCTGGTTTGTGGGGTTGTTTTTGAGTGATTACCGGCCAAAGCCTTGAGTACTTGCGGTTTAAGTCTATCCAGTCAATTAAATTTTCGGACTCTGGTTTTATGGCATCAGCGGGGCATTCTGGCACGCAAACGCCGCAGTCAATGCATTCCTCTGGGTTTATAACAAGCATATCCTCACCCTCGTAAAAGCAATCCACTGGGCAAACCTCAACACAATCGGTGTATTTGCACTTTATGCAGTTGTCTGTTACTACATATGTCATTGGTCGCTAACTAACCTCCAATTGAACTTAAGATACTTTAAGCCAATATCTGCTATCATTAGCCTCAAAAGTGCTAATTGCAGCCTCGTGCCTTAAGGTGCTTGCAATGTCGTCTAGACCCTCGGCAAGTTTTGTTTTAAGAGCATCGTCCAAGCTAAAACTAAATGTTTGATTTTTGCACGCAATTTGTTTTGCCTCAAGATTAACCATTACTTCAGTTGCATGATTTGACTCTTTAACAATTTGCACCAAAGCATCATAAACCTCCTTGCTAACAACGGCTGGTAAGATTGCATTTTTAAAGCAATTGCTGTAAAAAATATCCGCAAAGGATGTTGAAATTACACATTCAATACCAAAATCTGCTAAAGCCCAAGGTGCATGCTCCCTGCTGGACCCGCAGCCAAAATTATCCCCAGCAAGCAAGACCTTTGCATTTTTAAACTCAGGTTTGTTGAGTACAAAATCTTCAATTTCACTACCATCTTTGGCGTATCTCATTTCGTGAAAAAGATTTTTGCCAAGCCCAGCCCTTTTGAGGGTTTTTAGAAAATCTTTAGGAATTATCATGTCTGTGTCAATATTTGTAATTAACAAAGGGGCAATTACAGAGGATATGTTTGTAAATTTTTTCATAGTATAATTAATTTAATTTTTACAGTCAGTAACAACAAAACCAAAATAGCGTTACAGAATACAATTTTACCATCGCTTTTTTGCAAAGCAACTATTTTTTTAATTTGACGCAACATTGCCACTGCAACACTTGCACTGAGTATCTTTTTTTATCTTAGTGATGCGAGTTGCAAGGCTTTTTGCATCCATCACAAGCATTTGCAAAAACATATCTTTATCGTTAATTTTTAGTAAATATTTTAATACTTGGCAAGCAAGTAGGCTACCGCTAATTGCAACCGCAGGGGCAAAAACACCTGTATTGGCACAGGACCTAACATCATCTGGCGATGCAAATAAACATGCGTAGCAAGGCATGTTCTGCTCGTAGCCTTTAAAACAGTATAAGTGAATAGTAAATGCTATGCAAGCTGCCGACAAGAGCGGAGTTTTGGTTGCAATGCTTAAATTGTTTGTGATTAACCTTGTGTTAAAATTGTCGCTTGTGTCAATTATGCAGTTAATATTGTTTTTTACCACGAGAGATTTAAAGCTTTCAAAGCTCTCCTCGTTTAAAATAGCTTGCAAAGGGTGCACACTGACAAATGGATTTAAGCCCCTTAAAAAATCTGCAGCAAGATTGACCTTGCTTTTGCCACAATCTGCATATTTGTAAATTGTTTGCCTTTGTAGGTTTGATGGACTTAGGGTGTCAAAGTCAACAATCCAAATATCACCTATGCCACTTGATGCTAAAAGCTGCAAGGCAGAACTTGCAATACCACCTGCCCCAATAACAAGCACGGCAGATTTTTTTAGTTTTGCAACACCTTCCATGCCTATTTCGTTGAGTATGATTGACCTTGAATGTAGCTCTAACTCTTCCATAGCTTAAGATTAAATACTCTCTGCAGGTTCTTGCAATAAAGCATTTTTCAGTCTAGTTAGCAAATCCTCAAGGTGTTCAACTACAAGGTCGTATTGATTATTTTTTACATCAGATGGATGGGTAGTTATTTGTTGCAAATGCTCATCGTTTTGAGTTTCGTTTTGATTTGCAAATTGATTATCCATTTTATCTTGATGGTTTGTGTCGCTTTCAATTGCGTCTTCTAGGGTTAGCTGTTTTGCCTTGGAATGGTCTATTCTATCGCTGTCCGCACCGCCTTTAGCTGCCGCATTGTTTGTTTGATTAAGTTTTTGGGTCTCAAGTTCCGCACGGATTGTGTTTAACTCATGCAATAACTCAAGTGCCGTTGTCAATAAGATAAATTCGTTTGATTGGGTTTTAAAACCATTTGTTGATATTACGCTATTAACTTTGCGGTTTAGGTCGGATGTTAGCTTTAGCAAGGCGGATTCAATTTGCTGATTTGACGGAGATGGTATATCGTAAACCCCGCGACCAACAGCAATTTTCATGAAAATAAAATTAATACATCATTGATGCTGATATAGCATGGCAAGCAACACCTATTTTGTAAGCTAAGTAAAAAGCAATAACAAATGCAACACCAAGCATTGCAAAGCTTAAAATGCGGGAGGTTTTAAGCTCAAGACAATAGCCAAAATCCCAAGCTAAGTGGCGGCAAAGGGCAAAAAAATAAAAGATATGGCAAAAAAGCAAAGCAAAAACAGCCGCAGCAGATAGGTAGAAAACAGCAGAATGTTTGCTAAGTAAGCTATGGTCAAGTATTGCTTTACTTGCACCCATGCCGCCAAAAACATCAATTATCAATACCCAAGCAAAAGCTAAGATGCTTGCAAATGTAACAAAACCACACAACCTACCAAAGATTGATGTGAACATTGTAATTTGAAACTTGTAAATTTGTAAATGAGGGGAAGTTGGTCTTGCAGATTGTGCCTTTGCCATAATCTAAAAGGATTAATTGATAATAATATAACAAATATTTTTTAATACAAAAAAGTCTACATCAAAAAAAATTATAGTAAAGTTTTTTATAAATTTTTTGGTAAATGCAAAAATCTAAAATTACCTTATTACTTTTTTGTTTTTAAGATTATTTACCATCGTAAGCACAGTCAGCACCATAAATACAGATGGATGGATGGCATATGATAGACTTGTTTTAAATGGTTATGATCATTATAGGGTATTTCATTCTCATAATGAATTTGCTTCCTTTTAATCATTTGGGGTAAGTGCCATGTAAATGGTATAGAAGCTTTTATTTTATTAAAGTTTTGAGTTATTGCAAAAGAAGGCTCTCTAAGTTTAACGGAATAAATTCTGATAAGTTTATCTTGCATTTAAAGGAAGCTTAGTTTAAGTTTTGACATAACAATAAGGATAAAAATCTCTGCCAAATTTTGTTAAAATTAGTGAGAAAAAATCCTCTTAACTAGTCAAGAGCCTACTTTGTATAATGTTTGGTACAATGCCAATTTTCATTCGGCTCCGTATCTTTTTATTGAAAGGCAATACACCTTTTACCCCATGGCTTTAGTGATAAGGAAAAGATGGTAAATTTATAAGATTGATGTTAAATGGGATTTGTATTGTAGTTTTGCATTTAAAAGACAGAACTTAAACCGCACCCTTGCCCTAATTGGCCATTTTCGCCTGCTAGCTTTGCACGACTGATGGCAAGAGAGCTTCAAAGAACTGGGACTTTATGTTGATTTTGCAAAAGGGGGTAAGAGATATTCGTTTAATACACACTAAACATTCCATTTGGCAACTGCTTGCAATAATTGATTTTTGTACTGATAGAGGTTTGTGACTGATTTAAGCTTAATTGGCTGAGGGGTGCTGGAATCGCAATAAATATGTACCATGGGTTCTTGCGACAAAAACAGCTTAACAATTTGTCTTCTTTGATTATTGTCAAGCATTATCGAAAAAGAATCGGTAAATTTACGATGGGATATTCTTGAAACATCAATAAACTCGCAGCATATTGCCTTAACGATATTAAAAGCATCAAGTTCAATTGATGTTAGCTCGTATTTTTGATCACTAGTAACAAGAGCTTCTTTTGGGGTTGATATGCTTGTCATTGCAACTTTTACTATATCTCCAACAAAATCTTCAAATGCACATTTAACAATTTTAGACATTTGATCACTTACAGCATCGGTAAATCTACCGTTGTAAAAATTTAAAAATTTCATAAATTCCAAACTAGGATTTGCATAGTTAGTCGCCAAGGTTTTTTTTATAATTGTATTGTATTTTGATTGTTTGGCAAAATTAGATATCTGTACTGCATCAAAGTTATCGTAATTAAACCTTAGAATCATATCGGCTTGGTATTCGGATATAGAATCCAAATTAAATTCAAAAAATGGCTCGTCATCAAGAGCATTCTCCCTTTCTATATCGGAGTAAAATTTCCATACCCTGCCATTTGTCAGTATACAAAATTTAGCATCGTTCACAATCTTTCTGTTACCGAAGTATCTTCTTACTTGAGATATGTGTTCATTTGAAAGATTTGAACTCAAGGATTTGCATTCTACAAGGATTACTGTTTTGCCATCTTTTTTAAGAGCAAAATCTATCTTTTCACCTTTTTTACCCTCAATGTCAGCGGTAAATTCAGGGACAACTTTTGTAATATCAAATACATTATAACCAATTGCATTTAAAACTGGGGCTATGATAGACATTTTTACAGCTTCTTCGGTTGCAATATCATTAAGTCTATCTTTATTGATAGACCATATCGATTTTAAGCTTTGTAAAAACTCTGTCATAAAGACCAACTAAAACACCGGCAAGTCAAAGGTTTTTAGCAATTGAACAACTTCATCCTTGTTTTTTGCATTTTCAATTGAAAAGGAAATACCTATACCCACCTGTTTTGAAAGAGATGTGTTGTAGGATACTTCTGGGAAGACTGTTGAGTCCCTAAGTCCAAAGGAATAGTTAAGTGTTTTATCAACAGAGGATGCCTTTAGGCCCTTAAAATCCCTAACTCTAGGTAGGGCTATGTAGACTAGGCGGTCCATAAATTCGTAGATTTTTTTCTTTCTTAGGGTAACGCTTGCACCAACTGCCATGCCTTCCCTTAACTTAAAGGACGCAACTGATTTTTTTGCAAGAGTGACCAAAGCTTTTTGACCAGCAAGGTTTGTTAGGTCTTCCTGAATTTTAGCAACCTCTTTTTTGTCCAAGGCACCAAGAGATATTGTAAGACACACCTTAGTTATCTTAGGACATTGCATTGGGTTACCTTTGTAAGCAGCAAGAAAATCTTGGTACTTTTCAGCCGAATTTTTAACTACAGAACTTGACATAAACAAACTTAACTAACCTAATATAATACTACTTATTTTACTATTACAAATTATTAAGAGGCAACATTGCCACTTTTTTTGAAAACTCTAACTTTTTTATCACCTTCAATCTTGTAGGTAATTTTGTCAGCCTTGCCAGCTTTTTCGTCAAAAGCAGCAATGTTAGATATGTGAACAAGAACGGTTTTTTCAATCGTGTTTTTCATATCATTTTCCTGAGTAGGTTTTACAAATTTTTTAATTTTTTTAAATGTATCATCAAGCAATACCTTATCGTCTTTTATAGCAAGCACAGTAAAAGTTTTACCTCTGTGCTCTCTGTAGCCCGATGTAAGAACAACTTTCATTCCAACTTTTATTCTATTTTTAACCTTAGACATAATCTATATATAATAATATTACCGGATACTAGATAATTTCGGAAGCTAAAGAAGCAATCTTCAAAAAGCCCTTGGTTCTAATCTCCCTAGCAACAGGACCCAAAACACGGGTGCCAATAAGCTCACCTTTTTTGTCAAGCAGCACAGCTGCGTTGTCGTCAAAGGATACATATGAGCCGTCAGCCCTTCTTATTCTGGACTTAGTTCTTACAATAATTGCCTTAACAACCTGACCTTTTTTAACCTTCATGTTTGGCATCGCGTCCTTAACAGAGCATACAATTGTTGAGCCAACATCGCCTCTTTGAGTGCCTGTACTGCCATCTACATGAAAACATTCAACAATCTTTGCACCAGAGTTGTCTGCAACTATAAGTTGTGAACCTAAGTAAATCATAAAAAATTTTAAAAATCCATCAATTAACACTAAAGCATTAAGCAGACTTTGCAACAATTGCAAAAGACTTGTTTTTAGAAACAGGCTTGCACTGCTTTATAAAAACTTTATCACCCTCAGCAAGCTCAATACCTTGCTCATTGTGACACAAAAGTTTAGTAACTCTTTTAACTCTTTTTTTGTAAAGAGGGTGCTCTATTAGGGTTTCAACGGCCACTCTAACAGTTTTTTGATCCTTAACAAAGGCAACAGTTGCTACAATTTGAGACATAAATTAAATAAATATTAAATCTTTTTCTTTTTAAATAAAGCGGTAAGAGCAGTGTTTAGTCTTGCAATATCTTTTTTGATATTTTTAATCTCGTGACTTTTAACACTACCGCCACTTTTAGCCGCAGATCTTTTAACAACTAAAGACTTAACGAGGGCTGTGATGTCCTGTTTTATCTGTGGTATGTTTTTGGATTTTATTTCTTCAAACTTCATAACAACTATTACAAATTACGCAACAATATTAGTAAATCTTCTTTTAACAAAAGTTACAGAGATAGGCAGTTTGTATGACACTCTTTGAAAAAGCTCCTTAGCTTCGTCTTCAGATATACCGTCAATTTCAAACAATATCATACCAGCCTTAACAGCAGATACATAAAATTCAATACCACCTTTACCACCACCCATTCTCATGTCGGCTGGTCTTTTAGAAACCGGCAAGTGAGGAAAGCATCTTATCCAAATTCTACCTGTTTTTTTGGTAACTCTAGCAATCATCTTACGGCACGCCTCAATTTGCTTACTTGTAACTCTACCAGGCTCAGTAGCCTTAAGACCAAATAAACCAAAAGATATATCAGCACCAGAGGCAGCTATACCGTGAGGTCTTACCTTTCTAAACTTACGGATTTGTCCTTGTGGCATCAACATAGTTTAACTTAAAAATAGATCATCAAATAATATTACTTTTTAGCAACCCAAACCTTTATACCTATGATTCCGTAAGTGGTTTTTGCCAAAGCTGTTGCGTAGGCTATTCTGGTTCTTATAGTCTGTAAAGATACAGAGCCATGAGATATTGTTTCGTGCCTTGCAATGTCCGCACCGGCAAGACGCCCAGCACAGCAAATTTTAACACCGGACACTCCAGATTTTGCAGCAAGCTCCAAAGCTTTTTTCATAGCTTTTAAGTAAGGAACACGCTTTTCAATTTGCAAAGCAATTGAGTTTGCAATTGCATCAGCATCAGAGTCAGCAGATTTAATTTCTTTAACATCAATTGACACTTCCTCACCAAGTAGTTTTTTAAGTCCCTCAGATATTTCAACAATACCAGTGCCGCCTTTTTTAATAACAAGACTTGGTCTTGAGGAATATATAATAACAACTATCTTTTTTTGATTTCTTTCAATTTTGATTCGAGAAATCATCAAATCTTTTTTGATTTTGTTGAAGTAAGACCTAATCAGCAAGTCCTTTTGTAGGCTTTCGCCATATGTATTAGTGTTTGCAAACCAAGATGCACCCCAGTTTTTACTAACCGGCAATCTAAAGCCTATAGGATTGGTCTTTTGTCCCATATCAATAAAAAATTATAAATTACAAATACTAATAATTAGCCCACAATCAGCCATTTTAGCTATTAAGTGGTGCCCAAAGGCGGAATCGAACCACCGACACAGGGATTTTCAGTCCCTTGCTCTACCGACTGAGCTATTTGGGCACAAACCAGCAAAATGCCAGCAATTAAACCAATAGACAAAATATATTAACATTGTTTTTACTATTTTCAAGAAGTTTTTTAATTTTTTATAAAATACTTGTTTTGTGGCAAAAAAAATCTAAACTTAAAATAACGCTAGCAATTTATTTATAGGCTTTAAATGCAAGAAATGCTTGAGGAATTTTTACTTTTTATCAGCAGCGAAAGGGGCATGGCAAAAAACACAATTCTTGCTTACAAATCTGATTTATTGCAATTTTTTGAATTTGCAAAGCTTAACAAATTAACCATTACCTGCCTTACCGAGCAAAAAATTACACTTTATATATCAGCTATATACAAAAAAAAATTATCCATAGCCACGACAAATCGCAAACTTGCATGTCTTAAGAGCTTTTTTAAATTTTTATATGCAAATGGATTTACCGCTTCAAACCCTTGTGACAATTTAGAGTTAATTAAAAAACAACGCTCTTTACCTGTGTTTTTAAGCAAGGAGGAAATACTACTTATCACAAACCAAGCCGCAAATGATAACACTCCAAAGGGAATTAGAGTGCATGCTGTTTTAGAGCTTTTGTATTCAACTGGCATGCGTATTAGCGAATGCCTAAGCCTTTGCATGGACGATATTATCTTAGATGCTAAAGAAATTATAATCAATGGCAAAGGCGAAAAGCAAAGAAGCGTTTTTGTAACTGAGCCAGCAAGACTGGCAATAAACAAATATTTATCGGTGCGTGCAAATTTTACATCGCTTTTAAGCGCTAAAAATGTTAAAAATAATAAATATTTATTTTGTGCCGAGGGCTCGCTTGGTTATTACTCAAGGCAAAACTTTTTTATTGCCCTTAAAAAACTTGCCTATAAATGCAAAATAAGCGAAGATAAGCTCTCGCCACACAAAATTCGCCACTCTTTTGCAACTCACATTTATCAAGGCGGCGCCAATTTAAGAGTTTTGCAACAAATGCTGGGTCATAGCGATATATCCACAACGCAAATTTACACTCATACAGATGCAATGGGGCTTAAAACAGCGGTTAAAGCTTTTCACCCCCTCGCAAAAAAACAAGGATATAATCTAAGCAAGTAAAAGTAGTTAGGCATTAAAGGCAATGAATGCAGATACCTATTTTGCGGAATCTTTGGATTGAATTACCAACTCAGCACTCAATCCTAAAGCCTGCAACACTACCTTTAGGCTTTCAATACTTATTTTACTTTTATTATCCTCATACTTTTTAATTTGTTGGTAAGATATGCCTGTAATATTTTGTATATCAATCAGGGTCATTGATTTAATAAGCCTGATTGACTTTAGCAGGCTACCAATCTTTTTGTTATCAAGTATTGTCACAAGATGTATATCTTGGTGCTCTTGATATCCTTCCTCAGACTGACACACATCACTTTGGCCATCTTTAATCTTTGACATACTAAAAAAAATAATAAATAAAGTGTAACAAAAATAATACACTTAAATAATAACAGAGAAAATTATTCTTTGCTAAATAATAATTTTACATAGTAAATAACATTTTTTTATAACTAGGCAAAATTTTGCAAATACAAAGTTAAACGATTTTATTTTAATTGCAATTTAGATAATATAATGTTATAATACAAACAATAAGTAATTTAACAAATATGCAAAATTATGCAAAATATTTTTTACAAAAACAACAGATTGCAACAGCTTAGGGGTTTTGTAAATGTTGTGCAGGAGGGCGGCGTTAGCAAGGCAGCACATAAAATGTGCATAACGCAACCGGCAATATCAAAATACATAAAATCGCTTGAAGATGCCTTGGGTGTGGAGCTGTTTAAAAAGCATTCATCCAATTTTAACGCAATGGAAATCACAAAAGAAGGGCAAATATTTTACGATTTAGCAATAAAGCACCTGCAAGGCCTTGAATCTGTGTTTAGCAAGTTTCACAAAATAATATCCAACGATGTAAACTTAACAATTAAAATTGCAGCTCACGATGTTGTAAGAAAATTCATGTTACCATCCGAAATTCAACAACTTATTGATAAAATGCCAAATTGCTTAGTGATAGTTAAAAATACCAACCTAGCACATTCCGTAGACCTTTTGATACAAGACGAGATAGATGTGGCAATTTTTCCATGCGAGGACACAACAATTTTAAAACCGGAAATTGAAGCTATGAGGATTTCAAAATACGAAATACAAGCCGTTTGCGTTAAAAATCATCCCATTACAAAATTGCCAATTGATTCACTTAGTATTGCGTCTTTTTTGCAATACAACCTTTTGTTTGAATGCAAAAAATTAATGTCTTCAAATGTTTTGTCAAATGCTTTTTATAATGACAAAAACGATATTGCTGCCAAAAGCAATATTTTGTTTGATTTTGCAACATGGGACGACATTTACCAATTTACTAAACAAGGCTTGGGTATAGCTGGCTTTGACAGCCTTTATCTTAAACAAAAAAACTTAGAAGAGGATGGATTAGTGTCAATACCAATAGGGCACCTCTTGCCAGATATGAGTTATTACGCACTTTACAAAAGCAAAACTGTTAAAAAGAAAAGTTTGGATTTGTTTCTGGAGTACTTACAAAATGAAATACACATTGAGGAATAATGTCAAATTAATCTTTACTTTTTTAAAGCCGCTTAATCACAAACTTCACCAGCCGGCGATGGAATCTTTTTGCAGTTTTTTAAACGCTTTGATGCACTATATCTACAATCCTTGCGGCCGATGCAAAAGATAGGGTTAGACCCAGATTTGTATGCCCAGTGCTAATGATAACATTGCTAAACTTATCTGACCTTTGAACAATTGGTAAAGAGCTTGCGGTGCAAGGTCTGATGCCAATCCATTTATTTAAAATTTTACTTTTTTTTAAGGCAGGGAAGGTTTGTAAAAAAATTCTATACATATCGTCAATCCTTTTGCTATCCTGTGGTTTTGCGGCAATTTTTTGTGCTTTTTCAAGAGGCATAAAATCTGCAAATCCTGCAACACGCAAAAGCTTGCCATCGTTATGCAGCGAGTAGACAATTCTGTTTGCACTGTCCGTCATTGCCATTTGCGGGGCATGGGCTGAGTGTTCTACTTCTATATCAAAAGAGTATCCAAGCATTTGATAAAAAGCATTATAGCTACTAAGACCTACAAGGTTCAAATCCTTGTTAAACTTGTCAAAATCTGTGCCGTTTGCCAGTAGAATAATGTCGCAGTTAAATTTTACATCAATGGGTTTTAAGCTTTGCGTTAGGTTGCTTTGGTTTTGCAAGGTAAAGTCACGCAAGGGATTAAGGCTTGCGTTAAAGCAAAACTTTGCTCCCATGTCCTCAAGCTTTTTGCGTAAAACAAGACTAAGTTTTTTGCAGTTAATGCTGGCATCCGCCCCAAACAAAATGCCGCCGCAGATGTTTTTTGCAAAACACAATGCCTGCTCAAGCTCTAGGCTGTCATTTTTTGCAAGCGGCTTAAAAGCTATATTTTTAAGTTCTTTGTAGTGTTTAATTTTGCTATTTAGATATTTTGGATTACTAAAAAAGTGCAATATTCCGCCTTGTTTGTAGCTTGCAAAGCTAAGCTCATCTTGGTTGAGCAATGGTAAAAAATCATTATAAAAACTATCTTTACTAAAAGAAGCAAAGGCAGCAAGGTTTGCTAAGTTTGCCGCCCTGTTTTGCCTTGCGGAGCTTAGGGTAACGCCCTTGGCAAATTTGTAAAATGCTGGGTCGGTAAAGCATGATGGACTAATTTTTATTGCCCCGCCAAAGCCTGCAATACTTTTAAATCCTTGAAAAATGTTTTTATAGGAGGCTATGCTATCAACATGCCCAAAGCTAAGCTGCCCCCCGTTTTGATAGCTTGCAAGCATTGCTTCCTCGCTTTTACTCTCGGCAAAAACAATATCATGCCCCTGCCTTGCAAGGTAGTATCCGCTCACTAAGCCATTTATGCCGGCACCAATAATTAAGACTTTTTTTTTACTTAGCATGTTACACAAAATTACATTTTGCCAAAGAGGGTAAATCTACCATTGTTAAACAAAGGATTTAAACTCAACCCGCTTTTAATAATCATTTTGCAACTTTTGCCATTTGCAAGTTTTGTTTTAAGGGCAATTTTTGCCGCTTTAATTTTGGTTACCATTCCGCCTGTGCCAACTTTTGAAGTTGGTGGCGACGCCATTCGCTCAATATCTTTGGTAAGTTTTTCAACATGATGCAAAAAGCTTGCATTTGGGTCATTTTTTGGATTTGATGTATAAAGCCCGTCAATATCCGATAGCAAAACCAAAAGGTCAGCATCCGTAATACTTGCAACAATTGCCGAGAGTGTGTCGTTGTCGCCAATTTTTATCTCGTTAAAATTTACGGCATCGTTTTCATTGATAATTGGTATAGCCTTAAAACTTTGCCAAAGGGACTCCGTTGTATTTTTAATATTTTGCCTTCTGTCCTTGTATTTAGCATCGTCTTTGTTGACAAGTATTTGCCCTACTTTAATGCCAAACTTAGCAAAAATCTTATCGTATGTACCCATAAGCTTGTATTGCCCAACTGATGATAAGGCCTGCTTTTGAACAAGGCTGTAATTCTCATCAAAGGAGTATTCAAGCTTTGCAGTTGCAATTGCCCCAGAGGAAACAATAATTACTTGCTTACCCATTTTAAGCAGCCTGTCAACATCCTCGGCAAGGCTTTTAAGCCAGTCGTTTGCAATATCAAATGCTCCATTTTCTTGTTGCCTTACAATGTTTGACGAGCCAATTTTAATGACAATCTTTTGGCAATTTGCTAGTATTTCACTAAAATCAAAGCTTTTGCCAAGGTCAGGTTGCAACATATCTTTTTTACCAATATCAATAATTTCTTAGTCGCCAAGATATATCATTTCGCAGTCTATTTCTAAGTGCCCGTGCAATATGCTATCAACTAAGAATATTGGATAAAGCATTCTATCGCTATGTTTTATGGTAATGGTGCCTTTAAACTCCTGAGAGTAGCGATTTTTAATTACAACAAAGCCTTTTGAGCCCTCGTCTTGAGTTTCGGCAATCTCTCTTGCAGATGCCCTGCGGCTACCAACAAGCCATTTGCGACCCGTAATAACTAAGTCGCTTCCCGAGTTGTTGGTGAGGTTTGCAATATATGTTAACGACACATTTGCCGAAGCCTCGTGATGCCTAAGGGTAATAAGGTTTAGAGATACTATTACCTTACCATCAAGATGGCGACGAACATGACCTCCGCTAAAGATGTTGTTTTTAAAAAAATCCTCAATTTGTGATTGTCTTAATTTATGTAAAGCCCCATTTTCATCGCCTTCTATCATGTTATTTACATTTTCATTTTTGATGCAATCCACAAAATCAGCCTCGCTACGCATAACAGTCAAATAATAAAATATTGTATAAGATAAATATATTGCATTTTATTTTGTTTTCAAGCTTTGTTGTGTTTTTTCAAATGTAAGTCAACATTTTCAGCGTATAACAAAAATAATATAAAGCGTTTCAAGAGTGAGCTTTTGCTATATCCTAAATTTATATCATAAAATTTGAAAAAATTATTCAAAAACAAACGACCCTCAATAAGATTAACGATTGCAAAAAATAGACAAACATTAGATTTAATACTTTTTAAAACGGACTTAACACTTAAAAAATAAATAATTGTTGACTTTATAACATCTTGCAAATACATATATTTGTTTGTATCCTTTTGTTTAAAATAAAACGGGGGATAGGTGTTTTAATATGGCTTGTTTAGCTTACCGCAGATGCAGGTTTTTGCTATGTCAAAGGCTTGTGCCTAGGGTTTGCTCTTGCAACCTATTAAACTACAGGAATTGTGTTTTTGATGGCTTAATAAAAAACACGCTAGGGGTTGGGTTTTTAATCTCTATCAAGTTCTTGTTGGGATTTTTGTGTTTTTTTATTTTGTGTTTTTATTTATTAATTTAGTTTTATGGCTGAGTTTGTAAGAAGTAAACCACACGTAAATGTTGGTACCATCGGTCACGTAGATCACGGTAAAACAACTCTTACCGCTGGTATTGCAAGTTACTGTGCAAAAAAATTTGGTGGTCAAGCAAAAAAGTTTGACGATATTGATAACGCTCCTGAGGAAAAAGCTCGTGGTATTACAATCAACACAGCTCATGTAGAGTACGAAAGTGCTAACAGACACTACGCCCATGTTGACTGCCCGGGACACGCCGATTATGTAAAAAACATGATTACAGGTGCTGCGCAAATGGATGCTGCAATACTTGTTGTTAGTGCTGCGGACGGCCCTATGCCACAAACTCGTGAACACATTCTACTTGCTCGTCAGGTTGGTGTGCCTAACATTATTGTGTTTTTGAACAAAATTGACATGGTTGACGACCTAGAGCTTGTTGACTTAGTTGAAATGGAGGTTAGAGAGCTTCTTTCAAAATACGGTTTTGATGGCGACAATGTTCCTTTTGTTAAAGGTTCTGGTCTTGGCTGTCTTAACGGCGAAGCTCAATGGGAAGAAAGAGTTCAAGAACTTCTTAACGCTCTTGACAACCTACCTCTACCACAAAGAGAAATTGACAAACCTTTCCTATTGTCTGTTGAAGATGTATTTTCAATCTCTGGCCGTGGTACAGTTGCTACTGGTAGAATTGAAAAGGGTCAAGTTAAAATCGGTGATGTTGTTGACCTTGTGGGCCTAGGTAGAGACAAAAAAGGCATAACAGTAACAGGTGTTGAGATGTTTAGAAAACAACTTAACGACGCTCAAGCTGGTGATAATGTTGGATTGTTGCTTCGTGGTGTTGACAAGGAAGAGATTGAAAGAGGTCAAGTTCTTGTTAAACCAGGCACAATTACCCCTCACACTGAGTTTGAATGTGAAGTTGTTGTTCTTACAAAGGAAGAAGGTGGTAGACACACTCCTTTCTTTAAGGATTACAGACCTCAATTTTACTTTAGAACCACAGATGTTACAGGTTCCGTTGAAATTGTTGGCAAGGAAATGGTAATGCCAGGTGACACAGCTCAGCTTAAAGTTACCCTTATTTCTCAAGTTGCTATGGATGTAGGTCTTAGATTTGCTATCCGTGAAGGTGGTAGAACCATCGGTGCTGGTGTTGTTACTAAAATTGTAAAGTAATAACCTAGCATTGTAAGCCTTGGCTTACTAAAAATTTGGCTTACCTAAATCTACCTTAAGGTAAAACTTATTTTTAATAAGCCCTGTCAATAAAGTTTGTATAAAATTTTAATGTTTGGGTTTTGCGTGCTACATACTAATTAATGGATGTACAAATGCATGTCTGCCTGTTTAGTTATTGATAAAAAAGCAAATGTCAAAAGCTGCTAAAAAATTGGAGGTAAATTTAATTACCATTCAGGACTTTAACAACCTCCCTAAAAACTACAACCCAGAAAATGACAATCCTTATATGAACCTAAGGCATAGAGCTTATTTTTATGGAATTTTAAGCGAAATGAGAGATTCATCATTGCTTGAAATCGAGAGAATTAACAAGAATATAGAGGAGCTCCGCAATACATCGGACTCCGATGAAATAGACCTTGCATCTCGTTATAGCGATGTTTCGGATTTAATGACTCAGGTTGAAAGACTTACAAATGTAATCAAAAAAATTGACAAACTATTGCAAAAAATTCAAGATGATGACTATGGCTATTGCGACGAAACTGGTGAAGAAATAGGCATTAAAAGACTAATGGCACGCCCAATTGCAACTCTGTCTGTATCGGTGCAACGCAAAAAAGAAATTGATGATGTTATAATCAAAAACTCTCGCAGACAAATAGATGACGAGGATGTTGTTGACTAAACCTAATTTAACTTGCAAACCTTCCCCGTCCCAATTTACATGCTGCAGGCTATAGAGTAAAGCAAAAAAGAAATACATATCATATTGAGGGTAATATCCACGGACAAAGTTTTAAATAAAGCCATTTTCAATGGCAACATTAAACTATACAATCATCCCACATCAGCATCCAAAGGATGATGAGAAAGGATGGTAAGGTAATAAATATTTTACCCAAATTCTAACTTACAATTAGAGATTATGCCCTCTGCAAGCTGCAATATTTTGCAATTTACAAACAAAACGAAGGTTATCCCCGTCTGGTGCGAGCCTGCAAAGAATGTATAGGCGGGTATCCATTATTCCTTAGTAAACATTGTTGTAAAGTAGGCTTTTCAAATTGCTGGTTAAGCTTTGGTACTTCATTTTTGACATCTAGATTGGCGATGGTCATTTGTTTACCAGGACCCATTACACTTGCTTGCCAATGTGTTATTTTTGGATACAGAGGTGGTTTTTGGTGGTTTAAAACATTAGCCTCCTTTTTGCCACGCGAGTATTGTGTAGATCTTTTTACATAGCAATATTCTGTTTTCTCAGCTAAATGCAATAAATGGCTATTGTTATACATCCTGAGTTTTTCTTGCAATACTTGCTTTGATTGTGTCGTGTTAATGTCAGACGATTGATATGTATCTATTTTTTTACCTTGTTGCAATTGATATATTTGTCTTCTTGCTGCATTTATTTTTTTCATATCATACATTTGATCGCCGCTTAGAAAGTTAGAAGTTGTGCGACCTTCTTGCTTTATGTTACTTAAAAAATCAGGAGTTGCACGATTTTCTGTATTGCAACACTGTCTTGCCAAACCTTGAATCCTTTGCGTATTTATTGAACTTCTTCTTAAAAATATTGACTCAATGTTTGGATTTGCAAAAACAGGATGTACGATTTGATATCCAGTTTTATCTTCCTCAAATCTAACCTTCTTTTCTTTAAAAAGAACTTCCTGTTTAGTTTTTTGCCGTGTATTTGCACCTAAGGGTGTGCTAGCTGATGTTGTTTGGTTATATCTGCTTGATAGAATACCTGCTACAGATGAAGTAGTTGATAGTGATGTTGTGTTAGTCATAATAAAACACTTAAAGTAATAATATTAGGTTTATTTTTAATTAGCGACATAGCTTTATCTATGTCCTCCTGTGGCATGGCTTCAAAAATTACATAATCATCGTCACAAAGATAGTCGTAGAGGGTTGATAAGGGCTCTTGATAAAAATACTGCAAGTAATTTGCCGCAATATTTGCACCAACAATGCCATGGTCTAGCATTTCAATCTCGTCTTGATGACAAATATTTTGCAGGCTTTGCTTTGCCGCGATTATTGTTTGCTTGCTATTTAAAACCTCGCACACTGGTGATATGTAAGGACTGTTAAGCTCTGGCTCCCCACTATATCTATTGATGTTTTTTGGCACTTTTGCTGTGCGTAGCTGGCTTGCTATGTCAAATTCAAATATTGCCTCTGGGGAATCGCTTAAAAAGTCCACTCTATAACAAAGTTCATCTTTGCCAAGCCCCTGCACCGCGGCGCAGCGTGTAAAGTCCACAACCGAGCCCCTAACGGCAAACTGGTATATATCAGTGCAGCAAGATACTCTTTCGTAGCCAAACAAGCTAAGATTTGCAATTAAATCATCGTAGCTAAGCTTGTAGCAATTAAGCCTTGTGTTTATAACCGCCGGAATGGAAGCCCTAGCAGCAGACTCGCACGAGGCAAATATTACAGCCTCACCCTCAAGCGCCTTAAATGTAGCTAAGCTTTCAAGATAGCTACCAAATTGCCTTTTGTTAAAATGTGACGCCTCCTGCGGTATATGCTTTAATTGCAAAAGGCTTAGTTCTGGCGAGGTAAATGCAGTATTTTTTATTTGCGCCTCAATGCCAGCATCGCTACGGGTGATAAATGCAATTTTACCCTTACCCGCCTCTTTAATTTTGTCGGCTACAAAACGCACAATTACAAATCCGGCATCCACACCGGCTTTTACACTTGTTATATTACGGCTTAACCTAGGTTGCATTAATTAAAATCAATAATAAATTTGCTTTAAGATATAAATAAACATCTTTTTTTGTCAAATAAAATATCTATAAATTGATTTTTTAATAGTCCCCTTGCATCTTGGATGAGATTGTAACATCTACAGCAATTAATAAACATGGCAATCAACAAAATAAAGAGAGGCTAAAGGATATATTTAGCCCTGTTGTTTTGTAAATGTCTTTAATATTGGCAAATGGTCTATTGATATTTTGTAAAAAAGTGTTGCATATTAGTTTTTTGTTTATAAAATGATTGTCTAATTTGTAAGGCTTGTATTTTGTGTGCCTTAGTAATTTAGCTTTGCCAAGCCTTATGTGGTTGTGCTAAGTTGCTTTTTAAAATAAAAATGTATTTTATATTTTATGTCTAGTTTGGATTTTTCAAAGCCTTTTGAGGCAGTTGCTAGGTCAGTTTTCGGCTCTTCCGCTACTAAAAAAGTTAAAAACAATGGTTTTGTTCCTTGCTCATTATACGGCAAGGGTCAAGCTACCCATTTTGCAATAGATGCAAGGCTTGCAATAAAATTTGCTGACTACGCATCCATTAAAACAAAAGTAATATCTTTTACTCTTGATGGCAAGGAGGTAAAAGCAATAGTCAAGCAATTTACCTTTAATCCTGTTACATCAAGGGTTGATTGCATTGAGTTTTTATCCTGTGATGCAACTAAACAAGTTGAGGTGCTAATACCATTAAACATAAAGGGTAAGTCAGTTTCACCTGGTATTAAACGAAACGGCAAGGTTAACATTATTAAATACGAAATACCTGCAATATGCAACATAAACTCAATACCAGAGGAAATCGTTGTTGACATTTCAACATTTGGTCTTGGTAAAACATTTACATCTAAATCGCTATCATTGCCCGAAGGTTGCAAGGTTGAAGGGGACTTTCCTATACTTAGCATCATAGGTAGAGGTAAAAAGGATGCTGATGAGGAAAAGGCTGCGGAAGCTGCTACGGCCGCTGATAAAAAATAATGCTATAAAAATATATTTTATTATTAAATTTAACTATGTCAAAATTTGCTGTTGTTGCAACCGGTGGTAAGCAATACAAGGTGTGTGTTGGTGATGTTATTACCGTTGAAAAACTTGAGATTAACGAGGGTCAAAAATCAAAACTAAAGGCAATTGCTGTGTTTGAGGACGCAAAGGTTGTGTCCTTTGGTGGCTCGGTTGAAGTTGAGTTTGTGGAGCACCTTAAGGATAAAAAAAAGATTACATTTAAAAAAGAGCGTAGAACCACTCATAAAAAAAAGATTGGTCACAGACAAAAACTTACAAGCGTTAAAATTTTGGAAATTAGCAAGTAAAGCAAAAATACATTTGGCTTTCTGGAGGTTACACAAATTACTAAGCCTCCAAATCTAATCCAAGCTAAATATAAATATATTTTTTGATTGCAAAACACAATATACACCACTGCCAAACTACAGTCAAAATAAGCTTTAGCCCTTTATGTTAAACAATGCAACCTAAAGTACCAAAGGGTTCATTTGCAAGCTTGTAGCATAAATTTTAAGCCAACAAAAGCTTAAAACCTTTGGCTGCAATTCAAAGCTTTATTTGAATTTTTAATTACTTAATGCCCTATTATTTAAGCCATCTACAGCAACAATGGTTATTAATAAGCCGCGACAACGGAATAAGGATCAGTAGAATTTTGAGTTTTAAAGTAAATTTGGTATTAATTTTTATTAATTTGCAGCTGCAAACCAAGTTGTAAAAAATCTTTTTGCAAATCGTCTATTAAGTTAGTTTTTTGAGTAGATTCCTCAAAAATTCCAAAGGAATTAATGCTATAATACTTTGGTTTTGACACGGGCGAGGAGTACCAAATTTTACCAGATGCAAAATGCTTATTGATAACAAATGTTTTGGAATGAACAACTATCTCCAAAGTGCCATCAGCGTAATCGCATTCGCCGCCAATGCCGTATATACAATCGGATATTGATGTAAAAAGATTCTCTAAAAAGCCGTCCATTATAACATCATTTTGTTGGGCTGTAAGCATAGTGTTAAAATAATGGATTGGAGCGGGTGATGGGAATCGAACCCACATGGCTAGCTTGGAAGGCTAGAACTTTACCACTAAGCTACACCCGCACAAAACAATACTAAGTATTAAAATAAATGATGTATTATAAATCTTATTTTGCAAGTTTTTTTTGTGTTTTTTGGTAAAAAATCCAATATTTTCAATGACCTTGCCATGTTGTAATAATATCAATATTTACAGCAGGAATGCTAACTTAGTGATGGCAATTTTACTTGGTGAGGAACCTCTTGCAAAGCAAGGTTATCAATAAGCCTAACGCCGCATAGCCTTGCCGCAACAAAAAGCCTAATGTTATTTTTGTTTAAGCCTTGCTGGCTTAGGTCTTGCTGATTATATAACTCAAGATAATCAATATTAAAATCAAGCAAAGTTAAGATATGTGCGATATGTTGCTTTAGCTGTAAAAAAATATCCATAATATTTTCATCCGTATTGGGATTGATATTGCAAGTTTTTACGAAATCATCTAACTCTTTTAGTGGCGTGTTAAGTTTTGTATTCTGCTGAACGTCTATTTTGCACAAGCAAGATATTTGTTTTTTAAAGCACAAGATGGCATCTTCTGTAATTTGCCAATTATCTTGGCTTGGCATTAATTTAGCATTTAAAACGCTAGCTACAAACTTTAAGCTTTGATAAAGGATTGCAGCCTGCCTTTTTTTACCAATAGTTAGATAGGAGTTGCGAGACGATAAGGCTAAGCCACGCAAATTACGCTGGGTTTTTACAGGTATAATTGCAATATTTGCAAAA
Source organism: Rickettsia typhi (assembly GCA_945881985.1). Lineage (GTDB taxonomy): Bacteria > Pseudomonadota > Alphaproteobacteria > Rickettsiales > Deianiraeaceae > CAMCVL01. The sequence continues at coordinate 86,187 of CAMCVL010000003.1, read as the reverse complement.
AGCTCCTTTGCAAAAGCGCTTACAACCATATGTTGTTGGTAGTCTTTTTGCCCCATCAACACAAAATCAGGATTGACTTGCTTAAAAAACCTCAAAAGAACCTGCATAACACCATTAAACATTTGTGGTCTTGACAGTCCGCAAAGTTTGTGAGTTAAGCTTGGTATGTCAAAGTATAATCTTGCGTCTTGCTGATAAACCTCATTATAGCTGGGTAGGTAAATAATGCAAGATTGCAACTTGATGCCTTTAGAAAGAAGCATGTCTGTAATTTTTGCAATATCCGCCTCCTCTGTTCTTGGGTAAGCATCAAAATCCTCGCCGATTGCAAATTGATTTTTATTGACAAAAATTGACACGCAAACAATATCTGCAATTTTATAGGATTCGCTAATTAAATGCAAATGACCATCATGTAAATTACCCATGGTTGGCACTAGGGCAATTTTTATGTCTTTTTGTAACCTAAGATTTGCTAAAGCTTGACTTAATTGACTGAATGTTTTAACAATCATTACAGAGTTTAAAGACAATGACATTGCTTAAAAGCAATTTGAAATTAGGCTGCTGCAAGTCTGTGTCTACCTTTTTGCCTTCTTCTTGCAATTAGCTTGCGGCCGTTACGGTCGCTCATTCTTGCTCTAAATCCAAATTTTCTTTTGCGTTTAATTTTACTAGGTTGGTAAGTACGCTTCATAAAACATTAAAAAACAATTATAAGATAATATTAAATTTTAGCTATAAAATTTACAATAGCAATAAAAAAGATTGTAAAATTTACAAGGCAAAAAACATTAAAACAACCAACAACCAACCCTCTGGTTTTAACATTATTGATATAATCCTCGCAAACAACTTTAAATCTTAAGCTTGCATAATATAAAGTAGAGAACAAAAATATTGCCACAAATGCAGTTACAACAAAAACCCCAAGACCAGTTGTGTTTTGAAAGACACTTTTGCCGGCTTTTAAGGCAAAAAACAAAAAACATGTCTTGATAGCTAGAAAAAACGCCGATATTATTATTAAAACAGAACAAAAACGCTCTTTTGAATGACTTAAAGCTGCCATAATGCAAAAAATAACAGAAAAACAAAACAAAGAAATCAAATTTAATATGTTTCAAAAAAATTACATTGCAACAATAATCAATATAGTGTATAACATAGAAGTCAATATTTTTTTAAAGATTTCATATTACTGCCTTCTAGCTGTAAGTGATGACTAATGAAAACTATGTACATTAAATATATTTTAATTGTATGATGTTATTTAATAAAAGTTGTTTTTACAAGGGTAGACCAAAAGCCTTTTCAATAGCAGAGGTTGCTATTGCACTTGCTATTGCTGCCTTGGTCAGTTTGCCACTTATTTCGGTATCTTCGGGGTTTTTTGAAAGGGCAAAATACGACAAAACAAACAAATCTTTAGCCACAATAAACGAGGCACTAAAAAGCTATTACATTATGAACAAGGCATTACCCTGCCCTGCAGATCCAACCCTTAATCCAAGTTCCGCAAGTTATGCTAGCCCTCTTAATTGCTATGCTACCAGTGGTGTTGCTATTGGCGCGGTACCCGTTGACACTCTTGGACTTAGTAGAGACTTTATGCTTGATGGCTACGGTCGTAAATTTAGCTATGCGGTTGCAAGGCGTTTTACAAGCACTGCAAATATTGTTAAATTTTATCGTAATGATGCAACAAAGTTAATAGTTGTAGATGATGGCAATGGCAATATAATAACAGCTGGCAACGACAGTGGCACTGGGCAACAAATACTCATTAACAAATCTGATGGAACCAAATTAAATGACGATTCAATTTATACCGTGCTAAGTTATGGTAAAAACGGACTTGGTAGCTTTGCTGAAAATGGCACCAAGGCAACAACAAGCACTACCAATTCGCCAGCTAGCGTTATTCCTAGTAGCGTTACCGCTTTTAATGCCCCAATATTTAGCTACACAAATAATGATGCTGAAGACGATATTGTTCTTTACCTACAGACATCAGCCTTAACACCTTTACTGCAAGACTATGGATACATAGATTGCCCAGTTAAAATAATGACTGATAACGATGGTAAAAACTATAACTACGCAAGAGCAAATGCAAGCACAACCACCTACCCCACAAACTCAAACACTTGTGTATCGGGTATAGTAGTGCAACCATCAACTGCTTATTGCAATAAAAATGGTGAATGGACCGGCTTTAAACCTCAATCATGCTCGGGGCAGGGCATGTCATCATTACCAGTAATGACAACAGCACAAAGAGATGGTGCATCTTGGTCGCTTAACACGCCAATTTACAATCTTACAACCCAAAGAATTGAAGTCTACAAATCGCAAGGCTGGGTTGTACCATCAAGAGGCGGGGAAGAGTATATTAAATTCTACAACCATATGTCCTCCAGTGGCAACGCCGCAGGTGCTAATGGTTGCCCAACAACAACTGGCGGTTGCCTTATTAACAATGCCGTATATCAACCAAGAACCGATGGCTTAAGGGACGGGATAGAGATTGGGGAAGATGGCAAACCGGGGAAATGGTACAAGTCAGTACCAGAGATTGCAGGTCGTAAAAGAATTAAAATGACCGCTGATATAACCATGGAGGGCGGAGTAGGTGGTTATTATTGGTTTTCGTTATTTTCTAAAACCCAACCAACTAACTCTTCCGCTCACAATATTGCCGACAGCTCATATGCCGTAGTGATTGACACAACTCCAGCAGGCATTGATAATATAGATCTGTATTACAACGGTGTAAAACTTTTCTCCAGAACTATAGATAATAATAAAATAGACAATCCAATTAATGTGACCCAATTGGAGGTTATAGTTGATTATAATTACGATACTAATTTAGCAAGAATAATTGTAAAATTGCCAGGCGCCGGATCTCATATGTTTGGTACACTAATAGACTACCAAGATAATGTTGTTCGTGACCTTTCTGGGCAGTATATTATTGTTGGCACAAATATGATAGGGGATGTAGCTGGTAGCTATCAAAGTATGTTATATGACCTAAAAGTAATGCCTTTTTACGACTACTAATGCCACATTACAATTTGTATTGAATTTCACATCAACGAACAAGTTTTTTCAATGTTAAATCCAAATCTAACATTAGATTATATGACCCTCCTTCATTTTAAACAATCTTTAACATCCAAAATATTTACATATCTTTTGTAATACGAATTTTACATTAGCTTAGGCACCGCTAATTAAAATCTTGACATAAAGTTTAACATTGTATAGCTTTGTTTTATAAAAAGATTGGCATTTTATGCCTTTAGGTAGTTGCTACTTATTGTTGATTTTATGTTTATAGAGGTGGGCTTAAAAGCTTGCAAAAAGTATCTTAGTGGCACATTTACAACTTTTGTGATGTGTGCTTGTTTCTTGCTAATAAATTCATGCGACCAAATTAAAGCCGACATGGAATATCGTAAAAAATTAGCCGCAGATATCTTGGGTAAAAATCAGGAGCAAGAGCCAAAATCCAAACCTACACCTTCAACCAATTCAGGCAGCGAGCAAAATGCGCCAGAGCTTGTATCCAAAAACAATATTAAAAAACGAACGAGACCAGTTTATAACAAGGTAATTTTAAGCCGCATGCAAAGCCAAGATGGGCAGCAGCAATTTAAGAGAGATGCCGTCCTTTTGGATGCCGACCAAACATCAAAAGACATCAGTATCGTCACCAATGCTGGCGATACAAAAGGCAACAATGATTTAAAAGATAACACCACAGTAACAAACAACATTACTGACCCAGCAATACAAAATAAAGATATAAACAACGGTAAATTGCAAAATACACAAGATTTACAACCAGTTACCCAGCCAAAAAACAATGAAGAATTTAATATTAACCCAAAAACTAAGGATGTGTTTAAAAATAATAATCCCAGAAATGCAATGTACACCAATCCAAATAACATGACTCAAGATACAAAACAAACAAATACCAAAGAATCTAATCCAGATGGCAATCAGGACATTAATGTCTTTAAAGATAAAGACAGGCAAAAAACTACAAAGCCTGTAGTTAGAGAGGTTGAGGTTGAGAGGGTATCTTTACCTTCAAGCCAAGCACAAGCCAGTGATACTACCTTAGATTCTGAGCGAGCTAAATCAGTGAAAAAATCTACAAAATCTTACTCGGTTCAGGCTGGGTCTTTTGCACTAAGGGACGAAGCAGATACTTTTGCCGACAAACTATCTACCATTTCGGGTAAAATATACATACAGGATGCAAAGATTAAGGATGACAAGGTTTATAGAGTAAAAATTGGACCATTTAACAATCAAAAACAAGCAAACGATATTATGCTAAAGGCAATTAGGTCTGGCTACTACGATGTTTTTATAGTTGAAAATAACCAATAATTTTACTAGCCCCATATGGTTAAAATTAAAAAAATCTATAAAATGTTAAATTTGCCTTTAATAATATTGGCAATCTATTGTTTTGCATTTAAAGCTTTTGCCGAGATACCCGAAAGACTCCTTTACAACAGGACAACAATTACTCCTTCAGTATCATTTGAAGGCGAGGAGATTCCTAAACATTTTGCAAAGGGGAACAATCTATCTATCAAAACTGGCAATTACTACTTTGCCGAAGGGGAGCCATTGGTATTTGAGGGCACAATTGTTGACATAAACGATGTCCCAATTGAAGGTGCCTTGGTGCAAATCTGGCAAACAAACTCTAGGGGGTTTTACCAGTTTAATCGCAGAGAGGAAGATCCGTTAAACGACAAAAACTTCAACGATAGCGGTAGTGTTGTAACCGATAGCCTTGGGCGTTTTCAGTTCATCACAATAATGCCAGCAGGATACAGCCAAACACCAGATGAGATTAAGGCATTTTTTGACGCTAAGGCAAAGATTTTGTCAAAAAACATAGCAAAAACAGACAGCGAAATTGCATTAGATGGCGCCGAGGAGGAGAAAATTAAAGAAGAAAAAAAATTTTACAACTATCGCAAACGCTCACCTCATATTAATGTAATCGTGACAAAAGATGGTTTTACCACCTTGCAGACTCAAGTGTTTTTCTCTATGTATAGCAATGCTTTGGATTATTATTTTGCAAAACTACTTAAACCACAAAGAGATTTATTAACCGCAAAAATGTACTACATAGATTCCCGTGACCGCGACCTTGGCAAAAGAGCCGTCTTTAACATCAAACTTGATGGCATACAAAGATTTAAATATTATTAGCAAAATCGCTCATCGGCAACACCTAGCCTATACCAAGTTCAGTTGCAACATTAAATGACATCTATTTATTTAATCTTCATTTAAAGCAGATTTGACATTTTTAAAAATTTATTTCAGTCAATTTACACATCAAGTCTTTGCTAAATAATAATTTTGCTTGATATTTGTTGTTTTTTGCAAAAGAATTTTAACAGAATTTTGTTTATAAATACTATATTATTTTTTGCAGTCGTTTATGACGGAAAAAACAAAGACAATAACCGTGCGTGACGCACTAAGGGATGCAATGGCGGAGGAGATGCGTGCTGACGAAAAAGTATTTGTAATGGGCGAGGAGGTTGCCGAGTATCAAGGTGCTTACAAGGTAACTCAAGGTTTATTGCAGGAATTTGGTGCAAAAAGAGTGATAGACACGCCCATTACAGAGCATGGCTTTGCTGGGCTTGCCGTGGGATCGGCTTTTACGGGGTTAAAACCTATTGTTGAGTTTATGACATTTAACTTTGCAATGCAGGCCATAGACCACATTATCAACTCTGCAGCTAAAACAAACTATATGTCCGGCGGATTTGTGCAGTGTCAAATAGTTTTTAGAGGACCAAATGGTGCGGCTTCAAGAGTTGCAGCACAGCACTCCCAGTGCTATGCTTCGTGGTACTCTCATTGCCCCGGGCTTAAGGTTATTGCACCTTACACCGCTAAGGATGCAAAAGCCTTACTAAAAGCTGCAATAAAGGACCCTAACCCAGTTATCTTTTTGGAAAACGAGCTTTTATACGGTGACACTCAGGAAGTTGGCGATGATTTTGACGAGCCAGTTGAAATTGGCAAGGCAAAGATTGTTAAAGAGGGTAAGGATTGCACTTTAGTGGGGTTTTCCTACATCATGAAGTTTGTTATACAAGCTGCAAAAGAACTTGAGGAGGAGGGTATATCAGTGGAGGTAATTGACCTTAGAACCTTGCAGCCTCTTGATATTGATACTGTTGTAGAATCTGTCAAAAAAACTAACAGAATTGTAAGTGTTGAAGAGGGCTGGGGTTATGCCGGTATTTGTAGCGAGATTAACACTCAGGTTGTTGAAAAAGCCTTTGACTACCTAGACCACGAACCCCTTAGAGTAACAGCGGAGTTTGTCCCTCTCCCATATGCCGAAAATCTTGAAAGAGAATGCCTACCAACGGTTGCAAAAATCAAATCTGCAATCAAAAAAACCTTGGGGCGGTAGGTTGTGGTAAAAGATATGTCAATATAACAATATTATCTTAATTAGTCAAGAGCCTATTTTGTAGTTCATTTTAGAATGTAAGATGGTATTGCTCTTCAGCAATGCTATAACAACCCCACCTGCTAGGCTAAAGCCTAGCCCCCCTCCATTACTGGAGGAGGTTTGATTTGCACAAAAACCCCTCCCCTTTAAGGATGCCTAACAAAAACTCCTCCCCTTTAAGGGGAGGCTGGGTGGGGTATTGCAATTACAAACTCTCTTGCCCTTTCGTGTAAACTCCTCACAAAATCCCACTCTCTGGTATGCTTTGCCCCAGCCCTCGCCCCCTAGCGGCTTTGCCGCCTAGGGTTTGGGCAATACCAAAAGGGAGGAGTAATGTTTTACTATAAGAATGCTTAAAAATGGGTTTTGGCATTCTTTAAACACTATACTTAACCACAAATATCACAAGAGTGTTGACACAGATACAAAAACAATGTATAATAACTAACATTAAATTCAATTGTAAATTGATTATATCTGTGTGTTTATTTTTAATATTTAGATTTAAAAACTCCTTAAAATCCAAAGCTCCAGAGGTTTTAAATGTAAATTTTAATTATAAATTTTGTATAGTCTTAATTGTAAATTGGATAGAAATAAATTATGTTTTACGCCAAGCCTATTTTGCGTTTTGTTAATTACGCAAGATTGATTTAGCTTGAACCAATGTTGCTGTTTTTATGAAAACCCTATTAAATTTTTACAAAACGATATCCGCATCTAAGGTTGCAAAGTTAAGGCACAAAGGATTTTCAATAGTAGAAATAGCAGTTAGTATAACCGTGATGGGGCTTTTAACCACTGGCACCTTTAGTGGCTTTGGTTACCTTAAAAAGCAGCAGGTAAATAACCTTGTAACACAAATTACAAAAATTAAAAATTCCACAAGACTTTTTTATGCCATCAACAACTACATGCCAGGCGACATGCTGAACGCATCAATGGCAGACTACAAGGGCGGTGCCAGATTTAACTTAACTGAGTGTGGCAATGGAGATGGTGTTATATCTTGGAACTCTCGCCAACTAAGCATAACATGTGGCGATGCAACCTGCGGTAATGTGCCTATTTGCTCTGGCACTGGTAGTAGTGTAAGCTCTGGAGTTTTAACATTTAGCTCTGGATATAACGAGTCCGCACTGTTTGCACGCCAGCTGTGGCTATTTGGCGGATTGGATGATTTTGGCTTTGCCTCATCTTACGACAATCAATCATTAAACGAAAATAACACAATACCAACAAAATTTAAAAATACAATCATCTTGCCAATATACATTGCAAGCACGGATACAAGCGGTATTGACGCCTCAATTGGATTTAAAAATCAATATTCAAGCGGCAAAACTCATACATTTTTAATTACTGGGCTTGGTAATTTTAGCCAAAACACATTGCATCAAAAATTTGACTCCCTATCGCCCTTGGCACTAAATACACAATTTAAACTACCTGCAGAATTTGTGATATCAAAAGAAATTGCAAGTAAAATAGACTACAAAATAGATGATGGTCTGCGTAGCAGCGGAGACATCAAGCATTGTGCCTCACTTACATCCTGTCAAGACTTCGATAATGGCGATGTTGTAATGGGCGTAAAATTTGATTTGTAATATTAAAAATATCAAAATGACACTTTTTTCACAAAAAAACACAGCTCAATCTAAATCGGCTAATAGCTTTGTAAATTCCTTGGCTTTAAAAAGCGAGCAGCACAATGTGGTAGATTTTACAAAAAATACTAAAAGCCACTTACAAAAACTAAAAGACACCAGAGATTCTAACTTAAATAACAATAATAAAAGCAGCATTACATATACTAAATCAGATACAGAGCCTACAACAAATGGCTCAAATGCAATTATGGAGGCGGTAAAAAAACGCTTAGAACAAGATAAAATTAACGCCGCCAACAAACGAATACAAGATGAGATTGACCTTGTGATTTCATCAGCAATAAATGGTGGGGCAAATGCTTGCGTTAGCATTTTAAATTTGCTAAAAGACAAGGGTGAGGAGCTTATTGCCCAAAGTCTATCCGCTAAAATTATCAAAGACTACCACGGCACTGGAGCATGCGGATTAATTGTTAAACTTGACAACATTTGTTTTGGTAAAAAGGATATTCAAAATGACCTTAAAATTATTGCTTCGGCTGCGGACATTGCTGTTTCTGGCGTTGTGCTTAAGGCTTTAAGTATTGCCATTAAAGATATTGAGTTTTTAAATATCACAAACACCCTAGGAATTGAGCTTTTTTACAAGCACATTAAACATTTTATGTTAAGGGGCTTTAAAACAAGAACAAAGCCATTTGACAATTCAAGATCCTATCTAGACGAACAAAGCCCCCAGCTTGCTTTTGTTGTTTTGGATTATTTGATAAGAAACTGCAAAACCGATTCTGGCATAGTCAATCACGACTTAATTAGCCCAATAGAATACATAGTTTTAAAATGTAGATATGCCGGACTTGGCATTGTATTTGCAAGTAAATCGCAGGAAAAAGCAATGGTTAAGCCACAAAATCAAGCCATGCAATCAAGTCAATCATCAAGTTTAAGTAGCGAGGAGCAAAAAATCTTGTTTGACTTTAAGATGGGCTACGAAGCAGGTCAGAGAGATCAAATGCTTGCGGCATTAAATCAAGCAATGCAAAGTACAAACCCCCAAGACTTGATAGAGGCAATAGCAAGTCTTGATGTTGATATGTTAATTGATTTGTTAAACGACGAGTCAATATCTGCTGAGGCTTTAGCCAGCCTTTTTGCAATCTTGCCACAGGATGTAATTGCAAACATTGTTAACAGCGTTACAAACGAAAAGGCAAAACTTGCAGCCCTTTTTAAATTACTAAATAAAATTTACAAAGGTGACAAAAGTAGCAACAAGGACATTTTTAAAAAATGCTTAAAAAGCCTAGATTACGACAAACTGGAAGCTTATTTTGCAACTATGCAAAAAAAAGCACAACTTAAAGGCAGAGCGCCAGTAGTTTTAAAGATAATAAGCGAGGAGCGAGCTGCTGCAATGGCGTTGTCTTTAAAACCATCCGACTTGCTACTCATCATGGAAAGAGGGGGGCAAGTTGCCGCCGCAATAGCGCGTAACTTACCGCAAAAATACAAAGAGATTTTTAAAGGCTTACCAGCTTTTGAAAAAATCATTGCAAGCGACCCATTCCTAAAAAATACAAAAGATAGAGGCTCTCGCGACCAATATTCTAGCAGTCAATTAAGTCTAAAAAACAAGAATGAATTTGGATTTAAAACCCCAAGTCTTAATAAAGAGCATCTGGACGGAGCTATAATTAAAAAAAAAAGTCTAAATGAACCAAGTAAGGAACCAAGTATCGCAGATGATATTATTAAGCAAAATGATAAATTGATTGATACTGTATCAAAGGAATCTGGGGTCAAAAGGGCAAAGACTGCAGAAATCCTTGCTAAAAAAGCTAATGAAGAAGGGCAGCAAATAAAAGATATAAAAAAAGCTGAATTGGATGCTATTTTAAAAAAAGCACAGCAAGAAGAGCTTGCCAAAGAAAATGCTCTTGCATTACAAAAAGAGACCGAAAGTAAGCAAGCTGCCAAAAAAGCAATAGAAGCAATACAAAAAGCTATTAGTAGCGATGAAACAGAAGAAGATTCTAAAAAATCTTTGGGCATTGGTGATGTTGCGGCTTTTTTCAAGGATATCAACAAAGATCAAGAAAGAGGGGTTTAGTATCAAGGGATATTAATTAGTTGGGAGTCATATTTTTACAAACTAACTTTGCATCAATATATTAAAAAATAGATTGATTGTTTAACTTAAAGCCGTTAAGAGTATTGCTAATTTTGTAGACTTTTTAATAAATCAGGACTAAAGCTTGATTTAGCTTGCCTGATATTCTTTTGCATTTTGCTGGTGCTGTCTGTAATCTTTAGAAAATACATGCAGGCCAAGTGATGGCTTAAGAACAAAAAACAAAAAGTCTGTATTAGCTGGGTTTAGGGCAGCATCTATTGAGCTTTTTGACGGATTTGCAATTGGTCCAGCTGGCAAACCTTTAATTTTATAAGTGTTATAAGTATTTCCGTTTAGTAAATCTGCCTTTGTCAATCTGCGGTCAAGCTTGTATTTACCTCTTGTTACTTCGTATATAACGCTTGGATCGGTTTGCAGCTTCATTCCCTTTAAAATACGATTTTTAAATACAGAAGCAATAATTGGCTTTTCAGCTTCGTTTGCGGCCTCCTTTTCTATAATAGATGCCATTATTATCAGCTCCTCCTTGTTTTTTAAGTAGTCGCTTTGCTTTATTTTGCCTTCAAGTGTATCTATGTAATCGTGCATGGACTTAATAATGCGTGCGGCAATGGCGTTTTTTGTTTCGCCGTATATGTAGTTGTAAGTGTTTGGCATGGCATAGCCCTCTGGTATATCAGTTGTAAGCTCGCCTGCAAGCCCGTAAGCCTTATTGATTTGAGCTTGATAAGTGGATGCCGTTTCGCCCTCAACAAATGTTATATATCTAACCACACCTTTACCCTTGTGAACCTTGTGTAAAAAAGATAAAATTGTGTCTCGCCTTGTAATTAAATACTCGCCGTAATTGAGTTGCTTACCTTGAAATTTTAATTTTAAATAAATCTTTGGCGCGATGCCAAGCTTAATTTTGTAGCCTTGCTTTTTGAGTTTTGCAAGGATTGTGTTAATGCCATGACCCTTCTCAACCAAAAATATACAGGATTTAGATACATCCTCATCGCTATTTGCAACTATGTTTTGAATCTTTGTTACATCAAAGCACTTGGAGTGATAAATGCCAGTGCCTGCAAACTTTGCAATCTGCGAGACAAAATATATGGCAAATCCAAGCAAAATAAATGGAATTGCTATAAAAAAATAAGATTTTTTCATTGCTGTATCTATTAGGATTATAGTTTTGCTCTGTCCTCAAGAAGGGTTCTGAAATTTTTAATAAGACCCTGAATTGGCCAAGCAGCAGCATCGCCAAAAGCACAAATTGTATGACCCTCTATTTGTTTTGTAATGTCAAAAAGCTTATCAATATCACTTTTTGCGTAGTCGCCTTTTACAAAGCGGTTCATCATTTTGTAAAGCCACAAAACACCCTCTCTGCAAGGCGTGCACTGCCCGCATGACTCGTGCTTGTAAAATTTTGTAAGTCTTGCAATTGCCTTTACAACATCGGTTTGCTTGTTCATAACAATAATGCCAGCGGTGCCAAGCCCAGTACCCAAACCCCTTAAGTAGTCAAAATCCATAATAGCATCATCGCAGGCTTCTTTTGTGATAAGAGGCGTAGACGAGCCCCCCGGTATAACGGCAAGCAAGTTATCCCAGCCGCCAATAACGCCGCCGCATTGTTTTTCAATAAGCTCTTTGAGGGGTATGCTCATTGCCTCCTCAACAACGCAAGGTTTGTTGACATGCCCCGAGATGCAGTATAGCTTTGTGCCATGATTTTTGTCTCTGCCAAATTGCTTAAACCAAGCCGCCCCGCGTTTTAAAATTGCCGGTACTGAGGCTATGGTCTCAACATTGTTAATTACCGTAGGGCACCCATAAAGCCCCACTAGGGCAGGAAAAGGTGGCTTTAATCTTGGCTGCCCCTTGTTGCCTTCTATGCTTTCAAGCATAGCGGTTTCCTCGCCGCAGATGTAAGCACCCGCACCCCTGTGTATGTATATGTCAACATCCCAGCCGCTACCACAGGCATTTTTGCCAATTTTGCCCTTCGCAAGAGCTTCGTCAATTGCATTTTGTAAAACAAGAGCTTCGTTGTAATACTCCCCCCTGATGTAGACATAACATTTGTTTGCACCAATTGCATATGCGGCAATTATTATGCCCTCAATAAGTCTGTGAGGCTCGTTGCGTAAAATCTCTCTATCTTTGCAGGTTCCAGGCTCGCTCTCGTCAGCATTAACAACAAGATAGTGCGGCTTGCCTGAGGCTTCCGGCTTTGGAACAAAAGACCACTTCATACCAGTAGGAAAGCCAGCTCCACCACGCCCACGCATTGCAGAGTCTTTCATTTCGCTTATTATCCAATCCTTGCCTTTTTTTATAATTTCGTCTATACCGCTATATACGCCTCTTGACAGATTTGCATTTAAGTCGCTTGCTTCAAAGCCATAAAGATTTGGAAATATCTTATCCTCTGTTTTAAGTCCCGAAAATATCTGCATATCTATATTTACAAAGAATATCTATAAGCAACCTAAAGCAAATTTAAGTCACATCAACACAAAGTATAAAAAGCCTTTGTAAGTAAGCTAAGATTTAAATTTAATTTACTTGCAAAAGCTTTTTCAAGCTTATAATTAGTTGGAAGCCTTTTTTTTGATTGCAAAGTGTGCATATGCCCTGTTTGCCTCGGCAACGGTTTCAATTTGTTGCTTCTTTTTAATAGCTTCGCCTCTGTTGTTAAGGTTGTCCTCAAAAACTGTGTAGACCTTTTGTGCTATGTCAGCATTTTTTTTGGATCTAACAGCCAAAACAAGCCATCTAAGAGATAGAGATACCGATCTTGAAGAGCCTTCAATCACCATAGGAATTTGATAGTTTGCACCACCGATTCTTCTTGACCTAACCTCAACACTAGGCTGAGATGCCTTAACTATGTATTCAAACAAAACCACTGGGTCAGTAACATCTTTAAGTGCTTCAATTTGCTGTAGTGTTTTTGATTTTTGAATTCTTTCAATAGCAGCGTAAAAAGCATTAAGAGCTATTGATTTTTTACCATCAAGCATCAATATGTTGACAAATTTAGCAATAAGCAGGTTTCCGTAGATAGGGTCTGGCTTAACTAAAGATTTGTGAATTCTTTTTTTTCTACTCATAATCAATAAGATAAAAACTTGTTTTTAAAAAGATTAGTTCTTAGGTTTTTTATTACCATAACGAGACCTAGCCTGTCTTCTCTTAGCAACGCCTTGAGTATCTCTAGTACCTCTAACAATGTGGTATTTTACACCCGGTAGGTCAGGCACCCTACGACCCTCAACAAGAACCACTGCGTGCTCTTGCAAGTTGTGCCCCTCACCTGGTATGTAAGCAATAACCTCGTATCCGCTTGTTAGTCTAACCTTTGCAACTTTACGCAAAGCGGAGTTAGGTTTTTTAGGGGTTGTGGTGTACACTGATTTACAAACACCTCTTCTTTGTGGACAAGCTTTTAGCGCTGGGGTTTTTGTCTTCCACGCCTTAGGCTTTCTTTTGCTTCTAACAAGCTGATTGATAGTTACCATTTAAGTAAAATCTAAAAATAATACCTTATTTATACCAAGTGCTATTACACTAGCATAATATTAAATACAACTTAAAATATAAGTCAAGTTTTAATTCATTTTTTTGCTTAATATTTTTTATATCAAATTCATTAATCCATTTTAAAATTGAACTTGCTACACATAAAAGCAAAAAACAAGATATAAAACCAAGCTAAGCACCTGCACGCATTTGCTTAGCAGCTTTAACCATTTCAATTAGAGCGTGCTTTGTCTCAGTCCAGCCACGAGTTTTAAGCCCGCAATCTGGATTAACCCAAAGGTTTGCAGGGGATATAACCTTTGCAGCTTTTTGCATAAGTTCCACCATTTCCTTTGTGTTTGGCACACGAGGCGAGTGTATGTCGTACACCCCGGGCCCTATTGCATTTGGATAGTTAAAGTCAACAAATGCCTCTAAAAGCTCCATGTTGGACCTTGAGGTTTCAATTGAAATAACATCAGCATCCATGTCCGCAACGGACTTAATGATATCATTAAACTCCGAATAGCACATATGGGTGTGTATTTGGGTATCGTCTGCAACTTTGTAAGCCGAGATTTTAAAGCAATCAACCGCCCATTTAAGATATTCTGCTTTTTTTGCAGCCTTAAGAGGCAAGCCTTCCCTTATAGCTGGCTCGTCAATTTGTATAACTTTTATACCTGCAGATTCTAAATCAAGCACTTCGTCCTGCAAAGCAAGAGCAATTTGCTTACAAACAAGATCTCTTGATAGGTCGTTACGCACAAAGCTCCATTGTAGAATTGTAACTGGGCCTGTTAGCATTCCCTTCATCACCCTAGATGTTTTGGACTGTGCGTATTTTGACCACTCAACAGTCATTTGATTTTTACGATACACATCGCCAAAGATAACAGGAGGTTTAACGCATCTTGAACCATAGCTTTGCACCCAGCCATTTTCGGTAAATAAAAATCCACCAAGCTCCTCGCCAAAGTATTCCACCATGTCGTTTCTTTCAAACTCACCGTGCACCAAAACATCAATGTCAATTTCCTCCTGAATTTTAATACAATTATCAATTTGTTCCTTGATGAATGCGTTGTAAGATTCAAGAGTGATTTTGCCGTTTTTCATGTCGCTTCTTGCCTTTCTAACATCCTGAGTTTGCGGGAAGGAACCGATTGTTGTAGTAGGATAAAGCGGTAATTTTAGGCTTGCATTTTGCTTTGAAATTCTTGTTTCAAATTTTGCAGCTCTTTCGTAATTGCCATCAAGCGTTTTAAGTCTATCTTGCACTTGGTGGTTATGCACCGCCTTTGAATGCTTACGGTTAGCCAATATCTGCTTATTAACCGCAAGTGTCTCGCTACCAATTATGTTGCTTGCAAGGTCAGCAATTTGAGTGATTTCCACAACCTTCTCCTCAGCAAACGAGAGGAATTCTTTAATATCTTCCGGCAGGTCTTTTTCGTGTCTTAAAGTAACGGGGCTGTGAGTTAAAGAGCATGAAGATGCAACAATCACCCTATCAATACCAAGTTTTGCAATTGCCTTGTGCAGGCTTGCAAGGCTTGTCTCGTAGTTATTTACCCAAATGTTACGCCCGTCAACAACGCCAAGAGATAATTTTACACCATCTTTAATATTAGCAAGAACATAATCAAGTGCCTCGCCGCCTCTTGTTTTATCAATGTGAATCGATGTAAATTTATAATCCTTCACAAGGTCAAAGTTGTCCTTAATGGACTCAAAATATGTTGCCAAGTGAAAGTTACAATCAAGACGCAAAATCTCCCCAAATGCTTTTTTATATAGTTGTTTTGCATTGTCGTCTAGGTCAAGCACTAGTGCTGGCTCGTCAAGTTGAATATCCTTTGCTCCGGCGTTGATAAGATCCTGAATCAAGTTTTTATATGCCTCAATTAAGGACTCAAAATGAGCAAATCTGTCAGCTCCGCTATGTGCCTTTGCAAGCAAGATGTATGTTACTGGGCCTATTATTACTGGTCTTGTATTATAACCAAGATCTCTTGCCTCCTTAAAAAGTTTTACAAATTTAAATGGCTTATATTGCGGCTTTGTTGCAACCTCAAACTCCGGCACTATGTAGTGATAGTTTGTGTCAAACCATTTTGTCATCTCACTTGCCACAACATCCTTGCCGTCTTTTTGATAACCCCTTGCAATTGCAAAGTATAGGTCAAGCCCTTCAAGCCCTGTATTTTTGTGTCTTTGAGGAACAATTCCAAGCTCAAAAGACATATCAAGCATTAGGTCATAATACGAAAAGTCACATGAAGGAATATAGGTAATTTTTTTAAGAGTATTAAAGTTTTGCTCCCTAATTGTTTTTGCAACAAGCTCAAGGTCGTTAGCGGTTGTTTTGCCAGCCCAAAAAGATTCAAGTGCTTTTTTTAGCTCACGCTTTTCACCAATACGAGGAAAGCCAAGCACAGCGGTTTTAGCCATTTTAATTATTATATTAATAAATGATATACACAAAATGTATCAAAAAGTCTATAGCTAAAAAATTAATTTGCAAGTAGCTTTTTGTTTTTAGTATTTTGATGGTTTTTTATACAAAAATTTAAGAATGTTTTTACAAAAAAAGTTTGCAAGCAAAACTTTGTTTGTGTAAAATTGCATTGTTATTTTGCTGAATATTTTGTATATGTTTATATGTTGCAACAACAATTAAAAGATATGTCTAATGCCCTAAGGTTTTTGTCCTTGTGGCAGGTGGAACAAGCAAACTCTGGGCACCCAGGCATGCCACTAGGGGCGGCGGATATTTTAACCGTGCTTTTTACAAAGTTTGTTAAGTTTTACCCAAAACAACCAAAATGGCAAGATAGGGACAGATTTGTCCTTTCGGCAGGGCATGCATCCGCTCTGCTCTACTCATTATTTTACCTTTGTGGCTACGAGGATATTAGCATTGATGATTTAAAGAACTTTCGCCAGTTTGGTGCAAAAACTGCTGGTCACCCAGAATACGGCTATTTAGCTGGTGTTGAGGCAACTACCGGCCCACTAGGGCAAGGCTTTGCAAATGCAGTTGGCATGGCAATAGCACAAAAAAAGCTAGAGAGTGAGCTTAGCAGCGAGCTTATAAACCATCGCACATTTGTTTTAACTGGAGATGGATGCTTGCAGGAAGGAATCTCTCAGGAGGCTTTGGAGCTTGCAGGGCATTTAAAACTTGCAAAACTTGTTGCAATTTACGACAGCAATCAAATCACCATTGATGGCAAAACAAGTGTTGCAAACTCAACAAATACTGCCCTAAGGTTTAAAGCCTCTGGATGGAATGTTTTTGAATGTGATGGGCACGATTTTGCAAGCATTGAGGACGCCCTTACACAAGCAACAAACCCAGCAAATACTCATCCTTCCCTTGTAATTTGCTCAACAAACATAGGTTTTGGTAGCCCTAAGCAGGGCACGGCGGATGTTCACGGCTCCCCACTAAAAGCAGATGATATTTTAAAAACCGCACAAAACCTAGGCTGGAACTTTGGCAAATTTGAAGTTCCGCAAAGTATCGCCGACCTTTGGCGTGAGGTTGGCAAAAAACACGGGCAAAGCTTTGCAAGCTGGCAAGCTAGGCTTAATGCAAGCAATCTTAAGCAAAAATTTGATGCTTTTTTTGATACTTCCTTTGCCTTAGCAATTGGCGAAATAGACAAATACACCGCAAATCAACTGGAACTTAAGCAATCTAACTCCACAAGGCAGATTGGCGGGGATGTGTTAAACGCCATTCAAAGCGTGCAGGCAAATGTTGTTATTGGCTCGGCTGACCTTGCCAAGTCCAACTGCGTGTACACAAAGCACTCAAAATCCATAACCCCAGATGATTTTAGCGGCAACTTTTTACACTACGGCATTAGAGAGCATGCAATGGCAGCGGTAATGAACGGTATTTATCTGCACGGCGGGCTTTTGCCAATCGGTTCAACATTTTTAGTTTTTGCCGATTACTTAAAGCCAGCAATTAGGCTTTCGGCACTGATGGAACTTGGCGTAATTTATGTTTTTACTCACGACTCCATAGCCTTGGGCGAGGACGGGCCCACCCATCAGCCAATAGAGCATCTTGCAAGTCTAAGGCTTATACCAAACCTAAGAGTTTTTAGACCAAGTGACCAAGCCGAAACTGCCGAATGCTTTAAAATTGCACTCACATCACCAAAAACACCATCCGCATTTGCAATGTCAAGGCAAAATCTTGCTTACTATAGGCAAACAAGTGACATTAGCCTTGTTAAAAAAGGTATTTATAATGTTTTGACTATTGATGGCGGCAAGGCAGGAGGTAAAAATATAAAACTTTTTGCTAGCGGCTCAGAGCTTGCCTTGATAATTGATGCAGCAAAAGAGCTTGCCGAGCAAAATCTTTGCTCTCAAATTAGCGTACTATCCGTGCCATGCCTTGAGCTTTTTGACGAGCAAGATGAAGCCTACAAAGTATCCGTTTTAGGCAAAAACGATAACACTAATGAAATAAGAGTTTTTGTTGAAATGGCAAACCCAATGTCCTTTTACAAATACTATCGCCCCGGTACAGACTTGCTGATTGGCATTGAAGGCTTTGGCACCTCAGCCCCTGCTGTAAAAGCTATGGAGCATTTTGGATTTACAAAAAGTGCGGTCTGCAGTAAAATTAAGCAAATATTATAACAATTTTTAAATTATAAATGCCCTTGCAACAAATTGCAATACAAAGCTCCATGCTTGACCTGCGTATTGACAGAATCATTAAAGACAGTCTTGGCTTATCAGTAGCTACTGCAAACAAGCTGGCAAGAGGCGGCGATGTTAGGCTTTGCTTTAAGGGCGAGGGTACAAAGGCAGCTAAGGTAAAAGATTTGTCTCAAAGATTAGACTCTTTTATTATTAACAAAGCGGAGCGTATAGAGGTTTTTGTGCCAGCTTCTATCGGCACTCAGCAGGTAGTTTTAAAAGGCAGGGAGGCACATTTTGAAGGGGTTAAAAAAAATCCTGCAATTGTTGCAAAGCTTAAATCCCTTGAAAGCAAAATTATATTTGAAGACGCAAATATATTAGTCCTAAACAAGCCCTCAGGGCTGGCTGTGCAGGGGGGTAGTGGGCTTAGGTTTTCTATTGACGATTTTTTGCAATACTTAACGCACAGATTAACCGATGCACCAAGAATAGTCCACCGTATAGACAAAGACACGCATGGCATCGTAATTTTTGCAAAAACGCAGCAAGTAGCAAAGCATCTTACCAAGCTTTTTGCAGATGGAATGGTTGATAAAACTTACATGGCAGCCGTGCCTTTTAATCACAACCTTAGGCAAAGCGGGGTGATTGACTGCTATGTTAAAAAAGTTCAATTTAAAGCAATAGCTCTTTGGCATGCAAGCGGGCAAGATGGCTTTGTGCCTGCAACAACACATTACAAATTACTAAGCGATGACGAAATATCAGCAAGCCAAATTGCAAGCCACTTAAAGCAGTTTGGAGTGCCAGTATTGCTTAAACCTAAAACGGGGCGTTATCACCAGCTTAGAGTGCAATTAAGCCTCTTAAAATCACCAATTATAGGAGATGTTATTTACGGCAATTGGCAAGGTCATCAGCAAAATGCAGAGCCACCTCAAGACCTTAAGCTTTATGCAATCGGCATTGATTTTGAACTTTTTGGCACAAAATATCGCATAAGCCTTTAGGGTCTGCGTTGAATTTAGCACCCGATATACCTGCAAGATTTTGATAAAAAGTTGCATTTAACAAAAACTAATTTATATTATATTCGTTAAAGCATATGCCAAATCTAATGTAATATTTATATGTTAAAGTTAAGATTAAAAAACTTATCAGGGTGTTAAATTTTAATTTTGCAATTTAGATTGGCGTTGCCGCTTGTTAGCTGTGGTATTGTTATATTTACAAAACAAAATTATGCAGAATGACAAATTAAACAGCAATGCACCTGAGGCAGTTGACTTGTCTAAGGCTTCGTCCTTGGTATCTGGCAATTTAATTAATAAAAACTCTAAAAATAACAATGCTTTTGACAGACTCCCCCCAGTAAGCGACATGCAAAACTACATAGCTGCCGTCAACTCTGTGCCAATACTCACAAAGGAAGAGGAGGATGTTTTGTGCGATGAATTTTACAACAAGCAAAACATCCAAGCTGGCAATTTGTTGCTCTTGTCCCATCTTAGGCTTGTTGTGAAAATGGCATTTGGTTTTAAAAAATATTGCGACAATATGCAAGACTTAATAGCCGAGGGTAATCTTGGACTTTTGAAAGCTTTAAAAAAATTTTCAATAGAAAAAGAGGTTAGATTTGCAACATATGCAATTTTATGGATAAGGGCATCAATGCAGGATTTTGTATTTAAAAACAAGTCTATAGTGCGTAGTATAACAACAAATCAGGATAAAAGCATAGTCTTTAATGCTGGCAAAATGCACAGCAATCAGCAAGATGATGATGCTTACATAAATTATTTTGGCGTTAGCAAGGGCAAGGCTCAGCAAGTTTTACAGCATAGTTACAAAAATGATATTTCTATTGACGAAGATACAGGTACTGACTTTTTAAACATAGATCAAAGCTTTACCGAAAATCACAGCCCCCTAACTCTCTATAGTCAAAAACAGGCGGCACTTAAAGCAAAGCAAAGCCTGTCCTATGCACTATCTCGTCTTGATGAAAGGTCAAGAACTGTCATTTATGCTAGATATATATCTTCAAAAAAACAAACTTTGCTTGATGTATCACGAGAGCTTGGGGTATCGGTTGAAAGAGTTCGCCAAATTGAGGTAAAAGCACTGCAAAGATTAAAGGAAATTCTTGCTTGATCTTGCAATTTGAGCTTTTAGCCAGCAACTAAACTTGCATCCTTATTGTAGAGGGGCGATTTTATGCCAAAAAAATCTAGAATGCTATTTGTTATTGCATCGTGACTACGCTCCCCATTAGGATTTAAAGCTACAATATTTGCACCACTACCCCAAAGAATCAAAGGAATCTCTTTTTGCTCCCTTGGTGCAATGGAATAAGGCATGCCGTGTAGATAAAGGTTGTTCTCGCCAAGACTTTCACCGTGGTCAGAGGTATAAATCATCAGCACCTCAAGCTCCTTACCTTGTTTTTTTGCATTTTGCTTGGCATGCTTTAACTTATCAATGATGCTTGATAGTATAAAATCTGTGTATAAAATGGTGTTGTCGTAAGCATTTATCAGTTCTTGCTTGGTGCAAGTTTGCGGGTTTGACGATTGACAAGCAGGTGCAAACTTTGCAAAGTGTTGAGGATATCTTTTGTAATAAAGGGGACCGTGGCTGCCGTTTTGATGCAAAACTATCAGTGCATTTTTACCTTGTTTAACCGCAGATTGTATGTCTGGCTCTATATTTTGTAGCAATACTTCGTCAAGACACTCCCCGCCGCCACATAACTTTGCATCTTTATATGTTTGGGTGTCTGTAGCTTTTATGCCATCTCCTTTACATGCCTTGTAGCATCCGCCAAAGTTGTTGTCGTACCAAGATATGCTTAAATCTTTAAGCTGAGCCATGTAGACAAGATAGCTTTTGTAATTTTGCGGATTGTTTTTAAATTGCTCGCTGCCAGCAGGGTAAAATATGCAAGGCACCGATACCGCAGTGTTAACCCCGCAAGAGGTTGTATTGTTAAAAACAACAATATCTTTGTGCTTGCTGAGGTTTGGATTTGTTTGCCTTGCGTAGCCGTAAAGCGAGAAGTTTGCCCTTCTTGCCGTCTCGCCAATTATAACAACTGCAACTTTTAATTTGTTTGAACTCTGTTGTAGCATGCTTAATTGCAGGCTAAGAGGCGGCTTTGCATTTAATGCTCTTTGTTTAATTATCTTTTTTTTTACATAGTAATAAGGATTTACTATGTAGCAATAGGGCGAGCTTTTATCTAAGATATTTTTATGCAATCTACCAAATGTGATGATTTGACGCACAGATAGCACAAAAGAAAGCAAAAGCATTATAAAAATCAGGAGTAAAACGACAAGATTTTTTACAAAATACTTTGCAAAATTGCTTTGCAGCGGAGTAATTTGCGTTTTTAAAATTACAAAGCACGGCAAGATGCCAAAGGTAAGAATATAAATTACCATCTGCATGGAAAATAAATTTGACACCTCCTTTGAGTCCGTGTGGAGGATGTTGTCTATCATCGACTCGTCCATGTAGATGTTGTAAGCAGAGATAAAGTAGCTTGCAAAGGCATTTGCAATGGTGATGATGCATAAAAATATTTTAAAATATTTGTTAAATTTTGCCTTGCAAAATGCTAACAAAATCAGCTTTACGCTCACAAGGCAAAAGGCGTAGCAAAAGCCAAGTAAAAAGATTAAAAATACACAAAGCCTTGCAAAAACAGTAAAGCTTTGGCTGTTTAAAATATACAAAGTGCCCCAAAAATTTGTGTTACTAAAAATCATCACAAACAAAAGGTAGATTAAGGTAAAAAACCAAAGGCTGCATTGCAGCTTAAGCTTTGCATTAAGGTGCTGTAATGGGTTTTGGTTTTTAAAAAGTTTGTTTTTGCAAAATTGCAATAGATTGCTTAGCATATTTTATTAAAATTACTAGATTATATAATTTACAAAATCACTATTCATAAAACAATCAAATGTCATCAGATTTTTACTCATTTAAATTTTTGATAGTTTTATGCATTTTTTCTTTGTATTTTTTTGTTTTTTGATTGGTGTTTTCATATTAATTTAATGATTTAAAAATGTTTTTCTTGTGATATTCTAAATATTCACATCTTTTGATATTGAAATTTAATTGACATTCTAATGGAATTTGAAGTCTTGCAATATTGTATTCTGACAGGTACGGAGAAATTAATATTTTAGCATTTTCATTCTTATTTAATTTTTCTATTGTAATTAAACCGTTATCAAATAGCTTATCGTAAGTCGGAGTCAATAATAGTCCATTATATTTATCAATTCTTTCTTGATTTGAATCACATTTTGCCCAAGGCTTAATATGACTTGCCACAAGTAGCTTTGTATCATCAACATTTGTTATAATACAATGAGCTAATTCTTTTATAATATCTTGTCTGTATTTTCCCTGTCCTATTCTTGCTTGAATAATAATTTCTTTTGTTGTTTTTTTTAAATCTGAATCACTAATTTCAGTTTCTATTTTTTCAATAATATCTCTTGAATCTTCAAAAAGATCTACAAACGGTCTAAATAGATAAAATATTTCTCCTTTGTCATTAATAAGCTTAAGGATTGATAACTTTGTCACTATAGGCAAAATTATTTTTCTGAAAGATTCGTAAATCTTGTCATTTGACCTAATGTAAAATCTTGATTTATCTTTTTCTCCATTTGCATCTTCTATAGTAAAGAATATTTTATTTTCCTGTGCTCTCAGGGCATCTTTATACTTCATCCAAGAATCGGAAATATCTGTTCTGTATGCTTGACTTTGCTCTTGATATTCAACTTTTGCATCATCTAAATATGATAATAAATGATTTTTATAAAATAGACATTTTATGTTTTGAAAATTATTAAAAAAATCATAATCTGTTTTGACTGAACCGGTATAAAGTCTTGCCTCTCCGTGTCCTGTTGTGCACCTTAATTTATTAGCTAAAACAAAAGAGTCGGCTATAGCTACATTTTTAACATCTATTACAAAATATAAATCTCCATCTATATTAACTTTCTTTGTTTCCATAGATAGATTTTAATAAATTTACTAAAACATCAACAACGATTGTATTGCCTGCCTGTTTATAAGCTTGTGTATCGCTAACAACTATCTTAAAGTCATCACTAAAACCCATTAATCTTAAGCATTCCCTAGGGGTTAATTTGCGTAATTTGTCGCCTCTTGTGATATAATTATCAACTCCAGCCCTGTGCATTTTTGCCATAGTTGATAATAGAGGTCTTGCAATCTCTAAATCTGTTTCAGGTTTTGAATAAAAATCACCAGTTCCACTTGCTAAAACATAGTTTTTAACTTTTTCAGATAAAAAGTATTTATCCATTACAAAGTCCCCATGCCAATTAAATTGTTGATTTCTTTTTTGACATAATGCAATCTTTCCATCAATTTGAGTATATTTCTTATTAAGATTTTTCTCATCACTTACAAACTTAACTCCTTTTTCAGGCAAGAAATATTTTGCATCAGGATTGTCAATTAGTAAATCTTGCATTGTTATTTCAAGTGGAATTGGCTTTGGAAATTCAAATTTTTGCTCTTCTAAGAAGCCAACAACAAAAAGCCTCTCACGGTTCTGTGGTATTCCATAATTTTTTGCATTCAAAACTTGTTTATGATATTTATAACCTAGTTCTTTTATTCTATTTTCAATCGTTATCCAAGTTTTACCACTATTATGTGATAATAAACCTTTTACATTTTCAAAAATAAATACCTTTGGCTTGATTTCATCAACAAGTCTTGCAAATTCAAAAAACAAATTTCCTCTATCGTCATCAAGCCCTTTTCTTTTGCCAACCATTGAAAAAGATTGGCAAGGACTTCCGCCAACAAATAAATCTATCTTTCCATTATATTTCTTGCCATCAATTGTTTTGACATCATTATACCATTGATTTTCATTTATTTTAAAATTCTCAAAATATGTCTGTTTGCAGTATTTATCAATATCACAAGCAAAAATAATATCGTGAGCAATATCTAATCTATGCAAAGCGTGTTCTACACTTCCTATTCCACTAAATACTGTCGCAATATTAATTTTATTCATAATTAAGCAACTAAAATCCTTTTATATTTAATCTTTTACTAGAGGCATTTGCAATTATTTCAACCGCTCTATTGGCATCGCCCAACTCTCTCCCGTTGTATCCAATGTCAAATTCACATAAATATCTTGTTAAGCGTTGAGATTTGCAATACTGACAAATTCCCTTCATTCTTCTTTTGAACAATCCAAAATAACCACCTATATTCTCAACAAGATATTGCATAACGATATGTAGAAAATCAAGAAAAAAGATTAAACAATTAAAAGATTTTTTTATTTATTTCATCTTGGATTTACAAGGCTTTTAGTTAGTTCGTGGTTTTGCGAAATATGTAATCTAATAAAATTAACTAAAAAATTGCAAAACCTCAATTCTAAATTTTTGCGGGTCGTTTTCCAGATTAATCATTGCCCTAAACTCGCCGCCGCCCTCTATGCCCTTGCTATACCAAGATATATGTTTTTTTGCAAGTAGCACACCTTCCTTTGAGCCGTAAAAGGCATACATTTCGTCTATGTGCTCCATAACTATGCTGCAAAGCTCTGCTGGAGACATGGTTGTTTTAACTTCCTGATTTTGTAAAAAGCTCTCCGATATGTCCTTGGTTATCCATGGCTTGCCATAGCAGGCACGCCCTATCATTAGTCCGTCCGCCCCGCTTAAACAGAGTGCATTCTTTGCATCCTCAAATGTTTTAATGTCGCCGTTGACTATCACAGGTATGGCAACGCTTTGCTTTACCTTTTTCACAAATGCCCAGTCTGCCACGCCGTCGTAAAGCTGGCTGCGTGTGCGACCGTGAATCGTTAAGGCTTTAACCCCAACTCCCTCAAGCATCTTTGCCAAAATTGGGGCGTTTAAATTGTTAAAATCCCATCCCATACGCATCTTGACGGTTACTGGGATTTTTACCGCCTTAGCCACTGTCTCGGCGATTTTTGTTGCAAGTTCTGGGTTTTTCATCAGTGCCGAGCCTGCATTACCATTAACAACTTTTTTAACGGGACAACCAAAGTTGATGTCTATTATGTCGGCACCCTGATCCTCGTTCCACTTTGCAGCCTCCGCCATTATCTCCGGCTCGCAGCCGGCAATCTGCACGATTGACGGAATGTTTGGCGAGTATTTAATCACGCTTGCTTTTTGCAAGGAGGCTCTGGTTTGCAGCACCATGGCTCTTGCGGCTATCATCTCGCTCACGGCAATTTTTACCCCAAGTTTGTGGGCGATTTTTCTAAAGGGCTGGTCAGTAACCGCGGTCATTGGTGCAAGATACACGGGCACATCAATACGCACGCCCCCAATTTGTATTGGTTTTATTGAAGCATCTTGCATAGCTAACCTTCAATAATGTCGTCATTATGTTTTAACACAATATAGCGTCTTTCAATGTTGACATCCTCAATGTATTTGTCGCTAAAGATTACATATTGCTGGGTGACGGTGTTGGATTTTGTGTTTTCAATCTCAATTTCAAGCAATATGTCGCCGCTGTAACTAATTACATCCTTAACCTTGCCAAGTATCTTGTCGTGGGACTGGCTATACACAATAAGCCCCACTAAGTCCGCAACTAAGTATTCGCCCGGTTTTTGCTCGTGCTGCATTTGGCTACGCTTGCAGTGCAGGTTTTTGCCCACCATGAGTTTTGCCTTTTCAACCGTGTCAACCAAGGGGCTAGTTAAAATTAGCTTATCCTGCGGTTTGCGACCAAGTATTGTAAGAGGTATGAGTTTTTGATAGTAAAATATCTTGTTTTTAAGGATGTAATTTTCTGGGTTTTCAAAGTACACCTCTGCAACAAAAGCACCTTTCACTCCGTGAGTTGCGATAATTTTGCCAAATACTACGCTGCGTTCCATTTTTTATAATACAAATTATCTTGATATAACGCCCCTTCTTTTAATTACAAAATTATAAAAACTTTGCAATGCCGGCAATGATATTGCATAAAATAAAGATGTAAAAATCAGGCTTTTAAGGCACATAAGCACAGATACATGTTCCGCATTAAACATTAGGTCAAAGATTGTTTTTACAGCAAAAAAAGCAGTAAGGCTTGCAGTAAGGCTTACTATATGAACCACATATTGCCTATGAAGCTCAAGATTTTTGACATAAAAATTTAAGACAAAGCCAAGCAAAATAAATAAAAAAGCATTTTCAAATAGCACGCCGTGCAGTATTAGGTCAAGCAGTAAGCCTATTGTTATGAGGATTGAGTTTGGTATTTGGGTTTCAAGATAAACGCTAACAAAAAAAATTGCAATAAAAACAAAGTGTATGGCAAAATTGTAGTTAAAAACGCCAAGGGGGCTAATTTGCCAAGCAAAAGCGGTGCAAAGTAAAAGGCTAATAAAAAGCCATTTTTTAACCAGTACTGGCATATCAAATTATTCAACAGTTACAGACTTAGCTAAGTTGCGTGGCTTGTCAACATCAAGCCCAAGCGTGCTTGCGGTGTAGTAGCTTAAAAGCTGCACTGCAGGTATAAACACAAGAGGCAAGACAAGCTCGTGCAAGCCATCGGCAATTTGGGATATGTTTAGTGTTTTTGCTTGCTCTATGCCGCCTTGCTGGCTTGGCTGGTAGTCGCTAATGCAAATGTAATTACCTTTGCGCGCCAAAATCTCCTGCACTGAAGATTCCGATTTGTCTTTTAACACAAGTTTGGACAAGAGGCAGATGGATATTAAGTCCTCGTCCACAAGTGCAATTGGACCATGTTTTAACTCGCCCGCAGCTATGCCCTCAGTAGGTATATAGGCTAACTCCTTAAGTTTTAATGCACCCTCAAGAGCAACTGGATATAAAAGCGACCTAGCAACAAACATAACTTTTGGACTTTTTGCTAAAGCCTTGGATTGTTCTTGTAAAAATTCAAGGTTGCTCTTATTGTTTAAAAATGTGTAAAACCTGCCGGACAAGGACCCAAGGGATGTAAGTATTGCAGCGTCAGCTTTAATGCCTTTTTGCAAAGCCAGTTTGTAAGCAAGTAATAGGCAGCAAATTGCCTGCGTTGTAAAGTTTTTTGTTGAGGCAACACCTATCTCGGTGCCAGATAGGCACTCAATAAACCCATCGCAAGCCTTTGCAATTGAGCTAAGAACAACATTGACTATTCCAAGTGTTTTTGAGCCCTTTGCCTTATTTTGATTAACAAAATCCAGTGCGGCAAGAGTATCGGCTGTTTCGCCAGATTGAGATAGAAATATGTACAGAGTGTCCTCTTCAAAAACCACATCTCTATATCTAAACTCCGATGCTATCTCGCAGGATACTGGTAGCTTTGCAAGCCTTTCGCAGTAGTATTTAAAAAGTGCACCGGCATAAAAAGATGTGCCGCAGGCAACAACAGAAATGCGTTTTATGCCTGACAAATCAAAGGTTAAATTTTCAAAATTGATGTCAAAATCTTGGGTAATATGCTTTGCAAGATTTGCAGCAATTACACTTGGTTGCTCGTTTATCTCTTTTAGCATGTATGTGTCGTAGCCATTTTTTGTATTTGCAGATTTGGCTATGCTTATTGTCTCAACCTTTGGGTTTGTAATTTTTGTGCCACTTTTGTCAAAAATCTCAAATTGATTATGCTTTAAAATGGCAAATTGCCCATCCTGCAAAAACACAAAGCGATCTGTAAGTTCTGAAATAGCATAAACATCACTTGCGGCGTAGTTTTCGCCATCCCCAAGCCCTATAACAAGAGGGGACTTATTTTTTGCAAGCAAAATTGCATCCGGATAATTCTTTGTAATAATTGCCGTTGCAAAAGCACCTTTAAGATTTGCAAAAAGGCTTTTACCAAGCTCTGGCAGCGATATGTTATTATTTTGATTTATCTGATTGCAAACAAGTGCCAAGATTGTCTCGGTATCTGTTTGTGTTTTAAAGTTAAACTCTTTTGCAAATTGCTGTTTTAACTCAAGGTAGTTTTCAATTATACCATTATGCACAACTGATGCAAGCTCGTTGGAATGCGGGTGAGAATTAACATCGCTAGCCTGACCGTGCGTTGCCCACCTTGTGTGAGCTATTGCAGTGCTGGATTTGTAATTGTTAAAGTTTAAACCTTGAATAAAGTTTGATATTTTGCCCGATGCCTTTATTGTTGTAATTTGATTTGAGGCATCTAGGTAGGAAAAACCCACGGAATCATAGCCTCTATATTCAAGATTTGAAAGAGATTTTAATAAATCACCACAAATATAATCCCTTGAGGATACAATGCCAACGATGCCACACATTAAACTAAGGGATTAATAAGTTATTATTAAGCAGATGCTTTTTCGCCCTCAATGCCATCAACAAAACTGATGATTGCAACAGGAGCGTTGTCGCCAAGCCTTTTGCCGTTTTTTAAAATACGCAAATATCCACCTTGTCTTGCTTTGTTAGCTTCTGCAAATTTAAAAGCATTTTCTACAGCATCTTTAGTGTATAAAAAAGCGTATAAATCCCTGATTGCACTTAGGTTGGACTTGCCGGCTTTTGCTCTTGTAACAAGTTTTTCAACCACTGGCCTAATGTCCTTAGCTTTTGCAAGGGTTGTTTCCATTTTACCATTTGTAAATAGTGATGTAGCAAGGGCTCTAAGCAAGGCTGCTCTTGCACCTTTGTGTCTGTTAAATTTACGACCTTTCATTCCGTGTCTCATATAAGCTTTAATAATATATTTATAACAATTAACTTAGTGGGGCGAGCGACGGGGCTTGAACCCGCGACCACCAGAGCCACAGACTGGTGCTCTACCAACTGAGCTACGCCCGCCACAAAGCTAACAAAATGCAAATAACATCATAGTAATCTATAAAAAATCTTTTTATAGTCAAGTATTATTTTGACTTTTAGCACTCCCAAACCTCATTCATTTAAACAATTTACTAAAAGTTTTCTCAATCTCATCTGGTTTGCAGTGCAGGTTGATATGGCTTTTTAAAATATTGCGTTCGCCTAGGTCGTTAAAAAAAACTGTCAGGCTTTTTTTGCCGCAAAGGCTTGCAAAATGATTTATCCCGCTATCCGCACCAACGGAGGCATCAATATTGTTTATGATAAGTGCCTTTAAGTCCTTAATGCTAAGTGGCTTTGGCAACATAATACAGTTTGATTTTGCCAGCAACGGGCTAAGCATTTTTTTTTGCTGTTCATTATAATAATGACAAATAAAAAGTTTATCATTATTTTTGCCTATTAAATTTGCAATTGCATCAATTGGCACATTTTTAGTTGTCTTGCTTGCAAAAGGATTTAGCAATATTACATCCCGCACCCCAAGCTGTATTTTTGCAAGACTTATTACCTCTTTAGCCTGCAAAAAATTTTGCGGCAAATCTACTTGATAAAGACACGGCAACAAGCCATCTAAGGAGGCGTTAAAGTTAGCATAATCAATGCCAAGAGCAAAGCAGGCAAGCTCAAGATTGCGACGGACGATGTTTTGGTCGTATTTTATCTTATATTTTTCATTGTAAAAAACAGATGCAATACCCTCCCTTGCCGATTTAAAGCTAAAGCCGTAAATTACAGAGCTTTTGGCTTTTATTAACCTTGATACGATTGCTGATTTTAGAGTGCCCTGCAGGTCAATAATCATATCGTAATTATTTAGCTTTGCAAGTCTTAACTGATTAAAGATTGGTAAAAATCCTTTTTTGCTACGCTTTAGCTGCCTTATTGCAAAGGGGTATATTGTGTCAATAAAAGGATTGTCTTGTATTACACTAGCAAAATCAAGGTCGCAAAACCAATCAATTGAGCAGTCTTTTAAGGCAAATTGCTTTATCAATTGAGGCACAAAGGCAGCAAGGGCAACATCGCCCATTGAAGTAAGTTTTACTATAGCTATGCGTTTTTGCATTACTTGCTACTTAATAACCTTAAGTCTTGCTAGGGCATAGCAGGCGATTCTGGTAACAAAAACACAGGACAACATTGAGGCTAAAACCCCGATAATCAACGCAACGGCAAAGCCTTTTATTGAGCCAAATGCCAAGGCAAAAAGCACAACACCGGCTATTATTGTTGTGATGTTTGAGTCCAAAATTGCAGCAAATGCCAAAGAGAATGCATCGTTTAAAGTTTTAAAAATACTGGACTTACCAAGGGTTAGTTCCTCTTTAATGCGTTCAAAGATAAGCACATTTGCATCCACCGCCATGCCAACTGTTAGGGTTATGCCGGCTATACCTGCTATTGTAAGAGTTAGTCCAAATAGCGAGAATAACCCAAGAACCAAAACACTATTATAAAGTATTGATATTATTGATGCAATACCTAGCTTGCCGTATCTTAGCGTCATAAAAATTGAGACAAAAATTACGGAGGCAATAAATGCAAAGATGCCGGCTTTTAAAAACTTTTGCCCAAATGTAGGACCAACAACGCCTTCTTCGATAATTTCAATACTTGCAGGCAGGGCACCGCTGCGTAGCAAAAGGGCAACATTTTTAGCCTCTTCAAGGCTAAAGCCGCCAGATATAATACCGCTACCTCCGTTAATTTGCACTTTTATCACTGGGGTTGAAATTACCTTGTTATCAAGCACTATAGCAAGGGGCTTACCTATGTTTTGACCAGTAATTTGCGAAAACTTTTGTGCAGCAGATGTGTCAAATCTAAATGATATCACAGAGCCTTCATCCGTTATATTTGCGGCGGCGTCCAAGAGGCTTGCACCCTCAATTTCACTCTCTTGCCTTACTATATAAATATTTGCGTCACTTGGGTTGTAGGCTTTCATAATTTCATATTGATTTTGGTCAATTTTTGTCAAATCCTCAGGACTTGTTAAAATTGGCTTAGCATCGTTAAGCAGGTGAAAGGATAGTTTTGCCTTTGTGTTTAGTAAATTTTTTATCACCTGAGGGTCCTTTACCCCCGGCACTTCAAGAACTAGACTTTGAGCACCTTGGCGGTAGAGGGTAATATCTTTTGTACCTGCCCCATCAACCCTTTTACGGATTATTTCAACCGAGCGTTCAAGCAAATCTTTTTTTACTGCCTCAATATTTTGCTCGCCGTAGCTAATGCTAAAGGTCATGTCACCCTCCTTTTTTACCACTAGGTCAGATTGCACTTTAGAGACTGATTCCTGAAGTTTGGAAACATCGCTTTCGGCAATTCTAACAAACAACATACCGCTTTTTACCGAAAATCCAAGATAGTCAATATTATCCTGACGCATCTGCTTTATGATACTTTTGGTTGACCTTTCAAACTTTTCATTGAGATAACTTTCAACATCAACTCTTAATAGTAGATGCGTGCCGCCACTAATGTCAAGCCCAAGATTTACCTTAGAATTTTGAAAAGGCAAAAAACTTGGATATTTAACAAAATTGCCTATTGACAAATAAAGACAAAAAACAAATAGCAATACAATGCTAAATACAGACACTTTAGAAGCTTTTAACATAAAAATAAAATATTAATTATTTACAGAGTTTATTGTGTAATCTTCACTTAATTTATAAGGGTTGCTAAAACTGCGTTTAAAACGAATTTTGTGATATGCAAATGGGTTTAAAAGCGAGTTCTCCGATGATACAAAAATACGCCTTACCTTGCCAAGAATAAGCTGACTTGGCACAAAGCCCACCTCTTCAAAACGACTATCTTGAGAATTGTCGCGGTTGTCGCCCATAAAAAAGTAATGCCCCTGTGGCACTTTAAAAACTGGGGTATTGTCGGCAAAAGAACCCTTGTAGCTGTCCAAAACTAAGTGACGCACCCCGTTTGGTAGGGTTTCTGCGTACTGCTCTATTTTAAAGGCTTCCTTATCAATTTTATCTTCAAACTCAGCAAGTTTTTCAAGTTTTACAGCCTCGTTGTTAATGTAAAGTAGTCCATCTTTTACCTGTATAGCATCGCCCGGTAAGCCAATTAGCCTTTTAACATAGTTAATGCGTTTGTTTGAAGGCAGTTTAAAAACTATAATATCTCCTCTTTGTGGTTCGTCTGCAAAAATCCTACCGCTAAAAGGAGCAAGACCAAAAGGAAAGGAATATCTGCTATATCCATATGTATATTTTGAGACAATAATTTTGTCGCCAATCAACAGCGTTGGCTTCATAGAGCCTGATGGAACATGGAAGTTGTCAAAAAACAAACTTCTAAAAATTAAGGCAATAAGGAGGGCCTCTGCAACGATTTTTATATTGCTAATTAGTCCATTTTTTTGCGATGAGCCCCCAGACTTAAAACTTGAGCCGTACCTCACCCCGCCGTCTAAAGCTCCAAGCTTGCTATTAGCTTGAAAGATTTTAAAAAATTTTGACATAAAAAATCACAAATATTATTAAAAACAAGGCTTTACTGCTCTATCATGGTTCCGCCACCACTTTTTGTTAAAACTTCAATTATTAAGGCATGAGGCTTAAGGCCGTTAATTATATGAGCTGAGGTAACGCCGTTTTCAACAGCTGCAATTGCGGTTTCAAGCTTTGGTATCATCCCACCTTTTACCGTGCCACTTGTAATGAGGTTTAAGGCAGCCTCCTGCTTTAAAGAAGATATTGTTTTACCGCCAGAATCCAAAACACCATCCGTATCGCTAAGTAGTATTAATTTGCGGGCAGAAATTGCAACGGCTATCGCACCAGCAACAGTGTCAGCATTCATATTGTAAGTATATCCATCCTCGCCGGTTGCTATTGGGGCAATTACTGGTATAAAGTCTAGCTCGTCCACAACGCCAAAAAACTCGGTATTGACAAAGGACGGCTTGCCAACAAAGCCAAGATTAACAAGCTCCTCAACCTTGGAGTTTGGATTGTTATTTTTTTTGTAAGTTGCAGATAGTCTCTCGGCCTTCATGAGGTCGTAATCCTTACCGCTTACCCCTATTGCTTTACAACCGTGCTTTGAGATTTTTTCAACAATAAATTTGTTAATTTGGCCACATAGAACGGTTTCAACAATTTCAATGCTTTGGGCATCGGTTATTCTTAGTCCATCCACAAATTCACTTTCAATGCCAAGTCTTTCAAGCATTTTGTTGATTTGTGGACCACCGCCATGAACTATCACAATATTTATGCCTATGCTTTTTAAAAGACAGATATTTTTAATGAATGTTTCAAAGCCATTATTTGTGCCAATTGCACTGCCTCCGTATTTAATAACAAATGTTTCACCGGCAAAGTCCCTGATGTATGGTAGTGCTTCGCTTAAAACCTCTGCGCGTAAAAGCTCGTCAATTTGCACCTCTGCAATGTTTTGATGATTTTGCTTAACTTGATTTTGATTTTTTTTATTACCGCTCATAAATCCAATAAAACATTATATAAAACAATCTACAATTTGCTTAAATCTGTTGCCGCGATGTTCAAAGTTTTTAAACTCGTCAAATGACGCGGTACAAGGAGACAGCAAAACTACAAAATTTTGTAGCGGTTGCTGGGCTGCAAAATTTTTAGCTATTTCAAATGCTTTTTTACTTGCATCTTCAAGCTTTAGACAAAGGCTTGCAGATGTGTGTTTGTTTGCTTTTTTAAATTCGTTAAAAAATTCCTCGCCGCATTGCCCGTAGCAAACAGTGTGTAGCACTTTTTCAAATATTTGCTTGCCAAAAAAATACTCAACGCCCTCATCTTTTTTTACCCCGCCAGCAAGTAGAATAATATTGTTAAAGCACTTCAATGCAACCTCGCAGGACTGTACATTTGTAGCCTTGCTGTCGTTAACAAATGTAATGTTGTTAATTTGTTTTACCATTTCAATTCTGTGCTCCAAGCCTTTAAACTTTGCAACATTATTAACAAGTGCCATAACCACAGATGCTGGGCTACGCATGTAAAGGTTCTCACAGGCACAAATAACACATGCAAAAGCACAGGCTATGTTTGATAAATTATGCTCCCCAGGTAAATTTACGAACAATTTTGCTGAGGCAATACGGGCAGAATTTAAATATATCAAAACCTCGTCATCTTGACTAACAAGGCTTAAGCCTTGTGCTAAAATGCTTTTTGTACTAAAGAAGATAGTATTTTGCTTTTGTGAATCGTACCAGAGGTTAAAACGACTCATAATTGTCTCATCATCGTGATTTACAACCTTGTATTTTGCATTTTTTACAAATTGCATTTTTACATTGGCGTAGTTATCAAAGCTGCCGTGATGGTCTATGTGGTCTGGGGTTATGTTTGTAATACAGGCAACATCAAAGCTAAAGTTTAATAGCTCAGCTTGGTAAGAAGATACTTCCACAACATAATCGGTGCCTTCAAGTCCAAAAACATCAGCATCCAAAAGGTTTTTGCCTATATTACCACCTAAAGAATTTTTTTGCGATATGGCGTTAAGCAAAAAGGACACAAGGGATGATGTTGTAGATTTGCCGTTTGTGCCAGTGATGCCGATAAAATTTTTACTTGGGTCGTATTGCTTAACCAAGTCTAGGTCGCTAATTAGCTTGCAACCAAGTTTTATTTGGTTTTGTATAAAGTTATTTTTTTGCACAACAACACCAGGGGAGCAAACAATAAAATCAGCAAGTTTTTTTTCTTGCCATTGCTGCAAAGATATATCAGCAGCCTTTGCTTTATAAGATGATGCGATGTCATTTAATTTTGTCTTGTTGTCGTCGTGTATATATATGTTAAAATTTTTAGATTGTAAAAACTTAACCACCCCAAGCCCGCTAATACCAAGCCCGTACACCAAAAAACTACTAGACATTGCTTAATGTACTAAAGTCTAACTGATGATGTAAATCTTTTTTGATATTTTTTTGACATTGTTTGCATTTGAAACTGCATAATTGTGTCAACAGATACGCTAACAATAATCAAAAGACTTGTGCCGCCAAATACAAAGGTTTGAAAACCAAATGAAAACAAAACCTCAGGCATTAAACAAACAACAATTAAGTAAACAGAGCCTATAAGGTTTAAGCGTTTAATTACCGAGGATATATAGGAGGCGGTTGCCTGACCAGGCCTTATGCCCTGTATAAAAGCATTGGATTTTTTGAGTTGCTCGGCAGTTTCCTTTGAGTCAAAAACAATTGATGTATAAAAATATGTAAAAAATACGATGCAAATACCAAAAGCAAGCATAAATGTGAATGTGCCGTGTGTAAAGTGAGCCAATACCCAAGCAACAAAGGGATTGTTGCCAGAACCTGCAAAGCTGGCAATTGTTGATGGCAACAATAGGATTGATGATGCAAAAATTGGAGGTATAACGCCAGAAGGATTGATTTTTAAAGGCAAAAAATTTTGTTTAGATGCCATGCCTTGCAATTGAGCTTGACGAAAGTTTGGCTGATTGATGTTGATGATTCTAAATGAGCTTTCAACAAAAATAACAATTGCCAAAAGGGCAACAAAAACAACAAGTATTACAATTAGCATTGGTGCCGACAGGACGCCGGTTTTAATCATACCAAAGCCAGCAATGATTGTTTTGGGCAACTCAATAACTATACCTACAAAAATGATGAGTGAAATACCATTGCCTATACCGTTTGCGGTTATCCTCTCACCAATCCACATAAGGGTTAAAGTGCCTATTGCAAGAGTTATTGCTATAACAGATAGTGCAAAAAAATTAACCTCTGCAAAGCTTACAAGCACCCCACTTGCAACAAGGCTTTTTGCAACAGCAAAACCCTGAAAAAACGCAATAAAGCAAGTTAAATACTTTGTGTACTGATGTATAACCGCCTGCCCAGATGAACCCTCCTGCTTTAAAGCCTTAAGCCCAGCAAAACTTGCACTTGCAAGCTGTATAATAATTGATGCACTAATGTAAGGCACAATAGTTAATGTAAAAATTGACATACGGGACAGCGACCCCCCAGACAACATGTTAAGCATACCTAAAATGCCGTTTTCGGTATATTTTGTGATGTTTGCCAGCTTAGATGCGTCAACAAAAGGCAGGGGTATATACGACCCAAGCCTGTAAGCCGCAAGTAAAATGATGGTAAAAAGTATCTTTTTAACCAAAGGGTTTTGACTTAGGGAGTTAGTTTTGGACTGAAAAGACTTTGGCTTGTAATTTGTTTTTACCTTCATAAATCTTATAATAAATTGACATTTAGGCTCTCGCCACAACAAGAGAGTATTTTATTAGCAATCCAGCAAAAGTCAATTTATTAATTTACCATACAATGTTAAACTGTAAAAATGGATTTTGGCGAACATACAATCCAATTGCGTAATGCAAGTTAGCATTGCACTACAAAGCCTTAAGCAAACTTGCAATGCCGTGAGTTATGTTGTGCATAAAGCCTGATATTGATTGCAAAAGTGAGTGTAAATTTGAGGCTATAAAAGCTTTGATAATTGCGTCGTATAAAACAAAGGGACTTAAAAAAATTATAACAAAAGATAGGTAGTTGAGTAAAAGAATTAAAAATCCTGCAGTGATAAATTTTTGCTCGCCTACGCCATTGACGCTAGAGACTCTTTTTGGCGTTGAGGGATGTGTTGAAAAAATGCTATTATAAGAATTACCCGCTATCATGTTAAGGCAAAGAGTTATGCCGGCAAAGCCAAAGGCACGGGCTGCGTCTTTGTCGCTACGATACTCTATTGCACGAGTAAGAAACCTATTTACAAAAAAGTAAATCGGCAAGACAAGATTTTGCATGGAAAAATTTAGCAAATAACTAGATTTACCGTGTATTAATTTGCTTACTTTGCGTAGCGGTTTGCCTAGATATGGAATCACAGAAAACATCGTAAATATGCAAGAGGCAAAAAAACCACTTATTTTAGCAACAAAGTTTGTTGCTTTTTGATTTAGCATAAGCAAGTTACCCGGTAAAAAATCTTTATTTAACAAATGCGATGCCTCATGACCCAAAAGCCCAGCAATTGCATTTGCAAATTCCTCTTTTGTTTTGGATTTGTATTCTAATTTTTCAAGCGTTGCGGTGCTAATAACAACTATGTTAGTGCTAAAGCTACCTGTTGCAAAAGCCTCTATGGTTTCAGACTCTTTAATAAGTATTTTAAAGGATAAGTTGTATTTTTGCGTAATAATTTTATGTGCATGCTGAATGTAAGGCGTGTACAGTTCGTATTTTTTATGGGTATAGGATTTGGTTTTTTTGATATAGGACCTAATTGTGAAGGAAAACAAATAGTCCAAAAACCAAAAAGCAAGAACAAGACTTGACACGCAAAATGCAAACAACAAGACACATCCAATCATAAGCTCGCTACCTAAATGCCCTTTTATAAGTAACAATGGCGACATTATAATGATAAATGGAATTGTCAAAAAAGCAAAGTTTAGCAAACAAAGTGCATAAACTAGCAAAATACTTGTGATTTTTGAAAACATAAAATCAAAGATACAATATTAAAAATTAATCTTGTATTACTTAGCAAGCTATAGCTTTGCACCTGCCTGTTTTTTGATTTTTTTAAAATCATCATTTGCACTACTAACCTTGCTTAATCTGTGAATCTTTTTTAAACTTTGCAAATCCTCTCTTGGCTTTGTTTTGTAGACAATTTGAACATCTTTCTTACCCTCAACTACATCTTTGTCAACAACTACTTTTTCTATGCCGCTTTGACTTGGTATGTTAAACATTGCATCCGAGAGGCATTTTTCAATGATTGTTTTAATACCTCTTGCACCTGTCTTTTTTTCAAGACTAAGGCTTGCAACACGCTTAAGGGCATCTTGGGTAAAAACTAGCTCAACGCCCTCAAGGTCAAATATTTTTTGATATTGCTTTAAAGGAGCGTTCTTTGGCTCGGTTAAAACTCTTATCAAATCATCTGCATTCATCTCTTTTAGGTAGGCTATAATTGGTAGCCTGCCGATAAACTCGGGTATAAGTCCAAATTTTACCACATCCTCTGGTTCAATTTGTTCTATTAGAGTGTTTTTGTCAATTTTGTCCTTGGATACAACATTTGCCTCAAATCCCATGGAGCCTTTGTTTGTGCGTTTAGATATTATCTTTTCAATACCCTCAAAGGCACCCCCGCAAATAAACAAGATATTGCGAGTATCTATTTGTATAAAATCTTGCTGCGGATGTTTACGCCCGCCGTGAGGAGGCACTGAAGCAGTGGTTCCCTCTAAAATTTTAAGCAATGCTTGCTGCACGCCTTCGCCCGATACATCTCTTGTGATTGATACCCCCTCGCTTTTGCGGCAAATTTTGTCAATTTCGTCTATGTAGACTATGCCTCTTTGGGCTTTTTCAACATCAAAGTTTGCATTTTGCAAAAGACGGAGCAAAACATTTTCAACATCCTCGCCCACATAGCCTGCCTCGGTAAGCGTTGTTGCATCGGATATTGCAAAGGGCACATCAAGTATCTTTGCTAG
Organism: Rickettsia typhi; assembly: GCA_945881985.1. Lineage (GTDB taxonomy): Bacteria > Pseudomonadota > Alphaproteobacteria > Rickettsiales > Deianiraeaceae > CAMCVL01. The sequence continues at coordinate 47,331 of CAMCVL010000003.1, read as the reverse complement.
CGTCTCGGCAAGTAGTGTTTTGCCGCACCCAGTTGGACCCACAAGCAATATGTTGGACTTGCTAAGCTCTGGCTCCTCTGCCGACAAAGGCACATTATTAATCCGTTTGTAGTGATTATACACCGCAACCGCTAATGTTTTTTTTGCCATCTCTTGCCCTATTATGTAGTTATCAAGAACATTTTTTATTTCGATTGGCTTTAGGCTAAGTTTTTTTTCCTCAGTAAAGGACTTTTTAATAATAACTCCACAAAGCTCTATACAAGCATCGCAAATTGATGTACCGGGCCCTGATATAATTTTTTTAACTTCACTTTCATTACGACCACAAAAAGCACAGCATGAAGTATTAAAGCCTGACATCTTAAAGACAAAAATAAAAAACAAAACATCTTACAATTTGTTAAAAACGCAAATAACAAAAAGATTATAGCTTATTTTTTCTGCAAATAAAAGATTTTTTCACAAAATTCACAAAATGCTAAAACAGCTAGTTGCAATTAGCAAGTAAAATATTTTACTTAAAGCTTTAATTGTTAGTTTTAATAAACAAATGCTGGACCTTTTCCTGCGCTTCCGTCGCCTTTTATGTATCTTCCGTTTGGATTTGTAGAAATAATGCATTCTCTAACTTGTGGTTTTGCTTGGCTTGCCTTGACCACTTGCTTTTGTATTTGAATTTCTGTGTCTGCTGTATAGCTTTTCTTTGGTTGTGATAAAGAATCTAACCTACTACTAGTGATTACAGGCTTTTGCTCTGCGGTAGCATCTTTGCTAGTTAACTTGCTAAAGTTTATACACTTATTAAATTGCGATTGTTTTACTTCTGATGTTTTGATGACAGGGGATACATTTGGGGTTGCTACTTCGTTTAAGCGTAAAGGCAATGTAGCACTAGCGGCTCTTTGTTTTGCAAGTGCTTGCGCTTGTTTTTCTATTTTGCCGTTTAAATTGCTAAAGTGTTGACACTTACCAAATTGCAATTTTGTTATACCTACGCCTAGGGTTGAATTTTGGACATCCTTCCAATCCTTCTTTCCATTCCTTACTTTTATAATGTTTTGTATTTTCATTTGGCTTTGCGTAAGGACTTTAGTGCTTCTATCTTTGGCTGTATTTTGTTGGCTTTGGCCTTCAATTGGCACCAAAGCACCACTACCGCCAGCACCAAAAGTTAATGTATTAAGATCAGCTTGATTGAAGCCAAAACCTGCGGTTGCAGCGGGGTTTGCTGTGGTTTGGTTTGTATTAAAAATATTAACTGAAGGACTCACTACGGCACCCAATTTTATTGCAACTTGCTGTGTTGCTTCTAATGCAGTTTGATTGGCCGAACTGCTTTGCGAAGAATGAAGATTTGATGTATATTCGTCAACACTACTTGATTGAATGGAAATTGAAGAAGGGGTATCTAGAAGAAATTTGTGTTTTGGCATTCTATGCGGCGTTAATTTATAGACAGCTTTTCGAGTTTCTCTGGAGGTTTTTTGGTGTAATGTGAATAGTGTGTTCATCTTTCTTGAAATTACTGGCTTGCTGTGTCTTTGCTTATCTTTCACTTTAAGTAGGCATTGATTGAGAACAGGCTCAAAATGGATTTGAGGAATGTGTTTTAATGCTCTATTCGTTTGTAGTTTGAATGGCTGTGAAGCAATTGTCATGGGTGCAGTTTTTGGTCTTGTTACCGGGGTGCTGCCTGCCGTGCTTTTGCTATCCGTGCTACTTGCACTTTTAGGTGTGCCTTGGGTTTTTTTGGAAGTATTGCGTGAATAATATTCACTACGAAGGTCATTTTGCCAATATCGTTGAGAAGGATTTAATTGTGAAGTCATATAAACAAAAAATCTAATAAATTAACTTATAATATTGATAATTTATATAGGCAAAAACATTAAAAGCAAGATTTTTTTGCAAAACATCAAAACGCCACTCTACAAGCTAAAGCACTTGCAAATTAACACATCTAAACAATTGTCAATTTTAACTAAAAGTTAAAGTCAATGCACTAATGGATAGCTTTTGCAAAGTTTTTTAAAAAGTTTTCTTGCAAAGTTCAAAGCTAGTGTTTAGATTTTTATTGAGAACAATTTGTTAAAAAATAATATCGTCTATGAGTGTTAGAGTTTTACTTACAAAGCGGGGCTATCAAAAAGTTAGTGCTGCCCTTGAGGAATGCGAGAAGTTACGCCTTGTAATTATTGAAAAAATTGACGAAGCCCGCAAACATGGCGACCTTAGTGAAAATGCTGAATATAAAGCCGCAAGAGAGGAGCAAAGGATAAATGACAAAAAAATATCCGATCTAAGCCAAGTTAAAGCTTCGGCAGATATACTTACAAAGGAGCTAGTGGGCGACCAATCAACAGTAAAAATTGGAGCAAAAGTTGTGATGGAGGCAGATGACGGGACAAAAAAAACATTTATCGTTGTAAGTCATCATGAGGCAGATGTTGCAAACGGATTTATATCTATCGAAACCCCAATTGCAAAATCACTACTTGCAAAAGAGGTTAATGACGATGTTGTTATTGGCGGTAAAACATACTACATTGGCGAAATATCATACAATCATCTTTAGTGTAAGCTGTAAATATTTATTAAAGTTTTATGAGGGTCTTTGGCACCGATGGCATAAGGGGCACAGTTAACACCCACCCAATAACCCCTGCATTTTTTGTAAAACTAGGCAATACTCTTGGATACTTCCTTAGATTAAGATATGCAAATCAAAATCAAAAACCTAAGGTTTTGATAGGTAAAGACACGAGGCTTTCCGGCTATATGATTGAAAGCTCACTTATGTCAGGGCTTGTATCAGCAGGTGTTGATGTAATTTTAACTGGCCCATTACCAACGCCAGCAATATCAATTCTTACTCTTGGCATGCGTGCCGAGGCAGGAATCATGATTACCGCTTCTCACAATCAGTTTTACGACAATGGTGTTAAAATTTTTAATGACAAAGGGGTAAAGATATCAAAGCAAATTCAGCAAGAGCTCGAGGATCTTTTGGACACAGAAGATACATCCAAATTTCTAGTTGCCAGTGCAGAATTTGGGCGTGCAAAACGCATAGAAGATGCAAGTGGTAGGTATGTTGAATTTGTAAAAAATACCTTCCCCAAAAACTTATCTTTAAAAGGTTTAAAAATTGCCTTGGACTGTGCAAATGGTGCAGCATACAAACTTGCCCCAGAAATTTTTTGGGAACTTGGTGCCGATGTTTATACATACAACAACAATCCAAATGGTCTTAATATTAATCTGGAATGTGGCTCAACCTATCCTAGCTTTATATCATCAAAGGTCAAGGAAATTGGGGCGGACATAGGAATATCCTTAGACGGCGATGCTGATAGAATCATTATCTGCGATGAAAACGGGCAAATTATGGATGGAAATCACATAATAGGAGTAATAGCAAAGTACTTTCATGGCAAAGGCACTTTACAAGGCGGCAAGGTAGTGTCAACAATCATTGCAAACATGGGTTTAGAGATTTATTTAAAATCGCTTGGCATAGATATTTTACGCACGCCAGTTGGCGATAGCTTTGTTGGATTGGCAATGAGCGATGCAGGATGCAATCTTGGCGGCGAGCCATCTGGACATATTTTACTTGGCGACTACTGTAAAACAGGAGATGCAATAATTGCAAGCTTGCAACTTTTAGCTGTAATGCTTGATTCTAAGCTTAAGGCAAGTGAACTTTGCAAGATTTTTGACAAAACTCCATCGGTAGAACAAAACATAAAGCTTGGCATAAAGCAAATTGATCAATCAACAATTGAAACGGCAATTGCAAAAGCAAAGGCAGATTATCCAGATGCAAAACTTAATATTGTTGTGCGTAAATCTGGCACAGAAAATGTCCTCCGTTTTTTTGCTGACGGCAATCTTAAGGCGGACAAACTTGAGGCAATTATCACTAAGTTAAAAAACGATATATTGTAAAATAGATATGCAAAAGCAAAAACTTGGTCATTTAATAAAAATATTATCTATTGCAATTTTTATTTTAACATATTTCAGCAAAAGCTCTCTTGCTTTTTTTAGACATACTAACAATAGTTTTGACACTAAAAAACGCAGCTATGGTGAGATAGCTTTTTTAGCACCAAGGTCAATAACTGCCGAAAATCTCTACTCTCTTGGTATCCGTCCTAATGATACCTTCTCGAGCAAAGCTTTTGAGGAAATGGAAAAAGAAAAACCCGGAATAACAAAAAACAAGATAACTGCCGACTCTCAAAACATCGGTTTGTATTTTGCATATGGCATAAAAACCGCTGGATTTTATAGATATGATTTTTCATTTAATTACGCACAATCAAGATCTATACTTTTAAAAAATCCAACTGAGTCTTTCACCGTTATAACATCCCCAACTGCCAGTCAAACAATAAGGTTTGACAACATCGACCTTTCTATTAAGTATTACAGCTTTATGTTCACAAACTATCTGGACTTTGACATTGATAGATTTAGATTTTACCTATCAGCCGGCACGGGGCTTGCTGCTCTTTCGGGAACATTAAGGGGTAATAGGTCTTTGTTTGGCTCTGGCAGTTCGGCAAATAGTGCTTTGCAAGCTGTATCAACAGACACAGCAAGTACTCAAAGTAATATAAGAGGTATTGGACTTGATGGCAGTCTTGGTACTGGGGTACAAATTGGATTTAACAAAAATATTAGATTTGACATATTTTTTAGAAGGTTTTTTACCATAGCAAAAATTATATCATCGGATAACACGGTCAACGGAGTAACGGCATCGCAGCCAGCAAGACACTCGGTTAATACAATAGGACTTGGTCTTGTTGCTTATTTTGACTAATGACCAAAATAAACTCAAAAACACTTAGAATATTTGTTATTGCCGGCGAGCAATCTGGTGACATGCTTGGTGCAAGGGTGATTTTAGAACTTACAAAACAATTGCAACCATTAAACACCGATATCAAACTTTACGGGCTTGGCGGCGAGGAGCTGGGAGCCTTAGGCCTGCAAAGTATTTTTGACTACAGGCAACTTTCCATCATGGGCTTTGTTGATGTTGTAAAAAAAATATTCAAACTAAAAAGACTAATAAAACAAACGGCAAAAAGTATAGCTCAAATCAAGCCAGACATTGTGCTTAGTATAGATTCCGGCGGATTTTGCTTTAGAGCGGTAGGTTATGCAAAAAAACTTTTAGGGCAGGATGCAAAACATACTAAATTCTACCACTATGTTGCCCCAGCGGTTTGGGCTTATCACGAAACAAGAGGCATGAGGCTAAAAAAAATCTACGACAAAATTTTTTGCCTTTACGATTTTGAACCACCATACTTCACAAGATACGGCTTAGATGCAATTTGCGTTGGCACAGATTTTACTTACTTTAATGCAGATAATCATTTACCAGTGCAAAAAACAAAACCAAGCCTTGCCATTACATTGGGCAGCAGGCGTAGCGAGGTTAAAACACATGCATTAATCATAAAAGATGCAATTACAACAGGCAACTTAGATAAAGATTACAATATAGTATTTTTAGCGACTACTGCAACACTTGAGCTTGTAAGGTTGCATTTTAAAACATTTAAAATTGTTTGCGGCAAAAATGCTAAGCTTGAAGTGTTAAAAACCGCAGATTTTGCAATAGCAAAATCTGGCACTAATGCAATGGAATTTTTGGCAAATAGAGTGAAATGTTTAGTATATTACAAAATATCGCCAATAAACTTTTGGATACTAAAGCACATCACAGGAGTAAAAGTTATTTATGCAAACTTAATAAACATAGTACACGGCAAAATGATTGTAAGAGAGTGCGTCAACGCAAACTGCACAGCACAAAACATCACAGCAGAACTAGCCAGCCTTGCAAAAGGCTTATATAACGACGACTACGAGCTTGCATTTAAGTTTTTTAAACCAAGCCACAGCAAGAACTTGAACCCAGCAATAATAATTGCCAAAAACATGATATCGGACCTAAGCTAACACCAAATTCCATTGTGCAACATAAGATTTTACATTAAAATGCCATAACTTTTTGTAAAAAATCTGGCTCCGATGAAAAGTGTAAATAATCACCGGTAAATGGGTGATAAAATCCCAAAAAACAAGCATGGAGCAATTGCCTATTTAATAATTTTAAAGATTTAATATAACTTAGCAAATCTGGATTGCTCTCTAGGCATTTTTGCATTTGGGTTAGAGTTTTGGAACCTAAATACAAATCGTCCCCCACAACAGGCACGCCAATATGGGCAAGATGAGCCCTTATTTGATGAGTTCTGCCTGTTTCAATCCTGCATTCCACAAGGCATAGCGAGTCGTTAAACAATGTTTTTTCAAGTCTGTAGTGTGTTATTGCATCCTTTGCTTTTGGGTCTCGTGATATTAACATCTTAGGATTTGCCCCATCGCTTTTTAAAAGCGACGCTTTAATTAAGCCAGCTTTTAATCTTGGCACGCCGTAACAAATTGCTTTATAGACTTTTTTAATGTTTCTATCTTTAAATTCTTGCTTTAGAGCATTAAGTGCATCCTGTGTTTTTGCAATAATTATAAGCCCAGATGTGCCCTTATCAAGCCTATGAACTATACCAGGGCGTAGCTCGCCGCCAGCATCCTCATTTTTTGCAAGATTTTCAATGCCAAACTTATTGATTAATGCACTTACAAGACTTGGCTCTTTGTCGTCAAAATTTGGGTGAGTTGCTATGCCAGCAGGCTTATTTACAACAGCCAAATGCTCATCTTGATAGAGCACTTCAAGCTCAATATCCCTGCCGCTTAGAGTTATTTGCTGGCTAGAAGCATTAAGTATTTGTTCTAAAATGTCATTTTTTACTGCAAATTCACATTCTTCAGGATGTATCTTTAGGCCGCATTTTAATTTATCTTTAAATTGAAAAAGCTCTATTCCTCCTCTCTCAATAAGCTGCTGTGCCTGAGGGCGTTTAATGCCAAGCTTTTGAGCCACTATAATATCTAGTCTTTGCATATGTTTGCCTTATAATTGTTAACTTTGCGGAGCAAGGTGTTTTATTTCATTTTCAAAATCTGCCAAGGTTTTTGCCAAATCTACAAAGCCTTGCGGATTTGTGTTTTGCAGCCTTAGTTTGCCATAGAGCTCAATGATATGCGAGCCTATGATTATGCCGTCGCAGATGCTGTAGCATTTTTGCGCCATATCTTGCGTTTTAATGCCAAAGCCAAGCAATATTGGAAGTTTTACAAATGCAGATTTTGCTTTTACAAGGCTTTGTGATATTTCGTTTAAATCAGGCTCCCTTGTGCCAGTTGCACCAAGCACGCTAACAAAATATACAAAGCCACTTGCATAACTAGCAATTTGTAGCATTCTGTCGTAGCTTGTAAGATTTGTAACCAGCTGAATAAAACAAAGATTATTTTGAAAGCATTTTGCAGCAAGGGATGTATTTTCGTATATAGGCAAGTCGCACACTATTACGCCATCGCATCCTGCATCGCTTATTTGTTTTACAAATAAATCTTCACCCATTTTGTAGATAGTATTATAATAGCCCATCAAAACAATTGCGGTATGCTTGTTTGTGGATCTAAATTTTTTTACTACCTCCAGAATATCAAGGATATTTGTAGAATTGGCATCTAATGACCTTTTGCTTGCGGCCTGTATCACAACACCGTCCGCAATGGGGTTTGCAAATGGCATGCCAAGCTCAATAACATCGCAATATTTGGCTAAAGATTGCATTTGCAAAAGTGTTTCATCAAAGCTGTATTCACCTGCAACTATGTAGCTTGTAAAAATTTTCGCTCCTTTGTCTGTTTTTAACTTTAAATTGGATAAACAATTTTGAATAGACGACATATAAAAATTACAAAATTAAGCGTTGTTGCTTTTAAGACTTGGGTCAAGTACAACCCTATCATCAAAAACAAAACACTTGCCCTTCCATGCATTATTTTGATTTTTTGTTTTAATAAAGTAAGATATAATACCACCCTTAAGATGATAAGAATCTACACCCATTTGATTTGCAAATGTTGTTGTTTTTTCGCATCTTATGCCACCAGTGCAAAACATTGCAAGTTTTTTACCTTCAAAATGTTTTTTATTAGCTTCAAGCCAAGCATTAAATTCACGAAAGTTTTCTATATCAGGATTAACAGAACCCTCAAAAGCACCAATTTGATATTCATAGTCGTTGCGTGTGTCAATAAGCACAACATCCTCTCTTTTTATAAAACTATCCCATTCTTCAGGCTCAATGTAAGTACCGGGGTTTGAGCTTAAGGAATCATTTGCCGAAGTGACAATTTCTCTTTTCACCCTAACTTTTAACTTGCCAAATGGGTGCTTTTTGTCAAAAGTTTCTCTAAAATCAGTAATATTTTTGTTAAACTCCGTCATTGAAGCATAAAAATTGTAAAAGGCATCCACGGACTCTCTTGTGCCAGAAATTGTTGAATTTATCCCCTCGGTCCCAAGTAAAATAGTGCCAAGAATGTCAAGTTTTTGGCAGACGGCCTTCAGTTTATCCCTAGTTAAAAAGGGGTCTTCCAATTTTGCAAAATTATAAAAAGTTGTTATTACTATAGGGTTTTGTTTAAGCTCCAGCTCGCTACAATCTTGGCTTAAAATTGTGTAGCAATCTTTTTTACAAAAAGCCATATGGGGCGATAAAAAATTAAATTAACATAAAGCACATAACAGCATTAAGCTAGAATTGATTTTACAACAAAAAGCTTTAATTGCAATTAAAATTTACATCAAGGCAAGGCAAAACAAAATAGTTTGTAAATTTATACCAAGCTGCAAACCTTATATTGTATCCATTAAAAATCAAGGTCAGCCACCACCGGTAATAATCCCTTGAAGGATAAAATATTTCTTGACTTATAAAAAATACACTTCATATTATTATCAATAACTAAGATTTATCTAATAAAAATATGAATTATTTTGAGTTTCAAAAAAAATTTCCAACAGAAAAAGATTGCATAAATCATTTTGTTAAAATTAGATATAAAGAAAAAATTAAATGTAATCACTGCAATTGCGAAGACAAGGTTTATAAAATGGACAAAACACCAAAGAAATTTATTTGTTATAACTGCAATAACACATTTTCTATATTTAAAGGCACTATTTTTGAACACTCATCAACCGATTTATGCAAATGGTTCTATGCTATACATTTATTTTTGAACGGAAAAAAAGGTATATCTGGCTACCAATTACAAAGAGAAATCGGTGTTACTTATAAATGTGCTTGGAGAATGCTACATAAAATCCGTGAGGCAATGGGTAATAATAACGACGATGACCAAGACGGAGATAGTGGTTTATTACAAGATATAGTTGAAGCTGACGAGTGTTATGTTGGCGGTAAAGAAGAGAATAAACACACTAAAAATAAATTTAAAGCAGTAAAATCAGTAATATTTGGAATGGTACAAAGAAATGGACTCGTTAAAGCATTTCATGTAAAAAGTGCCGAAAGCCATATTTTACAACAAAAAATAATGCAATATGTAAAAGAAGGCTCAATTATGGTAACAGACGGACACAAAAGTTATGATTGTTTGCACTGGAACTACGACCACAAAGTTATTAATCATAGTGCAAAGGAATATGTTAAAAAAGATAAAAACAATAAAGATTTTCTTATACACACAAACACTATTGAAGGGTTTTGGGGAACTTTAAAAAGAGGTATTGTTGGTATATATCATCATGTAGGTAAAGAATATATGCAAAAGTATGTTGACGAGTTTTGTTTTAGGTATAATAACAGATTTAACGGTGGTATGTTTGATTTGGTGTTACAACAAAGTATCGTTAGAAAAAATAGGAACTTTGATTTTGCTTGATACATTGTTTTGTGCAATTTTTTTTTCAATTGTAATAGGGGTATCAAATTTTTTGCCATCAATAATATCTTTAATAGTTAAAATTTGGACTTTTTGATATGTTTTTTTAATTCCCATAAAATCAAAATCATAAAATCCAGCTTTTAACGCTTCGGCTCTCATTCCATTGGTTGGTTCATCAATACAAACCATACCCGCCATCACTGCATCTTTTGAATTTGATAAAGTTCCAATTAAATCTCGTATATAACTTATTTTCATATCTTTATCGCTTTTAACAGATATAATCATTTTGTCTAATTCTTTACTTTCATAATTTTTATAAAAATATATACTACCATCAACTCCGCCATCGCCACTTTTTTTAGTAGATGCAAAACCTCCAACTTTTTCAATAGACCAATACTGAAATTGGTAACGACCTTCATTTTTTGTTATATCGCTATTGTTAGCAAGTGCTATTGCCTGTTCTACGGTAGTTGGTAAGCCGTTTAAAACATAATCAACCCCTCTTTTTAATAACGGAAATAAATCTTTCATTCTATCCTCCATTGAATTAACGGCGAGCATGCAAATATCAATACCAATCCAATTACGATTATTTTTTTGTGCAGACACAACAGTTGTTCCACAACCACAAAATGGGTCTAAAATGATACCATCTACTGGACAAGATGCTTCAATAATTCTATCAAGTAATGCGATTGGTTTTTGGGTTGGGTATCCCATCCTTTCTTTTGAGCTATTTGCTATTCTTGGTATATCAAACCATAATGATTGAACCGGACTGCCTTTTGCCTCATCAAGATAAGTTTTTAAACCATCCATTCTTGGGGTTCCATCTTTTTTACATAATATTTTGCCTTCTGACCACCATTTTTCAAGCTGTTCTAAACTATATCCCCAGCCCCTACCAGCTGTTGGCATAGTTCCACGCCATACAAATTTACCAGAATTACTATTTGCTCTTGGGGCTGTCAATACAGTTCCAGTGAACATTCTGCCAGATTTTTCTTTTTTGTATCTTTTAAGCATTTTTTCCGAGTAAGGCACTGTAACTGTGTTCCAATAATATTTATTATTTTTTGTAAAAAATAAAATAATATCATGTATTCTGCCATATCTATTTGCCGTATTATGGCTATCTGTTCTTTGCCAAACAATTTCATTTTTAAAATTATCGTAACCAAAAATACCGTCCATTATAACTTTAATATAATGACTTGCAGTTGGGTCGCAATGTAGATATATACTTCCAGTTGATTTTAAAATTCTACGCATTTCAACTAATCTTTCGGTCATAAAAACCATATATGCCAAAAGTTTTGAATTTGTATTGCGTAATGCCAAAATCCAATTTTGCCAAAAAGCAATAAAATCTTCATTTACCCCCCCCTCAGCATATCATCTGCCATCTGCCTAATTGTCTCTTCTTTTTTTGCATCTAATGTCCAAGCATCACAAAAAGCCTCAGCTTCCTCTGGTAATGGCAATCCAGTCGCCTGTGAATATAAATAATTATAATTTCTATTACTATTAAAAGGCGGGTCTAAATAAATTAAATCAATGCTTTCGCTAGGCAATTTTTTCATTATTTCTAAATTATCACCATATAACAACTGATTCATTTTAACACAAAACTAATTTTTAATTTAAAATCTTTTTATATTTTATACATTCTATTTTAAAACTCAATTAATATTTATTTATCCTTCAAGGTATTATTGCCCCACCACCATAACATTAAAGATTAACTTACAGGCTTAATATTCCAATCTGGCACAGTATTGCTTTCAACCTCCTTGTCGCCAATGATGCACCTTGCGTTAAAACCATCAGCTTCGCAGTGTTCTAAGGCTTGGTTAAGCTTTGATTTTGTAGCTTCAATAACCCTATAGGCAAAAGAGGCATTTGCTTGCAAAGCTTGATTTAAAGCCTGATTTTTAACCTGCAAGGCAAGCTTAAAAGCCGCAGGGTAGTTATCTTTATTGCAAATAATAATCACCGCTAGCTTTGTTTGGCTTAGCTTGTTTTGTAATTGATTACTTGATGCACCCATTGATAAGGCTTGATATTTTAGCTCTATAAGCCTTTCAACCCCGCAGGCAAAGCCAAAGGCTGGCATTTTACACTTGCCATCACTTAAAGAAGATATTAAATCGTCGTACCTTCCGCCAGCAAAAACAGTCAATCCCTCTTTGCCATTTACAACTGGCAGTATTTCAAACACGGTTGAGGTGTAGTAGTCAAGCCCCCTTACAAGGCTAAAATCGGATTGCAGCTTTACATTTGAATAGCAAGGATTGCTTTGCAAAAATTGCTCGGTTGCTAAACAGGTGTGGTTAAAATGGCTTACCTCGTCCTCGCTAAGACAATCTGTAATCTTTGGTGCATTTTGCAAAATCTCTCTATCTTTTGCATCTTTGGAATCCAATATCCTCAGCGGATTCTTAACAAGTCTTGCCTTGCTATCTTCAGATAGTCCTTCTTGATGATCTTGTAAGTAATCAGTAAGTAAACTTGCATATTTTTGCTTTGTTTGCTGGCTGCCAAGAGAGTTAATTTTAACAACCAAACTCAATCCGCTATCCTGCAAATTTGCATAGCTGCTTAGTATTTCAATTGCCATTGTTATACAGGAGGCGTCGGTAAGGGGGGATGTGCTTTTAAAGCATTCAAAATTTGCTTGAAAAAACTGCCTATAACGCCCAGCCTGAGGTCTGTCGTGCCTAAAAACAGGAGCAAAGGAAAAGAGACTTAAACCAAGCTTATCTTTGTGCCCCTTTATAAACTCCGGATAATTAATTATCATTCTTGCTATGCCAGCCGTAAATTCGGGCCTAAGGGCAAGGCTCTCGTCATAAAAGTTAAATTTGTAAAGCTCTTTTGATGCAGCATCGCTATCCTCACCCATACCCCTTTCAAACAAGGATGATTTTTCAAGCACTGGCGTAATTGCCTCGTAATAACAATTTTGCTTTGCAATTTTAAGGCACAGGTTATATAACTCGGAATAGTCCCCGTTTTTGTCTATAATATCCTTAAAGCCTCTGAGCGGTTGGTGATTTTGCATTTTGCCAAACAATTAATTTTATACCTTTAATCTATTTTACACAGAAGTAAATGCAAGATAAATTGTTTTGATTTTAAATTGAATTTGATTTAACACCAATCCAAAATAGCAATATTTTATTTTGCTTTATTTAGATAGGCGGCATTGTGTTAAATTAAAGTGATTTAATTTAATTATAAATATTCTTAATAAATTATCTCGGTTTTATTTTATTAAGTATTAGTCTTAATAAATTATCTTGCTTTTATTTTATTAAGAGTTAGCCTTATTTAAATAAAACGCTAATTTCTAAAATTTCATCTCCAGCCGTTAATAAAGTTCTTTTAAAGTTCATGCAATTAGACATTTTAAAAGAAGTTACTGGATACAAAAGAAACAGGAACTATACGCTATGGAGGTTTGTTGAATTGTTTAGGTAATTAAATCATCCGCAAGGTTTTTGATAATGGCTTTGGTATTGATGCTACTTTTCATTTTGAAGCATTCTTAAAGTAAAATACTTATTCCCTCTACCCCCTCTCCCTTTAAGAAAGGGATGGGGTGGGGGCGTTTATGTGAGCTTAGTTTTAAATGGGATTAGGTATTAGTTACGATTTTTCTTGAATATAAAGATTGCGGCTTTACATTAAAACGGCATAGATTTTGTGAGTAATTTATTAAAAAATGATGCAACAAAACAATAAATGGCAAAACCTAACCGCCATACTTGACCTATTCAACAAGCCTTTTTTAGATTTAGTGTTTGAGGCATCCTTGGTGCATAGGAGTAACTTTAAGGCAAATGAGATTCAGGTTTCAACACTTTGTTCTGTAAAAACTGGTGGCTGCCCCGAAAACTGCAAATATTGCCCCCAATCGGCACACTACCAAACCGGCTTGCAAAAGGACCCCTTTATGGATGTTGCAGAGATAGTTGAAAGTGCAAAAAAAGCAAAACAACAAGGCTCCGACAGATTTTGCATGGGTGCAGCATGGCGTAGCTTGCACGATAGGGATTTGCCAAAGGTTTGCCAAATAATAAAAGAGATAAAAGACCTTGGGCTTGAAACCTGCATGACCCTTGGCATGGTAACGCAAAATCAGGCACAGGCAATGAAGGATGCCGGACTTGATTTTTACAACCACAACATTGACTCCTCAAGAGAGTTTTACGAGACCATAATATCAACCCGTAGCTATGACGAAAGGCTTGAAACCCTAAAAAATGTTGCAGATAGCGGGCTTAAGGTTTGCTGCGGTGGCATAGTTGGCATGGGCGAAAGTGTTGAAGACAGGGCAAAAATGCTACTAACCCTCACTCATTTACCAAAGGAGCCGGAGTCCATACCAATCAACATGCTTGTGCAGGCAAAGGGCACCCCGCTCGAAAATCAAAAGGACATTGACCCAATTGACTTTATACGCATGATTGCCGTTACAAGAATCATCTTTAACAAATCTTGGATTAGACTATCGGCTGGCAGGTTAAAGCTTTCAACCGAGGCTCAGGCTATGTGTTTTTTAGCTGGGGCAAACTCAATATTCTTTGGCGAAAAGCTCCTTACAACCCAAAACAACGAGCAATCTGAGGACTTGATGATGATAGCAAAACTGGGGCTTGTGCCAGTGCAAAAAGCACAAGATGTAAATACATTGCAAGCAAATTAATGGCTACAGAGGTGAATAGCAAGGCAATAATGCTAAATGCAATCACAACCGCCCTCAGGCAAAAAGGAATGACTGGCTCAAATCCATCCGTATGTGCTATTGCCTGTACCAAGGAAGGCAAAATTGTTGCAATCGGCAGAACATCTTACGGGGGCAGGCCGCATGCCGAGGTTAATGTGATTAATTCGTTAAAACAACTTGGCACAAAAGCTAACAGAGAACTTGTTTTATTTACAACTCTTGAACCCTGCTCGCATTACGGACAAACTCCGCCATGCACAAAGGCAATAATTGAGAGTAATTTTTTTAAAAAGATAATCATATCCTGTAGCGACCCCGACCAAAGGGTAAATGGCAAGGGCATTACTCACCTTAAAGATGCCGGACTTGAGGTTGAAAGCGGCATTTTGGCAGATATTGCAAGCCAAGACATTTACAAAGAATACTTTTATGCAAGGCAAAATCAAATGCCCTATCTTAGCCTTAAACTTGCAATGAGTCTTGATGGTAAAATTGCAACCTCCTGCGGCGATAGCAAGTGGATTAGCGGCGAGCAAACAAGGGCGTGGACAAACTTTAAAAGGTCATTCTACGATGGTATATTAATCGGTAGCGGCACATATACATCCGACAGCCCAAAGCTTACCTGCCGCACAAAAGGGATGGAGGCTTTTAGTCCTAAAAAATTTGTTCTAACTAACAACTTAACATCAGTTAAAGATGATTTTAACTTGCTTAGCGGGCAAGATGGCATTATCGCCGCCCTTAAAAAGATTTATCATAGCGGCGTTAATTCATTACTTGTTGAGGGCGGGGCAAAAATTGCAACAAGTTTTTTGATACAAAATTTGGTTCAAGAGCTAATCATCATTAAATCACCAATCTTAATTGGTAGCGACGGGATTGATGGTGTGCGTTTTTTACACACATTTGGCATAGGGGATGCAAAAAAATTCACTCTACAAAATCACTTTAATATAGGCGATGATTTGGTTGAGGTTTTAACCCCTTGTTTTTAAAACCACCATAATGCTTTGTTTTGTGCCACTTAAATGGATTTGTAGCAAGCTCTAAAATTGCAACAATTGCCGCCACCTGATGAAGAAAGAAATAAAAAAACAAAGCAAAGCAATGCAGATAAAGCGGTGAAATAGCTTTTTTAAAACTTTGCCGCCATATGATACAACCAATAAAATTTACAAGACCAAAAACCATCCCCAAAACAATAGAACCAGTAAAAGAATAGATAAAAGACACCCCGCCAAGCCCGCTAAAAGGCGTTGTTAAGAGGTAACAAAATAAAAATAAAAAACCTAAGGCCGAAAATCCATAAATTAAGTGAAAAAACACAAAATCAATCAAGGGCTTAGCCGATTTTAATGTAAGCAAATTACCAGAGACTAAAAGCTTAAAAGATTTGCAAAAATAAAAAAAGTATGTTTGATTAAAGCCTTTTATCCACCTTATTCTTTGCTTCATCCAGTTACGAATTTCAAAGGGGCATTCCTCTCTGGTTTGGCAGTCAACAAAAGCTACTTTGTAACCACTAAAAAACAGTCTTAATCCAAGCTCAGCATCCTCAGTAACATTAAACCCAGACCACCCACCACCACTAAGCAAAATATCTTTTTTTATAAAATTACTTGTGCCGCCCAAAGTAATTGGCATATTAAGCTTTGATAGTGCAGGAAGAATAAAATTAAACCACATCAAATACTCCAAAAAGAAGCATCTTGTTAAAAAATTACGATCCTTGTTGTAAAACAACAAAGGGCATTGCACTGCTGCGATTCCACTGCAAGATTTTGCAGCAGATAAAAAAGCCTCCGCAACCATAATTAACTGCATTTTACTTGGCACATCCTCGGCATCGTAAATGCCAATAATATCACCATTTGCAAAACTCAAACCATAATTGCAAGCCTTGGGCTTAGTTTTTGGCAAGGAGTGCGGAACCTCTATTAGCTTTAAATTAATATCTTTTACAAAATGCAATATTTTTAAAGCACATTTTTTTGTTAGAGGGTCGTCTTTTTCAATTAGTAGCAAAAATTCCAACTTGTCATTATCGTATTTTAGCCGCCTTAAAGACCTAACTAGCTGGCACATCACTCTGGGGCTTTCCTTAAAAAGCGGTAGCAATATTGTAAAACTTGGCAGCGCGCCGTATCTTTGTTTAAGATTTTGCATGTAAGCGTCGCAATTGACATCGCGGGAACTAAACAACCTGCCATCCAGACCCATTTTTAGCCTGCTAAATGATATTATAAAGCCACAAATAAGTAAAGTCAGCTTAAAAACAAGACTAAAAAACAAAAGAGCAAACAACCCTTTTGCAACTGCAATATTAAAGTTAAAGCAAAAAAACAAACACAGAGGCAAAACTACAAACAAAGAGGTAAGCAACAATCCGTTGTTAAAAGCATTGCATGGACCATTTGGATTTAAACTAAGCTTTTGTTGTTGAATATTTTGCGATATCTGATTTTGTTGCATTTTGCCTTTGTCTACAAAAGAATAATTGTTATAAATTAGTAATAAATAATATGATTTATGTATTTAATTTTAATTATTCAATTTGCAATATCAAGCAAAAAGTGTATAAATGTTTATGTCTATAAATAATAGTCAACACAATTGTAAAATCTAATTTTTAGATGATGTTTTGGTATCAGGTGTATTTGATAAATGGCAATATAGGTTGAATATGTAATTTAACAACTTCTGCTTGCACAAAGTCAATAATTTCAGTAATTTTGCTTCCTTGTAAATCCTTATAGTTTTTACAACCGCCCCCATAAAGCTTTAAGTATTCATTGCATTCTTGCTGATAAATGTGCAAATCGGTAAATTTTACAACTTTAATGTTTCTAACATCCTGCAATTGAAGAGCTGTTGTATATAATGCAATATCTTTAAAATCTTTGGTGGATGCGTAGATTGCAAAGCAGGTAAAAATTGCATCAACAACATAATCTGTGCCTTTTTTTATGCAAAGCAAAATTAACTGAACCAAGTTTTGTTTGTTAAATTTGTAATTGTTGTTAAAAACGCTGCCTTGCAGGCTTTTTACGGTTTGCAAAAGCAAGGCTTCATGCCTTGTAAGATTGATAAGCTTTGTTACATTGCTTTCTTCAAAAACTGCAAGGCTTAAAGCAAAGCACAAAGGAACATCTTTGTTGGTATCTAAGATTAATTTTGCCTTTTCAAAACCTTGATTAAAATTACAAGACAAATCCATGCCAAACAACAGATGCAAAACCCCAGCATCGGCAAAAACCTTAAGCATGGCAAGTGCTTTTGTTTGGTTTAAAATTTTATATAACTCGTCCTTTACACGCTCCTTGGACACAAGCCTTACGCCAAGCCCATCCTCATTTATAGCTAGATTAAAGTTTGCAGCCAAAGCCTTGCAGGCATTAAATCCATCCGTGTCAAGGTGGTTTGCAAATCTTGCACTAAACCTAATAAATCGCAAAAGCCTTAAATAATCCTCTTTTATTCTTTGATTTGCATCGCCAATAAAAGCAACCTTGCAGTCCTGCAGGTCTGCAAGCCCTTTGTTAAAGTCGTATAAGAGGTAGTTAATTTGCCCATTATCAAGCAGTCTTTCAAGATACAAGGAGTTAATTGTAAAGTCCCTTCTTGCCGCGTCCTCTTTTGGGCTAGTTGTGTAATCAACCTCTGTCCATCTGCCGTTTTGCAGTCTGTCCTTACGCATTGTTGTTACCTCGGCTTTAACTCCCTTTTTAACGATGATATTTGTTGCAAGAGTAGTTTTTGCCACGCATCCTGCTGCGGTAAAGATTGTCTTTACCACATCAGGGGTTAAGTCAGTTGCGATATCAATATCTTTTTTGCTGTCTATGCAGTATTTTATAAAGCAATCCTCTGGCAGCTTTACGCTTGCAAATCCAGCAGTATTTATTTTTATGCTTTTTAAAAGCTCTGGCGATGCAAGCAAAAAGTCTCGCACGCAACCACCAACAAATAAAGCCCTGCCGCCATTTGCGGTAATAATGCTTACTATGTCTAGTAGGTTTTGATAGTCTTTAAAATACATAAATGCTTACATAACTTAAACTTAGTTTATATTTTGAGCGGCAAGATTGACCTCGGTGTGTAAATTTTTGTTACAAGCAATAATATTAAATTTTTTGCTATTATTAAAGTAGTCTTGGATGTTATCTTTGTTAAACAGCAAATCATTGCCATCAAGACTTTTTACAACATTACCACTATTTTGTATAATGCCAAGCATTGGAGCTATATCGTACACTGCAAGCTGGCAGTCCATCACGATGTCAATACCGCCCATTGCAAGCTGGCAGTATAAATAGGCGTCCCCGCCATAAATACTTGCCCCGCAGGATGATTGCAGACTATTAAAAAGCTTTTGCTGCAATGAGTGCCTAAAGTAAGAGGGGGAGCATGTTGCAATTGTAGCCTGCTTGAAAGTTTTGCAAAAAGCGTTGCTTTGCAATTGTTGCAGATTGCCATTTTGATTGCTAAGCAAAAAAGTATCTTGCTTAGCTGAATAGAAAATTTCATCCGTTATAGGTTGATAGCAAAGGCTAAAAACTTGACCCTTTTCGTCAAAAACCCCAAGTAAAAAACAAAATGTTGCTCTGCCAGTTTTAAAAGATACTGTGCCGTCTATGGGGTCTATTAACCATAAATACTTAGCATCCTGAGGGGTTTTTGCATTCCTGCCGCTTTGCAAGCCTTGCTCCTCGCCCAAGATTAAATCATCGGCAAAATGCAATTTAATTAACTTAGACACCTCCTCTTCAATCTCTCTGTCGGCAATGGTAACAATAGTACCATCTTGCTTTAAGGATGTAAAGTGTGTATCGTTAAACAGATTTTGACGAAAGTATTTTAAAGCAATTTGCCTTACGGCAGGACAGATATGGTTTAATGCAAAATCTAATATCATTTGTTATATTTATGCAGAAATAACTTTTAAAAAGTATTCCTCAATGTTTTTGCAGTTAACAAGGGCTACATTTTGCAAAATTTGCTCCTTTGATCCAACAAATTTTATTTGCCCTTTATCAAATATCATAAATTGGTCACAAACATCCTCAACATCCGAGAATATGTGGGAGCTTAAAAACACACTCTTACCCAAAGTTTTGTAGTATGCAATTGTTGACTTAAGCTTGCTACGAGCCTTAACATCAAGCCCGCTGGATGGCTCGTCCAGTATCAAAAGATTTGCATTACTTAAAAAAGCTAACAATAATCCAATTTTTTGCACTGTTCCTTTTGAGCAAGCACCGATTTTGTAGGAAAGATATTTTTTGTCTATGTCTAAATTGTCGCAGTAAAAATCTAAAAGCTTTTCATCAATTTTGGAACCGTTAAAGATTCTTAAATAATTTACCAAGAATTCCCTTGCGGTTAAAAAGCGAGATGGGGAGAATTTTTCAGGCAAGTAAAAGATATTTTTGCGAGATTTGTTGTCATCATTTAAAATGCCATCAATTGCTATCGTGCCTTGCTGTATGGAAGTTAAGCCCAAGATACTTTTTATGATTGTTGTTTTGCCGGCACCATTAAGCCCAAGCAAGCCAAACACACTTGGCGAGCCAATTGTAAAGGATAGGTCTTGAAAAATTGTATTTTTTAAATCGTAGGATTTTTTAACCCCATTAAAAACAACGCTAGTCATAAATATTTATAGATATTTTAAATGGTGCCGAATGTCAGAATCGAACTGACGACCTACCGCTTACAAGGCGGTTGCACTACCGCTGTGCTAATTCGGCACTAGACCATTGCCAACATTTTAACAAAAAAGTGTTAATAAGCAGCTAAAAAATTTTAAAGCTTATATTTACTTTAGTCAAGTTTTTATTTATGCTTTGGCAATTTAATTTGTAGCTAGATAAAAAATCAGACTAGCCACTAAACATACATATCTGCAATTTCTTTTTCAAATTCCTCGTAAATAAAAAATCTGCGGATTTTAAGGGATGGCGTAAGCTCACCACTTTGCACCGATGGCTTGTAGTCTGTAATAAAAACTTTTTTAATTTGCTCATGATGCTCCAGCTGTGAATTGATTTTTGCCAGATGCACGCCTATTAAATTTTCATCTTTATTTTTTGCAAAAATAATTGCCGATACAAATGCCTTGCCGTCTGCAACTATGCAAGAGCATTCAATGTTGGAATTTTGATTTAACAAAAACTCTAACTTGTTTGGATCAACAAACTTACCAGTTGATGTTTTAAACACATCCTTTTTGCGGCTTGTTATGCTAATATAACCATCGCTGTCTATGCTTGCTATGTCGCCTGTTTTAAAAAAACCATCTTCTGTAAAAGCCTCTTGCGTTTTTTGAGGCTTTTTGTAATAGCCAAGCATTACATTTGGTCCTTTTACCAAAAGCTCGCCATCTGTGCCAAGTTTTACAACTACGCCGTCAAAGGTTTTGCCAACGGTTAGGCACCTTGATTGCCCCGGGCAATTTGATGCTATAACTGGACTTGTTTCGGTTAATCCATAACCTTGATAAATTGGCATATTGATGTTGTAAAAAAATTTGTATATCTCCGGCTCCAGCTTTGCCCCGCCGCTAATTATCATGCGTATTCTACCACCAAAGGAATCCATAATTTTTGAATAAACAAGTGCCTTGTAGACAAAAAATAAAGGATGGTGTTTCTTATCAACATCATGCTTAAGAGCGTACTTAAAAGCAGCTCTTGCAATTAAACCCTTGAGCCCCTTTGCGTTATTTACTTGCTCGGCGGTTTTAAAGTAAATTTTATCAAAAATTCTGGGCACAGTGGTAAAAACACTAGGTTTAATTTCCTTGATTCTGTCTGCAATTGTTGAATAATCATTGATAAAATATATATTTACCTCTTTGTAAAGATATAGCAAGCATATCATTCTTTGAAAAACATGGGCAGTTGGTAAAAAACTAATTGCAACATCGCAATTGCTAAGCTCAAACCTTTTTGCCGAGCTTAATATTTGAGAAATAAGATTTTGATGGCTAATCATAACCCCACTTGCCCCACCAGTGGTGCCACTTGTGTAAATTATGCTAGCTAAGTTATCACCTTGTACCGAAGTGCTTTTGATATAGCTAGTCATACTCTCTGGCATTGCACTTTTGACCTCGGAAATATAAAATATTTTTGAAGCATCTATAAACTGCAAAATGCTAGACTTGCATGCATAATCTTGCACAAAAATACAGGCTGGCTCCGTTTCGGCAATTTGTATCTTCAGGCTCTCCGCCGAAGCATTTTTAAACAATGGCACACTTACAAGCCCTAAGGACATAGCAGCAATATCAATTGCGAGCCAGTTTGTTGATGTATCTGCCATTATGCAAACATTTGCACCTTTTTTAAGGTTTAAAGACTTAAAAAGACTCACCGCTCCGCAGGCTTTTTCAATAAAGCCATTAAAGCTCATCGCAGTAAAGCTGGAACCTATTGATTGATTGTAAAAATTTGTTTTGCTGTTTTTGTATCTTGTAATCAGCAAGAGGAATATGTCTTGAATTGTGTTCATTGCCAGATAGATAAATTTTACTTTAAAGATGCTTCTTTATAATACAAAAATTTTGCATTAAAATCAATAAGTTTATTTACCTTCTAAATCCTCTTTTATACAGGCTAGCTCGTCAAACATCTTGCGTCCAAAGTATAGGTTTATTTGCTTTAGAACATCGGATTTGATATAATCAAACTTGTAATACAAAGACTTATCAAGCACACTTAGGGTTAGTACCAAAATAAATGTTTTGTCGGTTTCAAGGCTATAGCGAGGCCTTGTGATTGGTTTGTATCTTACAGAATGAGGGATTAAAATGGCTGCTATTTCGGGTCCAACAATATCCTTCCATTTAAAAATTACCTCCAGATTTGTAAAGCCTCGCTTTTCAAGAACCGAGCAGATTGAATAGGGTATTGACTTACTTGCCCTGTTAAATGTCTCTCTGTATCTTATCGTCATTTTTTTGATTTATAATTCTATCGTCCACAAATTTTGTTTTACTTGCCAAAAGCAATAAAACAACAACATTTGGTATAGTGATTAAAAAGATAAAGAAGTCCATAAAATCCAAAACAGCACCAAGACTAATTGTGCCACCAATAACTATAAAACAACAGTAAGCAATTTTGTACAAAATAACATATTTTTTTGCAAAGATACGCACAAAAGCTGATTCACCATAATAATACCAAGACAGTATGGTAGAATAAGCAAATAAAAAAACAATAGTTGGTAAAATATAAACAAAATAAGGATGAACCGTAAGGTAGGCATGTTTTACCATCTCTATATCGGCAAGGTTTGGTATTAAAAAGCTTTTTGACGCAACAAGTATAAGCCCGCTTAAAGAACAAATAATTACAGAGCAAAAAAATGGTCCAGCCATTGACTTAATAGCCTCGTCGTAAGCCGATGCATTAACGGACTTGCCATGCGCCATAGGCACGGTGCCTTCGCCCACTTCATTTGCAAACAAAGATCTTTTTACCGCAATTACAACAATAGGTACAAAAGATGCCGCAATACTATCAAAATTAAATGCACCTTTAAAAATCTCGCCAAAGGCCCAGCCAAGATTTGCTTTATTTACAAATAATATAACAAAAATTGCAACAAAATACACAACACCCATTGAGTTCACCAAAAGCTCTGCAACTTTTGCTATTCTTTTAATGCCGCCAATAATTACAAGTCCAGAAATAAGAGCTAAAAACAAGGCTATTATCACCACATATTTGCCGCCAAAAAATATTGAGGATGCTATTTTAACCGATTGATTAGACTGAAAAGCATTAGGGCCCGAAAAGCTTGCAATTACAAAAAATAAAGCAAAAGCACTTGCAATGTAAATGCCAAGCTTAGGCTTGTTAAATTCTTTTTTGATACCCTCTATTATATAAGCAAATGGACCATATGTTACAACCTCACCATTTGCATCAATTACTCTATACTTGTTGGCAAAATAAACCTCCGCAAATCTAAACGGCATTGACAAAAAACCAGCAACAGCAATCCAAAACACAACACCCGGGCCGCCCATGCTAATTGCAACAGCAACCCCAGCTATTGAGCCTAAGCCCACAGAGCCACCAATGCCAGTAGATAGAGCTGCATATGGAGATATTCCCTTAATATTTGGATTTGGTTTTGTGTGCTTGTAGTTAAATATATTAACAAACTCTGTTATGTTAATAAAGCCAGTTTTAACAGTAAAAAACAAGCAACCAAAAGTAAGCAACCCTATAACAAAAGGTAAATATGCTGCGCCAGGTAAAATATCAAAAAAAATTATAGGATTAAGTCTTGAAAGGATTGTCTCAAAAATACTATTTATTATCATTTTAATAACATAAAAATACTTATCACATAAAGTTAGTAAATAGTTAATAAAAGTCTAGTTTTATTTAAAAATAAGTTGCAAAAAAAAATTATTCTTTTAAGCCATTATAGTAATTCTATTGTTGTGTTTAAAGGTTTAATATGAAGCTTAACTCCCTAATGCACTTTGCTATTGACAGAATGACTGCAATATCCAAGCCAAAGCTTTTTGTTGTAGCTTTTGTTGTATGCGTTGGACTTATTATTGGCATTAAAAAACTCGGATCAAAAAAACATCCAAACACAGAGCTTTTACCTAGCGACACAGCTGTTTATCAAGACATTGCCGCCACGGCAATTGACGCATCGCAATCAGGCACTGCTGCCACTGCAAATGTAGCAGATGTAGGCGTTGCCGATACAACTGCAGCCAGCTCACCTACAAACGGAGAGGTTAATACAAGTCCTTCCAAACAAGATGAAGGTAACAAAGCTACACAAAACGATGCCGCAAAGGATGCCGCCAAAACAAAAACCATAGACCAGCTAGCACCTGAGGAGCTAAAACGCAAGGATAGCAAACTGGACAGCAAATTACATGACACAAAGGAAAATCAAACAAACAAAGCTAAGGCAATTGATGACATTATAGATAACAACGCAAAGCAAAATGCAAAACAGAGCCCCTCTCCTGCAATATCAAAGTATCGCTTTGCTCAGCTTGGTGCTTTTGGCTCAAAGGAATCTGCAAAAAGACTGATCCAAAAAGTTAAAAAATCTAATAAACAAAAAGATGTAAAAATTATGCTTGAGAAAAAACTAGTTAAAAAACAGGTTTTGTTTGTGGTGCAGGCAGGGCCATTTAAAACAAGCGATGATGCAAAACGGTTTTGCCAAAAACTTAAGTCGCTATCTGGGTCACAGCAATGTATAGTTTCAAAATAAATAAAGTGCTTTTATGAACATTATTCGCAGTATAATCTTTGGCATTGTGTCAATGAGCTACACAATAACTCTTTTTTTGGTGTCCGTGCCCTTGCTTGCAGTTTGCCCAAAGAGTTTTGGCAGATCTTTGTCTATATTTTGGGCGGGTAGTATACTATATTTAGCAAAAGTTATTTGCGGCGTTAAGGTTAAGGTTAGCGGCGAGCCATTGCCTGCGGACAAAAAATTTATCTTAGCCTCAAAGCATTCATCGGCTTGGGAGACCTTGTTTTTTCACTATCACTTTAAGGGTGCTTGCTATATTTTAAAAAGAGAGCTCTTTTTTATACCTATATTTGGTTGGCTTTTAAAACTTAATGATATGATTGGCATTAATAGGTCAAATGGCACCTCTGCCCTTAAGTTAATTGCAGCAAGGGTTAAAGATTGCAAGCGGTTTCCTGTTGTTATCTTTCCTCAGGGCACAAGGGTAAAACATGGCAAGGATTATTCTCTTGAAAGATACCCTTACAAGCAAGGTGTTTATGTAATATCTAAGGCATCAGGACATGTAGCTGTTGCCACAGCACATAATGCTAGCAAATTTTGGGGCAGGGGATATTTTAGCCTTAAACATCCGGGGGTAATAGAGGTAAAATTTTGCGAGTTTCGCAGACCATTGGCATCAAAAGAAGATTTTGAAGAGCTTGTAAAGAATATTGAAGAAAACACTTTAAAATTATATTAACTCTTTTAATCTATATAAGATATTTTGTTTGTTGTATTTTGTAATTATGGCGATTAATGACATTAACTTAAAAGACGGCGATTCTGAGCTTGGGTTTTTTAAAAGAGCATTTAGGGCATTGGTGCCTGCAAAAGTTGCAATTGACCTAGGCACGGCAAATACAATCATTTACAAGGGTGGCAATGGCATAGTGCTGGACCAACCATCAATAGTTGCCGTTAAGCACGAGGGTGGCTCACTTTTGCCAGTTGCCTTTGGTGACGATGCAAAGCTTATGCTAGGGCGTACACCTTACAACATGAGTGCCATACGCCCTTTAAAGGATGGTGTAATTGCGGATTTTAAAGTTGCGGAAGGTATGATTAAATACTTTTTAACAAAAGTTATCAAGTCAAACAAGTTTTTAAATAGCATCATTAGGCCTTCGGTTATTGTGTGCGTGCCATCAACATCAACCTCGGTGGAACGCAGAGCCATACAGGATGCAGTTGAAAGTGCTGGTGCAAAAGAATGCTTTTTAATAGAAGAGCCAATGGCGGCAGCAATTGGTGCTGGGCTTAACATTGCCGAGCCATCTGGATCTATGATTGTGGACATTGGTGGAGGCACCACTGAAATTGCAGTTATATCCCTAGGCGGCATAGTCTACGGCAACTCGCTTAGAATCGGCGGTAACAAAATGGACGAAGCAATTGTTGGCTTTATTAAAAAAAGATATAATCTTTTAATTGGCGACTATACTGCCGAAAAAATCAAAAAGGACATAGGCTGTGCCATGCCAGACCAAAACAGCGATAATGTAAAAATTAAAATTCGTGGCAGAGACATAATAGCAGGCACGCCAAAGGAGATAACAATCACTCAAACCGATGTTGCACACGCCCTTTCGGAATGTGTAATTAAAATGATTGAGGCAATTAAGGTGGCTCTTGAGGCAACCCCGCCAGAACTATCATCAGACATAGTTGAAAGAGGCATAATGCTAACCGGCGGTGGTGCCTTGCTTAAAAACTTGGATGTTGCAATTTCTCAATCGGTACACTTGGAGGTTCATGTTGCGTCAAACCCTCTGCAGTGCGTTGCAAAAGGCAGTGGCTTTGTACTTGAAAACATAGACGAATACAATCTAATTGTTTTTAGACAGGACTAATGATAAAGCTACTTACCTGCACCACCTTGCTTTTGCTAGCATCTTGTTCCAAAAAAATTAGCGACAACGAAAAGCCAGATTTTTACCTTGCTTACGAAAAAGAGCAAGATGCAATAAAACTTGCTAAAAAAGAGGCAAAAAAAGCATCTAAGCTAGCTAAAAAGGCAGCAAAAAATATTAAAAAAGATGTCAATTAGCGTTTTAGTGATTGGTGCTGGGCTTATTGGTGGCTCCGTTGTAAAACGCTTATTACAAATTAACGGCAACCCCACATCCTGCATTATGCCAAATGCCAAGTTTAAAATATCTATCTACGACCCATTTATTGATGCAGATGCTTTGGCTTACTGCGAGTCCAATGGGGTGTTGATTTACAATCCTGCCAATTTTGCCAATAATGCCTTTGATCTTGCAATTATTGCCGTGCCACCAAGGGTATCGCTTTACAAGCAAATTGCCGCAGAACTTAACATTTTTAACCTAGCTAAGGAGGTGTGCGAGCTTAGCTCAGCCAAAAGCTGGCTTTTAAACCTTGATGGCTTTAAGGATGCAAAAAACCTCATACCACTCCACCCCATAGCAGGTAAGGCACAGCAAGGCTTTGCAGCCGCCGATGCTGAGCTTTTTATAGGCAAAGAGCTTATCTACACCCCCCTGCACGACAAGGATGGTAATGCCGGTATAACAAATTTACACAAGCATCCGGATGTTCCACAAAATAATGCAAGATATGTTTTTATAGCAATTGCAAACAATAATACAATTAGCACCATGCGAGCTGATATTCACGACATAGTTTTTGCAATCTGCTCGCACCTACCTCAGCTTGTTAGCTTTGCACTTGGGGTTTTGTTTGATAAACATCAAGAGTTTTTGCAAAGCCTGCACCCAAAGCTTGCTAAAGATTTTGATAACAAACAAGGCTTTTTTAGGCTCTGCGGCTCCAGCAGGGATTTGTGGCAAGACATCTTTGCCGTAAACAAACCAAATATAAAGCACGCGGCAGAGCATTTTGCTGCGGAGCTTTGCAAAAAAAACATCTTAAATGCAACCGATTTATGCCTTGAGATTTCCAAAATGTTTAACCAAATGCTACAATACGGCAGTAGCATAGAGGATGACGAGGATATATTTGAAAAAAAGATTTACAAGACAATAGCAAAAATACACGGCACTGGCTTTAAAACAATTATCAGCCTTGCAGATTGCACTTTACAAAGCGAGGATAGAACAAAAAACATTGCAACCGCTTTTGCAAAAGAGCTTAAAGAGCAGATAAATTAGCAACATAACCAAACCCCATTCCATAACCTGCAATTAATAAAATAAATTATAAATTTACTATCGTAGCAAGATAAACCATGCCCAGCCAACTAGGTGCCTGCTATAGATGAACTTTGCCAATGCCACAAAAGATGGCCGTTAAGATATTTTGTTGCAAAAAAGCAGAAGTGATACTAAGCCTTGCTAAAGAGCGGATTTGGTATTACTTTGCAAAAAATAAAGTGTAATTGCCGTGATGGATATTACTATGGTTTCAAACATTGTGTCAAATCCACGATAGGATGTAATGATTGCCGTAACAATATTTTCCACCCCAACTTGCCCCGCTGTGTGGGTTGTGTAGTAGTGGGTGTAGTCGCTATTTAAAGCATTTTTTGCATAGCCAACATTGCCAATTAACATAAAAGCCTGAGTAAAAAACAAAAGAACCATGCAAAATGCACAAAGCCAAAAGATAAAAATAAGATTACCTAGATTGGATTCCGATACCGAGGACTCCATAGTACAATTGTTTTTGCTTGGCGACAAAGATGCAAAAAGGATTACCCCGCTAAGCATTACGCCAAGGGAGGCTTCGGTTAATGCTAAATCAAAACAAAGCATAATGCAATAACAACTTGCAAGTGCAGAGCTAAAAATTGATGCAAAACCAGTTATGGCAAATCTATCTTTGTAAAATAAGCTTGCGGCAAAGCAACTTGATGCAAATAAAAGGCAGATTGCCAAAAGAGATTGAGTCATTTTAAGTAATAAAGTTAATCAAAAAATTAGTAATTTAAAGCATAGTTGCACATTATGTGATTAGAGGACATGTTGGCTAAGCTACCATTTGCCGTACTGAGTCCCCAATAGGTTTTGCGACCAATTTTAAAGCCAAATCCTGTTTTAAAATCGTATCCAAATGTCAGCTCGTTTGAACTTGCAGCTGATTTTAGGTAAGGAGTATATAAATTTTGATTTACATTTAAAACACGCCCAGCGGCAGGTGAGTCATTTGCTTTAAATTTGTTATAAACAAAAGTTACATTTAATCCTTCGTATCCCATAAACATTGATGCCGTTGCAAAGTATTGGTTTGCACCAATTATACCATCAAAATTTTTAACCATTGCATATTCGCCAAAGATACCAAACTTAAACAATGGTGCTGGGTAAAAAATTTGCTGCCCAGATATTGCATATGAATTTTGCGTGCCAAGATTATAATTTTTTACAGCCTGACTTGCATGCCCCAAAGATACTATGCTTTTAAAGTTGCTATTGTAAGCCACAAAGTCTGTATTGACAAAATAAGACCTAAAAATAGAATCCGAGCCGGCATTGTTGTTGTAATAAAGTGCATTTTTATTTGTTATTGAGGACTTAAAGAAATTTGTATTATCAGCCTTAAAAAGCCCGCCGGCAACAAGAGTGTAAAACTTTAACTTCTTATCACGCCGCATGATACTATCGTCTAGTTCTTCAAGGCTTTCAACCTTAAAAACCTGAGGGGTAATTTTAAAGTTGAATTTAACACCAAGTTTTTCCCTTAAGGAATATGCAAAGTTCATATCAGTGCCACCAACGCCATACCAAGTATTGTCGTATAACTTGCTATATCTGTTTGCCCCGTTGCCAAAATTTAGATTAAATTTACCAAAAAATAACGATAAATCCTTTGTTCTGTATTGAAAATTTAACTCCTCAGCAATCAAACCATGAGACTGAAAATTTCCAATTTCAGCTTTTTCGTTTGCAGCATAATCTAAAAGGCCAAAAACATGGCGGATATCATTTGATACTGGCTCAATAACAAGATTTGAATTAAGCACAAATTCTTTTGAAAGCCCAAATCCAAATAGCATTCTAGTTCTAGCAAAAGATCTGGAATCTCTTTGCATTTTTACATCTGGGGTGAGGGGGTTTGAGTCTTTGAGAACACTGTTAAAAATTGCTTCGTTAATAAAGCCTATTGACACATTAGGAAAGCGAACTTTTTTCTTAAAGTCATTTTTAAAAGCCTCATCTTCCTCTCGTTCTTTTTTAGAAAGCCTGTCTTCCAAATTGTAAATATCGGCAAAAGCATTAAGCGGCTTTGTTAAAAAAAACAAAATTAGCAGACTTAAATATAGCCCTTTAAAAATAAGACTTAATTGCATTTTTTAAAAAAATAAATATGTGATAATATAGTTGCAAATAAGTATCAATGCAGAGGATGCAACAACGGCATTTGTTGTTGCCATGCCAACACCTTTTGAACCATCCTCGGAGTTTATGCCTATGTAGCAAGCACCAAACCCAATACACAGACCAAAAACCAATACCTTAATAAGACTAATAAGCATATCGTGCTTGTAAATCATTGACATTAGCTTTACAAGATACAAAGTAACGGGCACGCTAAGTATTTGTGTTTTTACAAGTATTACACTACCTAAAAGACTAATAGTCCACGAAAATAGCAACAAAAACGGCATAGCACAAACAACCCCCAAGGTTATTGGTGTTGTAATAAATTTGCGTGGGTTTATTGAAAGAGTCTGTAGGGCGTTAATCTGGTCGGATATCTTCATTGTTGATATCTCGGCCGCCAAGGATGAACCAAGCTTTCCCGAAATAATAAGCCCAGTTATCACAGGACAAAGCTCTTTAACTATGGAGAGCGACACAACCTTAGCCAAGGAATCAACCCCAGCAAAACCACCAAGTCCAGTAAATGTTTGTAAAGTAAGCACCGCTCCAGTAAAAAAAGATGTTAAAAATATAACTGGCAAGGCGTAAATAAAGCTTTTAAAAAAATGCTCAAAAAATACTTTTTTGTAAAAACTAAAGGTTAGAACATCTTTCACAAAGTCTGCAAAATACAGAGTAACTCTACCAATTTTTGCATAAAAACTAACAATTGCAAAAGATGCTTTATACATCAGCTTTACAAAACAAACAAGACTAGTGGAATTGGTAAGATTGCGAAACATAGAACTATTATAATTATTTAACTTTTAAATATTTTTTACTACTTAATAAACAAGCTAAAACCAGTTAAAATACCATAGCCAGCTATATTGCTGGACTTTAGGTTTAGGGCTTTGTCTGTAGATTCAAAAAATCTATATCTTGAAATTTCTGTAAAATATTTAATTTTGTGATTTTTTGAGGACAAAAGCTCGTAGTCCGCCGAAAATGCAATATTATCAAACTTATTACCGCTAAAACTACTTTTTATATAGCCAAGACTAAGCCCCGCTGGGCCAAACATGTATCCACCGCCTAAAGTATAATAATAGGCATTTGGCATGTTTTTAGTGTTTAAGTTTGCATCATCTTGCTTGTAATAAAGGCTTTTACCCCAGTGGGAGTATGACGCACCAATGATAAAGCCAGTGTATTCAAGATTAAAGCCAAGTGTTGTTGCATTTAGATTGTTACGATTTATGCTGCCCGCAGCTAATGATGATGTTTTTTTGATTTTTGCAAACTCGTTTGACAGACTAAGGTTAAACACGCCCCTAGTACCAGCAAACTCTTTGTAATAATTTGCGGTAAAAGCCGTTGCATTTGTAAGGGTAAATTTTGAATACATACCACCCGAAGTTAAACTGCTTGATACCTTGCGAGATTGCAAGTCCTCAGTGTTAGGCAAAAAGCTTATACCAAGTTTTAACCCACCAGTTTTTGCCGTGTCGCCGTATCTTTGTGTATATATGTTTACACCGCTTAAATCATCGCCGTAGCCAAGTTTTGGGCCCGAGTATCTGTAAGAATTATCACTACCCAAAAACGCAGAGTTTGCAAAGCCAGAGGCAAGAGGCGACCTTGGTACGGTAATAAATATTGGATTTGCAGCGTTAGCATTTGGTATTTTAGGATAGTTGTAAATTCTAAAGCCATCCCCGTCAATACCGCCAGTGCCTTTTGCAAAGGTTGAGGCATCAACACGCAAATTCTCCGATGTTGGCTTTACAATACCAGCCTCAATCTTAAATGTATCTTCAGCGGATAGGCTAAGATAAAGCTTGTCCAAGTTAACAGACTCATCTTCGTCAAATCCAGCATTACGCCCCGATACCACTGCCGAGTCCACACTTAAGTTGACATTACCAATTTTTGCACTTGCTTGATACTTAATGTTTGCATTTGCTCTTGTATCAAAGTTATCGGCAAGGGCAGTGAATACAGATGTTGTTCTTGCCGAGGACTCGTTTGTTGCAAACATAAAATTTGCATCCATTGATAGTCTGTGATCTATTTTTTTGTTTATCACATCCAAATCAATGTATTTTACGGCATCTGCTTTCTTGTTCACACTTAAACCATCTTGCGACACAAAACCCCTGCTATCAAGCGTTTCGTTGTTAACATCGGCAGGTTTTGGATTAACAACCTGCTCCGGCTGAGAACTTGGCGCTGGCTGGCTTGGTGCCTCCTTTTTTTCAAAAATTACAAAGTCGCCCGAGATGGTTTTTTTGTATTTTGTATCTGTAAGAGCGCTTATATCTTTTGCCGCTACAGCCTTTGAGTAAAATACCAATACAATCAGGCAAGTTAGTATATTTGTTTTTAACACAGTTTTTTATCTATCAATTTCGCCAAACACTATGTCCATGGTTGAAATTACCGATACAACATCGGCAATCATATGCCCCTTACTCATAAACTCCAAAGCTTGCAAGTGCACAAAGCCAGGGCTACGCATATGACATCTGTAGGGTTTGTTTGAGCCATCGGACACAAGATAAACACCAAACTCTCCCTTAGGGGCCTCAACGGCAGCATAACACTCGCCGGCTGGAACATGATAGCCTTCAGTAAAAAGTTTGAAGTGATTAATCAAAGCCTCCATGCTTTGCTTCATATCAGCTCTTTTTGGGGGGGTTATTTTAGAATCTTCCACACTAACAGCTCCGCTTGGCATTTTTGCAATACATTGCTTTATAAGTGATATAGATTGATACATCTCCTCAACTCTCACTAGGTATCTGTCGTAGCAATCGCCGTTTTTGCCAATAGGTATGTCAAAGTCAAGCTCGGCATAACACTCGTAAGGCTGGGATTTGCGGAGGTCCCAAGCTATACCACTACCCCTAAGCATAGGCCCTGTAAAGCCCCAGTCAAGAGCGTCCTGTTTTGACACAACTGCAATATCAACCATACGCTGCTTAAAGATACGGTTGCCAGTTAGCATCGTCTCCATATCGGCTATTCTTGGCTTAAAGGCTTCGATAAACTTAGATATATCTTCCAAAAGTCCAGCTGGCAAATCCTTTGCAACGCCGCCGGGCCTGATGTATGCAGAGTGCATTCTGGATCCACTAACCCTCTCGTAAAATTCCATCATTTTCTCCCTGTCTTCAAACAGCCACAAAAGGGGGCTCATGGCACCTACATCAAGTGCCTGAGTTGTAAGGTTCATAATATGATTTAAAAGCCTTGTTATCTCGCTAAACAAAACTCTTATGTATTGCGCCCTCTTTGGCACCTCTATGCCAAGAAGTTTTTCAACAGCTAAGGCATATGCATGCTCTTGGCACATTGGGGACACATAATCCAAGCGGTCAAAATAAGGCACTGCCTGCAGATAAGTTTTGTGTTCTATGAGCTTTTCGGTGCCTCTATGCAAAAGCCCTATGTGAGGGTCGGCTTTAACAACGGTCTCGCCGTCCAGCTCAAGCATTAGTCTTAAAACCCCGTGTGCGGCTGGGTGCTGGGGACCAAAGTTAATTGTTATATCCTTTGTTTTTTTTGTTTCTTCAAAATTCGTGTTCATAAAACCAATAATCTAATAGCTTTAATTGTAGCATTTAACTCATAACTTTTATTAAATTTATTACTAATTGCAAGTTTATTTTTCTAATACAAAATTCCATTTTACAAACAAACTTGCATAGCTTTCTTTTTGTTTTATTTTTTTGTTTGATTTTTTGCAAAACAAAAAATAGTCCCTGCCAACAATCAAATCCGTGGGACATTCCTTAAGCTTAAGACAAAACGACGATATTTTACAGCCAATCCAATGCACGCTGCACTTGATATTAATCTATTTGCAGCAATATGACCTGCAGAAGAATTAAAGCCGCACCCCACTGCAAACTTAACTTATTGGCGGCAGCAAGATGTTAGGCGAGGGGCGGTGTGTCACTCTGCCTTTGTTGCACCCCCTAGCTCCTAATCCCATTTTTCAATGACCTTCAACACCAAATCCAAAGTTGGCTTAAAGCCTTCAAAATCATTTTTATCAAAGTTTTTTGCTGCCTTGGCAAAATGTAGCTTCTTCGAACAATCTTCATCATCTCCATCTTTTTTATCTTTAATAGTCCAAAATAACTTCATTATTTCTTTATTGTCTTTGGGCGGCTCATTTCCAGAACCGTAATTTGTTTTGTAGTATTGAGGCAGAGTGGGATGCTGTACTGAGTTTACGCAATGGAGAAAGATGCTTTATAAAAACGATTCAAAAGAGCTTGCAAGATTATTTGAAAAGTGAAAAGAGTATAGTTTTGTAAATAAATTTGACACTACTTCCTTAATCCTAAAAAATCATTTATTGCCTCAGCCAAAAGCAATCGTCTTTGCTTTAAAAACTCTTCATAATTTGATATTTTTAGATTCTCTTTGTCAAGGGGAAGAAAGTGGCCGTTAGTTTTTTCCTTATCGTTAAACAGATTCATTTCCTCAAAGTATGAAATAGGTTCTTTTTTGTTAATCTTTTTATTGGTCTCGCTTGTAATAAATGTAAGATTTGCAATGTCATTAATCATATCGTCTTTAACAAGATTTTTCTTTAGTAGAGACTTTGGAAAGATATGATGAACCTCTTTATTATATCCAGACCAATTTTTACTATCAGAGAGTCCCATGGCATTCATCCAATCTTTGCAGTTATTTTTTCTTTGAATAAAATATAGTATTTTAAAAATTGAACTATTTATAGTATTATTTTCCTCTAAATAACTTGCATCTATAGCTTTGATATGAGCTTTACTCATTAATTCATGCAGTACATCGTCAAGCAATTTATTCTTTTCTTTAGCAAGTTTTACCAACTTAAGATGATCCTGTAATTTAGTTTCTGAATTTGCCGAGTACACACTAAAGGCATTAAAGCTAAAAAACCATTTTTCTAATGTTTTGCTTTTTTCACACTCTTTGCCAAAATGCTGTTTTAAATAACACAATAGATAAAATGGATATTTTGATGGTAATAGTTTTAAATTTTCAATCCCAAATCCTATTAACAAATCGCAAACTTGCTTATATATTACTTTTAAAGAATTGAAGGCAGCTTCAATTTCGTTTTTTTTAGTTTTTTCAAATGCGTCATATTTACAATGATTAGTTGTAATTATTGAAAGTTGCCTTATAATCATTAAATAGTCTATGCCGTAATCACCTAAATTATCCTTTAAAAGATCGTCAAATTGCTCAGTACAATCGTCCCACTTTAAAGTCAACATCGCCAATGTTAAATCTGTGCCGCTCAGATTGGCGCCTTGAGAATTAATCCTTCTAAAAATATTTGTGGCCTCTTCGTTAGTTAAGTCTTTACTCAAAACAATTGCTGGTATTTTAGTTGTTTTTATATACTTCACCCTGTCAATCTTATCTTCGTAGTCTCGGTAGGTATTTTTGTTATCATTATGAAAAGCACATCCATATTTTTCGTCAAGAATATCTCGTCTATCTTTGGTGTATATATCCATAACGGGTATCCAGTCTTGATTCATCGCTTTACTTTCTAGAGCGAAAATTTTATCATCTAAAATCTCAACCCTATCGTCCAATTCGTCCAAAGGAGTATCGCTATCCAAATCATTAATTTTCTTGTGTTTCAAATTAAACATAAGGCGTTTTTCAATTTTATCAGCCTTTCTTCCTCCGGTTACTATTACATCGTTTAATTCACCCAAAAAGCCCAATGCCAGAGAGGTTATTCTTTGCTGACCATCCAAGAGTAAATATTTCACTTTTGTAATATCGTCCCTTACAATATTATTTTTCGCTAACATCTCCTGAGAAACTTCCCACATAATTAATGTATTTATTGGAAATCCTCTATACAAAGAATCAAATAAATCAGATATTTTGCCCTGCTTCCATACATAGCCTCTTTGTATTTTAGGTAATGATATTTCTTTGGTTTTCAGCATTGTAATTAAATCTCCAATCGAAAACTCATCAATCTTAAAAGATATATCGGACATAGCGTAGGAAGTAAGAGCAAGAAAAAAGCACAAATCCAGAACCAAAAGCAAGAGGGGCAAGGGTAAGTTTAGTTACATTAAAGTAACAAGTTATTAATAATCCAGCCACAGATTCCCCTACGGCTACCTTGTTACGACTTAAGCTCAGTCATTGGTTTTACCGTGGATAGCTGCCCCCTTGCGGTTAGCTCACTATCTTAAGGTACACCCAACTCCCATGCCTTGACGGGCAGTGTGTACAAGACCCGAGAACGTATTCACCGTTGCATTCTGATCAACGATTACTAGCGATTCCGACTTCATGAGGCTGAGTTGCAAGCCTCAATCCGAACTGAGGATGGCTTTAGAGATTGGCTCCGTGTTACCACATTGCGACTCTTTGTACCACCCATTGTAGCACCTGTGTAGCCCAACTCATAAGGGCCATGATGACCTGACATCATCCTCTCCTTCCTCCTGCTTACGCAGGCAGTATCTTTATAGTCCTCAGCATAACCTGTTAGCAAATAAAGAGGAGGGTTGCGCTCGTTAAAGGACTTAACCAAACATCTCACGACACGAGCTGACGACGGCCATGCAACACCTGTGTACATCATCTTGCGATAAGGACCACTTTCGTGCATCCACAATGTACATGTCAAGAGTTGGTAAGGTTCTTCGGTTATTATCGAATTAAACCAGATGCTCCACCGCTTGTGCGGGTCCCCGTCAATTCCTTTGAGTTTTAGCCTT
The DNA here is from genome assembly GCA_945881985.1 of Rickettsia typhi. Lineage (GTDB taxonomy): Bacteria > Pseudomonadota > Alphaproteobacteria > Rickettsiales > Deianiraeaceae > CAMCVL01. The sequence goes on along the minus strand of CAMCVL010000003.1, from coordinate 10,396 downwards.
GCGGCCGTACTACCCAGGCGGAGTGCTTAACGTGTTAACTTTACCACCGAGATAAATCCCGACGATTAGCACTCATAGTTTAGGGCGTGGACTACCAGGGTATCTAATCCTGTTTGCTCCCCACGCTTTCGCGTCTCAGTGTCAATAATGGCCCAGATAGCTGCCTTCGCCTTTGGTGTTCCTTCTGATATCTACGGATTTTACCCCTACACCAGAAATTCCGCTATCCCCTACCATATTCAAGATAAGCAGTTTCAATTGCAGCGCCGAAGTTAAGCTTCGGTTTTTAACAACTGACTTACAAATCAACCTACACGCGCTTTACGCCCAGTAAATCCGAGTAACGCTAGCACCTTTCGTATTACCGCGGCTGCTGGCACGAAATTAGCCGGTGCTTATTCTTCAGGTACCTTCATTATATTCCCTGACAAAAGAACTTTACAACCCTAAGGCCTTCATCATTCACGCGGCATTGCTGGATCAGACTTTCGTCCATTGTCCAATATTCCCGACTGCTGCCTCCCGTAGGAGTCCGGACCGTGTCTCAGTTCCGGTGTGGCTGATCATCCTCTCAGACCAGCTACTGATCGTTGCCTTGGTGAGCCATTACCTCACCAACTAGCTAATCAGAAATAGGCTCATCTAACAGCGGCCGAAGCCTTTCCCATAAATGGTAATATGCGGTATTAGCAGTCGTTTCCAACTGTTGTTCCCCACTGTAAGGTAGATTCCCATCCTTTACTCACCCGTTTGCCACTAAGGTATTGCTACCTTCGTTCGACTTGCATGTCTTAAGCATGCCGCCAGCGTTCACTCTGAGCTAGGATCAAACTCTCAGGTTTAGCTTTATCTTTGCAGATAAAACTTACGACAGACACTGATAAATTAATATCAGTAAATTTGCTTTTTGCATTACACAAAAAGCGAGAAGTCCGTGTAAATACCCAAGAACTTACCCCTCTTGCTTTTGGTTCTTTCACTTGTAATTGCTAACCGATTTTATTAGCAGGTAAATATTGTGATTGATATTGCTTAAATTGTCAACAAAAAAATAAATTATTTTTTATTATTTTTTGCAATCTTTTGTCAAAGCTTGTTTTATAAGGCTTTAGATGGCTAAAAAAAATTTAATGTTTTTGCAAAAAAATGCTTAAATCTTACCTTGTATTAAATTAAATCTTTTGCATAACTATATTTTTAACCAGAAAAATGAATAATAATAAAATTTACTTTACCGGCTATGCTAGCGTTTTTAACAACAAGGACGACAAAGGCGATATAGTTTTGCCATCTGCATTTGACGAGACAAATTTAAATCCTAAAAATATTAAATTGCTATACAATCACGACCAAAATTTAGTAATTGGCAACTTGGAGTCCATCCGTAAAGACTCAAAGGGCATATACATAAAGGCAAGCATATCGCCAAAAAACCCCTTGGAGCACAGACTTGCAACCTGCCTAATTAGCAACATGCTAAGCGGCCTAAGTATTGGCTATATTGCAAAAAGCACAACAAGGGACCCTTTATTTAATCGCAGATACATCAATAAACTTGATTTAAAAGAAATAAGCATAGTGCAAAAACCATCAAACCCCCAAACTGTTATACTGCAAAAAATTACCAATTTATAATACCATCTTCAATCTAAATGGCATTAAAGTGCACCTTTGTAGATTTTTACGCCGTGTTTTGCCGCAAGAGCTTGATTTAAAACCTCAAAGCTTGACATCATAAAATCTTTTTGCATTTGCTCGGTTAAAGATTTTAACTCTTGCTCGCTTAGATTTGGTGTTGCAAGAGGGTTTTTAATTGCCACAAGTTCCGCCACGGCAAAGCCATCTTTTGTTGGTATTGGAGGGGTTTTTTCACCAGTGTTCAAAAGGTTGAAAACAGCCTGTATTAAGCCATCGGGATACATATCTTGACCAGCTCTAATTGCCGTTATTGTTTTAAAGCTAAGCTTTGCAGCAAAATTTAAGCTATTTTTTGCCCCAGAGGAGGCAAAAAGCTCCGCATTTTTGTAAGCTGCATCCTGCATTGCATTTTGCATTAACGCAGAGCGTATCTCGTCTTTAACATCGTTTAAAGCTTTAAAGTAAGATGGCTTAACAGATGTAATTTTAAAAATGTAATATTTGCAAGAGTTTGGATTTTGCTCGTCACTTGCAAATATTGGATAATTAGATTTAGGATTTGCCTTTAAAATGGCTTTGTCAATATAGCTGCCAGCCTCTTTTGCGTTTATTGTCTTTGTAGCAAAATTAAAACCTAGCTTTTTTTTAAGCTCTTCAAAGGAAGGATTTTGTATGGAAAAATCCTCAGCATCACTATACAATTGAGTTGTTTTTTGACAGGCTTTGTCAAATTTAATACTATCTACAATCTTGCTTTTAAGTGATGCAAGGCTTGGGGCGGAGCTTGTTTTAATATCCAAAACTTTAATAATGTAAAACCCAAGCTCATTTTGAACTACGCCAGAAACATCGCCTTTTTTTAGATTAAAAACCGCCTTTGATATTGCAGCATCAAAATCCTCCTGCGATGCATCGTTAAACCTCATAGTATCCAAGCCACGCTTTAAAGCTTTTTGCACAACTTCCTCATAACTTTGCCCAGATTTAATTTTTGCCAAAGCCTCACTTGCCTGCTCTTTTGTGTTAAATAGTGCGGAATAAAAACTGCGTTTTTCGCCGCCTTGATAATTTGATTTAATTTTTGTATTGTAAAAATTTTGAATCTCAGCATCGCTCACCACAATATTTTTTGCAATTGCTTCGTTTAGGTCAAGCACCTGAGCACTGCGGACCTCTGGCTGTAAAAATAAATTTTGATTTTTGGAATAAAAGTTTGCAACATCGGCATCTCCCACCGATACCTTTGCATTAAGTTGCTCGCTTCTTTTAAATTCGTAAAGTTTAAACTCTCTTGATTGTTGCTTTGCCCTTGCTAAAATTTTTGCAAGCCCTTCAAACTCACTCCCCTGAATGCCAAAATTATTCGATACTGCAGGGCTAAGCAAAATGTCCCGTGCAAGCTCGTATTGCTTTTGTCTTATGTAAGAGTCTTCATTTTGCCCGCTTGCTTTAAGGTACTGATTAAACTTTGCTCCATCAAACACTCCGCCGCTAAAAAAGCTCTCATCTTGCCTAATAACCTTTACCATCAATGCCCTGTTTAGCTTCACTCCGTTAGATTTTAACTCCTCTACAATAAGTGCCTTGTTTATCATATCCTGCAATATAATGTTTTTAAACTCTGCAGAATTTATGATTGCATCAAGCTGCTGGCTTTGCCCGTATCTTTGGCTAAGTTTTTGCACATTTAGACTATATTCCTTGGCAAAGTCATCTTTTGTGATTTTAACCGACCCCACCTTTGCAACATAGCCAGAGCTGCCGATGTATGTTGACGCGAAATCAAACACCCCCCATGCCCCAAAAGATATAACCATTAAAACAACGAGGCAAAAAAGTAATGCTTTTTTAAGACTCAGATCTTTAAATTGCAATTTTATTTTTGCAATTAAGGAAATCTTACTTACATCCTTCAATTTACTACCTGAGTCTGGGGCGTTTTGCTGTTGAAAATCTTGATTGCTAGAGTTATCAAAATTTTTACTCTTGTCCTGCCCAAATAAGCCAGTTTTTTTATCTTGTGGCATAAAATACTAATAATAATTTTACAACAATATAAATTTTGGCTTAAAGCTCAGCAAAAAACAATAAGTTTTTTAAATATTAATTTACAACTACAAATACCCATAAATACATCGCCACAATAGCAATTGTAATAGGATTTGGCATAAAAACACTTAATTCAAGTCAATTTCACTAAACCATTTGACAAGTATAAAAACGGCGATACAATATAAAAAGAGTAATAGGTTTTCTTTTTTGTTTTTAAGTTTTATTTGATATGTCAGTTTCAGCAATAGACCTAAGGGTTGGCAATATAATTGCTTTTGAGGGCGGTAGATACAGAGTTTTAAAAACAATGCATGTTAAGCCTGGCAAGGGGGGTGCATTTATGCAGGTTGAACTTAAAGAAATTAACCACGAAACAAAGAAAAATCACAGATTTAGATCCGATGAATCCGTTGACAGACTCTATGTTGAAATTAAAAAAATGCAATTTATGTATCAGGACGGCGAGCAGATGGAGTTTATGGAAGTTAGTACATCCGAGCAGTTTAGTGTGCCAATTAGCCTTTTTGACGAAGACAGAGAGAAGTTTTTGCAAGATGGAATGGAAGTAAATGTTGAATTTATTGGCGAGGATCCGGTTAATGTTGTTTTGCCGTCAAAACTAAGGGCAACAGTGCAAAGCACCGAGCCTTACATGAAGGGGCAAACCGTAACAATGGCATTTAAACCTGCTATTTTAGAAAATGGCGTAAAGGTTCAGGTTCCACCTTTTATCAAAGAGGGTGAGGAAATTTTAGTTAGCAGCGAAACCATGGAATACGACAGCAGGGCATAAAAAATTGCATCAAAAAATAAATTAATAAAGAGCTATGTTTTTTAAAAATCTAAAGGAGCAATCCTCAGCAACCCTTGTCAACAAATATAATATTGCCTTAAACTTTTTAAATTTTATTGCAGGTAGGGGGTTTAGTATTGTTGACTTTCCTTTGCTTGAAAAACTCTCTAAATCAACAAATCAAAACGAGCAATACATAGCAAGGCTTAACAATGGCAGTGAGGCTTTTGCCTTAAGGGCAGATTTTACAAGACAAATTACAAATCTAGCAGAGCATTTTGAAGCAGACGAGCTTGAAAAAACAATCAAATTTGCCTATTGCGGCGATGTTGTAAAAGTTGATAAGCCTTACAGGCAAAAATCTTTAGCTAGCATGTCCTACGGTTTTGAAATTTTACTTAGCGACAAAAACCTAGCAAATCTTAACCATTACATCTTGGAACTTTTTGATATAACTAGCCATCTTATATCTCAAGGAGGCAAGGATGTTATTATTGACCTAAGACCTCATTTTAACACGAGTCTTAATTTAAACGCAGAATGTTCTAAAGCACTATGTGCCTTTGACTTTGACAATCCAGAGCTTATAAAAGCCATTGACGGCAAAACTCTAAGCTTTTTAAAGCTAAGTCTTAACAACGAGCCAAGCTTTGTGCTTAGCAATATTCTTGCTCCCCTTAGCAAGCTTGATATTGGCACCATATTTAACCTCCAGCAATTTACCGAGGTACAAAGCATAGCCGCTAAGTATTTTAATAATTTAGTAATAGATGCATCGCAGTGCCTTATAAAAAGCAGCTACAACTTGTTTAGTTTTGTAATTTGCGACAAAAACACAGGGGCGGAGCTTGCAAAGGGCGGGCTTTACAATATATATAACAAGCAGGCACAAAAAAACATTACCGCAATGGGGGTAAGTTTTTTTGCCGAAAATATGATTAATTAATACTTTATTAAATGATTATTATCTACTAAATTATGTCAAGTCTTTTACTTGCAATAGCATTTTGCATAGGATTTGTCTTTGAAAGCATCTTTGGCTTTGGCGGGGGCATAGTTTCCTATTCAATCCTTGCATTTTTTTACAACATAAAAGACCTCGTTGTTGTGGCTATGTATATTGGCACTATATCAACTGCAGTGATACTCTTTACAAGCCTTAAGTATGTTAGGCTTAAGCTAATATTGCACTCCGTGCCATACATTATGTGCGGGGTGATAGTGGGGGCGTTGTCGTTTAAGTATATTTCCTCTGGAGTGCTAATAAAAATGTATAGCATTACTCTTATTGTAATTAGCCTTAGGGCATTGCTTTTTAAGGAACTTTCGCTATCAGGAACGGCTTCAAGAGTGGTTCTTGCCTTAGGGGGTTTTATACAGGGGGTTTTAGGTATAGGTGGACCTTTTTTTGTTGTTGGTCTTAAGTCATCCGTCTACGAAAAAACCTTATTGCGTGCAAACCTAGCCGTTTTATTTTTAGCTGCAAATGCTTATAGATACATCCAAATGGTGGCATCTGGAGTTGTAAAATGGAACTACTTTATGCCCTATTGGTTTATCATAATACCAGTGATGTTTGCCTTGTGGCTTGGCTATATTATACACAAAAAAATTCCGCAAAAAAGCTTTGACAAGTACATTTATGGCGGCATTTTAATATCTGCAGTTGGGTTTTTAGTTTTGTTTTAAAAAGTATTAAATTAAGTATTAAATTTATATGCAGCAGGCACAATCAATACTATTTGCAAAAAACATAGCTAAAAACTACGGCAAGCGTAGCATTTTAAAGGATGTGAGCTTTCACTTTAAAACCGGCGAAGTTGTTGCTATACTTGGGCCCAATGGTGCAGGCAAAACAACATCTTTTTACATTTTAACCGGCATAGTTCAGCCAAATTACGGGGAAATCTTTTTAGACCAAAACAACATTACAAAACTGCCAATGTATATGCGCGCAAGGCTTGGGCTTGGATACCTGCCACAGGAATCATCAGTTTTTGCAGGGCTTAGCACAAGACAAAACATTTTAGCCGCTTTGGAGCTTTTACCTATCAGCAAAAAGGCAAGAGAGGATAGATTAGACGAGCTTTTGACGATGTTCTCGCTTCACAGAGTAGTTAATTCACTTGGCATTATGCTATCAGGCGGCGAAAGACGCAGGCTTGAAATAGCAAGGGCACTAGCAACAAACCCAAAGTTTATCCTACTGGACGAGCCTTTTGCCGGCGTTGACCCAGTATCGGTAGACGACATTAAAAGCGTAATAAAAGACCTTGCAAAACAAGGAATAGGGGTAATCATTACCGACCATAATGTTAGAGAGACTCTTAAAATTGCAGATAGGTCATACATATTTTTTAACGGGGAAGTAATTTGCAAAGGTCAGATGGAGGCGGTTTTAAGCAACAAGGTTGTCAAGGAAAAATACCTAGGCACAAGCTTTGATTGATAATTAATTTTTCAAAGCCAGATGACAAACATTGCATTTTTAGCCTTTGGCTCCAACATTGGCGATGGTAAAGATATGACCAGCAAAGCAATAGCAAGCCTAAAAGATGGTGGCTGCAATTTGCTTTTGCTATCCTCTTTTTACATAACAAAACCCATGATTGATGGCGTATACAAAGAGCCCACGGCTCAAATGCCAGCCTTTACCAACTGCCTTGGCATTTTTGCCTTAAACCAAGCATTAATTAAAAGCCCGCAAGATTTATTGATTCTTGCAAAAAAAATAGAGGCAAATCTTGGGCGCAAACAAAGACCAAAATGGAGCGAAAGAGAAATTGACATTGACATAATCTTTTACAACACAATCACACTTGTTAGCACTGACCTTACATTGCCTCACCCAGAGTATCTAAAGCGTAGCTTTGTAACCAATCCACTGTCGGAGCTTAAATCACTATTGCAAAATTTTGACATCACGCCCCACCAAAACCAAGTGAATAAAATGTTACTACATTTTGCCTCTTAAACAAAATTGATTTAAGATTAGCCTTTAAAAACCTTGTCAAAAATATAATCAACATTTTTTATGTGGTATTCAAGCCTAAAAAGGTTTGACAGCTCTTGCTCGTTTAGGTACTTGGTAACATCTGCGTCTTCAAGTAGGCAGTCAAGCAGATGCTTGCCTTCGTTCCAAACTCGCATAGAGTTTTTTTGCACCAGTGCATATGAGTCCTCACGGCTAAGCCCCTTGCGGGTTAGGTGCAACAATACTCTTTGCGAGTAAAAAATGCCACCAAGCTTGTTGAGGTTTTTTTCGACATTGTCAAAGTGAATCACAAGCCCATCAATAAGCCCCACCATTCTGTTAAGTGCAAAGTCTAGAGTTACTGTTGCATCTGGGGCTATCATTCTTTCAACTGATGAGTGAGAGATGTCCCTTTCGTGCCAAAGAGCAACATTTTCCATGGCTGGCACGCAGTAGCCACGCACAATACGGGCAAGACCAGTGATGTTTTCGCTTAATATAGGATTTTTTTTGTGTGGCATGGCAGACGAGCCTTTTTGCCCTTTGGTAAAGCTCTCTTCGGCTTCAAGCACTTCGGTTCTCTGTAGGTGTCTCACCTCTATTGCAAGCCTTTCAATGCTAGAGGCTATAACACCAAGAGTGTTAAAAAACACTGCATGCCTATCACGCGGTATTACTTGGCTTGATATTGGCTCCTCCTCAAGCCCAAGCTTGTTTGCAACATAGCTTTGCACCTTTGGGTCAATATTTGCAAAAGTGCCAACCGCCCCAGAAATAGCACAGGTTGCAACATCCTTAATAGCTGCTTCAAGCCTGTGCTTATTGCGTGCAAACTCAGCATAAAAGGAGGCAAATTTTAAGCCAAAGGTTGTAGGCTCGGCATGTATGCCATGGCTGCGACCAATACACACAAGATTTTTAGTTTCAAAAGCTCTTCTTTTTAAAGCCTCAAGCACTCTGTCAAGGTCGTCTAGCAGTATCTGTCCAGCCTGTTTTAATTGCAGGGCAAGGCAGGTGTCAAGAACATCAGAACTTGTCATGCCTTGATGCAAAAACCTAGCCGACTCTCCTACCCTCTCACTAACATGAGTCAAAAAAGCAATTACATCGTGTTTTGTCTCCCTTTCTATCTCATCAATTCTGGCAATATCAAAGCCGTTTTGATAGTCACTCTTGTTCCAAACATTTTCAATATCTTGCTTAGTACAAAGACCATCAGCTGCCATTGCCTCAAGGGCGTAGGCTTCAATCTTAAACCAAATATCATATTTGTTTTTATCGCTCCAAATATCTGCCATAATTTTGCGTGTGTATCTTGGTATCATAATGTATTTTACTAAAAATAAAACATTGTTTCATTCTGTAATTTTACAGCTAAACTTGCTAATTTCAAGTAAAAGATGATTTTTAACCTGAGTGTAGATATTTAATCTTTTTATTTGGACTTGGTTTTATGTAATTAAATTAAGGCTTAAAATCCAAAAGTAATAATAGAGTTATTAATTGATTTGCCAGATAAATTATCCGAAGTATTGCTGCTAGCATTTGATACAGAATGTAATCTAGATTGAACAGGACATTCCTGCATTTCTAAATTATGAATATTCAAACTATTTTTGCAATCCATATGCGAAAGTACCTGCTTACCAACATTAGCAAGATAGCTATTTGAAGATTTATGAAAATCTCTACCTCGTTTTTTCTGTTTAGCATTACAACTACCATTAACCCTTACCTGATATTGCCAATGTAAAAGAATGGACTCTTCAAAAGCAGTTGATTTTGGCAATATATCTTTCTTAGTCTTTTCTTTTTCTTTGTTTTCCATTTTAAAAACAAATCATTATTTGTAGCTAATATTTTAGTATATTAAAATAACAAAATATTTTATCAAGTAAAAAAATATAAAGCGATACGGATGTAAAATTTTACACAAAACAAGATCACAAAGTGATTAATATTGATTTTTAATTTTATTTGCAATAGAATTAAATAGGCTAAAATTATCACTCTTTGCCGTGTTGCCTGTAAGCTTATTTGTTTTTAGTTATGCAAAATATACCAAGAGTTAGTGTGGCGGAGCTTGACGCTATGCTTGGCGTTAAACATCAGGTTCTTGACAAAGGTTTTGTTAGAGTTGTGGACTACATGGGCAGCGACAGTGCCGTGGTGCAGGCGGCAAGAGTTAGCTATGGGGAAGGCACTAAAACAAGCCGTCAGGACGAGGGGCTTATTAATTACCTTATAAAACACAAGCACACAAGCCCTTTTGAAATGTGCGAAATTAAACTTCATATCAAATTGCCTATTTTTATTGCAAGGCAGTGGATTAGGCACCGCACCGCAAATGTCAACGAAGTATCCGCAAGATACTCTGTTTTGCCAAATGAGTTTTACATTCCTGAGGTTAGCAACATTGCAAGCCAGTCCAAGGACAATAAGCAAGGTAGAGGCAATACCATTGACGAGGAGAAAGCAAGACAAATAATTGCTGTTTTAACAGAGGATTCCGAGTCCTGCTACGCAAACTATCTTAAGCTTTTAGGACAAAACCAATTACAACCAAATGAGGAAGTAATAACAAACCCAAGCGATGCAGATGGCCAAGAAGGAATCGCAAGAGAGCTTGCAAGAATAAACCTAAGCCTAAACTTTTACACCGAGTGGTACTGGAAGATTGACCTGCATAATCTTTTGCACTTTTTAAACCTCAGGCTCCACCCCCACGCTCAGTTTGAAATCAGGGAATATGCAAGAGTAATATTTGAAATAGTACAAAAATGGTGCCCCATGTCCGCCAAGGCATTTGAGGAGCATGTTTTACACTCAAAAACCTTCTCGCAAAAGGCACTAAATGCAATATCTGCAATGGCACAGGGCAAGAGGGGTAGTGCGGAAGAATTTGGACTTTCAGCCCGTGAATACAAGGAGGTTTTAAT
>CAMCVL010000002.1 GCA_945881985.1 Rickettsia typhi | reverse complement strand
AGGTAACGGAGTTGTAGTAAGGGTTTTTAAAGCCACCAAGCCCGTTAGAGATAAATGACTTATCGCCCAAATCGGCAGCAAATGTGTATCCAAAGGCATCGGTAAAAACAGCGCCTAAGGCAGCCGCCCTCACGCCCTCAAACCCCGCCGCCCCAACAACCCCCGAGCCCACAAAAGCCGTATTCCCAAAAGTAAAGCTTTTTGCGGTGGTTGAACTTACTGACGAAGGTAGTGCGTTTTTAATGGAGTTAATAGCAAAATCAACATCAATCATACCCCATCCGTATTTAGAGGATAATTTAGAAGTATCTATTTTTCCATCTGTTGTAAAAGGTACTTCACCTTGTTTCCTTGAACTCAGTGAGGCACTTAAATTACCGTTGTTGTCAAGTGGCTTAGCAGATTTTAAAACAAACATCATTGCATCGTTTGCACTAAGAGTTGATGCGTTAGACCAAATTGTTGCAGTAGCAGAGCTTAGTATGGCAGCTGCAATTGCTGGGTCCGCAACCGGTTGTTTGCTAGAAAATGCAACAACAGGAACAAATGTATTCAACCCCTGCAGTGTTGAAAATAAAGCTTTTGCACTATCCGAAGAGTCCAAAGGTATCAAAATATCCGAGAGTGCTGAATTTGACAGTAAGTTACTAGGTACAATTCCATCAATCTTGAAGCTATTCAAAAGGACAGCGATATCTGCTAAACGAATAACACAGTTAGTGCATGTCATTTGACTTAATTGTGTTAGCGTGTTAGATGCCAAATTTATTAAAATATTTACTGCACCATAATCAATATGCAACAAATTTAAAATATTTCGTATTGTGTCTAATGCTGAAGATCCAGTTTTTATGGCATTTTGAACATCAGAGTTGTTAAAAACATATCCCTCTTGTAATAAATCGTAGCCATTTAGATATTTTTCAAGATTAATCTTTAGATAAGACCCATTTTTTGTGTAAAATATTCCATCCATAGCATCGTAGGCAACTTTGTCAATGGTGTATTTATCAGCTATCTTAGATTGACCAGAAAGCGAGAAATCCATAAGAACATTTACAAATTTTACTGACGCATTTTTTAGCGCACTGGAAAAATTATCTACAGCACTGAATACAATTGCATTTTTCGCAAACTCAGGTAGGTTGTCTTTAGCAAAGCTTGCAATAGCGTCGTTGAAAGAAGATACAATGCCATTTGTAAGTGCCTTAGTATAATTTAATATTGTATTTGAAATATTATTCAATGCACTGTTGTTAGATATAACTGTGGTTCTGTCAATATATCCAGAATATTGTAAAAGGTTACTAGATGGAGTACTATTTTTAATATTAAAAATATTGTTAATCAAGTTATTAACATATTGATAGTCAGAAGTAAGATTTATCATTCTTTGACCGTCTACATAATCATATGTCTTGCCATCGTAAAACTTTGCTGTATTTTGCAAAGATTTTATATAACTTGTACCATCTTTGCTAAGTACAACACCAGGCACGGATAGGCAATAAGCGTAGCCATTACAACCAAGATCGCTACTATTGTTAAGCCTTACCCCACCACTTACATCGGCCTTGTTTAACTGAACCGCATTTGCAACAAGTATTGCATTACTTAAGGAACTAGAAGAATCTATATAATATGTGCCGTATTTTGGCAATACTTCCGTCGGTTGAATCGATGTCCATTTAATTGTAAAATTATCATACATTGTTTTTGAAGCATCGGTATAGACTGAGTTTGCCACCGATGTAGTGGCACTTTGTCCATTATTTTTTAGTAAATCTGTATTTTGGCTGCTTAAAATAACAATACTATTTGTAGGTCCTTTTGAAGCGTCTGTGTTTATTAAACTATTGTAAAAACCCGATATGTTGCCATTGTTATTATTAATATTGCTTTGTACCGATGCAAGATTTATAATATTTTTTTTATCTACAGAAGCTATAATTTTAGTCATTATATCAGATGTTGGATTCTTCAATCCGGCAGCTATATTTTTTAAAGTTGCATCTGGCGACATTCCATTGATGGGCACATCTCTTTGAACCGAAGAATAAAAAAGCTTTCTAGGTGTATTTAAATCCAAGATAGTATTTAAAGCCTCCCACCATCCAAATTTATCAGAGGCATCTCTTTCTAATGCTACGGTTACAGGATATTTATTTGCATCATTTGCTTTGATTATTTGCGTTATAAAGTCTATTTTATTTAAATCTGTAGCTGTAACTGGCGTTGTGGAAGCGTTAGTAGATAAGGATGCATTTGACGAATCCAGATAAGATATAGCATCTTGATTTACATTTTTGGCTTTGCTAGCAGAGCTAAAATTATCCACTGGAAAAAGCTGCCATATGTTGATATTATTACCTGCGAAATAGGATGTTTGGTTTTGTAAATTTACATCATTGTATAGTCTCTCAAAAGCATTGGATCCAACAGTAAGACTACCAGTATTATAGGTATTATTTTGCTGTGAGACTTGTTTTGTTGCCTCTTGGCTTGTTTTGCAGGATGTTATGCTTAGGACCAAAACTGCAAAACTAAAATTTATAGCATTTTTTGCAATACGCCTATAATTTGTTAAGCCGTGCTTATTTTGATTACTTGTCATTTTTACTCTTATTAAAAAAACTTCATGCAAAAAATAATACTCTATTTACAATTTAATGTCAACTAAGGATTAATTATTCAATTTCAATTATTGCAGCTCCGCCCTGCCCGCCGCCAATACAAAGGCTTGCAAGCCCGCGTTTTAAACCTCTGCGATTAAGTTCTTTTGCAAGGTGTAAAACAATTCTAGCCCCGCTCATGCCAACTGGGTGCCCCAAGGCTATAGCACCACCATTAACATTTAGCTTGTCCACTTCTATACTACCTACTCCATTGCCGTCAAAGTGTTTATCGGTAAAATCTTTACTATCCATTGCCTTGATGCAGCCAAGCACCTGAGCCGCAAATGCCTCGTTAATTTCAAAGAGGTCAAAATCTTTAGTTGTAAGCCCGTGCTTACGCAGCAATTTGTTGATTGCAAAAACTGGTCCAAGCCCCATGCGGGTTTGATCCATGCCGGCAAAGGTAATGTCCTTAATGTAGGCAATTGGTTTGAGGTTTTGTTCTTTTGCAAAATCCTCGTCCACAACTATCATACCGCATGCACCATCGGTAATTTGCGAGGAATTGCCAACTGTAACGCTGCCATTTGGCTTTAAAAAGAATGGCTTTAGCTTTGCAAGAGCCTGAGGGGTTTGACCGTTTCTAACCCCTTCATCACTCTCGGTAAAAATGCCTTTTTGCTTATTAACGCAAAGCTTTAAAATTTCCTTGTCAAAAATGCCGTTTTTTGCTGCGGCTTCGGCAAGATTGTGACTTCTTGCTGCAAAGGTATCCTGCTCCTCGCGGGTAATTTTAAAATCGGATACTAAATTCTCGGCGGTTAAACCCATAATGAGCCCGCATGTTGGGTCAGTTAGCCCAAGTTGCACGGCTATGATTGGCTTTAAAAATCTTAGTCTAAATGAAGATAAAACAGATAGCTTTTGCCCTGTGGTTTTTGCCCTTGAGAGTGCTTCAAAAAAAGCCTTCATCTCTTGGTTAAATAGCATTGGAATGTTGCTCATAGACTCCACGCCCATAACGCCATATGCCCTGCCCCAGCCAGCGTTGACTCTTACTAAGGCATTAGAGAGTGCCTCAAGCCCTGCCCCGCAGTTGCGGCTTACGGTAAAAGCTGGTGTTTTAAGGTCAAAACCAGCCTTAAGCCCTATTACTCTTGCAATATTTGCCGCATGGCTTGGATTTGCAACACAACCCACAACAAGCTCATCAATCATTTTTTTATCAAAAGGCAGGCGAGACAGAATATCTCTAAAAACCATAGCCCCTAGGTCGTCTGCATTTATGTCTTTTAAGATGCCGCCATATTTACCCATATGGGTTCTTAGTCCGTCAATAATAGCAAGGCGTTTAAGTGGCAAACTTGACATAAGAGTATATAAAAACATTCAAACAAAAATTTAGTTTTGTAGTTATTATAATTACTTTTAGGGCAAATTACAAGAATAAAAAAATATTAAAAGGTATTTTAAATTAAGATTGAAATGTGCCTAGTGTGTTGTAAAATTCAAAGACTTCCTCCAAGGTTTCAAAGCTAGATTTTAAATCTGCTGTGCTGAGTTTTTGCTTTAATGACTCAATATTGCTACGCACATATGGTGCTATTGCGGCAAATTGCAAATCTCCGTTAAAAAATTTACTTGCGGCAAGCTCGTTAAACATATTGTATGCCATACTAAGTTTTACGCTAAAGCTCACCTCTCTGGCAAGTTGCAAGAGGTCAAAACGCTTGTAGTCAACAGGCTCTAAGATAAAATTTAGCTGATTGCATAAATCAAGGCTTTTATCACCAATTGCCTGCCTATATCCAGACTCAAATGGATAAAAAAGTGCCCTTGCTATATGAGTTTGCATTCTGGGCTTGGATGTAAAACTAACAAAGCTACCATCCAAAAACCTCACCCCTCCGTGTAAATGGGAGGTTCTGTTGATATAAACCTCAATTTTTGACTCATCCAAATTAAAAAGTCTGCATGCCTCAATAAGCTCAAGCCCCTTGTTTGCTAGAGTTGAGGAATCAAGTGTAATCTTTGCACCCATATTCCAGTTTGGGTGACGCATAACATCTTTAACAGCAACCTTGCCAAGGTCAGCCTCTAAAACATTTAACAATGCCCCGCCAGAAGCCGTAATCACAAGGCTTTCAACCCCGCTTGTTTTAAACCCGCCAAGAATGCTAAAAACCGAGTTATGCTCCGAGTCCACCGGCACTATTTCAACGCATCTTTGCGCAGCCATTTTAAATAACAGGTCGCCAAGACACACTATACTCTCTTTGTTTGCAAGGCAAATTTTTGTTATATTTTTGTTTTCAAATATAGCCGCAAGATGTCTTACCGCCCTAAAACCAGGCACGGCAAGTATTGCAGTGTTAAAGTCAATTTGCTTAAGATTTAAAAGTGTTTCCGGCTCTGTAATGCTGCCAAAAATTACCTTAGTGTTAAACTGCGACGCCTCGTTTATAATTTGTTGCCTTACCAAAGGCTGCAATGGTGCTTCAATTAGTATAAAGCTTGGGCGTAAAACGCTTGCTTGCTGTAGTAATAGTTGATAGTTTGACTCGCAGGTAAGCAAGACAATTTCAAAGCTATCTTTGCACTCAAGCAACACATCCATGCTACTTTTGCCAATTGAACCAGTTGAGCCAAAAACCGCAACTTTTTGACGGGCAAAACCATTTGCAATATCAGCGTTTATTGGCAGATTGTTAAAAAAACAACTTTTTACACCAGTGTGGCAAGCAGGCCCAAGCTGGTCAACTTGCAAGAGTATTGTGTCAGCATCGCAATCAAGGCTAATGGATCTAAGTTTTTGATAGTTTGAACTTGTTGCCCCCTTTACCCAAAGTTGCTGACGAGACCTAGAGTAGTAACACACTATGCCAGTTTGCATAGTTTGCTCAAGGCTTTGCCTGTTAAAGTATGCAAGCATCAAAACCTCTTTGCTTGAATAATCGGTTGTAATTACCGGCACTAAGCCATTGCTATCAAATTTTACTTTGTTTAAAATATCTAAGTCAGCCATCTGTAGTTCACAAACCTTTATTTAATATAATTTAGGGGGTTTAAGGCTTTATTTGTGTTTCTTATACTAAAAAATAGAGTCTTTGTTGTTCGTGGCGACACAGTACCAACTTGCTGACCCTTGCTAACAAAATCACCTTTTTTTACAATCATACTATCAAGATTGCCGTAGACGCTTAAAAGACCATCGTCGTGCTTTAGTATGATAAGATTTTGATAGTTTTTTACAAAGGAAGCAAAAAACACAGTGCCTTCCTTGGCGGCAAAAACATCGGATTCTAACTGTACATCAAAAAGCAATCCGTCGTTGTAAAGCCCCTTTTTACCCTCGCCAAAATATGATACTATTTTTGCGGTACTAGGATAGGCATAGCCAGACTGAACCGAAGCCTGCTTTAACACTTTTTCCTCCTGCTTAGGTTTTTGCTCCGTCTGAGCTTGCACTAAAGCCTTAGCCTTAGGAGTATATTGGCTGTTCGCCTCAATATTTTGCTGACTAGGTTGTGAGCTTAGAGGTTTTAAAAGTAGTTTTTGATCCTTTTGCAAGGCATATTGCTCGTTTAAATTGTTAAGACTTGCAAGGTTAGCCAATGGTATATTGTATCTTTTGGATATTGAATAGGCGGTTTCCTTTGCCTGCACAACATGAAAACTTGGTAAATCATCACCAGCACCCTGCCCTACTGCATTTAAATTCTTTGGTTCGGGCTTGTCAAGCTGCAAAATAAGCACTTGACCTATATAAACCTTATCACTATCCTGAGGTAAATTATTAAGCTCTTTAATACTTGCTATGCTTTTGCCACTTTTTTTGGAAATACCAAACATAGTATCCCCCTGTTGCACCGTGTATTTTGTAGCATTTGTTGCTGATATTTGTTTTTTGTCAACTTCTTGTTGCAATGCTACATTTGCAGGCTTAGTGGCTGGCAATACGGTAGCCACTGCCGCAGGTTGAGCTGTAGCTTGAGATGGCTCTTCCTGTTTTTTTAATTCCTCATTTTGCACCTCCTCTTTTGCCACTTGTAAATCACCATCTTTAACATCGGCAACAGGTTGCACTTGCTGCAAGTCATCTTCCTTTTTTACAACAAAGGGGTCGTTAATTGGTGCTTGCTTTACATCTTGCTTTATCTGAGTATCGTTATTTTTTACACTAACAACCTTATCATAACCATCGTTAACTCTGTATTGATAGGAGCTATCAATCTTTGGTCCATTTTGATTGCTTGATGCTTCAGCCGAAGGCCTGTTTGCTATCTCGTCCTGAAAGCCACAGGCAGTAAGCCCAGCAATGCAAATTGCCACAGCTGCAAACCTTGGATTTAATAAAAACTTAAAATTTAACATGGTTAAAAACCTCGCAATCCTTAAAAACACAAACTTTAACTACAAACTTAAACAACACAAAGATAAACAATTATAAAATTAAATTATAGATTTATTTTTGCACTTAAAAACTCTTTAATACCCTAGGTATTTAAGGGGTTTTTAATCTTAATTTTACATTGAATTTAGCATTACAAAAAGCTTAAACAAATATCGTTTTAAAATCAACAAAAATTCTATTTATAGCAAATCCTATTGCAGCAAGCTTAAATCTTGTTATAACTAAGCAAGGGCAAAGAGGTTTTCAATCTTATCAAGGTTTTGTGCCTTGATTAGGTCCATTATACGGGAGCGTTTTTTTGCATAAAATTCCCTATCAACCGAGTGTATTATATCACCTATTACACGCTCATCTAAAAGACCTTGCGACCAAAAGACAGCAATCACAAAATCAATAATTAAATACTCGCAGTATAATAAAACAAAATCCTCTTCGTGGCTAAAAAATGGGGTAAAAGGAAAGATGCTCTCGCCAAGCTTTGCCTTTAAAAAACGGCGAAGATACTTTTTGTTTAGGGCAAGCCCATCCTTTGCCGCCTCGTATTTTTGATAAATTTGCAAAGGGTTTTGCCCTTGCAACTTAATATCCTTTAACTTTTGCAAGATAAGGCTAATAAAAGGCTTGGTTCTTGTGCTAATTTCAAGTGTAAGCTCTATTATGTTGTCAAAAATATTAGCCTCAAATTGATGATTGATTTTAACATTTTTACCGGAGTAGTTGCTAAGCTTTAAAATTAAATCAATTGACTGCGGCAGGGTAGAAATCTCGGTTTCGTCAAGCAGTTTTGATGCAAAATAAAGCGACTTTAAACAAAGTCTTGTGTTTGCAAACCCCGAGACAAAAGCCATAATCTTTGCAAAAACCGAGCTTACAACTTGGGGCGATGCACCTTTTATATCGTAGTTTGATATGTTGTTCATTGCTTTTTTTACCTCGGAGCTTACTTGGTGAATTTTAAAATTATTCTCCTCGTCTTCGCTTAAAATAATATATGCAACCGAGGGGCAAGCTGAGGTGCCACTTAGATATATTTTGCCGTTAAAAGCCTTGTAAAGCTGGGGAAAATAGTTGCATATTTCTGGCAACATATCTGCCCCCCTTGTTTTATGCACCGCACACATGCCATCTTGTAGCTGTATGCAGGATTTATGCTCGCCCTGAGTCTTCATTCTTAGGGCTTCGGGCCTGTAGGGGTTTTGTTCAACGGATTCAACAAGCTCTGGAGCATTTGCCTGCCATTTTTGCATGGTTGTTTTGTCAACCTCAATCGTCCAAGAGTTGCAACAATCATTGATGCACTTATCCTGAATGCAAGAGTATTTAAGCATAAAGCCAAGGCTAAACATGTTTATTTTAGCCTCTGCAATTTGATTTGTACTAGACATTAAGTGTTTATTTAATTAAGCTCGTCTGTAATAATGTTTAAGTTTGTAAAAACACAGACTCTGCCAGCTATTTCAATGCTTTTGCGTGCTATTTCAACCGCCGATAGATTAGAGTTTGTCTCAACCAAAGCTATGGCTGCTGCCCTAGCGTAGTTGCCGCCGCTACCTATTGCTGCTATGCCAAATTCTGGCTCAATTACATCACCGGAGCCACTTACTATATATGTTTCCTTTTCGTCAGCAACTATCATCATTGCCTCAAGCTTGCGGAGGTATCTTTCCTTACGCCAATCCTTTGCAAGTTCAACAGATGCTCTAAGTAAGTTGCCATTAAAGGATTCCAGCTTGCCCTCAAGCCTTTCAAACAAAGTAAAGGCATCGCTTGTTGAGCCTGCAAAGCCTGTTAAAATTTTATTGTCGTAAAGCCTGCGTATTTTACGCGCTGTAGATTTAAAAATTGTATTACCTATTGAAACCTGACCATCGCCAGCTATTGCAACTTTACCATCCTTACGCACACAGATAATAGTTGTTGCATGCATCTTAACCTCGCCATTTAACTCACTCATTATTACAAAACAATAATTAATCACAACAAAAGCACTTTTTTATCAAGCTTAGCAATTAATGTTTTATTGTCAAACAAATTTACTAACAATCAATTCTTTAACAAAGAATAGCTTTTTGCAAGTTTGCGAGCATTTTTAATAAGCAGTAAAGCCGGAGGTGAATTTAGATTATATATTACAGTGGCAGTGGGTTAAATTTAAACCCAAGGGGTTTAACCCCCTTAGGTGAAACAGCTTTTTAAACAATTTACATTATACTAAAACATAGAAATTGTAATTGTGTTTAAATTGTAATATGCGTTTTTTTAAAATGCAAGAAAAATTATCTTTTTTTTTAGCATAAAATAATAATTCAATAAATAATTCTTATATAATTATAAGAATAGTTGCCAAATACAACCTGAATTTCAAAAAAGCGAAATACTCGTGTATATTTTCATGTATAATTGAATATAGGCATTATATGCCCTGCAAAAATTCTGTATTAGATATGTTTTATATCAAATTACACTTAGTGTAAAATATCAAATTAAGTTATTAAATATTTTTTGACTCAGTATTTGTCTTTGTATCGCTAAATTATAACATTCATACAATATAAAATACATAAAATTATTACTTTTTAATTTTTAAATAATATAAAGTATTTAAAATTATCAATAAATTTCAATAAATTTTTAAAGCCAAAAACATAATACTGGATTTTTTACAGCGTGTAAAGAAAAAATAGTTTGATTTATTTTTTTTAATACATAAACTTCTATTTGATTGGCGTATATTTTGTTTGGTTATTTATTAATTTAAAGTCATGAAAACAATCTTAAGTATTTGTAATACAAAATCCCTTAAGGCTTTACTATGTAGTGCATTAATAAGTAGCGCATCCGCCTTAGCCGGGGACGGAGGGCAACAAATGTCTCATATTTCATTTGCAACTGGCTCGGTTAATGGGGTATACTACCCTGCTGGTGGTATTATTTGCAAGTTGATTAACGAAAACAAGGATGTTAAAACTAAATGTTTTACCGAGAGTACATCTGGGTCAGTTGGTAATTTGATTTCAAGCCGTACTAACAAGTCTTCAATAGGCTTTAGTCAAAACGACTGGCTATATTATTCATCAAGAGGCGAAGGTATATTTAAGGACTACGGGGCAGATGAAAGCCTGCGTACATTATTCACTTTGCATACTGAGGCTTTTTATTTGATAGTTAAAAAAGATTCTCAAATAAATTCCGTTGATGACCTAGTAGGCAAAAATGTTAGTATAGGTCTTGAGCAAAGTGGTATGAGATGGACTATTCAAAGATTATTTGAAATGACAAAAGTTAAACAAAAAGACCTGAAAAAAACTTTTGAACTCAAACCATCAGACGAAATAAAAAGTTTTTGCGAAGGTCAAATTGATGCTATGTTTATGATTTATGGTAGCCCAAACCCTATCACAAGAGAGCTTATTGAATCATGCAATGCAAAGCTTGTGGGCATTGACGACAAATACATTGCAGAGCTTGTTAAAAAATATCCTTTTTACTCCAAGGCTTTTATTAAAAAAGGTCTTTACAACGACACCCAAGCCGCAATTAAAACACTTGGCATTAAAAGCTCTGTTTTTACAACCACAGAACTTAGCGACGAAACCGCTTATCAAATTGCAAAAATTGTATCGCAAAACCTACAATCTTTAAGTCAGGCAAGTGATGTATTTAAGGACATTAAACCTAACGAAATATCCCAAGGCGGCGTTGTGCCTTTGCATAATGGCTCGCTTAGATATTTTAAGGAAGCTGGATTTGTTAAGTAAAACAATAACATAAAATATGTTTTTATTAAAGCTTTGCCTATTAAAAATCGCAAGATTTTGTTTGTTTTTACTAAAGCCGGAAGCCTCTCATAATGTAGCCATAAAACTTTTAAGGCTAAACCTTGTACCTAGCCTTATAAAAACAACTCAGGCAGAGCTTAGCGATAAGCAAAATTTACTAAGCAATCCCCTTGCTTACATAAAAAAATATCCAATAGGTTTGGCTGCAGGATTTGATAAAAATGCCGACTGTATTAAAAATCTTGCAAAACTTGGTTTTGATTATCTTGAGCTTGGCACTTGCACTCCGCTACCTCAATCTGGCAATCCAAAGCCTCGCCTTTTTAGGCTATTAAAGCAAAATTCAATAATCAATCGCTTTGGCTTTAATAGTAAAGGTGCCGATTATTTTGTTGCAAATCTGCAAAAAGCAATGCAAATTAAAAACCGCCCCCTCATCGGTGCAAACATAGGTAAAAACAAGGATAGCACAAGCATCACAGACGACTATCTTTTAATGATGCAAAAGGTCTATCCATGCTGCGACTACATAACAATCAATATATCATCGCCAAACACCAAGGGCTTAAGGGACATTCAGCAGGAGCAGGCGCTTGAAACATTACTTGAGTCTGTAAGTCAGCAAAGCACAAGGCTAAGCATGATGCACGGATTTACAAGACCAATTTTTTTAAAAATTGCCCCCGATATAACTAAGGAGCAAATCATCTACATCTCGGCACTTTGCATAAAATACAAAATTGATGCAATAATTGCCGCAAACACAACAATCCGCAGGGACTTTGCACCCTTGCAAAATTCAAAACACAAAAATTTTACAAGCCAACAAGGCGGACTTAGTGGAGCATTGCTTAACGAGCAATCACTTAACATCTTGTGCCTGTTTGCAAAAGAACTTAAAGGCAAGTTGCCTATTATATCATCTGGTGGAATATTTACAAAAGAGCAATTTAAACAAAGGCTTGATTGCGGTGCAATTGGCGTGCAAATTTATTCTGCATTTATTTTTAAGGGTCCAGAACTAATTGCAAAATTAAAAAGTTAAACTATCTGCTTTAGTATTTTTATTTAATGTTTTTATGAAGGTTGAAGTTTTTTTTGATGCAAAACGCACCAAAACTGCAAGCTATATCATTTTGGACGAAGGAACAAAAAAATGTGCCGTAATAGACTCCGTGCTTGACTACGACCAAGCAAGCGGTAAAACTTACACTGAAAACGCAGACAATCTGGTTAATTACATCTTGCAAAACAATCTTGAACTTGAATGGATACTCGAAACCCATGTTCATGCGGACCACCTATCTGCATCGCAATACCTAAAGCAAAGGCTTGGTGGTAAAATTGCAATTGGTGCAAATATCACAAAAGTTTTAGCCTATTGGCAACCAATTTTTCAGGAGGAGCAAATGAACCTTGATGGCTCACAATTTGACAAACTCTGGCAAGACGGCGAGAGCTTTAAAATAGGTAATCTTGAGGTAAGAGTGATTGCAACACCGGGGCACACCCCTGCATGTGTTAGCTATTTAATTGATGATTATTTATTTACTGGCGACACAGTATTTTCCCCTCTTGTTGGCACCGCAAGAACTGACTTTCCGGGCGGCAGCAGTGCCGAACTTTTTGACTCCGTGCAAAAACTATACACCCTACCCCCGCAAACAAAAGTATGTGTTGGACACGAATATCCAGAGTCAAACGCACAGCCAGTTATCATTACAACCATTAAAGAGCAAATGCTTAACAATTGCTCCATAAACAAAAATACAGACAAACAGGAATACATCGCCCGCATGAAGGCAAAGCAAGTAGACAAGCCTGTGCCTCAGTTAATTTTGCCGGCACTGCATGTTAATTTGTTAGCTGGCAAGGTGCCACATTTTATCAAAATTCCTGTTAATAAGCTATAAGTTAATTAAGCAATCTCCTGCATCTTTGTGCGGCAACAATAAAAACTATAATAATCATACCCTCTAGCCGTGCCCACCCCCTACAGAGGGTGAATTATTATTACTTGGCAGGGCGGAGGGTGGCCTGCCTTGATTATTACTGAGCCCAGTACATTCAAATGCTGCAATAATAGGATTATTGCCTTGGCTTTGATCTTTGGCTTTAGGTTTTTGCTTAACCTGTTTATCATCTGTGGTTTGTTGATTGTTTGCATTTGTTTTTTCGGCTTTAGGTTCTTGTTTGCCATCTACCTTACCTTTGGTTTGTTGATTGCCATTTTCTTTAGTTACAGCTTTTTTATCGTAATTCTCTTCCTTCTTTTTTGAATCTGCTGTTTTTTCTTTTAACACTTCCCACAATGCTTTAATGCCATCCCAAGCATATTCACAAACCGGAATCACTACACTACCCATTATTGCACCGGCAGTTGTTTTTGCCGATTGATTGTGTGGACTAATTTGATTTTGTTCATTTTGTTGACTATCTTGCGAGCTCATATCTTATATTATAAAAAATTATTACACACCAAATTTTGTTTTAAGTTCAAAGTGATTTACCGATACAACCTTTGCGTAAAGCTCCTTGTAGTTAGCTACAAGAGTTAGTTCGTCGGCAGTTGCTTTTTGGCTTGATTCAAGCTCGGCGAGGTTTTTAAAATGATGTTTTTTAAGAACAAGCTCCAAAGACCTGTATATATGCGAGCACTTTTCAAGGTCGGATAACTGGTCGCCGTCCTTGTGCCACACAAAGGCAAGATGGGTTTGGTCTTTTACAAAGTCATCGCTTACTATTAGTCTTGCAAGGGTTTTTATGTCCTTGTTGTTAATACTAGAGCTAAGCCTGTTGATTTTGCCTACAAAACCCATAGTTCTTAAAACCAAGGATAGCGGGTTTTTTGAGGCGAATGTATCAGTATAAATGTCGTCAAAGGCATGCTGTATGTTGTTTAGGGCGTTTTTAACAGAGACATTAAAGAGGTCAGTATCCTTAAATCCATCGTTTTTATACTTAATGATTAGGGTGTAAAGGATGTAAGTCCACGATAATGCATCGGCAAATTTGCCTGATAAATATTCCATTCTTTTAAGCCCTCCGCCGTGAGATATAAGAGCAATATCCGATAAAACCGAGAGGGTGGAAGATGCCATTTTTAGCTTTTTAACCGCCATTTTAAGTTCTGCATCGCCTTTTACAAAGCAAAAAATACCACCTCTTGTTGAGCTTAATAATAGCATTCTGGTGATATTGCCTGTAAAGTCACGAATGTGAGCCCAAAAGTTCTTGTCAAACTTTGTCATGTCGCCGGCTTCCAAAGCTTCAATTTCGTTAAGGGCATATGGGTGACATCTAATAAGCCCTTGTCCAAATTGCATGAGGCTACGGGTCATGATGTTTGCACCTTCAACCGTGATTGCAATTGGGGCACCCATGTAGCCGTGTGCCAAGAGGTTATTTTCGCCAAGACAGATACCCGAGCCACCAAGAATATCCATTGAATTGTTGATTACCTTGCGGAATATCTCAGTTGTGTGGTACTTTGCAATTGCGTTAATTACCGATGGCTTGTGCCCATCTGTAACTGCGGAGGCCGTAACCTCTCTAATTGCCGAGCAGGTGTAGTTTAAGTAAAGGCTTTGAGCCAGAACCTCCGCTATGCCCTCAAACTTTGCAATTGGCATGTTAAACTGCTTACGCACCTGAGCGTATCTTATTGCTGTGCGTAGTGCAAGGTGCGAGCCCCCCGCAGATATTGCAGGCAAGGATATACCACGCCCTACGGATAGGCATTCCATAAGCATTTTCCAGCCAATACCGCAGCCGGCAAAGCCGCCGATAACATCTTCCTCAATGTCAATAATAACATCCTTACCCCAAAGCGGCGAGTTGATAAATGGTACGCCAAGAGGACTGTGTCTACGACCTCTGGTTAAGCCCTGTGCATCACCCTTAATTATTGCACAGGTTATGCCGGTTTTTACATCCTTTGGCAAAAGAGCCTCAGGGTCTTCAAGTTTAAATGCAAGCCCTATAACGCTTGCAACACCGCCAAGAGTGATGTAGCGTTTTTCAAAATTTAGCCTTATTCCAAGCTTGCCATCCTCTTTTTTAAACACTATACCATTTGCCTTTATGCTTGTTGCATCGCTACCTGCCGTGGGCTCCGTTAAGCCAAAAGCCGGCACTTCTCTGCCGTCCGCAAGGCGTGGTAGGTAGTAGTTTTTTTGCTTTTCTGTCCCGTATTTTAAAAACAACTCACCTGGCCCAAGCGAGTTTGGCACCATAACAGTAATACCCAAAACCTGCGACCTTGTAGCAAGCCTTGCAACTATTGTGCTTTGTGCGATTGGCGAAAACTCAAGCCCTCCGTATTGCTTTGGTATAAGCATGCCAAAAAATTTGTGATCCTTAAGATACTGCCAAACCTCTGGGCTTAGGTCTTTTTTTTCAAAAACTTCCCAGTCGTTTGTCATCTTGCAAACCTCTTTTGTTTGGTGATTTAAAAAATACTCCTCCTCATCCGTTAACTTTTGTATCTTGTAATCAAGTATTTTTTTGTAATCCGCCGAGCCAGAAAACAGCTCCTTATCCACCCATGTTCCACCTGCGTTTAGTGCGATTTTTTCAGTCTCCGATACCTTAGACAATGCCTTTTTTACATTAATCAGCTTTAAAAGTGGCTTTGTGATGAGTTTTGACCTAATACTAGGCACAAAAAACAATCCATTAAGACATAGATAAAGGCTAAAAACCGCCAAATCCACACCCTTAAGCAGCATTGCAGTGCCTAGCAAAAGAGATATGTAAAATGTGTTCCATTTTTTATACACAACAAAGCCTGCGGTGCCAACAAGACTAAGCATGATGCTGTAATTAGCAGATGCGTTATTAAACAACTCAAAACCCCCAATTTCAAGCATAAAAAACAAAATAATAACAAAAAATAAAACGGATATTTTGTATAATACTTTATTTTTACAAGCCTTGCAAGTAAAAAACATTTAATATAGTCATCTATTGAAAGATGCAAATGATAAATTTATGCCTTAGCTCAAAACAAACTTTGTTAAAGTTTGCAAACAGCAGACTAGCGTTTTAACAAAAGAAAGCAAAAAAATATTGCAATTATTTGCCTGAGCTTTTAAAAATAATACCAAATACAATTTAAAATTAAGATTATAACGGATAAAGATATAATCCAATTTTACAAATGGATTTGCCATAAGTAATATATAACTTATTTTTTGTAAAAGCAGATGAGTGGCACATATGAGCAAACTAGGCTTAGTTTTAAAAACTTTTTTAAGGATAATGGTCACGAGATTGTTGCATCCTCGCCGGTAATACCAGCTAACGACCCAAGCCTTTTGTTTGCAAATAGCGGCATGGTGCAATTTAAAAATGTTTTTACCGGGCTTGAAAAACTAACAAAAAAAGATAAAATCACTGAGGTTACAACCGCAACAACAGCCCAAAAGTGCATCAGGGCAGGCGGCAAGCATAACGACCTTGAAAATGTTGGCTTTACAAATCGCCATCACACTTTTTTTGAAATGCTAGGTAACTTCTCATTTGGCGACTACTTTAAGGAGGGAGCAATAAAATATGCCTTTGACTTTTTAACAAAAGAGCTCTCTCTACCACTTGAAAAACTTTATTTTACAGTCTATCACAACGACGACGAGGCATTTAACCTTTGGAAAAAGATTGCAGGGGTAAGTGATGAAAAAATCATAAGAATCAACACAAACGCAAACTTTTGGCAAATGGGGGACACTGGCCCATGCGGCCCGTGCAGCGAGATATTTTACGACTATGGCGACAAGATTTTTGGTGGACTACCCGGTACAAAAGACGAAGATGGTCCTAGATATACCGAAATCTGGAATCTTGTATTTATGCAATTTGAAAGATTTGAGGACGGCACTCTCACCCCCCTTGCAAAGCAGTGTATAGACACTGGCATGGGACTTGAAAGATTAGTATCCGTGCTTGAAGGCAAAACTGACAACTACGAAACATCGCTTTTTACAAACATAATAAACGATAGTAAAGCCTATCTGCCAGAGGCAAAGATTAAAATTGATGGTGCAAAGCCTGATTATGTACACCGCATAATTGCCGACCACATAAGGGCAGCGGTTTTTATGATTGCCGATGGCATTATGCCGTCCAACGAAGGCAGGGGCTATGTGCTACGCAGAATTATCCGCCGTGCCTTAAGACATTATTTTGTTAATGGTGGAAGGCAGGCTTTTATGCACAAACTTTGCCAAAGTGTTATCAGTCAAATGAGTGGGGAGTATCAAGAGCTAAACAGGGCAGCATCTTTTATATCCACAACTCTAAAGGGCGAGGAAGACATGTTTTTAGGCCTCTTGCCTGAGGGTTTAAAGATTTTGGAGAAGGAGTCGGCTGGCAAGTCTGTTTTGTCAGGTGATGTTGCATTTAAGCTTTACGACACTTTTGGCTTTCCTCTTGATATTACAGAGGACATTTTAAAGCAAAAAAATATAGCCCTTGATACTGATGGCTTTAACTTAGCAATGCAGCAGCAAAAAGCACGCAGCAAGGCATCTTGGCAAGGCAGCGGCGATGCAAAAAATAATGAGGAGCTTATTGCATTTGCCTCTGGCGTAAAGCAAGCTCACGGTCAAACCATATTTTGCGGCTACAGAAACAGCAAAAACGACACTCTCGCAAGGCAAGGCAACATTGTGGACGCAATTGCAACAGAACCCCAAACCCTTGCAATTACTCTAAGTCAAACAAGCTTTTACCCAGAGGGCGGCGGGCAAGTGTGTGACACTGGCTTTATTGAAATTCCGTCCTTAGGCAGCTCTCTTGAGGTTTTTGATGTAAAAAAAATAAATGATGTGATAATTCACTTTTGTAAATCACCTGAGGGGCTCAGTAGCGATATTTTAAAGTCTAAATTAGCGGACTTAAAGCCAAACATTAATGCAAGAACCGCCTGCGAGGCTAACCACACCGCAACTCACCTATTGCATCACGCATTAAGGCAAAGATTTGGTGATGGGGTTGTTCAAAAAGGCTCCCTCGTTGAGCCTGTAAGATTAAGATTTGACTTTGCTTTTAACCAAGCCCTTACAGCTAAGGACATAGAGGCGATAGAAACCGATGTCAACACGCTCATTGCAAGCAATCACCCCGTGCAAAAGCAAATACAAAACAAGGAAGATGCTTTAAAGCAAGGTGTTATGGCTCTTTTTGGTGAAAAATACGAGGAGGAAGTGAGAGTTGTTACCGCAGGGCAAAGCAAGGAGCTGTGCGGCGGCTGCCATGTTTTTGACACGGGCGAAATAGGTATGTTTAAAATTATCTACGAAAGAGGCATAGGTGGCGGAATCAGGCGTATTGAGGCAAAAACTGGAACTGAGGCTCTTAAGTTTGTTAATGCAGAGCTTAACAACTACAATCAGGTTATGGAGGCAAACAAGGTGCAAAACAAACCTGATAGCAACGAGCTTTTAAACTTTGTTGCCGAGTTAAAAAAACAAAACAAAAGTCTGGAGGCTGACCTGTTAAAGCTTAAGCAAACAATACTATCTGCAAAATCTTTTGAGCAAAAATTTGGCTTTAGCGTTTTAAAAGTTAGCCAAAGCGATCTGAGCTGGCAAGATGTGTCAAAGCTTGCAATGCTTGGCTTTAACAACTTAAAAAATCCAATCATCATTGAGTTTTGCAGTGCTGGCGGCGAAGTGATAAACATTGCCTGCAAATGCCCTAAAAATTGTGCTTTGGACGGCATAAGTGATGCTAAAATTTTGGTTGCAAACTATGCTGCAAAACTTAACTTGCAAAACCTTGACCAATCAAAAGCTAAGGGGTCACAGATATTTGCTTTTATTTAATTCAAAATATTTATTTTGTTTTAAATATATTGTTGCATTTTTTGCAGAGGGGTTTTATACTTTTATGGTATTATTTTGTTGGTGTTCTTTTTTAAAAAGATATGTCTTTGTGTAGCGGCTCTCAAAACTTTAACATGGCAATGGTGCATTCTAACATATATTATATTTATGAGGTATATGCAAAATACGCACAAAATCCTGCTGCAGTAAGCGAGGAATGGCAAAAATTTTTCGCTTCAAACCCAGAGGTTGTAAATGATATTAAACAGGACTTAGCTCATCATAGCGTATCTGTAATTGGCAATAGCAACGAGCTTGTGTCCGTGCCTTTGGACGAGACCTTGGCAAACGAACAAAAAAAAGCAAAAATAATTGATGATGTTAAAAAGGCTTTAAAGGATAAAGATGTTGCGGCGGCTGTTTCCTTTGTTCAACCTGCGGCAAAGAGCGAATGTAAAACAACCGAAGCTACAGACTTAGCGGTAATTGAGGCTTATATTACCGACCTATATGCAAAAAATGCACACTTTGAAATTGCCTTTGACCCTCTTGGTATAAAGCCAGCAACAGGTAGTGCTATTATTAAAGGCTTAAGGGGCTCTTATCCTAGCATCTGTGCCAAGCTTGACAAAATTTATTGCGACAAAATTGGGTATGACTTTGCCTACCTTGCTAACGATAATGAGATTCAGTGGCTTAAAAACAAAGCTGTAGAGCTTAGTAATTTAACTTTTACAAAAGAGGAACGCAAGCAAATTTTAAAGGAAGTTACACAGGCGGAAATGTTTGAACATCAAATTCACCTAAAGTTCCCGGGGGCAAAAAGATTCTCGGCGGAAGGCGGTGAGACAATGATACCTGCAATAGAGGAAATACTTGCAACATCAATTAAAAACGGCGTTAGGGAATGTGTTATAGGCATGGCACACAGGGGCAGGCTCAATGTACTAACTCACACAACTGGCAAGCCAGCTAAGGCAATTTTTGCCGAGTTTGCAGGAGGCAACTATCTGCCAGACGACTTTACCGGCAGCGGGGATGTAAAATACCATATGGGATACTCAAAGGACAGAGATGTTAGAGGTGCTGGGCAAATTCACCTTACCCTTACGCCAAATCCATCGCACTTGGAGGCTGTAAATCCTGTTGTATCCGGCAGAGTTAGGGCAAAGCAGGATTTAGCAGGCGACACCGATGCCAGAAGAAGCATATTACCACTACTAATACACGGCGACGCTGCTATGGTGGGTCAAGGCATAGTCTACGAAAGTTTTGTTATGTCAACACTTGCAGGCTATTATGTTGGGGGTACAATCCACATATCAATAGACAACCAAGTAGGCTTTACCGCAAGCACTAGGGACACAAGAGGCGGCAACTACTCAACCGATGTTGCAAGAGTTGTGAACGCTCCCGTTTTACATGTTAACTCTGGCGATGCTGAAAGCGTGATTAAGGCAGCAAGGCTTGCCGGCGAATACAGAGCCTTGTTTGGCAAGGATGTAGTAATTGACCTAATCTGCTACCGTAAATACGGGCACAACGAGGGTGATGAGCCAATGTTCACCCAGCCTGTGATGTACAATATAATTAAAAACTTTAGCAATCCTCACGAAATCTATGCCAAAAAACTAATAGACCTAGGTGTAATAACGGAGGCAGACTACAATGCAATCAAGCAAGACATAAAAGCCGAGCTTGACAGAGCATTTGAGGAATCTAAAAACTACAAAAAGGACAAAACCGATTGGCTGGAAGGCGTGTGGAGCAAGATTAAACCTGTAAAAAATGGCTCCGAAATTTGCAATTTTACCAACACAAAAATTACAAAAGACACTTTTAAGGCAGTGGGCGATGTAATATCAAACACAAAAAGCGGCTTTAATGTCAACAAAAAAGTGCAAAAGGTTTTGGACGACAGAAAGGAATCAATCAAAAACGGCAAGAACATAGACTGGGCAAGTGCCGAGCTTTTGGCTTACGGCTCGCTTGTTAATGAAGGTTTTGCTGTAAGGCTTTCCGGCGAGGATTGCGAGAGGGGTACATTCTCGCACAGACACTCGGTGCTTTATGACCAAGACACAAACTTACCTTACAATCTGCTTGAACCACTAAACAAAAAGGATGCAAAATACGAGGTCTACAACTCTTTTTTGTCCGAGTTTGCGGTTTTGGGTTTTGAATACGGATATTCATTCTCAAATCCAAATGCCCTAACAATTTGGGAGGCTCAGTTTGGCGACTTTTCAAACGGGGCAGTTACAATCTACGACCAATTCATCTCCTCCGGCGAGGATAAATGGTGCAGAATGAGCGGACTTGTCAACCTTTTGCCTCACGGATTTGAAGGGCAAGGTCCAGAACACAGCTCTGCAAGACTTGAAAGATTTTTGCAATACTGTGCACAAAACAACATCATTGTTGCAAATTTAACAACGCCTGCAAACCTCTTTCACGCTCTTAGACGCCAAGTTAAGGCAAGCTTTAGAAAGCCTCTTATCATCATGTCCCCTAAGTCGTTGCTACGCCACCCTCTTGTTAAGTCAAACCTTGAAGAATTTACCGATGCTGGCTTTAAAACAATCATTGGCGATAACTTGACAGATGCCACAAAGACTGACAAAGTTGTTATAACAAGCGGCAAGCTTTACTATGAACTTTTGGATAAAAAGCCAGAGACAACCGCTCTTATAAGAGTCGAGCAGTTCTATCCTTTTGATTCTTCGCTGCTTAAAACGGAGCTTGCTAAGTTTAAAAAGGCAAAAAGCTTTACATGGGCACAGGAGGAGCCAAAAAACATGGGTGCATGGTCATTCATTCGCGACTATCTTGACGAAGCCTGCGGGGCAAAAGTTAACTGCGTTGCAAGGCCAGCAAGCCCTTCCCCTGCTAGCGGCTATTTAAAAATACACAACAAGGAGCAGGAAAAACTTATTAAAGATATATTTGCCGCTTAGCTAGCCCCTAAACCAAATCCCATCTTTAAGGTATCCTTGTAGCAAAACATTCATCCCCCTGCCCTATCTGCATTTGGGGATGGTTAGCAGTGCCCAAACACACACCCGCTGGCAAAGCCAGCTGGGGGGCGGGGGCGTGTGTGTTATGTAGCAACTGCATTTTTTTGAGTATTTTTTGGCACAATGTCTATTCTTTCTTACTATATCCATTTAGGGGGAGGGCTATAACAACCTTCTTTATCAGTCTCTCTTTAGGGCTTGGCACCATTCCCTCCCCCTCTCCCTCTAGGGGGAGGGCTGGGGTAGGAGCTTAAGATATAGACTTACTTTTAAATTAGAGTTGGTATAAACTACCCCTCTGCACTCCACTTTTTTTTAACCAGCTTTGCTTGCCGCCCTTTACTAACAACTACAGGGAGCAGGATTGTCAAAATTACATTAATAAGCTTAATTTTTTGCAAAGCAAAAAATATTGCCCCAGCCCTAGGCGGCAAAGCCGCTAGGGGGGCGAGGGCTGGGGCAAAGCACCCAAAGAGAGTGGGGATTTTGCGTAGATTTGATGATTAGGGTTTTGGTATAAAAGAGTTTAATAAGATTAATTAGAGTGCTATAATACCTTATCAATCTAAAACAAACTTTAAATTAAACCTCTATAGCTCCCATTAGCCAGCTTTGCCTGCTTAGCTTTGCTAAGCATGGGGGGGAGGCTGGCTGGGAGTTTAATAAAGCCTAGCAAGTGATAATTGGTTGATAGGGGGATGTTTTTTAATTTTGTTTTATTTTGTGTAAAACCATCTGCAAGATACAAAATGACAATGTGCTAAAGCCCATAATGCAGGTTGCAATTAAATAACTTGGGTCAATAACACTTGTTATAAGCGACACAGCGACAAAGAAGTAAATAAGCACGGCCGAAGGGTCCTTCCAAAACTCGTAATCAAGAATTTTCATATCTTTTTTTGTTTAGTTTTTTGTTTGCAAAATATTCAAAAATACCTATTCCAAAAGGAATTAAGCAAAATATTCCAAAAATTGTTACCAAAGCAAGGCCCATAATTTTATCAAAAATTTATCTATAACAAATGTAGATTGACACTTTTAAAAGTCAAGTTTAATGCAGATATAATCAAATACATATCTCTTTGACAGCGGTAAAATATAATTACAATCCCAGAGCTTTGCCTTTGTAATACAGCTTGCAATAGCACTAAATCCCCATTAGCCAGCTGTGCTTGCTGGCAAAGCTGGGGCTTTATTAAACATTAGGGGAGGCTTTCAACCCCATCTTTCTTTAGTAAAAAGACTGTGATAGAGGGTAAAAAGTCCTAAAAAATCCCATCTCCCTGCAATCCTAGCCAGCCCGCCTTCCCCCCCATGCAAGCAAAGCTTGCAGGCGGAGCTGGCTAAGGGTGGTTGGAAGGTAGGGCTTAAACCGCTTAGATTAAACCCTTTAGATTAAACATCCTGCATAACAATTGCAGATGCCAAAATCGCAGAAAATGCTTTGGACTTAGGCTTAATTTGATTGCAGGGATTTGTAATTATTAGGTTATGGAATAGGTCTAATAAATACTACTTAGATTTAATTTTGCACAAGGTCGCAAACACTAGGTTAAGAAGTGATTAAGGTAGCAAAATATAACTAAATGTTGATTTGTAATTTTTTTTATTTTTTTCTTGACAGCATATTTATCTATTTTATACTTTATTTTGTATAATAAAGATTTGTAGTTGAAAAATAATAATTTTTGTAATATAAAAAATGTCTGAACAAATTTTGAAAAATTCTTTTGAACAAAATTATCTTTATGTAATTTT
Source organism: Rickettsia typhi (assembly GCA_945881985.1). GTDB lineage: Bacteria > Pseudomonadota > Alphaproteobacteria > Rickettsiales > Deianiraeaceae > CAMCVL01. Next base: position 165,182 of record CAMCVL010000002.1, on the reverse strand, counting down.
TGAATGCTCTAATTTAAACCAAGACAATTGTTTTAAATTGATTAAATTGATTTTTAAATTGATTAAATTGATGAGGCAACAAATTCAAAAACAAGCGGGTAAAACTATTTCGTACCATCAAAATTCCATGTATCAATTACCAAACGCAAACCATGTTGCACTTATGTTTTTTGATGTGAAATCATCAAAGTGGAAAATTGCAGAACTAAGCTACTTGGACGGCGGAAAAATCATAAGAGATTTAGACCAAAGCGAAATCAATGATATTATAGAAGATGAGCTAAGGTATGCCACAAAACAAAAAATGCAAAGATTTGCAGCGTATAACACGGGCATTTTAGTGGACAAAGAACTCTTAAATGATTTGAACACTTTTTTTTGTGATAAACATTGTAAAGAGTCCTTCTGTTATTCTTTAATAAGATATCAATTTACCGACTATGTAAAGTTAATATGCAACAGTGATTGTAAAAAATCATATGGCAAATTGATTTGGTTTGTTGTTTGTTTATTAGGAATATTAAAATGGATTTGGTTTTGTTTTAGCTGGTTGATTGACCTCTTCATTAAAAACGGAGGCTATACATGTGTAAGTGCGGTATATCACTTTTTAGAAATTCAAAAGAAAAAAAATTGCAATAATTTTAGCTTTACTAAACAACTACCACCAGTTGAATGGATGCTTAAGATGGAAAAGGACAGGCTAGAAAAACTGAAACTTAAAAATCAAGGTGATGCTAAGATTGTGGTTATAAACCTCTGCGTACATGTTAATATTAATGTTACTATAGAAAAATATAATATTTTGCAAAAAATGAGATTTTTCTTTCGTAAAAAATGGCTTAGCAAACACAAATACCTGTAAAAAATTGACAAAAGATTTGCTTAACTTAAACTAGATTAGCTTAAGTTATTTTTTTGTGTAAATGCTATATCGATTTTTTGAAAGGCAGAGGTTTAACATAATATGCCTCTTTGCTTTGCTTTGCTTGCTTGGCTTGCATGCTGCCGTTAACATCAAGATAGATGCAATACCGGACATAACAAACACTCAGGTTGTAATCAACACCAAAACCGGAGGGCTTGACCCAGAGCAGGTGGAACGCACAGTTACCTACCCCATTGAAACCGCAATCTTTGGCATTAAGGGTATTAAAGATGTAAGGTCAATATCTAAATACGGGCTGTCGCAGGTGATAGTTGTGTTTGATGATGCAACTGACCTCTACTGGGCAAGGGCACAGGTATATGAAAAACTCAGTTCAGTGCAAAACTTACCATCAGGACTCACTCCCCAGCTTGGGCCAATAACCACAGGCTTGGGTGAGGTTTTGTTGTATAGAGTTTATTTTGAGGAAAACGACAAAAAACACTTAAACAACACGGAGGAGGAGCTAATTAAATTGCGTTCCGTGCAGGATTATATCATCGCCCCTTATCTTAAAAAAATTCACGGCATTGCCGAGGTTGACTCCAACGGCGGATTTAAAAAGGAGATACACATCAACATAAAACCGCAAGACTTAATAAAACACGGGCTTACAATTGACATATTGATTACAAAACTTAAAACCATAGGGCAAAACTACGGCGGCGGCTATATACAGGCAGATGATAAACAAATGATAATTAGAACCTCAAGCAATATTCTAAGCCTGCAGGATTTAAAAAATGTAATCATTAAAATAAGCCCCATGGGTCACATTGTAAGACTTGGCGACATTGCAAGTGTAAAACAAGAATTTCCGCAGCGAATAGGTGCCTTTTTATACGGGGGGGACGAATCGGTGATGGGCATAGCCATGATGCAAATCGGTGCAAATAGCAAGGAGGTGCTTGATGGATTAAAATCCGCAATTTCAAGCCTAAAGCTACAAGACGGCATCAAAATTGAGCCAATCTACACAAGGCAATTTTTGCTTGATAGCACCATAAAAACCGTGCTTAAAAATGTAATAGAGGGTATAGTTCTTGTGATAATTATTTTATGTCTTATTTTACGCTCGGTAAGGGCGAGCATCATTGCCGCACTTGTTATACCCATAACCGCCCTCATTACAGCAATTTGGATGAAGTATCTTAAAATATCTGCTAATCTTATGAGTCTTGGGGCAATAGACTTTGGACTTTTGGTGGATGCCTCAATTGTTATAATTGAAAACTCCTATCGCCAAATTAATAGTCAGCAAAGCTTTAAACAAAGGCTTGAGGCGGTTTGCAGCTCTTTAAAAGAAGTTGCAAAGCCAACAATCATAGGTATTTCAATCATAATTTTAGTTTATTTGCCAATACTTGCCTTTGACGGGGCGGAGGGCAAAACCTTTAAGCCAATGGCACTAACCGTTATAGCCGCCCTTTTAACAAGCTTGTTTGTTGCAATGCTGCTTGTGCCTGTGCTTACGGCTTTGTTTGTAAAAGATGGTCACAAAAATCATGCTACCCATCAATCTCGCGAGCCATTTATCCAAAAACACTACAAAAACCTCTTGTTTAAATGCCTAAACAAGCCAGTGTTAATCATTGCCCCTTCGGCTGCTTTGTTAATTACTTGTTTTATTTTGTTTTTAAGGCTACCATCCGAGTTTATACCATCGCTAAACGAGGGCGATTTTACAATCACTGCCGTCAAGCCCTTTGATATTTCTCTTGATAAATCATCAGGCACTCAAAAGCAAATAGAGCAAACCGCCAAGAGCTTTGATGGCGTGGAACATGTATTTTCGCGTATCGGCTCCTCAGAATCTGGGCTTGACCCAATGGGCGTAAATGTTGCCGATATGTATGTTATTACAAAAAAAGACAAGCCTCACGAGCTTAAAAAATCAAGTGAGGAGCTTGCTTTAAATATCACTAAAAAACTGCAAGAGCTTTATCCTGAGTATCAGTTTGCCATCAATCAGCCAGTAAAAATGAAGTTTAACGAGATACTAGAAGGCAGCAGGGCGGACTTAAACCTTAAAATCTTTGGCACAGACCTTAACACTCTGGAGCTTTTAACCCGTCAAATACAGGCTATTATCATGCAAACAGAGGGAGCAATGTCCGCCGAGGTGCCAGAGCTTACCGCCCTTACAAAAAACAAAATACTTGAGGCAAATATTTTATACGACAAACTTGCCCTTTATGACATACCTATATCAGATGTAAACTTAAACCTGCAAATGGCAATGAGCGGCATTGAGGTTGGGGGGTTTTATGAAAATCAGATTCAGTTTCCCATCATTATCCATATGGGCGAGGATGTAAAAAACGATATAAATTACATTAAAAACATTCCTGTTAGTCTTGAGCTTGGGGGCTCGGTGCCGATATCTTCCGTTGTGCAATTTACTCAAAGCAACAAGGTTGTGACCATAGCACGCAACTTTGCAGTTAGATACTCTGGGCTATCCATAGCCTTAAGTAGCAAAACAGATACCGAGGCTTTTGTTGCATCCGTCAATGCAAAGATAGCATCGCAAATTAAATTGCCAAGTGGATATAGCATTGAATGGGGAGGGCGTTTTAAAAACACTCAAAGGGCAAAGCAAAAACTGATGATTTTTGTGCCTCTGCTGCTTGTTTTGATATTTTTTATCCTATATAAAACTTTTAACTCTTTTATTACCGCATCAATAGTTTATCTTAGCATACCTCTTGCTTTATGCGGCGGAGTGCTTGGATTGCTGATTGGCGGAGTACCTCTTAGCGTGTCGGCAATGATAGGCTTTATTGCCCTCTTTGGCATAGCTGTGCTTAACGGCATAGTTCTTATTAGCTACATTATACAGGATGCAATTGCTACAAACGCTTTTGCAGAGCCTCAAAAACTTAAAGATTGCGTCTTGCAAACAGCTGTTAAAAGGCTAAAACCCATTGTGGCAACGGCTGCGGTGGCAATCTTTGGCTTTGTGCCAGCGGTTTTTAATGGCGGCATAGGGTCGGAGGTTCAGTTTCCTTTAGCGGTTGTTGTTATTGGAGGTATTGTTAGCTCGGCAATTTTGACTCTTTTTTTACTACCAAGTCTATATTGTTTAAGTAATTGTTTAAGTAATAATTTTTTTGCCAAAAAATATGATAAGCGTTAGCAGATTGTTAAAGTTTTTCAAAAATCATAACATCTTTCACTCAACAAGATTTTTTAAGGTGGACGGTGCAATACTAATCAACTGCCTAATAATTTGCCTCATTGGACTTGCCGAGATACACTCAGCAAAGGACACAGCAATAGGCAATGTATTTGGCAAGCAGGTATTTGTATTTTGTTTTTTTGCCCCCATAATGTTTGGCTTGGTGCCGGCTGTAAATGTTAAGTTTATCCTGCGTTACTGCTACCTAGGATACGCTATAGCCTTGATACTGCTAGCAATGGTGCTTGTGGTGGGTGATTATTCAATGGGGGCAAGAAGGTGGGTTGAATTTGCCGGATTTAGACTACAACCATCCGAGTTTGTAAAGGTTTTTTTGGTTCTTGCAGTCTCGCGTTATTTGCATTTTAAAAAAGCCGAGAAGGTTGGTAGCATTTTTAACTATCCAATCGTGCTGCTTTTAATTGCCCTGCCCTGCGGAATGATTTTTTTACAACCAGACCTCGGCACAACTGTTATAGTTTTTGCAATCGGGGGGTTTTTAATTTTTGTCTCGGGGCTTAAGTATCGCTATGTTATTGCATGCCTTGTTGCAATTGGCATTTGTGTGCCTGTGCTTTGGAGTCATATGCATGAGTATCAAAAAGAGAGGGTGAGAATTTTTTTAAATCCAGACAAGGACCCTCTAGGCTCGGGATACAATATAATTCAGTCTAAAATTGCGGTGGGCTCAGGTGGTTTGATTGGCACTGGTTATGCACAGGGTAGCCAGGTGCAATTAAACTTTTTGCCCGAAAGCCACACAGACTTTATCTTTACCCACTTTGCCGAAGAATTTGGCTTTGCAGGCGTAATTGTTTTGTTTGGGCTTTACATGGCACTTTTGCTACAAATAATCAATGTTGCCATAAATGCCGATAGCCATTTTGTGCGGCTTGCCAGTGCCGGCATTGGCTTTAGTTTGTTTTTACACACTTTTGTCAACATCGGCATGACAATTGGCTTGTTGCCTGTGGTGGGCAGCCCCTTGCCTTTTATGTCCTACGGGGGTAGCTTTTTACTTAGCAACCTCTTAAACATTGGGCTTGTAATGAACTTCTCCTTAAACAAAAAAGTGCAGCTAACAAGCTCTTCCAAAATGATTTGATGCAACTTTTATAAAATCCAAACCCCACCCAGCCTCCCCTAAAAGGGAAGGAGCCATCTGGAGGTATCCCTTAAAGGGGATGGATTATCTTTGGGTAGTCTTAAAGGGAAGGAGTTTTTGTATAAATAAGACCTCCCCTAGTAGGGGAGGAGGCTAGGCTTTAGCCTAGCAGGTGGGGTTGTTATGGCTTTGCCGGCTTTGCAATTACCCCACCCAGCCTCCCCTAAAAGGGGTATGTTTAGCTTTACATTTTACATAAAGACTTAAACTTAAATTTATAATACTACAAATGATATTTAGTAGTTGACATACTTTAATAATCAATATCCTGCACTTTTGGTATGTTATAGAATTTTAACTAGCTTATCGCAAGCAATCTCAATTGGATCAAAAACTAGCTCATCTTTACTATCATAGCAAATAGGTAATTCGCTACAAGCCAAAAGAACGAGAGAATATTTATATTGATAAAATTTTAAAACTTTTTTCAATTCTTCGCATGCCTTGTTGTTTTTACCGTGTAGCTTTATGCCGTATTCATTACTGTAAATAATTTTCATTACTGCATCCTGCATATCAGCATCGGGGTAAAGAACACTAATACCATGTTTTAAAAATTCTGTTTTATAAGTATTGGCAAAAATCGTTCCGTCTGTTCCAAGAATTAAAACTGGCTTTTGCATTGCTTTATTGTAAAAGTTTTGCATTATAAAATGAGCAGCCTCCTTAATGGGGCTAATTAAAATTAAATCATCGGTATTATAATTAGCCAATGCCTTTACCTCGCTAAAAGCATCCTCAAGAAAATAATAAACAGTATTACAGGGGCAAAATATGGTATTAGATCCAAGTTGTAAAAGCTTTACAATTGATTCTTTTAGTGAATCTTTAGGGTTAACACTGCAATCTTTACCTAAGATAAAACTTGTTCTGTCGGGTGTTGAGCATGCCATTTCAATTGAAATATTGGGAAAATCTTGATCTTTTTTTGGTGTATATGTTTGTCTATACAGATTGTAAAATTTATCTAAAAACTCAATTGTAGCAAAGGGTCCAAGGCCACCAATAATACCAAGTTTTCTCATATTGTAAAAAATAATTACCTATATAATCTGTCATGGTCACCTGCCAAAAGCTGACTACAAGATGACCAATGTTTTTGCTTTGTTTCTTGTTGGTTATCGCTTAAAATGCGACTTGAAGAATTCAAACTCTTGGTTGAATTTTCAAAACTACTTAACGAAAGCATATTTGAGTAACTTGTTCCATCTGAAGAACTGTCAAAAATTATAGATTCGTTAAAACCAGATAGATCTATATTATCTGCTTTGATAAATTTATCAGAAGAAATCTCAACATCAATACCAAGGTCGCTTGCCTCTTTAATTATAGCATCAAAGACTTGCTTGCCATTATAACAAACACTTAAAATTCTCGATCCGTAATTATTAAAGACAAGTCCATCTTTTGCAATCAAAGGATTTACGACTAGATGAAGCGTTAAGTCATCTTTTTTTGCTTCATTATGCAAGATCCCCAGTATTGTTGCAGGATTAACGGTATAAGGAATTAATCCATATTTTGTAATATCTAATTTAGATGATTTTTTTGGACATACAGCGTCACAATTAGCTGGAGTTATATAGCAAAAAATATCTTTGTTTTTTTTAAAAATGATAGATTTTTGCTCATCTTGTAAATCTATTCCAAAGTCTTTTTTTTGTGGATTGTATCTATATTGAATAACTTCTTTGCATCCAACAGTTGGCTGCTTGTAGGACACTTCATGTTCAATGGAATATTTTTTGCAAAATGTAATACAGGATTGAATTCTAAATGATTCAGCGTCCATATCGTGTTTGCTTACAAAGTGATTGGTAAAATATGGCTTAAATCTTTTAAAAACATCTTCACATTTTTTAAATTCTAAACCATTTGCAAAATCAGGCTTAATAATAAACTCTCTCTCTCTTGATTTTTATCCATTTTTTATCATATAAATTTATTTTAATTTAAAGTTTTATCATTATTTTTGATAACTTTGAATGTTAGTTTATTGTTTGCAAATTACTTTTCAAGTAAAAAATTTATCAATATTACACTAAATCAAATATCAATTGTCGTCTTTTCAATCCAAGCTATGTGCATTATAACATTTTTAACTGTAATTTTAGTCAAAAAGATATAGGTCATAAAAGTAAAATCCTATAACATACAACAAAGCCATACTTTAAGCCTTACAGATGGGTTTTTTGTATGTTTGTTTAGCAAAAGAGCAAAAATCTTTAATTACACACTCGCCGCACATTGGTTTTTGTGCCTTGCAAACATATCTGCCGTGCAGTATAAACAGGTGATGCAGTTTGTTTAGGTCAATATTATGGCGTTTTGCTTTGCGTACTAGGTCGCCTTCAATAAGTTCTGGTTTTGTGTTTTTGGTAAGGGCTAGCCTTGTTGCAAGCCTTGCAACATGGGTGTCCACCGCTAATGCCTGCTTCCCAAAGCCAGAGGACAAAACAACATTAGCCGTTTTACGCCCAACGCCCGGCAGGCTAATAAGGCTTTGCAAGCTATCCGGAACATTGGAGTTAAATTTGCTAATTAAAATACTGCAAAGCTCCAAGATGTTTTTGACCTTTGTTTTGTAGTAGTTTATGGTTTTTAGTTCTTTTAAAAGATATTCCTCACCTAAGTTAATTATATCCTGAGGAGTTTTGGCTTTTAAAAACAAATTTTTTGTAGCCTTGTTAACGCTAACATCCGTTGCCTGAGCCGATAAAACAACAGCAACAAGCAAGGTAAATGTATTGGTAAAGTTAAGTTCCGTTTTAGGATTTGGGTTTTTTGAAAGTAGAGCCTCAAAAATCTGTTGCAAGAGTATTTACTATAAAGCTGTAGCATCAGTGTTGGTAATAGCACAAGTCATGCCACCACCAGCAAGTTTATTAACAATTGTTGAACCGCCAAAAATACATGCCATACCAAAGGCAACAGCAAGCACAGTACCCCAAGATATTTTACCCATAAAAAACGATACCCCAAGGGCAATTAAGGCAAAAATAGCAAGCATTTTACCAATATTACCGGTAAAAAGGTTAATTGCAGTACATAATACACCGGTGCTATTTGTCGCCATGGCAAACTGGCTAAATAACAAGGATGATGCAAAAACTAAGGCAAATTTAGCAAAGGATTTAAGTGATGCAAGCTTAAGCATAAAAGCACAAAATAAGACCCATAAAAATAATTTTATTTTACACGCTTGCCAAAAAGCAAGCAGCAAAAAAGAATACCTAAATTGTAAAACACAATTAGCATTTTGTCAAGAAAATAAATGCTTTTACCAAAAGTTTTAAATAGTTGCAAAGGGTTTTTTAAAAAAATATTGCATAAAAAGTATTTAGTAATAAACTTTGTTTTGTGTTTTGCTTAACTTTATTGTTGATATATCAAAATTACAGATGCTAGGTGATGGATTAGGTAAGCCTTACTACTTTCAGGACATTGTGCTTGAGCTTAAAAAATTTTGGGCTAGCAGAGGTTGCGTGGTTTTACACTCCTTTGACGAGCAGGTTGGGGCTGGAACTTTAAGCCCTTTCACCGCAATTTACACTCTTAAAAAAGATGAATGGAACTGCTGCTACGAGCAATACTCCCGCAGACCAACTGACGGCAGATTTGGGCAAAATCCTAATAGATTATGCGGATACTATCAGTTTCAGGTAATTTTAAAGCCAAGCCCAGCAGATGTGCTTGACATTTATCTTAAAAGCCTTGAGGCAATAGGCATTGATGTAAAAAATAATGATATTAGATTTGTGGAGGACGATTGGCAAAATCCATCAATCGGTGCATCGGGGCTTGGCTGGGAGGTTTGGCTTAACGGCATGGAGGCAACGCAGTTTACTTACATGAAGCAAATTGGGGGCATTGCATTTGACAAGATTCCTGCCGAGATTACCTACGGGCTTGAAAGGCTTGCCATGTGCGTGCAAGGTAAGGATAGTTTGTTTGACTTGGAATACGCACCCGGCGTGTCCTACAAAGATGTTTTTTACGACTTTGAAGTAGATTATTCAAACTACTATCAAAAACAGGCGGATACTGACATTATATTTAAAAATTTTGAAGACTGCAGGCGTGAGGCAGCAAGGCTAACGGAGCTTAAAAACACCTTTGCCGCTTTTGAACATTGTCTTAAAGCAAGTAATTTTTTGAATATTTTGGATGCAAGGGGCGTGCTGTCGCAAAACGATAGGGCAGCATACATCTTAAAAATAAGGGAGCTTGTTAAGACGGTGCTGCAAAATTCTATGTCAAATTAATTAATTTATTTAATTTATAATATTTTAATTTATAATATTTTTTAATAGATTATGTTTTACATCAAAAAGCATGATGACTCTAGGGAGGTTAGCATTGCAAAGCTCTTCCCCAACATGATAACCGCCTTAGGGCTTTGCTTTGGTTTGTCATCTATAAAACTTGCTATGAGCATGAAGTTTGAGCTTGCCGTTGCCTTTATCTTTATTGCGGCGATACTAGATATGATGGATGGCGGGGTTGCAAGAGCATTAAACGCACAGAGTGAATTTGGCGAGGTTTTTGACTCCCTTTGCGACTTTATAAATTTTGGCTTTTGCCCTGTTTTTATAACCTATTTATGGACGCTTAGCGATGTTAGATTTTTTGGCTGGGGCATAGTCTTGCTTTGTTCCACTTGCATGGCAATAAGGCTCTCTCGTTTTAATAGTCAAATAAGCCTTAACAAGGGGCACCCGGTAAGGTCAAAGTTTTTTTACGGCGTGCCTGCACCTGCAAGTGCAATATTAGTTTTAATGCCATTAATTGCAAGCTTTGAGTTTGACACGGTAAGCCTTATCTGCATGCAGGAACCAATTTTACCAATGATTTATATTGCCATAATTGCAATTCTTACCGTTAGTGTAATACCTACATTTTCCCTCAAAAACATCAAGGTTAAAGAGAAATACCTTACCCCAATCATGATAGTCTTAGTGATTTTTGTTATAGCCTTGTTTTTGGAGAGGTGGAAGACGGTTATGTTTTTTATGCCGCTCTATTTAGCCTCTATACCTTTATCTTATTTTAAGTTTAAAAAACTTAGCAAGCATCACTTTGCAAAACACAGACAAAAATAATTATTTATTAAGTTTATATGCCAATTGTTAATTACATATCCTTAACCGATGAGGCAAGGGCAAAGATTGAGGACATGATGGCAAAAAAACCAGAATATCAAGGCATAAGAGTTGGCATTAAGCAAAAAGGTTGTAGTGGCATGGTATACAGTATAGAATACGCAAGGCAAGACCTCAATGTGTCAAAATACGATGACATCTTTGTTATGAGCGACAAAATTAGCATTTTTATAGACCCTAAAATTTCAATGTTTATCATTGGTCTTGTTATGGACTACGCCACTAGCGACACTAAGAGCGGCTTTGTGTTTGTTAATCCAAATGAAAAAGGCAAGTGTGGCTGCGGCGAAAGCTTTTATGTTAGCTAGCAAGATTGATTCAATTGCAAAATTGGATTAGTATAAAACTAAAAATTTATCTTGCATTTAATGCTTGTTGATTTAAAAATACTGACACAAGATATAAATAAATGATTAATCATTATTAAAAAATCAATATTGATAATAATTTTTGCAGAAAAATGCTCATAAAACAATTTAAAAAATATCGCTTTTTAGCTATATTGCTATCAACTCTGATTACATCCTCTTGTTTTAAACCAACTTGGCACGGATATGATTTTTCGGATGATTTTAAAACAGAGTCTACAATCACTACCCAGATGTATAAATTTGATGTCATTAATTTAATGGGTGAGCCTAGTTTTAGCATTGGAGACAATGATTATTTTGTGTCCATTAAACAGGTGAATCGTGCATTTTTGAAAGATAAAATTCAGCAAACAAGATATGTTATTGTTACATATGATGCTAATCAAAAGGTTACATCGGTTAAAATTAAAAAGTAAATGCAAAAAGCATTATGCAAAAAGCTGTAAAAACTACAAAAACCAAAAAAAATAAAGTAATTACAACCTTGCAACAAGGCAATCAATCGGAATCAAAAAAGGATATTGCTAACAAGGTAACAAAAATTAAAGCCGACACAAAAAGCTACGACGGACATAGGCAGAGAGTGCGTGAAAAATTTTTAAAAACCCCTCAAACCTGTGGCTACCAAACATATGAGCTTATTGAAATGTTATTATTCTATTGCAATAAACGCTCCGATGTTAAACCGCTAGCAAAACAAATATCTAGCTATTTTGGCAACTCCGTGCAGGCAATATTAAATACTAAACACCATGAACTTGAGCAGTTTGCAGGTATCGGAGACAATTTTTTATGTTTGCTAAAACTAATTAAAGAACTTCAACTGCGTAATTTGTTTGAAAATGTCAACAATACTCCGCAAAAAATTAGTCATTTTGACGACTTGATAAAATATCTTCAGGTTTTTTACCGTAGGCACGATAGAGAAATCTTTAAAGTAATTTTACTTGATGCAAAAAACAATATCATTGCAGACGAGGTTATGTCTCAAGGCACGGCAAATCAATCAGCCGTGTACCCAAGAGAGATTGTAAAAAAATGCCTTGAGCACCACACCGTAAATGTTGTAATGGCACACAATCACCCATCTGGCGACGCAAATCCATCTAAGGCGGACATAGAGATTACGCAAAATGTTAAAAAGGCACTCGCAACTATTGATGTAAATCTACTAGACCATATAATCATAGCAAAAAACAATATTTACTCCTTCAGAATGGAAGGTTTGCTGTAAAATCTGCTTTAGTTGACGCCTTGAAAATAAGGCTTAGATTGGTATATATATCTTATTTTACAAAGTATATCAATTGCATTTATAAAAAGGGCAATAAATTTGGTGTTAGACGCTGCGAATGAAGTTTGTGATTTTTTCAAAAACTTCCTGCGAGCCATCCCCCCTTATGATAACATGACGGCTTCTTTGTGGCTTGTAAAGACTTTTTGACATTGAGCTAACCTTGTTAAAAATAATATCTCCACTAACTGGGTCAACTACTGGGTCGTTTGAGCCTTGTATCACAAGTATCTGCTCGGATATGTTTTCAAGATTTTTGTCGCAATGCTCTATAAGTAAAGCAAGTTCACTTAGTCCGTGCAGGTAATTTTTTGAGTAGTTGATGTGAGGATTTTCGGGTTTATCAACAACATAATCGTGTATCTTTGCCTCGCCAGATTTAAATTTATTAACTAAGTCAATACCAAGCTTTGCAACACGGGCAAATTTAAATTTAATATCACCTATTCTAAGGGCGGAGTTAATCGATACTATCCCGCAAATGCCACCCGCTGCCCCAAGCTGAGTTTTAAGCCTGTTTGTAAAGGCAATTGAGGCAAGCCCCCCTGTTGAAAAACCTCCAACAAACACTTTTTTAGCAACACGGCTTATTATGTTGTAGCCAGCTTCAAAACTGTCAATCCAGTCTGTGTAATTAATGTGCTGCATGTTGCGTGCCGCTGTGCCATGCCCTTTTAACCTAACGCAATAAACATTTATATTGTTATTGCTTAGATGCTGAGCTAGTTCACGCACTTCCTCTGGGGCAGATTTATAACCGTGCGACAAAACAATACCAAGCTCATCTGAGCCATTTTTTGCCCTTAACAAAAAAGGCTTACAGATGTTTTTTGGCTTACTTTCGCCTTGTATGGCATAGTTTGCGTAATCATTTTCAAAGTTCTCTGCATCGTGCTTAATTAAAATGTCTGCAGCAGCCATGTTGAGGTGTTTTAAAGATGTTGAACTAACCTTAGCAAGTTTTGCTTTAATATTTTTAAAATAACTGAATTCATTATCAAAAACTTTTAGTATATTAGATGTGCGGATTGCGTGTATTTGATGCTCGGCTAGTAAATTATTGGTGTTAAATTTAATAACATTACCATCAAGATGTAAAAGATTTTGATAGATGGCGTTATCTATAACGCTTTTAAATTCCTCGGATTTAATAATATTTTCTCCTTTTTTAAGAGCCTCATCAAGCCTGTGAGACGAGGTAAAGCTATCTTCAAGTATCTGGCATTTTACAAGTAAAATGCTGCTTAGGTCTTGTATTTTAATCTCATTTTTACCAAGTTTTAAAAGCTCAAAGATTGTGCTGGCAAGAATATGCTCCATGTTTATCAATGTTTTGTCGTAAATTTGCTTCATCATTGCTTTTGTAACTTTGTGGCGTAGCTTGTCAATTGCGTAGTTTTCTCTTGATGTTACATTTAAAAAAGGTAAGGCACTCATCACGCCTTGACTTGTGATGTAATCGCTTGTTTCAATGGGTCTTGTAAAGTATATATCCATTGTAGAGTTTAAAAGGATAGATGTTTCCATTCTTATTTCTTCTTTTAGCCTTGGTGATGTTTTTTTGATAAACTTCATAATATTTGTTTCAAGGCTGTTTGGCTGTGGCTTTATTGGCGTATAGGTAATTGAAATTGGAACAATTGCAAGAGATCTGGTTGCAACTTTTTGCCCATCAAAAATTATGTAATCCTTATTTTGCAAGTCTTGTTTTTTTATATCGGGGTTTTGTTTTAAGTAGGATTTAATAAGATTAAGTCTTTTTTGTTCGGCTTTAATAGCAAGCACCGCCGCACCAGTTTTTGCAACAAAACGCTCTTCGCCATCAACAATCTCGGTTGCAAGCTTATCTTTTAGCATCTTGCCCTCTGGGTAGATAATCCAAGGCTCATCGCCGCTTACAAGATCGGCAACAATTATATCGTCTCTCTTTGGGTCGCCAGTTGATATTACATTTGCTTTTGCAAGATAGTCTTTTAAAAAATTGCTAGCAAACAGCCCTTTGTCTGCAAGGCTGCGAGGCATTACTGATATATATTTTTTTAAAATATGCGGCACCAATAAAGTCTCGGCACGAGTAAAGTGATTTGCAACAAAAAGCACTGGGCGATTTTGGGGTATTTGGTCTTCAAAATTTACTCTTATATCAAGGTCCAAAGCAGATTCCAAAAAGGATAAGGCATATTCCGTAGCTCTGATAATAAAGAACTGCTTTTTATTTGCCTGCATCATTTTAATTGCAAAAAATAATGAAAAAATAAAAACAATATACTTAAAAGTTTCAACTTCATTATACATTATTGCATCTATCTTAGCAAGTGTTTTTGTAAAACTGCAATCTTTGCGATGGGTTGCAATTTTAATGTTAAATTGAAATTAGCATTACAACCTATGGTGGTATTTTAATAATAATATATTGTAAAATATGAATAAAAATTTGTTTTATATCTTATAACAAGACTTCCTAATTCTTAGGTAAAAGTAAATCTATATGATTAAATAATAAGGTATTTTTAAGATATTTGTAAAATATATTTGCATTTTTAAAAAATAAAATGTTATATTTATATTATGCAAAACATTTTTTACAACCCTTTCTAAAAATGTTTTGTTTTTATTTATGATTTTCTATTTAACTGAATATTTTGCTATGCAAAACAAAAAAATAAAAAACGGGACTGTGGGCGACCCCTCAAGCGAAAAAGCCAACAATTTGTTAAATGTTTTACTTCAAACAAGTGATAACGAACAAGGTAATTTTGAGATTAATCTGGACCTTGATAACAAAAAAATTGGCTCTTTTTTGAAGTCTATGCGTTTGATAAAACTAATGACGCTAATGGATATTCAAAACACAACCAATATATCTTATCAACAAATTAAAAAATACGAGGAAAACAAATCTCGCATAAGCGTTAATAACCTTGAGTTAATACTTGGGGCACTGGGGCTGTCGTGCACGCTACACATCACAAACAATCAATCTAGTGAGGATAAGGGCGGCAATTAAAGGCTAGTGGCATGAGATGATAGTAATTGCATAACATGCAACTAGCCAAGCATCAATTGCTTTTTTGCAATCCAATTTCAATCCTTGCTCAGTTAGGTATTGTGCGATTGTGTCTGTAGTTTGGTGCGAGGCATTTTACTAGCTATAAAAATATAAACTTACAATAAGTCTATATTTAGCTACCTTAACAACTTGGCAAATTTATTTATATAGAACCTGCCTATCCTTTTATCGTAGCTAAGCCATGAACTTTTTAAGACTTAAGCTTTGCAGTAAGCTTTTGAATTTCGGTGGATATTTGACTTAAGACATCATTTATTTTTGCCTCATTGCCAGAGGGTAAATCTTGGCTAGCAAGGCTTTGCGGTGCGTAGTTTTGAAACAAGAGGTTATTTTCCTTGATAAATCTAATTTTAACGCCTTTAACATGAATGAGTTCCTGAATTTTTTTAAACACTTCCACCGAGCTAAGAGAGTAATACTTACGCTCGCCTTTGCCAATTGTATAAGCGATATGGGGCTCAAATTCTTTTGTCCAAAATCTTATTGTGTGAGCCTCAACGCCTAAAAGTTTTGCAACTTCGCCTATCGGCATATTGCCAGTTTCTTTGCTTTTTGCCATAACCTCCGCATTAATAAAACCGCCCTCTGCATAAATTTGTTGCTTAAGGGACTTAAAAGTTTTAAAACAAACTTTGTATTTTGCAAGTGTAGTTTTTGACAAATCTGTTGCAGTTTTAAGTTGCAATAAATTTGAACTGCGTTTTTGCCTTTTTTCAAACCTGCCGATACCCACAAGCTCAAATGCCGGTTGGCTGATTATGTAATTAAAGAAATCTTCCACAAAGTATTCAGCAGTATCGCCGTTAACTAAAAACTCTGCTTTTAATTTTTTTACCAGATTGGCTTTAGTTAGCTTTAAATCCTCAGCTTTTAAATTCATCATTACTTATCTTTTAATAAACTTAAATCTTGTAAAAATTTTGCCAAAGATATAATTTTTGCCTCACTTTTAACGCCCCTGCTTAACTCAACCCCAGATGACAAATCAACAAAGTTGCTGTATCTTAAGGCTTTTTGTATATTGCTTTCGCTGATTCCGCCGGAGATAAAAAATGGGGTTTTGCCAATTGCTATTTTAAAGAAGAATTTAAAAATTTTATTATCAAGCAATTGCCAATTAAAGCTTTGCCCAGTGCCGCCGTGTTGCTTTGAGGGGGCGTCTAGTAAAAAATAATCTACTTTTTTTTGCAATATTTTCATCAAAAACAAATTTAAAAAAAGCCCCACACCGCCCTTAACGCCAAAGGCTTTTATTAGCAAAATACTAGGATGCTTTTGTCGCAAAAATTTTTGCAATCTTAGAGTGCAAAGCAAGCCTTCACCCCCGTGTAGCTGAACCGCATCAATGCCCGCAGATACCGCTTGCTTAATATCATCTTTACTTGGTTTTACAAAAACGGCTGTTTTGATGATGTTTTTATATTGCTCGTGATGTAAATCTAATTTGTTTAGGCTTTCAATAGATATGTATCTTGGGGATTTGCTATACAAAACAAAGCCTGCAAAGCCAAAATGCAGGCTGCAAACAAGGTCAAGCTCTGTTTTTTTGGTAAGTCCGCAAATTTTTATCATTACTATTACAGCAACAAGCCTATTTAAAAAGCCCTACAGCCTAAACAAATAGGAGGGCTATGGTTAAGTTTAAACTAAGATTTTGCCGCTAAATTTACCGCCAAAATGTCGCTCTCGCTTAAAATTATGTAATCCTCTCCGTCAACTTTAATCTCTGTGCCGCCCCATTTTGCAAAATACACTCTGTCGCCTACTTTAACATCCAAGGCAATAATCTTGCCATCCTCAGTTTTTTTACCAGCACCAACCGCAGCAACAATTGCCTCTTGTGGTTTTTGTTTTGCTGTGTCCGGTATGATAATACCGCCTGCTGTTTTGGTTTCGGCCTCAATAAGTTTAACAATCACTTTGTCGTGTAAAGGTTTAACATTGATACTCATAATGGCAAACAAAAAATAATAAAATAAAAATTTTACTTAAGGCAGCACAGCCGCCGTAAAATAAATGTAATTTTTAAAAAAGCAAATTCAAGTGTAAAAAATGTAAAAATCAAAATTAGTATTAAATTTAAACCGATTGTGAAACATTGAAGTTTCTATTGAATACGCCACAAACATCTACTATTTTAGATACAAGGTAAGAATTAGATGCAAACTTTGCAAAAAAAATAAAAAATGCACAAAAAACTTGACTCTTTTATTTTTAGTTTAATTATATTTTATTGCGTTAATTGCTTTACCAGCTTTATTTGTCTTTTAGATAATCTTTTATCCATAAAGCAATAATGATGTTTAATGTATTTGTTTTTTATAATAAATTATGTCTTTTAAAAATATTTCAAAAATTGCAGCAGCTGTTGCAATTTCATCTACGGTAAGTGCAAAATCCTTTGCTACCGATGCTACAATAGCATTTGAAGACCCTACCATTGATATTAACATAACACCAAATTTTACAAGTGCCGCAACAATTAAATTTGCAGATAGTAAAAATCAGGATGGTAACACAAAGTACCTTGACAACTCCGCTACAGATGTACAGCTTGCAACAAAAAATTATGTTGACACACAAATTGCAGCACTTCAAAATACTGGACTTGCAACATCTGGCAACAAGGCTCTTGAAGCACAAGTTAGCACTCTTAACTCAAGAATTAACCGTGCAATTTCTATGGCTGCCGCTATGGACTTTGTAGCTCCCGACAACGGCAAATTGTTAAATGTTGTTATTGGTAGTGCAGCTTATAAAGGTCAATCTGCAACATCACTAGGCGTAACAGCTAAATACAAAAATGTATTATTTGGTATTGGCGGTTCTACTTCGGGCTCGGACCATCTTGTTAAAGGTGTTGTTTCAATCTCTGCATTTTAACAATATCTAGCAATACATAGTTACATGCCTTACTTTTTGCAGATACCTTTTACGAATAACTTTTGCATATCGCGTGGCTTGTAACTATCTAAACCTACTCAAACTTCAGCAATGATAGCAAGGTGTTTTTATTTTAACCCTTGCTTTTGTTTTATATCATTTTCGCATTCTAAATGTTCTTAAACTCTTTTTTATATTGCAACACCAAGTATATTAAACCATTACAAAAACTCTATACAAAAACTCTATACAAAATCCTTGTTATCAGCAAAACTAGCTTAAGCCTGCCTCCCTATATGTCTGCAAAAGCTCCTAGGTTGAGATTGTAATTAGGAGTGGAAAAGTTTAAGCTCTTAATGTAGCCGATTGGCTACAGTGGATATATTTGATGTGATGCACTCAGATTTCAATCCACATTTGGAAAACTCTTCTATAGTTTTATCATGGTTAGCTGGATAAGCCTCGTATCCTTGTTTTTTACTCAAAGTTTGCCATGCTTTAGCTAAATCGCTTGGTTTTATGTATATGCAATTTGCATAATCTGGATTATCAGCCTTTTCAGCGCCAACCCCAACTTTGTTAAGTGCATCAATTAAACCTTGCACTTGTGCTTTATTGCTTGCCTCGTAGCCCACGGATATTCTCATTTTACCATTGTGTTTTTCACTGTCGGCAATTTTAAACTCTAGTTTTGTGATAAATATTTGTGGTATTTTACCCGTACTATCTTCTTGCTTTAGTACATGATACTTATCGTAGTTACTAACTTTTGTGTCTTGCAGGGTTTGAGTAATGGATTTGTCAGGCATTTCAATGAGTTTTGACGATTGATTTTGGGATTTTTTGCTACTTACAAGATTTCCCTGCTTTTGTTTAATGACTTCTTGAAAAAAAGCTGGCATGCTATATGTCGCAGATTTTGATTTTAGTGAGTTTGATTTGCTTGGTAGCATTGATCGGCTTAACAAAGCGGAGGTTTGTCTATCTGTTGGTATGTCACTTAAATTAAGTTTTAAGCCTTTATTTTGCGATGTTGCTGTATTGCAGTCAGTTTGGCTTTCATTAGAAACTTTAATTTTTTGTTGCTGTACACCTGTATCCTTGTTATCACGATTCTGATATTGCAGTTGTTGATTTAAAGTTTTTACATCTGTTTGTAGAATTTGTGCCCCAGGAATATCCCGTGCATTTTGTTTCACATTTTGCCGCTTAATTATTTCTGGCTGAGCTATTTGATTGCCAACATCAATATGCTGTTTATAAAAATCTTTATAGCTAGTGTGTTTTTCTAGCCATTCTTTGTGTTTTTTAATAAAATTCATCCAAACATCAGGCACTATACTAGCTAAATTGGATAAGTTATATAAGTATCTTGAAAGCCTCAAAGAATTGTGGTCTTTATAGTTTGTTTTAATTTGTTCTCTAGATTTGTTAAAAAGTGTTATAATGTTGTTTGCAAAATCTTGTGCACCTTGCTTATCATCTTGGTTTGCAAACAGAGTTGCAACATTACCTGTAATGGACCGTTTGTTATAGCTATGTCCACTCCAAATACTTGGCGTTACAGTTTGCACCCAGTTATGACCTTTTTCAAAGTCTGCTTCTTTTACTTTGGTAAAATAATCAACAAGGCCTGTAAAGGATCTATCTCGTGCGTATTGATCAAATCCACTAAACACGCTTGTGTTTTGAACATATTGTTTTTTTTGATCGTCAAAAACTTTAATGTTTTCAAGGGCTAGGCTACCAATGTAATATTGCTTTACATCGTTTGGGTCAAGGTAGTACTTTGTAACATCTTTAACAATCCAAAATTTTCCCTCGTTAAAATCTTTTGTTTCTTGAGAATTGGGTAGCGTATTATCTTGACTGTCCACACTCTGCTTAGAACTGCTACCTATACCAAATGAACTCAAAATGATTTGCATATAAATATTAATTACAAAGATTGGATTGCCTTTTTAAATTTCTAATTCTATTCTACAAATTTTGCTTTAATTGTCAACAAAAATTTCCAAAATATCCGCCTCAATTTTGCGGGTGCCATAAAAGTCGTTTGCCTTAATTTTGTAAGCTATAGAGAGTTTTTTGCCTTTTAAATCCTCAATATTAAAGCCGGAGCCTTGTAGCTTTTGTGCGTAGCTAAAGATAACGCTACGAATAACTCCTCCGCCAAGGCTGCATTTTAGCACGAGTGCGGCATGAGTCTTGTCGCCCCCTATTTTGTCAAGCTTTAAAAGCTCTAAGCCAGAGGTAAAAAACACAGGCTCGCCGTTGCCGCTGCCAAAGGGGCTAAAGAGGTTGATTTTGTCAAAAAAATCCTCGTTAATTGCACTTAGAGATATTTTTGCGTCAATTTCGGTAAACTTGCAAAAGGTAAAATCTGGGTAGGCTTGGTTAAAATAATCTATTACAAACTTTTTAAACTCGCTAAGATGCAAAAGCTCGCAGGTGTATCCAGCCGCCATGCCATGCCCCCCGCCGGCAATTAGCAAGCCTTTTTTATTTGCCTCGTTTATTATGCTGCCAATGTCAACACCTTTTACCGACCTGCAAGACGCCTTAGCCAGCCCATCCTTAAAGCTCATCACAAAAACTGGCTTGTTAAAAACCTCCTTGATTCTTGAGGCAGTAATACCAATCACCCCCTGATGATAACCCTCGTCGCCCACAAATATCACAGGCGAGGCATGCAGGTTGTGCTTATGCACCATGTCCAAAGCGTGTAGTCTTACACATTCCTCCTCCTCTTTGCGTTTTTTGTTTAGACCCTCAAGCTCGCTTGCAATTTGCACAGCCCTAACTTCGTCAGCTGTAGACAAAAGCTCTGCCCCCAGTGCCGAGTTTGCAATACGCCCCCCAGCATTAATCCTTGGACCAATAACAAAGCCAAAGTGATACTCTGTTAAAACCCCCTCCATGCCTGCAACATCACAGAGGGTTTTAATGCCGATATTTGCTTTTTGATTAGCAATTTTAAGCCCAGTTTTAACAAATGCCCTGTTAAGCCCTACAAGAGGCACAACATCGCACACGGTTGCCAAGGCAACTAGGTCAGTAAGATTGATAAGATTAGGCTCTTTTAGTTTGTTTATGGTGAAAAATCCTACCTCCCTCAGGCTGCGATTAAGGGCAACAACAAGCATAAAAACAACGCCCGCACCGCAAAGATAGGTAAGCTCGCTGGTTTCGTCAAATCTATTTGGGTTTATCACGGCTATTGATTTTGGCTTTTGCTTAACCCCAAGATGATGGTCTATAACTATGATATCAAGCCCGTGTTTGTGTGCTGCCTCTAGGGGTTCAAAGGCAACGGTGCCGCAGTCAACAGTTATCACAAGGTCGTAGCCTTGCCGTCTTAACTCTATAAGAGCATTGGAGTTTGGGCCGTAACCTTCCTTAAATCTGTCCGGTATGTAAATTAAAGCCTCGGTGCCAATTGCCTTGAAGTATCTTTTTAAAATGGCAGAGGAGCACGCCCCATCAACATCATAATCACCAAAAATTGCAATTTTTTGCTTTTTGCTGATTGCCTCTTGCACCCTTCTTACTGCATCCTGCATGTCCATAAGAGCGGTAAATGGGTCAGGTAATTGGCTTTTAATATTTGGGGTTAAAAAGGCATCTGCCTCCTCCTCCGTCTGGGTGCCGCGGCTGGCAAGCAAGGTTGCAACAATGTAGTCGCAGCCCATCCTGTCGGCTATGTCCTTTACCACGCCAGATGGAATGTCTTTAAAATCTGCAATACTGCCAAAAATGCCTTTTGAATTGAATGTTTTTTTCATAATTTTACTACTTTCTATTTCAAGTGTTGCAAGATAGAGTTTTTTAATGCCACAGAAAGAAATGTTGGTACGGCATTGCCTATTTGTAAATTTTTATCACTTCTTGAACCGTAAAAAATATAATCATCAGGAAAGCATTGTATCCTCGCACCCTCCCTTGTTGTTAAAGGTCTTGGGGCCTTTGGATGAATACACCTTGCGGAAGATGGAGTGCTGAAGTTTCTGGTTATTGTGGTACTTGGCCTGTTCCACCACAGGCGACAATAAGTATTTGCAAATCCACTTTTTGGTCTCAATTCCTCAGGTAAATCTTGCGGCGTACCGCCATCTGGTAAAATTTCCATTATTTTAATTAAGTTTTCATTGTTTTTTGGTGCGTTATGGTCGTTGATTTTTAATGAAGCATTCTTTCTCATCAATTTTTGAAATTCATTAACTGGGTCTGTCGCGTACTCAACAGCCTCTTCGCCAGATTTGATAAATGGTAAATCACTGATCGCTTCCGCAAGTGTTAAATAAGGTTCTAATTGATTATCAAAAATTGAACCACATTCTTCTTTATTGTAGTGAGTTGGTTTTGGATAAATAAACCGCCTATCAAGCTTGGTTCCTATTATTATAACTCTCTCTCTAATTTGCGGAACTCCAAAATCGGCAGAATTTAAAACCTTATAAGAAATATTGTAATTTAAAGATTCAAATAACTTTATAATCGTACTAAACAATTCACCACTTTCCATTGATAAAAGACCTTTTACATTTTCAAAAAGAAAGATTTTTGGATTTATCTCTTTTAACACCCTGTAATACTCTTGAAACAACTTGCCCCTAGGGTCATCTATTAATCTTTTTCCAACAGTTGAATAAGCTTGGCAAGGTGGACCACCCACAATCAAGTCAATATCTCCAGAATTAATATTAAAATCTTTCTTTAGGTCCCCTATCCCAAAATCTTTAATATCCTTACAATACACTTTAACGTTTTTGTGATTTAACTGATATGCCTTTGCCATATTTGGTAGTATTTCGTTTGCTGCTATTATTTCAAATCTGTCATCTTTAGCAAAACCGTAACTCAAGCCTCCAACCCCTGCAAACAAATCAACAACCTTAATCTTCTTAGGCATTTTAAATAGATAAAATATTTTGAATTTTTGGCGGAACATCTGTTATTTTCCAACAAAAGTAATTTTGATCAATATTAAAAACCGTTTGACCTTCCATTTGCTGTCTGGTTATCCAATTTATATTATCGTCTTCAATGTCATCAATTCTAACAAAAGCAACTTGTCCGTTAAATAAATCAAAGTGTATCACAATAGACAATATGCCGCTTATATCTTTGACCTTTCTGGACTCTAAAACTTTATGTTGCCTGATGTCATTAATACCCTGAAAGCCTGATTGAACTTCAATTCTAATTTTTTTATTATTAAATAGTTCAATTTCCAAGTCGGCTTTTGGAGTTCTTTTAAATGTTTCAATGTTTAAAAAATCATCATCGCCAATCGTGGTAATTTTATCTTTATTTACACCAAAGACAGTACCGATTGACTTTAAAAAATAAGCCGAAACAACAAAGCCACGCATCCAAGAAAAATAAACTTCTTCAGGTCTGCGACCTTGATTATTTAATTTTAACAAAATGTCGTTATTCTTTAGCGTTTTAAAGACATTTGTTAACCTATTTTCAAGAAATAATGATATATCGTCAACCTTAATGCTGTCGTGAACTATGTCATTTATGCGTTTAATAATATCGCAAATTCTAATATTTAATGTTTCAACATAATTATAGTCAAAAGCTGGAATAATATCTTTAGCTCCAAAAAAAGCTTTTACATTGTTTTGATTGCCAAAGCCAAGCAATTCTCTATACTCCTTAAAGTACTTTGCGTTTATCATGATATATCTTTAACTAAGCCTCAAAAACATCTTCCCAAGAGCCTGTAGTTGCCGATTTTGAATACTCGGTCACGCGGTTTTCAAAAAAGTTTGTGTGGTCAACCCCGTTTAGTATTTCATCAAGCCAAGGCAGGGGGTTTTTGTCAATCAAGTAGATTGGTTTTAAGCCAATTTGGCAAAGTCTCATATCAGCAATGTATCTGATGTATCTTTTTACCTCAAGCCCAGTTAGCCCCTCAACCTCGTTTGCAACATTAAAGGCAAGGTCAATAAATGCGTCCTCAAAGTGAACTATTGTTGCACAGGCTTCGTAAATGTCGCTTCTTAGCTCCTCGTGCCAGATTTCGGGGTTTTCCTCAACAAATGACCTAAAAAGGCGGATGATGGAGTTTGTGTGCAAGGTTTCGTCACGCACAGACCAAGAGACAATCTGCCCCATGCCCTTCATCTTACCAAAGCGTTGAAAGTTCAAAAGTATAGCAAAGGTTGAAAACAACTGCACCCCCTCAGTAAAAGCACCAAAAACCGCCATGGTTTTTGCAACGCCCTCTTTGGTTTCAACCCCAAATTTATGCATATAGTCGTATTTGTCACGCATCTCCTTGTGTTTTAAAAACTCTGCATAGAGTGAGTCCGGCATGCCTAGGGTTTCAATTAAATGAGAATAGGCAGCAACATGGATTGTCTCCATATTTGAAAAAGCCGCAAGCATCATTTTAACCTCAATTGGTTGAAAGATGCGAGAATACTTTTGCATATAGCAGTCATTCACCTCAATGTCCGCCTGAGTAAAAAACCTAAAAAGCTGAGTGCAAAGCTGGCGTTCCGCCTCGGTTAGGTTGTACTTCCAGTCCTTAATGTCGTCTGCCATTGGCACCTCGTCTGGTAGCCAGTGTAGTTGTTGTTGCACCTTCCATGCGTCAAAAGCCCAAGGGTATTTAAACGGCTTGTAAATAGGAGCACATTTTAGCAAATTTGCATCCTTTTTTATGTCGCTGGACTCCGAGTTTAAAAACTCGTCAGAGTGGCGAGAGCCTTCGTATAGGTTCATTTTTTTTGCAAACATTTTTATAAAAATAAATTTTTTTAAAACAACTTATGCGTTTCAAGTATTAAGCTTGTAACAGCAACCTCCTTTAATTAAAACACAAAATGCTACTAGGCAAAGCTAAGAGCTTTGCATTTTGCTCTTGATTTTTTCAACAACATCCTGACTTGCCAAAGTGTAAGAAACCTTAATTGCATTTGCAATGCCGTATAAATCGGCACCGCCATGGCTTTTAATTGCAATTTTGTTAAGACCTAAAAACAATGCACCATTGTAGTTGTTTGGATTTATTTTATCACGCATCTTGCTAAGGCTATTTTTTGCAAATAAATAACCAATTTTTGCCATCAAAGATTCCTTAAATGCTGCCGTTACAAAGTGCTTCATTAGTCTGGCGGAGCCTTCAATGGCTTTAAGAACCACATTTCCAGTAAATCCATCCGTCACAACAACATTTACATTACCTTTGGTTACTTGGTCACCCTCAACATAGCCACAAAAGTTATCTTTTAAATTAGAGGCTTTGAGCGTTTCGGCGGCTTGCTGTATTGCCTCATTGCCCTTGTTATCCTCGCTACCAACATTTATGATACCAATTTTTGGCTCTTTTATGTCAAATAAAATACTTGCAAAAACCGATCCCATCATTGCATATTGCACCAAGTTGTCGCTGGTGTATGATAGACTAGCCCCCATGTCCAAAAATACTGAAGGCTCGTTCATAGTTGGTATAATAGTGCAAATTGCAGGTCTGTCTATGCCGTCAATAGTTTTAAAATAAAGCTTACTCATTGCCATTAAAGCACCAGTATTGCCAGATGACATACAAACATCCGCCTCACCATCGGCAACCAAGGCTATGCAAACGGCCATTGATGTTTTTTTGTTGCGTATTACAAGAGATGGCTTGTCTGTGGATTTAACAACTTCATCGGTTTCAACAAATCTTGCACGGGACATCACCTTTTTGCAAATTTTGGCCTTAAGCTCAGCATTACCCACTAGTATATAGCTTAAGTTTTTGTCACGATTTTTTTTGTCAAAGAGTCTTAGTCCATCCATGACACACTGAGGTGCTTTGTCGCCGCCCATGAGGTCAATGGCGATTCTTATTGTTTTATCATTCATAATTTACATCTTTCAAAACCTTTCAAAATTTTACTTCAATAAAAACTTGAATGTAATTTTATAGCTTACTCTTTGCTTTGCAATATTTTTTTAATAAGAAAATAAAAAATAACTTACAAAAGCTTATTTATCAGGGTATGGTAAGTAATAACTTGATTTTTTTAATTTTTCTTATACAATTGAATACCATTAAAAATTCTTAGCTTATTTGTTTATTTTGTAATAAATGTCAAAAGTCTACATTACAGGTTCCGCTGGTAGAATTGAAGCAATGTACAATCCTGCCGAAAAGGATGGAGCACCTTGCGTAATAGTGTTTCACCCTCATCCGCTTTACGGTGGAACTATGCAAAACAAACTAACTCACGGCATGGCAAAGCAATTTGCCTTAAATGGCTTTTCGGTTTTACGGATAAATTTTAGAGGCGTTGGTAACTCGGATGGTAAGTTTGCAAACGGCTTAGGCGAGCTTGATGATGCTGGCGTAGCTCTTGATTGGCTTGAGGCACAAAATCCAAAAAGCACTCAGTTTTGGATAAGTGGATTTTCCTTTGGTGCATGGATAGGCATGCAACTTGTTATGCGTAGGCCAGAGGTTGACTTTTTTGTTGTTGCATCGCCACCAGTTAGTAGATATAATTTTAACTTTTTTATACCCTGCCCCACTCCCGGGCTTGTTATACAACCGGAAAACGATGAAATATCACTGCCCGCAAGCACCGAAAATCTTGTTTCAAAAGTTAGGCAAAACGGTAATAGCAGAATCTCTCTTGAAATGGTAGAGGGAGCGAGTCACTTTTTTCAGGGCTGCGACCAGATGCTGTTTGACTCAATAGACTCTTGTGTAAAGGAAGCATTACATGTTCGCAATCCAATGAAGGTTATAAAATATCGTAAAAGGCAAAGAAAAACCCAAACCGCTTAACAGCTTAGCAACATCAATGCACTAAATTATTCTTGTAAAATAGCCGCAACGCACCCCCTTAAGTCACTTAAACAAAGAGGGCATCTAAATTGCAAGCAAGAGTAATAAATCTAAAAACTAAATCTAAAAAACAATTACATTTTTGCCAACAAAGTGTAGTAAGTCAATCCTTGTATTGTTAGCTGTGTTTTTTCTGTTTTAAAACCTTTAAATTGCAAAAAGTTTGCAATATTAATGGTCGCCTGTTCGCTAGCAAGTAAAAATGCCACAGATTGCGGGTTTTTTGTATAAATGATATGCTTTGCAATTACAAGATTCATAGGGCATTGATAGCTTCTAAGGTCGTATTTGCCATCAATAATTGCAATGTCAATATCTTTATCATGCATTTTGGGCTTACAAACCACATAGATCCTTAATAGCCTGTGCCTTGTTTTGCTTAGCCATTAAAGCGGTGCCAATTAAAAATGTTTTACAGCCAGAGTTTTGGGTGATAAAATCTATGTCATCTTTTGTGTTAATTCCGCTCTCGCTTACCACAATATTTTTGCCCCCGTTACTTGCCTTGTTAAAAAGCTTATTTGTAAGCGATATGTCTGTAGTAAAAGTTTTTAAATTGCGGTTGTTAATGCCAATTAAGCTTGTTTTTAGGTTGCTTAAGGCTATGTCAAGCTCTGCCTCGTCATGTATCTCGCACAAAACATCAAGATTGTACTCTATAGCTACGGACTCAAGCTCTTTTAACTGACTTTTATCAAGGCAGGAGGCAATGAGCAAGATGCAATCCGCCCCAATAAATTTTGCCTCAATAATTTGGTAAGGGTCAATGATAAAGTCCTTGCGTAAAAGGGGCATGTTAGGTAATGCTTTTTTGATATTGCTTAGGTAAGAGTGATGACCGTGAAAAAACTTTTCATCGGTTAAAACCGAAAGGCAAGCTGCCCCGCCAGCCTGATACTGCTTTGCAATTGCAAGGTAATCAAAATTTTCACCCTTGTCTATAAGCCCTGCAGATGGGGATGCTTTTTTAACTTCGGCAATAATAGCAATCTCACCAAGCTTGTGCTTGTTTTGTATGGCGGTTTTAAAGCTAGGCTTTGTAGATTGCAAAGGTTTAACATTTTGTAAAAGGCTAGCATAGCTAAGGTTTGCTTTACAGTTTTTAATAAATTCTGTTTTATACTGGATAATTTGATTTAAAATACTCATGATGATAAAGCTTTATTAATTAAGTTTTGCAAGTTTTTACCAGCAACATTTTCAGCAGTGGTTGGTTTTAAAGCATTTAATAAAGGTATATATTTTTTTACATCGCTAAAATCTTTATAGCCCCCAAGGTCGTCAGTGCCAAACAAAAATCTATTGGGATATTTTTCAATAAGTTCAATCCATTTTGCGTCCGGCATACCACTTGCCATTATGTAGTTTTCGTAGACTACAAAAGATATGTCAATGTATAAATTTGAATGCTTTGCAAGCATTAAATCTAAAACATCGGTAAGGTTTTCAATAACTATGTTACGCATTATGCCAGCATGTGCCCATACAAAGGTTGTGCTAGAATGTTTTGATAGCATTGACTCAACTTTAGTTAAATAATCTGTGCCAGTTGCACCCTTAAAAGAGCGGTGAGATATATTGTTATGAAACAAAACAAACCAATTTTTACTTGCTGCAATCTCGTAAATTTCATCCATTGCTTTTGAGTTTATGCTGGAAGGGGGATTCATTTGATCGCTCATTATATCGTGATCGCCAAAAATTTCACCAAATCCAACAATCGGTAAATCTTTGTATGTTTGAATAGTTTGCAAAACTGCATCCTTAGCACTGCGGTCAAAATGCAAAAAGCCGTTAATTAAAAAATAGAACTTACTTTTTGTTTTTTTATCAAGCTTTCTATACTCTTCAAATGTTGGAATGTCGGATATAGTGTTCCAGTAAAACTTTGACTTATCATCGGTGTAATAAGTTGGTCTAACATCGCTATCGTCACCCCAGTGGTTTATAAGAGGTAGAGAGTTTAAAAGTATTCTATCAACACAATTATCACTTGCCTGCTTGGCAATTAGGGCAAGACTTTGACCATTCACAGTAAAATCCCTTGGGTGAAAATGCGAATCTTTAAAGATATATTTACATTTGCCACCAGAATTTTTAAGATTAAATCTATCCTCTTTTATATCAAACTGCATGGCTCCTATGTATCCATGGCTATGAATTTGCGAAAATGCTTTTTGGTGAAATGTAAAACAAAAAATCACCAAAAGTAAGATTAAGCTTGCTTTGCAGTTTTTAACAAATTCTGTTTTATACTGGATAATTTGATTAAGTATTGTCATATCTAAAAGCAAGGGGTGGAGCCACTATCAGGCATTGTGGCACTTTTAGGTTTTTTGCGACCGTGAGTGGCGTCAGTTATTGCGGTATCGGTTGCTGCGGTAATGTGTGCATTTGTAAAATTGCTTGTTCTTTCCTCTTTAAAACCTAAAGACATTACACTTGCTAAATCTGCATTTAAAGTGCCTGAGATTAGATTGCTTTGCAAGCTGTAACACTTGTCACCTTGCCCTTGCGATTGATTTGCTTGGCTTTGATTCATAACCTTAAAGGCAAAAATATAATATTGTTAAAAATCAAGCCTTACAACTTTTTTAATAATATCAATATTTGCAAGAGCTGCAATCTCGCCATCCCCAGCCTTTGTTGAGGTTTTGATAAATGCAACAGCGTCCTCGTTTTTGCGGTTTGAGGATAAAAGGAAGTTTTCAATGTTAATCTTAGCATCAGCAAGCACGGCACCAACTTTTGCAACAACCCCGGGTTTGTCGTTGTTGTTGATGTATATCATGCTGCCTTCAAGTGCGGTTTCAATTTTTACTCCGTTGATTTCAACAAGTCTTTGCACTGTGCTACTAAAAACTGAGCCCTTTACATTATAGGCATCCTTTGAAGTAACGATTGATATTGAGATGAGGTTTTTGTAAAAGTCGCTCTCGTTGTTTTCGGTGGTTGAGGTGATGATTTCAATCCCTCTGTCCTTAGCTATTGCAGGGGCGTTGATGTAATTAACATCCTCAATGTGGGTTTTTAAAACACCAAGAATTGCAGCATTTACAAATGGTTTTATGGCAAAGCTTGCTACCTTGCCAGAGGTTTTAATTTCAATTTTTTGAATTTCACTCTCGTTAATTGAGTTACTTAAAACAAATCCAAGCTTTTCGGTAAGCTCTAGGTAAGGCTTTAAAACCGCAGATTCCTCCGCTGAAAGCGATGGTGCATTAAGAGCGTTTTCAACCTTACCTGTGGTTAAAAACTCCGATATTTGCTCGGCAATTTGCAAGGATACATTCTCCTGTGCTTCAAATGTTGAAGCCCCAAGGTGAGGAGTGCAAACAACATTTTCAAGCCCAAAGAGGGGGTTGTCCTTAGCTGGTTCAACGCTAAATACATCAAAACCTGCACCGCCTACATGACCCGATAGTATTGCATCCCTTAAAGCAAGTTCATCCACAAGACCACCCCTTGCACAGTTGACGATAATCACGCCTTTTTTTGCTTTTGCAAGAGTGTCCTTGTTTAAGATGTTTTTTGTAGCCTCAATTAATGGGGTGTGTAATGTTATAAAGTCGCTCACCGCCAAAAGCTCGTCAAGAGAGACTTTCTTTACCCTCATCTCCTCCGCCTTAAGCTCGGTTAGGAATGGGTCGTACACACAGACCTTCATTTTAAGCCCGTTTGCTCTGTCGGCAACTATTTTACCGATGTTGCCACAGCCTATTATGCCAAGAGTCTTGTTTGTAATTTCAATACCCATAAATTTATTTTTCTCCCACTTGCCAGCGTGTGTTGAGGCACTAGCCTGAGCAATTTGCCTTGCAGTTGCAAAAATCATAGCTATTGCATGCTCGGCGGTTGTTGTGGAGTTGCCAAAAGGTGTGTTCATAACAATTATCCCTTTTTTTGAAGCAGCAGGAATATCAATATTATCAACCCCAATACCTGCTCTACCCAAAACCTTTACTCTGCTTGATGCCTCAATAATCTTTGGGGTAATTTTAGTTGAGGATCTCACAACGATAGCATCATAATCGTTGACAATTTTGATAATTTCATCCTCCGGCAAGCCTGTTTTTACATCCGCCGTAATACCGTATTTTGCAAAGATTGAAATTGCAGCATTGCTCATTTTATCGGCAATTAGCACTTTGTAAGAAGATGTCATAAATCACAAAATAAATATTGGTAAAATCTTAACTCCTAAATTTTAACAAAGCCAAAATTAAAGTATAGTTTTTTTTGTAAAATGTTTTGGTAATATTGTTAGATTATATTTAACTTTAGCTAGTTCAATATAATTTGATAGAGATTATTTTTCCTTACTTTTACCAAAAACATTTATAAACAATTGGTTAAAAAAACCACCTGCTATAATTTTTAACAAAAAATCTTGCAGTTCATTTCTATTGAAGCCTTTAAAAATAAATTGTGTTAAGTCTGGAAAAATATAAGAAAATAACAAAATTACAAAGCAGCAAGAAAATAATATTTTAATTAAATAAATAGAGAAAATAAAAATTTTCAATAGCGTTTTATGTCTAAGGGCTATAAAAAATATTCTCTTCCAGTTCTGTATCCCATCATGTGTAACTTTTTGAGATTCAAAATTTATTTGTTTATTTGTTTTATTTTTTGTTGCCGGATCTAAATAGCTCATATTACTTAGTATAACTAACTTTATAAGTATCGTACAACCAATTTTTGTACCAAATAAAATATTCCTTTATGCTTTTATTGTCAATGATAATATTATGTATTCCTGATTTATAGACATCGTGCCAAGGTGAACCTTCAAGATGCGTAAAATTAACAAGCTTGTCAGCGTCTTGTATCTTGTTATTTACAGTCAAAATTTTCCCCACAACCCATTCTGCAATGCTTCTTACAACACTACCTTGAGATAGCGATGGTTTACTAATTATTGTTTGATTATCGTTAATTTCCTGTGTTAGTAACGATATTTTTTCTGGCTTAATAATGGCATTGCCAAATTCTTTCATTTCGTGATACACAGAAGGCACAACTGGACCAAGTTTCCAAGCCTCTATTTTTTCATCGTAATCATCATTGATAATAGGTAAATTTTCCAAAGCCAACGAAAATCCATGTATAATATATATAATTTTTTGTAAATGTAAATTTGTTATTTGTCCTTTTGTATATGGATTGTCATGAAGCAGGTAATTTGCCAATGCGGATGCGCTAACATTTTCAATGCCAATATATTTTATATCTTTGTCTATATTGTTCATACTTTCTAATTAACTAACTCACAATAACTTAACCTATTTTTTGTATTATTCAAAAAGCTTACAAATCTTTGATTATCTTCAAAGTCTTTTGTATTATACCTAAAATTAAACCACTGATACCAATTTGTAAAGAGTTTTTTGCAAAATTACAGCCTTGTAAATTTTAACAAAGGTAAAATTACAAAAGTCAAATTACAAAGCCAAAATTAAAGTATAGTTTTTTTGAAAGAAGAGTCATTGATTTGGCTTTTGCTAACAGTTGTTGCTTTATTACCAGTAATATTAATCTTTATATCGCTAAGATGAAGTAGTGGCGCATCAAGTCTAGTATTGTATTGTGCGGCTGCGTCGCTAGTGGCGGAACAAATGCCTAAGCGAGAAGAGGTTTTGTTTTTACCCTGCTGACACACCGCATTTGTTAAACGCTTTAGCTCTTCAATTTTATCATCAAGGCTTTGGGTGGTTTTAGGGGGGTTTGCTTGATTATCTTTTGAATTTTTTCCTGAAGATTCCTCTGGTATAATGGTATATTGACCTTCTCTCGATGTAAAAGTAAACAATTGTTTTATCCGATTATAAAGTCCTTGTGCAAAAGATTGGGTTTGCGATTCATTTTCTTCATTAGAGTCTGTAAGATTTGTTTTTGTTATTTCGTATGTTTGACAAAAATCCCTGAGGTCTGACAAAGCTTGGTCTACCTTTTCGTAAGCAGTATCACTATTGCATCCGCAACAATCGTGATGATTAATAAGCCTAGATGCCCGCCTTACTTTGTTAGCAATTGTTTGTATTTGTACTTTACTTTCTTTATTCGGTTCTTCGTTAATTTCGTTACATGCTGCTTGTAAATCCGATGCAATATCGTTTAATTTTTTTTATTAATATAATTTGATATAGAGATATAAATTGAACATACTAAAGCCGCAATCATTAAAACAACGAGTGTTAAATAAATTGCTAAAATAGCTATTGCACCAGCCGAAACATCGGGTCTTTTGTTTATAAAATCTATTAGGTCTGCCTGAGGTTTAATTGATTTAGATAAAACCGATGTGTCGCTTGACAATGAAAAATTTTGCTTCTCATCAGAGTTGATTGTTAAAAACGATCCATCCTTTGCCTTTACGATAATTTGACCTGAATTACCAAGCTTAACTAAATCCTCATTTTTTATTGTATATAATTCTTTGTTAATTCTTATTGTATAGCCTTTTGGCACCGTTTGGCTTGCCAAGTGTTTATTAATGGAGATATCACTGTCAATTTTATAAATATCAATTTCAGATATTATTTTGTGGAAAGCTTGGTACATCACTTAAAACCAATTCACCATTGCTATTTGGACTAATTTCATGCAAATTAACATCTGCATAACGATAGCGATAGGAATAATATGGTGAATATCCAGAATAAGATCTTGCCATAAACAATAAACGGTAAAGAATATCTTAATAATATTTATCACTCAATTTTTTTGCAATGTCAAAATATTATTCAAAAAACTTGCAAATCTGCAATCACATCTTGAATATAATATTATAAGTCGCTGATACCAATTTGTAAAGAGTTTTTTGCAAAATTACAGCCTTGTTGATTTTAATAAAGTTAAAATTAAAGTATAGTTTTTTTGAAAAATGTTTTTAGTTGATTGTCTATCTACAATTTATAAATATTTTGCTGTAATTGCAATTTTGCATTGAACTTTATATCAACACAAAAGTTATTTAGTAAGCAAACTTATAAATTGAAGGGGTGTAAAAATAAAATAAATTTTTCTTTGTTTTTAAAAATAATGCAATACAATAAACTTGTTAGGATTTTTATTGCGGATGCAAAATCCATTTTGGTTTAGATTATGGCAAAACTTGTATAGATATTAATTATTAACATTATGAGCGGCAACGACATAAATCTTAAGGATTCATCTAGTTTTAAGGGTATGTATTACAATGCTCAGTCCCTTACTAAGGGCTACGAGCAGGATATTTTTTTAAAGCACGCATTGGACGAAGTATCAGACAAGGGTTTTGTTGTTGCAAATCTTGAAAAACTCATTGGCTGGGTTCGCAGTGGCTCGCTATGGCCAATGACATTTGGCTTAGCTTGTTGTGCGGTTGAAATGATGCAAGCAGCAGCTGCAAGATACGACCTTGACAGATACGGCATGGTATTTAGACCTTCTCCTCGCCAAAGTGATGTAATGATAGTTGCTGGCACCCTTACAAACAAAATGGCACCAGCACTCCGCAAGGTCTACGACCAGATGGCAGAGCCAAGATATGTAATATCAATGGGCTCCTGTGCTAACAGAGGTGGGTATTACCACTACTCTTATTCAGTTGTTAGAGGCTGCGACAGAATAGTTCCGGTTGATGTTTATGTGCCAGGTTGCCCCCCTAGTGCCGAGGCCCTAATACATGGTATATTACTTTTGCAAAAAAAGATTGAAAGCGGGGTGAGAGTGCCTCAGCCAAATTTTGACTCTGCTGCAAATTCAAAACCAGAATAAATTATTATTTAGCTACATTTATGCCAGCCACCAAGCAACAACTTTTGGATGCCTTAATTACAAAATTTAACAAACCTGAGGATGCAATTGTAATCAAGGCAACCGCTATGGATAACGACCACTGGGATATTAGCGTTACCTCTAGGGATTTTATTGAAAAAACCCTAATTGCTCAGCATCGCATGGTTATTGATGCTTTGGGTGATTATGCAAAAACCGTTCATGCAATAGCAATTAAAACCAAAATACCGCAATCTTAAAAATCTAGGTTCTAAATTTTTTTAAGATTGTCTTGCATTTAAATCAATGTAAATTTAAATATTAAGCGGATTATGCAAATCCAATTTTTATATTTTGCCACAGGTGTTTTAGTGGCTACAATTTAGTTTTATTGTTTTTAGATTAAGAGTATGAGTAATGATGTGATGTCCTTAATTAAAATTTTAAGAGAAAGAACAGGTGCTGGTATAAGCGACTGCAAAAAAGCTATTGAAGCATCTAACGGCGATGTTGAACAAGCAATTAAAGTATTAAGAGAGAAGGGTCTTGCAAGTGCTGCAAAAAAAACATCAAATGTTGCAAGCGAGGGTTTGGTTGCATTAGCTTTGTCTGGCGATGGCAAAACTGGCTATGTTGCAGAGGTTAATTGTCAAACTGACTTTGTTGCAAAAGGCGATGATTTTAAAGCAGTTGTGGAAGAATGTATTTCAACATTTACAAAGGGTGAAAAAATTAGTGAGGATTTTATTAAGGCATCTATAGCTAAAACCGGCGAAAACATCAACCCTCGTAGATTTGCAAAGGCATCAGTTGCTCAAGGTGTTGTTGCAAGCTATATTCACAACGCTGTTAATGGTAGCATGGGTAAAATTGTTGTTTTGCTTGGTATAAACTCGGATGGCGATGCTGAAAAGCTTAAAGACCTTGGTAAAAAAATCTGTATGCACATTGCATCAATGAACCCAGTTAGTATTGATGAAAGCGGCGTGCCTGCTGAGCTTATTCAAAACGAAAAAGATATTTTTGTTAAGCAAGCTCTAGATAGCGGCAAGCCACAAAATGTTGTTGACAAAATGGTTGAGGGCAGAATTAAAAAGTATCTATCCGAAAGCGTTTTACTGCAACAACAATTTGTTATGGATAGCAAGCAAAGTGTTGCTGATGTAATCAAGGCTTTTGAGGGTGCAAATTCTTGCAAAGTTACACTAACAGAATTTGTGTGCTTTAAACTTGGCGAAGGTATTGAAAAAAAAGAGGAAAACTTTGCTGACGAAGTTGCTCAATTTGTTAAAAACGCACAGGCTTAATACTTATTAGAATTAATAGCTTAGCAAAGTGGCAAAGTGGCAAAGTGGCAAAGTGGCAAAGTGGCAAATTGGTATTATGTGCTTTTTTTGCTCATTTAAACCTAATATTGTTTTGGTATTAGGTTTAAAAACACTTGAAAAAGCTGTTATCTGCTATACATCTAATACCAAATACAATCTTTAATTTTAAATTTAAATTGGTATTTATTGATAAGTTTGTTTATTTGTTTTAAAAGCTATGTCTGCTACCCAAAGAGAATGCGATGTTGTAATTATAGGCTCTGGCCCAGCAGGATACAGTGCTGCAATTTATGCTGCAAGAGCAAATTTAAAACCAATTTTAATATCTGGCTATCAGGAGGGAGGGCAGCTTACCACAACAACCGAGGTTGAAAACTATCCCGGCTTTGCCGAGGTAATACAGGGTCCTTGGCTTATGGAGCAAATGAAAAAGCAGGCGGAGCATGTTGGTACCGAGTTTGTTAGCGATTATGTATCTTCGGTAAATTTTACATCAAAACCATTTGAACTTAAAACCGATAGTGGCACCATTTATCACGCAAAAGCTGTGATTATTGCAACAGGGGCACAGGCAAAATGGCTTAACAATCCTAGTGAGCAGGAGTTTAGGGGTTTTGGGGTTAGTGGGTGTGCTACTTGCGACGGCTTCTTTTTTAAAAATAAGGTTGTTGGGGTCATTGGCGGCGGCAATACCGCTGTTGAGGAGGCTTTGTATCTTACAAATCATGCTTCAAAAGTTTATTTAATACACCGTCAAGGCAAGTTTAAAGCCGAAAAAATCCTTCAGGACAGACTCTTTGCAAATCCAAAAATAGAAGTTATCTTCAATGCTCAGCTTGATCATGTCTACGGCTCCGCTCAGCCAAAAAAGGTACAGGGCGTAATTTTAAACTCCACAAATGGCGAAGGACAAAAAGATGTCAAAATGGATGGTCTATTTATTGCAATTGGGCATAAGCCTGCAACGGAAGTTTTCAAAACCTCTGGCATAGAGCTAGACGAGGAAGGCTACATCAAAGTTGTAGCCGGCACAAGCCTTACAAATTTACCTGGTATTTTTGCGGCTGGTGATGTTTTTGACAAACGCTACAGGCAAGCAATAACCGCAGCTGGCTCTGGTTGTATGGCTGCTTTGGATGCCTTAAAATACATAGAGGCACAACATTAAGTTTTTTATGAACCAAAGCAAAACATTGCATAAAATTTGCAAAGTATTTTCTTGCCTATTTTTTTGCTACTTTTTTACCTGCTTTTGCAACATTGCAAGGGCTGACGAAGCTGAGGACGATGAGTTCTTAAATCAATACCAAAGCAAGGCAATAAGCAATAAAAATGCTACAAAGTCACAACCTGCGGTAAAAGACCCTCTTGAAAAAATCAATCGCACAACCTTTTTTATCTACGACAATTTGGATAAATACGCACTTTCTCACATCGCACACCTATATTTATTTGCCACCCCAAAGCCAGTAAGGCAAAAAATTAGCAGTCTTAGAGGAACTCTAGGCGAGCCAGTATCTTTAGTCAATGCAATTGTTAGCAGGCATGAAGACGGCATTGCTGCATCGCTAAACAGGTTTTTGCTTAATCTAAGCTTTGGGCTGTTTTTTAAAAAAGATCTAGCAACGGAGATTGGCATTAAAGAGTTTGATGTTACTTTTGCCGATGTTTTGCGTAGCTTTGGCGTGCCAAATGGTCCTTATTTTATAAGCCCGATTGGTGGCATGCCCGGCAATTTAATTGATGCCGGCTCCATGATGCAATCCATGTTTGTTAGCGTCTACGACTTTAACGGCCTAAATACAATCAATAGATACAGAGTTTTTGGTACAATTATCACCGCAAGAGCCGATGTTGACGATATAGTGACAAATGCACGCAGGAGCTCTTTGGATTTATACTCTGCACAAAGGGGCTTCTTTTTTGCAATGAGCGCAAAAAGAGCCATGCAAAAAGCCATAGAGGCAAAGCAAAGAGAGGCTTTGCATGTTAGCGACATTAGTGCTTATCATAATCATCTATTTTTTAACCCTAGGGCAGATTATTTTTATTAACTAAATGGAAGCTAGAGATATATCAATATATATACACTATCCGTTTTGCAAAAAAAAATGCCCCTATTGCGACTTTAACAGCCATGTTGCAACTACAAATCCAAAAACAAAGGAATGGCTTAAAGCTTACACAAAAGAAATTGACTTTTATTTTACCAATATCCTTAAACAAGGCGTTAAATACAACATTAAAACCATTTTTTTTGGCGGGGGCACGCCAAGTCTCATGGGGGAGTCATTGGTTGGTGGCATTATTAACAATCTTGCAAAACAAGCTAGTATTGATGCAAATTGCGAGATAACTCTTGAGGCAAATCCATCCTCATTTGAAGCTCAAAAATTTGCAGGCTTTAAAGAGGCAGGTATCAATAGAGTGTCAATCGGGGTGCAGGCTTTAAACGATGCTGACCTGCAAACCTTAGGCCGCTTGCATGACGCACAAACAGCAATCAAAGCGGTGTATCTTGCAAGTAGCATTTTTGACAATTACTCCATTGACCTTATCTACGCAAGACACGGGCAAAAACTGCAGGACTGGAAGACTGAACTAAATTTTGCATTAAGCAACCTTGTTAAAAACCATATATCTCTTTATACTTTAACGATTGAAAAGGGTACGGAATACTACTCTCTTGCAAGAGCTGGCAAGATTATCGTGCCAGAAGGCGATGCAAGCTACGACTTTTACAACCTAACGGACGAGCTAACTGGTGCGGCTGGATTTGGTAAATACGAGGTTTCAAACTATGCAAAAACTGGCTTTGAGTGCCGCCACAACATTGCCTATTGGACAATGCAGGACTGGATAGGCATTGGGGCTGGGGCGTTTTCGCGTTATACGATTGATGGTTGTAGGTTTGCTGCCAATAGCTTTCACGAGCCTCAAAAATGGCTTGATGCAAGCAGCTTAAGCGGCAACGCCCTGCAAACAAATTGCAAGCTTGAAGGCTTTGACATAGCTCACGAGGCCCTAATGATGGGGCTTAGAACCTCCGCAGGTGTTGACCTGAGCTTTGTAAAACAAAAATTTAATATTGACATTTTAGATTACATTAACAAAAAAAAGTTGCAACAATTGCTGGATGCAAATATGCTAGAGCTAAACAATGGCAGCCTTAAGGCAAGCAAGGCTGGTGTTTATGTGCTTAACTCGGTTATTAACTCTTTGATATAATTGTGTATTTTTATGGCTAACAATAGCGGCAAAGGCAGGGTTGTGGTTGCAATGTCTGGCGGGGTGGACAGCTCTGTTGTGGCGGCAATGCTACATAGCCAAGGCTACGAGGTAATTGGCGTTACCATGCAGCTTTACGACTACGGCGATGTTAGTGGGCTTAAGCAAAAAACTTGCTGTGCCAGTAGGGACATTGACGATGCGGCCCAAGTGGCAAAAAAAATTGGCTTTAGGCATTATGTGTTAAATTACGAGAGCATTTTTAAGGAGCAGGTGATTGACAAATTTGTGGATAGCTATCTTAACGGATACACTCCTATACCATGTGTGTCTTGCAATCAAAGTGTTAAATTTAAAGATCTATATAATTTTGCAAAACAGCTTGGGGCAAAATTTTTGGCAACAGGGCATTATGTTACAAAAATTATCGTGGATGGCAAGGCTCAGCTGCATCGTGGACTTGACCCTAAAAAAGACCAAAGCTATTTTTTATATGCTACAACAGAGGAGCAGCTTGAGTTTTGTCAGTTTCCCCTAGGGCAGCTTAACAAGGAGCAAACACGGCAAATTGCTTTAGACTATGGGCTGGGCGTGTCCTTAAAACCAGATAGTCAGGATATTTGTTTTGTGCCAAACGGCGACTATGCAAGCGTGATTAAAAAACATAGCGACAAAGGCTTTGTAGGCGGCGATATTGTGGATATTGAAAGCGGTGCAAAAATTGGCGAGCACGCAGGTATTGCCGGCTACACAATAGGGCAAAGGCGGGGGCTTGGCATTGCACGCCCCGAGCCCTTGTTTGTTGTTAAGATAGACAAAAATACAAATATAATTTACGCTGGCACGGTTAAGCATCTTTACAAAAGCGAGTTTATTATTAAAGATGTCAACTTTTTAGCTGATTTTGATACCGAGCTAAAAGGCAAGGAGCTTAAGCTAAGGCTTAGGTCAAGCCAAGCAGAGCTTATTGGCGGCTTTTTAACAAGGCTGGACGATGGTGGCAGCTACGCCGTAAAACTTACAACACCGGCGAGGGCAATTTCCCCCGGGCAAGCCTGCGTTTTTTACATCGGTACAAGGCTATGCGGCGGCGGCATTATTGATATAACATAAATATTTATGCCATAAAATGACATTTTTTAGATTTTGCCATTACCCTGTTGTAAGTTTTATTTGCTATATTTTTTAAAAACATTATGACCGTTAAACAAAGTTTTAGTATTTTTTTGTGTGCCTGCTTGTTGTTTTTAAATTCTTGCGGCGGTAAAAAATTTACACCTAAACAGCTGGAAATTTGCGAGGCAAAAAACAAAGAACTTGCAAAAGATTACGACCCCGAGTGTAATTTGTACTACGGCAGGGAACCCGATGTGATTTTAAAAGACAAATCACGCACAATAAGACTTTTGCTAACGCCAATCTTGCTACCTTTTGGTGTGTTTTTTATTAGCAGTGTATCTTTAAAATCCAATCTGCAAAGCGAGTGTACTGCCAGAGGTTTTTCATCTTCCTACATAAAACAAATTGGCGATACCTATTATGGATGGTGCATTGGCTCTGCTATTGATTTGCAAAACAATACCAAATCAATTAAATAAAGATTGCTAAAGTGAACTTACATTATCTTTTTACAAATGATTTTGTATAACTTTAACCAGTAACATTGGATTGTGCTTTCTTTTTCTCAGTAGTCCCCAAGTAGAAGGTAAGCATAAGAAATAAATATTTTGCTATATATTAATTTTTAAATTGAAGATACAACCCCGACATTACAAATCCTGCAGATCGACCGAAGCTACCGCCAAAATTAGTACAGACGGCAAAAACAGAAATAGAATCACAATTAAAATTTAAACAGGTCAATATAGAAAAGGCTAGCTTACAAAGCTTTGCAGACGACATGGAGGATAAAGCAAAACTTACACAAAATACTGAGGAGGGTGCATGGAGACGCATCTTTATGAACACTGAAACCCATGATGCAAAAGAGACATTTGAAGAACTACTACAAGATATACTAAGCAAAGAAAATGACAATGTAAAAAAAGCAATTGTAAAGGAATTTAAAATTCTCTACAAAACACTGCGTCTTAACGCTGCTGTAAATCAACAAACTGTAAATCAACCATTGCAAGAAGAGGAAAAACATGGGGGAGTCGCCTTAAATGTTGCACCAGAAGGCACGCAAGGTAATAAAAGCAAACTTGGTTACCAAAACACAACTCTAGGAAAAAGAGAAAGGCCAGAGCTCAATAGTCAGCAAAAAATCACACAACAAAACGAAGAACAAAATGAACAGGATGATAAGGGTAATGGTGGCAATAAAAGACAAAGAACATCAAAGGATGAACCTTTGGGAAAACATCAAGGGAGATAAGGGAATAATTTTTAAAGTAATTTGCCGCTAAAAACAATGCAGCACAAGCTTACAAAGCTCTTGTTTTGAAGGGCAGATGGTAAAATTCTTGTCAGCCAAGCGATTTTTAATCCATGTTGTTTGCCTTTTGGCGTAGTTGCGTGTGTCTTGCTTGCTTTTTTCCATGCATTCATCAAGGGTAATATTGCCTTTTAAGTAAGCTTCTATGTGGCAAAATCCGCTAGTAGTTTTAATTGCATCACACACTTCCGCTTCGCCGTCAATAATCGCCTTAACCTCCTGCAAAAGCCCGTCTTGTAGCATCTTGTCAAGTCTTTGATTGCATTCTTTGTAAATAAGCTCTCTTGGTGGCAATAAGGCAATTTTTAACGGGCTAAGCCCAGCTTGGTGGCGAGGCTCGTTAAAGTAGCTGCTAATTGACCTGTTAAATTGCAGTAAATAGGCATAGTTTTTAACAAGGCGGTATGGGTCGCTTGGTGTTGATTGATCAAGGGTTTTAACATGGTCTAAAAGAGCCTGATGCCCCATGTCACGCAGTGCGTTACTAGCTTTAAGCTGATGCTCTAAGTTAAGCTCCGGCAGGTTTTGAAGCCCTTGAGTTAGGGCTTCAATATAAAATCCGCTACCACCAACAATAATTGGCACAATGCCTTGCAGCTTAAGGCTAAGGCACAGGTCTTTAACGGCAAAAAACCATTTGGCAACCGAATATCTGTGCTGCAAAGCCTCTTTATTTGTGTAAAAGCCGTATAGATAATGCTGGCAAGCTTTAAGGTCGTGGCAATTAGGCTGGGCTGTGATAATTGGCACGGATGCGTAAATTTGCTTGGAATCGGCATTTATAATCGCAGATTTGATGGATTTGGATGCAAAATTGTTCACTACATCAATTGCAGCTGCCGACTTGCCCGTTGCAGTAGGCCCAGTTATCACTACCGAGTCGTATTTTAAATTGGTTAGAAAAGACAAGTTTTAACTAAAAATTTAACTCAGCAATATTGTTGTTAGCTTGCTTGATTGACTTTAAGCTAGCCGTGGTAGCAAGGCTTGCCGCCCTGCCAATTAAGCGATTAAGCAACGAGTCTTTTTTTTCATCCTCAGTAAGGTTAATGTCTTTTACACTTAGGTTAGCTAGCGATTTGCTTTTGCCGGCAAAATATCTAAGAGCCTCAGCCTCGCCGCCAATTTCGTCAACAAGACCTATGGCTAAAGCCTGCCTACCGCTAAAAACTTTACCACTAAAAGCCTCCTCTTGATTTTTAAGTCTATCACCTCTAGATTGTCTAACTATGGATGTAAAGTATTCAAAACCATCATTTATAAGGCTTTGAATATATGCTTTAACCTCCTCATCTGGCTCCTCAAGCCCGCTTGG
This sequence comes from Rickettsia typhi, assembly GCA_945881985.1. Taxonomy (GTDB): domain Bacteria; phylum Pseudomonadota; class Alphaproteobacteria; order Rickettsiales; family Deianiraeaceae; genus CAMCVL01. The sequence goes on along the minus strand of CAMCVL010000002.1, from coordinate 122,208 downwards.
TGCAGCTTTAAATTTGGATGTTTTAAACTTAACACTCTTAAGACCTATTTTTTTCACCAGTTCTTCGGCGTTCCACGAGTTCATAATTACACCAATTGAACCAACAAGGCTTGTGTTTTTTGCAATAATATATCCCGTGCCAAGGCTTGCAAGATAAGCACCGCTTGCACCCAAGTCCTCAATTGTTGCAACGCATTGCTTTTTTAAACAAAGTTCTTTTATTGTAAGATACAAAGACTCACTGCCAGTAATCGTGCCCCCAGGCGAGTTGATGTTAAATATAACAGCGGCAATTTTATTATTGTTTTTAAGCTCACTAATTGCTTTGTTAATTTTTGCATCCGTTGCTATTGCACCTTCAATTGTAATTTTTGCAATAAAACTTTTTGTTGTAAAAACCGTAGTAACACCAAGTAAAAAAATTAGAGCAAAACAAATTGCAAAAAAACTAAGCTTCCAAAATGCAAGTTTTGCCTTAAGCTCACTTACAAAGGCAAGTAAGATTGCTCTATCCCTATATCCGCTACCTGTTATGTTGCAATTTTTTGCCTTGATTTTAACCTTTTTTGTCTTTTTAATCTTTGGTTTTGATATAGATATTGTTCTGTTTTTTACAAGGTCAACAATCTGCTTGAGCTTTGAACTGATTTTGAAAACAAACGGAGGCATAAATTTTAACAAAATGGCTGGGATGGAAGGACTCGAACCTACGAATGACGGGATCAAAACCCGTTGCCTTACCGCTTGGCGACATCCCAGTACTAAGGCAAAGCTAGTTAATAACACAAAACAAGCTCTTGCTTTATAATTTTAAAGTAGATATTTTTTTGTGTCAATAGTTTTTGTGTAAAAACAATATATTTATGTTAAATTCAATTATTTTGCCAAATCTCCCCGCCGATAAGCTATCTTAACCATCTGCTCTTGTGCCAAAAATTATACTACCAAGCCTTACATTTGTTGCCCCAAGCCTTATTGCAAGCTCGTAATCGGCAGACATACCCATGCTAAGCTCGCTTAAGCCAAACTTTTTAGCAAGCTTGTTAAGTAGTAAAAAATAAAGTGCAGTGTTATCATCAACTGGCGGAATGCACATAAGCCCGCTAATGTTCAAGGGGCAAGAAGTTAAAAAATTAGCCAAATCCTCTGGTGCTAATCCAGTTTTTTGCTGTTCCATGCCAATGTTAACCTGTGCAAAGTATTTGAGCTTTTTACCCTGCTTAAGCTCTTCGTGATGTAGCAAAGTGGCAAGCTCTAAGGAGTCCACAGTTTCAATGACATCAAAAATTTTTACCGCATCACTCACCTTGTTTTTTTGCAAATGCCCTATAAGATGCAATTTAATATCCTTGTTTTGCGATTTTAAATCGGTAAATTTTTCAATTGCCTCCAAAACTCTGTTCTCACCAAAGCAAAGCTGCCCGTGTTTTATAGCATCCATTACATCTTGCACAGGCATGGTTTTAGACACGGCAACAAGATTAACATTACACGCCTTGTTTAAAGCAAGATTTTGCTTAATTTGCAAATAAGATTGACTGCAAAACATTTTACTTATAAAAATTACATAACACAGTTTGTGTAAAGCTTAGCTTAGTTATTATAATATGTCAAAAAAAAATACTCCTAAAACGGAACGAAAGGTTGAGGATAAATTTATCGTATCCTCTTTTAACATAAAAGATGCCGCCTTTGAGGCTGCAAGCATGCGTGGCATTAAAAAAACAAACAAGATATATTCCAAAAAGCTATCTGTGTCAAGCAAAAGCTGGCTACAAAGGCAGATAAACGACCCCTTTGTGCATAAGGCAAAAGAGCTTGGTTACCGCAGCCGTGCCTGCTTTAAAATTAACGAGATAGATGATAAGTATAATTTAATTAAAAAAGCAAGTAAGATTCTTGACCTTGGTGCCGCACCCGGAGGGTGGACGCAAATATGCAGAGATAAAAATAAAACAGCAAAAATCATCGCCCTTGACATCTTGGATATTGACCCCGTGCCCCAAACAGATTTTATACAAGGTGATTTTTTAGAGCCTGAAGTAAAGGAGCAAATTAAAACTCTTTGCAGTAGTTTTGACCTCATAATATCGGACATTGCCCCAAATACAACAGGCAATTTTGACCTTGACCATATGAAAATCTTAAGTGTTTGCGAGGATGTTTTTGACTTTGCCTTGCAATTTTTGCAAACAAACGGTAATTTGGTGATGAAGCTTTTTATGGGTAGCGGCGAGGTTGAGTTTGTGAAAAATTTAAAAAAACATTTTACTAAGGTGCATTACTTTAAACCAAGCTCATCGCGTAAGGAATCTAAGGAGATATATCTTGTGTGCCTTGGCAAAAAGGAAGGCATTTTAGCCATAGATGATTTATTGCAAGATGCAAATGCTAAGGCTTAAAAGATTAAATCTAAGTAAAGACTTTTTTAACACTTGCTTTATGCAGGATAAAAGCGTTATCACTATTGGCAAGTTTGACGCCCTGCACCTTGGGCACAAGGCTCTGCTATTTAACCTTTTTAAATTGTCTACAAGCCTTAACCTTGCCCCTTGTATAGTAATACTGCACCCCAATCCATGCTTGATAACTGGGTATGGCTACAAAAACAAATACAATACAAAACCTCTGTATTCCATAAAGCAACGGGTAATTTTAATAAAGCAAATTTACCAAGAGTATTTAAAGTTAAATTGCATCCCGCAGCAACCTAAAACCCTGACAATAATTTTGCAAAAATTTACTCCAGATTTTGCATCCTTAAGTCACCAAGATTTTGTAGAACAATATCTACGCCATTGCCTAAATGCTAAGCATTTGGTTTGCTACAAAAGTTTTAAATTTGGGTTTGAAGGTCTAGGCGACACATCATTTTTAGCCAACAACATTGCCACAAGCATAGTGCCAAATGTTTATTTGCAAGACAATCAAACTGCTTTATCTGCAAATTACATTAAAACATTAATTGCAAAAGGCGATGTTGTAGAAGCAAATTCTTTAATGTTTAAAAATTACTCAATATCTGGCAAGGTTACAAGGGGGCTTGGGCTTGCAGGTAAGGTTTTAGGCTTTAAAACCGCCAATATTATCTTAAATCAAGATAAATTTGCCATGCCTAAATACGGCGTCTACAAAGCCTTGGTAAAACTACCAAAAGGACCAAAATACAATGCAATTTGCAATATAGGCATAAAACCAAGCCTAGATGTAAATTTTAATATCTTAACTTTGGAGGCTCACTTACTTGATGCCGACTTAGATTTGTATGGATTAAATATTGATATTGAGTTGCTTGCATTTGTACGCCCAGAGCAAAAATTTGACAAAATGGAAGATTTAAAGCATCAAATACTCAAGGATATTGAAATAATACAAAATACAAAATATCTTGATACTTATTTGCTTTAGTAGTATAATTTTTGCAAATTATTAAATTTTAACAAATATTTTGTTGAAATTTAGAATAGATATATAATATATCAATATTACTTTATTGATAGAGTTTGCCTAAGAGAATTTTTGTATTCAAAGTGCCAAAAAAGTGTAATTTTTCTTATAAAATTACTTGACTATAAAAAATAGTAGCAATAATTATGATATGCGTCTTGTATTTATCTATTTATATTGCTTTTTATAGATTTAGGGTTTAATCTTATTAATAGTAAATTTTGCCGTAGTTTGGTTTCTTGTTTTTTATGATTTTGGTACTTAATTTTTTATATTGTATATTTTTTTCATTGAGGTATGTTTAACGATAGAAGCTTTGGTGGCGGTCGTTTTATTAATAAAAATATTAATAACAATCCCAATTTCAAAAAACATAATGATTTTGATTTTAATAACGAAGGTCTAGATGGCTATGTATCCAAATTTAATTATTTGTTTGCGGACAGCTTTGACACCTTAAACGAAGCAATGTTAAAGCTACAAAATTGCGATATTGTTTTTATGTCTTTTGAGTATCAAAAAATTGATAGCTACAATGAAAAACTATCCTTATTGTCCATTTCAAGCAATGAAGATACATACATAATTGACATGATGCAAGAGGATATGGATGATGAAATCGTGCAAAAATTTTTGTTTAATGATAGTATAAAAAAGGTGATTTACGATGCAAAAAAATCACTTTCAACAATATATTCAAGATACAAAAAAATTCCTCGCAATATTTTTGACTTGCATATTGCATCAATGCTTTGCAATGCCGAAAAAAACTGCGATTACAGAGATGTTCTCTACCAAAACTTTGGCACAACATTTAAGGTGCGTGACCCAATTAAAATCAATTACAAACTACGACCAATTGGTGCAAAGGCTCTTGATAGGGCAACAATCAACTCCCAGTCGATCCGTTTGCTTTATAACTTTTTGCATGAAGAGCTTAAATTAAGTGGCAGAATAACAATTCACAACGATATAGTTGCAGAGCTTACTCAAGATCCATCAGTCTACGAAAAAAGCATAGAAAATGCTTGGATTAAAATTCAATTTAACACAACAAAGATGGATGTTGTAAGAAGAATAAAAAAAATCGCCGAATGGCGTGAGCTCACTGCAAAACGCATGAACATCAATCCTTACACAATACTCAGTGATGCAACTTTAATTGACATAGCGGAGAAAAACCCCACTTCTCACGAAGAGCTTGCTGAGGTAAAAAACTTAAATAAATCTATCTTAAGAGCCGTGCATTCTCGCAGGATAATATCTGCAATCACTGCGGCACAAAAAGTTATTCTTGAAAAAACTGATATTGAAGCCGATGTGCAGGACATTCCAAACAAATACATTCCCTTGGTTGACATGTTAAAAATACTGCTAAGAGTAAAATCGCAGCAATACAATATATCATCTGCACTGATTGCAAATAACAGAGACTTAGCCGTTATTGCAAGCTTTGACAACCCCAAGGTTAAATGCATGACTGGCTGGAGATACGATACCTTTGGCAAGGACGCTATTAGAATGAAAAATGGTGAAATTGGGCTAGTCTACGAGAATAATCATTTTATCATTTTTGAAAATCAAAAGTGATACTTCTTGTAGGGCTTGGCAATCCGGGTGATAAATACACCCAAACACGCCACAATATAGGTTTTGACCTCTTGGACTTTATTGCCTTTAGGCACAGGTGCGGTGCTTTTGTAAGCTTTGGCAAAAACTCTCAAATCATTAAAACCAAATTATTTAATAAAGATGTAATACTGCTTAAGCCACAAACATTTATGAATCTTTCTGGTGCCTCTGTGCTTGAGGTTGCAAAATTTTACAAAATTGAAGCCTCAAAAACAATAGTTATACACGACGACCTTGACCTTGAAACCGGACGCATAAAAGCAAAGATAGGCGGCGGGGATGGGGGGCATAATGGGCTTAAGTCAATCTCGGGCTGTATTGGCAGTGGGTATTATAGGCTTAGAATCGGAATCTCAAAGCCGCTTTACAAAGAGCAGGTTAGTGATTATGTTCTTGCAAAAATTAAGGATGAGGCAGAGCTGCAAAAGCTTGATAATGCAATGCTTAAGTGCTTTGGGGGCATGGAGGCTTTACTTGATTTTAATCTGCAAAAATTTGCGAGTTTTTGTGCTTCCTGAAAAAGATAAGTTGCATTTTATTATGTAGTAGTTAAATATTATAGGTATCAATTTATTTATTGTGCTTCATATGGGAAAGATTATATCAATTTTCAATCACAAGGGTGGGGTTGGAAAAACTACATTAACTTACAACCTAGGCTACGCTTTGGCAAGCAAAGGTAAAAAGGTATTGCTTATAGATGCTGACTCGCAAATAAATTTAACAATTAGTGTTTACGGTCTTGTTGATACGCTCCATAAAAATAAATCAACCAAGGATAACGAGATTAAAGACATGTCATTATTGCCAGACTATCTTAAAAAATATATTTCAATTAAAGATGTAATTGAATCTGCAATGTCCGGTAGTAAAAATAATAAGGAGATTTACAAAAGTGACCATTCTAAAAATCTTCATATGATATCAGGTTCTTTAGTTGCATATCAACTAGACAATCAGCTATCCACGCTAGTTAATGCCGGCGGGGATGGTATTAAGCAGATATTTGACAATATACAAAAAAGAATATTTGATTTTATTAAAGAAGATAAATACGACTTTGTGTTAATAGATACATCACCAAATGCCATTTCAACACTTAACGCTCTTTTGGTTGGCATGTCTAATTACTTTATAGCTCCTGTAATACCAAGTTTTTTTTCAAAGGAGGCAATCAAAAACTTAACAAGTGTTTTTTCTGAGTGGAAATCCAAATTGGAAAAAGTCAGAAGACTACCAAATACAGCATATGGCATAGATTTTGATGTAAAATTTTTAGGAATTTGCGTACAGATGGCAAAAAGACAAGATAAAATAAATAATATAGATGGCATAACTCATGCACATTACCAATGGAGTAAAGAAATAAATGATGCCATTAGCCCATTTTTTGACACTCATAAATACTGCACTATTAAAGAATTTACAAACATTTTTGCAAATACCGAGCCTTATGTAATAGATATATGTATAGATGTTGCGCCAGAGCTGCGTTCAATTGCAGAGCGTTGCGGCAAACCTGTAATAGCAATAACGCAGGAAGATTGTATTCAATTTAAAAACAAAGAAGCCAAAATGAATACCGATATTACAAATGAATACCTTGCTAAAGGAAAGAAAAATTATCACTATAGCGCAAAAAAAATGATCACAGAGCAATTTGATTATATTTCTCAATCTTTAATTGATGCTCTTGATAAATCTAAGTTTTAAGCATTTTATTTACGCCTAATCAAATAACTGTTTTCTATAAAAATAAACAAAATCAATAGACCTATTCCATAACCTCATAATTACAAATCCCTGCAATCAAATTAAACCTAAGTCCAAAGCATTTTCTGCGATTTTGGCATTTGCAATTGTTATGCAGGATGTTTAATCTAAAGGGTTTAATCTAAGCGGTTTAAGCTCTACCTTCCAACCACCCTTAGCCAGCTACGCCTGCTTAGCTTTGCTTCATGGGGGAGGCTGGCTGACTTGTTTTGCAGAGAGCCGGGATTTTTGCAGAGTTTGCATAAGGGGGATAGCTTATTTTGAGGTAGAAGAGGTATAATATGTTACACAGGAGGTCTAATTATGAGGTTATGGAATAGGTCTAATGTTTAAAAAATAGTAAGACTTATTTATATTACAGAGAAGTTGGATTGCAATCGGGCTTTGTAAAGGTCCGTAATTTTTTTATTTTAATTATTGACAATAAGATTAAATTATTTTAAAAATTATAGACTTAGTTTTAAGACAAGCTATTACGCTGTTTTAAAATGAGCATGTAGCTCAGATGGTAGAGCACCTGACTTTTAATCAGGTTGTCGAGGGTTCGATTCCCTCCATGCTCACCAACTTGCAAAAATGCAGTTGGTTAGTTGTAATGCTTTATGTTTTTATGCCATCAAACCTAGGTAAGCAAGTTAAAATATCACCATCAATACTATCGGGCGACTTTGCAAACTTGCAAAATGAACTCACCTTGCTTGACAAAACAGATGCTGACTACATCCATCTTGACATAATGGATGGCTCATTTGTGCCAAATCTTACCTTTGGGCCGCCGGTTGTAAAATCAATTAAGCCATTTACTCAAAAACCCTTTGATGTACATTTAATGATTAACAATCCGCAAAACATGATTGACCTATTTGCCGATGCTGGAGCGGATATTATCACCATACATTACGAGGCCTGCATCCATCACGACAGAATAATTAACTACATAAAATCCAAAGGTATAAAAGCTGGTATTTCACTTGTGCCATCCACTCATCAATCTTGCCTTGATTATATTATTGAGGATTTGGACTTGGTTTTGATAATGAGTGTAAATCCGGGGTTTGGTGGGCAAAAATTTTTATCATCTTCTCTTGCAAAAATAGAGGCTGTGGCAAATCAAATTTCGCAAAAAAATCTACAAACCGAAGTATCAGTTGACGGAGGAATTAACGAGCAAACCGCAAAGCAAGTAATAAATGCTGGTGCTAGCGTTTTAGTTGCTGGCAATTTTATTTTTAACTCGGATTTGGGGCAAAAAAATCATCAAACTTATCAATCTCAAATTAACAAGCTTAGATATTGTAAAATTAGCAATTAGCTTTAAAATCTTATTCCTGACCGAAGTTGGTATAATTTTTACAAAAAAGATAATTTGTTCTTGAAAAACAAAATAGCAACACTAAATCATAAATTGCAAGGTAGACATACCAAATCCACTTGTAAAATTGGATTACACTTATTGTGTGTCAATGATAATTTTACAGCTGGATTTGGTATAAAATATCTTTGCTAAAAACATAAAAGCTGGCTATGCCAGTGTTTTTTATTAATATTTATTTTTTGTTTTGCTATGTCTAAAATGATTGAGTTTGGCGATGTGGCTCGTAAAGAGCTTTTGGTTGGTATAAAAATTGCGGCAGATGCAGTTTCGGCAACTCTTGGACCAAAGGGGCGTAATGTAGTTATTCAAAAATCATTCGGTGCACCAAGAGTAACAAAGGACGGTGTTACTGTTGCTAAAGAAATTGAACTTAAAGACCCTTACCAAAACATGGGGGCTAGATTTATTAAAGAGGCTTCATCAAAATCTAATGATTCAGCTGGGGACGGTACAACAACAACCGCTGTTTTAACCTACGGTATTGCTAGCGAGGGTGTTAAGGTTGTATCGGCAGGTATGAACTCAATGGATGTAAAAAGAGGTATTGACCTTGCTATTGAAAAGGTTATTGCTGACATTGAGGCGGTTTCAAAAAAAGTTTCATCTGACGATGAAATTGCACAAGTTGCTACAATCTCGGCTAATAGCGACAAAATCATAGGCGACATGATTGCGGGGGCAATGAAAAAGGTAGGCAAGGACTCCCCAATTACAGTTGAGGAGGCAAAAGGCACCGAGACAGAGGTTGAGGTGGTTGAAGGTATGAACTTTGACAGAGGCTATGTCTCCCCTTACTTTGTTACAAACTCCGAGAAGATGACAGCAGAGCTTGAAAAACCTTACATCTTGATTGTTGAAAAAAAGATTTCTTCAATTCAGTCAATTCTTCCAATCTTGGAGTCCGTTGTTAAATCTGGCAGACCTTTACTTATTATCTCTGAGGACATTGAGGGCGAGGCTCTTGCAACACTTGTTGTCAACAAACTTAGAGGCGGGCTTAAAGTTGTTGCCGTTAAGGCTCCTGGTTTTGGCGACAGACGCAAGGCTATGCTTGAGGACATTGCAATTTTAACAGGCGGCACTTTTGTTGCTGACGACTTAGGTATTAAGCTTGAAGATGTTGGCGTGGAGCATCTTGGAACCTGCGACAGAGCAATTATCACAAAAGATGATACTACTTTGGTTGGCGGTGCTGGGTCAAAGGCTGACCTAGAGTCCAGATGTAAGCAAATTAAAAATCAAATTGCTGAGACTACATCGGACTACGACCGTGAAAAATTGCAGGAAAGACTTGCAAAACTTTCTGGCGGCGTTGCTATTATTAAAGTTGGTGGTGCCACAGAGGTTGAGGTTAAAGAAAAAAAGGACAGAGTGGAAGACGCACTACATGCAACAAAAGCAGCTATTGAAAGCGGCATAGTTGCAGGTGGTGGCACGGCACTGCTTTATGCAAGCAAGGTTCTTGACGGGCTTAAAGGTGCTAACGAAGAGCAAAATGCTGGTATTAACATAGTTAAAAAGGCTCTTGCTTATCCTATTAAAAAGATTTGTCAAAATGCTGGCTTTGATGGCTCAGTTGTTGCTGGCAAATTGCTTGAAGGCGGCGATAAAAAACAAGGTTTTGACGCACAAACAGGCAATTATGTTGACATGTTTAAGGCTGGAATCATTGACCCTACAAAGGTTGTGGTTGGGGCTTTAAAAAATGCTGGCTCTATTGCATCCTTGGTTATTACCACTGAGGTTTTAGTTGCTGACGAGCCTAAGGCGGACTCAGATGCTGGTGCAGGCGGTATGGGCGGCGGCATGGGTGGTATGGGTGGTATGGGCGGCATGGGTGGAATGTACTAGTCCCGCCCACCTTTAGGGGATATTTTTAGGTAATCATCTTATCTGCCCCTTGTTTATTTAGGACTTACCTAGCCTGAAGTACTAATATAATTCAAGATAAGACTAAGTTAGTAAAATTAAATGTTAAGACTGAAGACGCTCTCTAGTCAAGACTCTACAAAATAAATAATTTAGTAATTTTATGCCAATCAATTACAAAAAATGCACAACAGAGCAAGAAAAAACACATTGCAAACAAATCACAGAAACTTTTTTTTCTTACTATTTTACAACAAATCCCCATTTTGCATTTGCATAATCCCAGCCTGTGCCTGTTCTTTTATAGCCTCGCTCTAAATAATGTACTACAGTCATTTTATTACCCATAAAAGCTAAAACCAAATTGCAAATAAAAGCTAAAACCAAATTGCAAAAAACAACATAAAAAATTTCCATACCGATATGGCTAATTTTTATGTACTCTGATAAAAACACTACAACATTCCAAGCAAGTATTAGACTTGCATGCACAAGCATACCTCTTAGCATAAACGGAATGAAGCCAAAGAATAGAATTACCCAACTGAAGCCTACTTTTACGGCTCTTGTAACTCCTATTGTTTCATTATGAATATAGACTTTCATGGTTTTTGTCAAAAATTAGAGAATAAACATTTTGGTAAGACGATAAATAGCATTGTTATAAAACTAGCTTTATGTAGTTTTATAACATATGCAGCATGAATATTAATTGTTTGCATTGTTTTCAATGTTGTTTTTTATGGTTTCAAAATGATCTTTAACAATGCCACTATAGTCGGTTTTAAAAACACCAAATTTAGTTTTTCTGCTGTCAGTTTTTGTAATAACCTTCCAAGTTAAAGTTTTAATATCAAATAAGCCAATATGTATTTTAATTGGTTCGCCTTTGTTGTAACTTTCTTCACTACCCTCTACAAGTGCAAGTGCAAATTGCGATTTACCAGCCGTCCCTAGTTTGTCAGTTGCAAGCTGGATAAATTTTTTCACTTTTTCGTCAGCTAAAACCTGCTCCATTCCGCTTATATCGTCAAGAGATTTTACAAATGACATATAGGAATTTTTACCAATTTGATTTGCAATTTGCTCTATTGCTAAGCCAGCTGGTATTGCCTTATCTTTTCCAAATAACTTTACCCAGTTTGTATTAATGGCAAGATCAATTAATCTTATATCTTGAGTTGTTTGTCCTTCGAAATTTACTGCTGGAAAAATAATTAATTTTTCAACTTGAGTTGAAATATCGGGTCTAGTATAAACAACTTCAGCTTCATTTTTATGGAATGATACACAGGCGGACAAAATACAAGATGCTATTGAGACTAGTCCAAGAAATTTTAGTTTATTCATAATACATAATAAATAACAATGAAGATTTAAAAACGAGGATTCACAGAAACTTAATATAATTTTGCATCACAAAAGAGACTGTCAGTCCGCAGACTTATTGTCTCTTCTTTATATTTTTTGTCAAGAAAAATTGTATTTTTTATAGACAATATAAAGTATATGCAAAAAAACCCAACTCTTATAATATTTGGTGAAAATCTTAGGAAAATTCGAAAAATAAAAGGTTTTAGCCAAGAATACTTAGCACTTGAAAGCGGCTTTGACAGAACATATGTTTCACTTCTTGAAAGAGGATTAAGAAACCCTTCCTTATTGACAATTCAAACTTTATCAAGTTTTTTACAAGTAGATATCAAGCTTTTAATTGAAGGGTGTTGAAATCCAAAGAATTATATTTTCTAAGCTTATCATCAAAAAATACAGAGTCTAATTTTATCTCCTTAACCCCCATTAGCCAGCTCCGCCTGCTGGCTTTGCCAGCATGGGGGGGAGGCGGGCTGGCTTATATTGCAGAGAGCCTGGATTTTTTGTAGAGTTTGCACAATAGGGTATGGTTTATTTTGAGGTAGAAGATGGTATAGTGGGTTATGCTGGGGGTCTAATTATGAGGTTATGGAATAGGTTTAATTATTTTTTAAAACCTATCACTTTTAATGCCCCATAATAACCGCAAAAGCCCCACAACCTTGGCAGAGCCCCAAATTCCCAATATCACAAAAGCCCAGATTAGCTGCACCCTCCACGCACTTCCATCCGTCTGGGTAAAAACATTTACAACCTTGTCTATTATGGATTTGTAGTAAGTTCCATTATTGGCATTCTCGAACATAAAAGAAATAACAAAACCAAGCAAGATTATCTTAGAGAATGTTTTACATATTTTGTAATATCCTTCAAGAATTGTATTAACAAAATCTATTAAACCCAGCAATCTCTCTCTTTTATATCTCATGTCTTTCACAACATTTTCATAATTTTTCACAACATTTTCCTGATTTGGAAATAAATCAAAATCTACAGATTCTTTCAATGCCTTTTTTTGATGTGAAAATGCTTCAAAATCTTTAGAATCATTCATATGGATATAAAAAAATGTTATTTGTGTTTTATGGACCGAAGCATTTCAACCGATGCTTTATAGTACATCTCTGCTTCTTTTTTTATCATCTCAATGCCTTCTTCGCTATTGTTTAAGATAATATTTTGACCGGGCTTGTACAGATTGCTCCAAGCGGTGCCTTCTCTGTGAGTTAGTTCTTCAAGGTCGTCGCCGTTTTTATCTTTAAAATAAAACCAAGAGCCACACACCGCATGATTTACCCCCTTATCTTTGTTTATATCGTATATTTCAACTATAGCCTTGCGTGGCACTGGGTCAGCATCGTTTGGGTCAAGATATGTTGCATATGTGCCTTTTTTAATTGGATTGTAAAGTCCAAAATTCTTAAACTCATGATATATTGAAGGCACAACTGGGCCGTGCCTCCATGCTTCTATATTCTCGTCAAACAGGTTTTCGTTAGTAAGATACAAGTATATTCCATATGCAAAATAAACATGCTTCATTAATTTAAGGGTGGTCATTTTTATTTTATCACCCTCCGCCACCGCCAAAAAATAGTTTGCGATGTGGCTTGGGCTGTATTTTGCGGGTTTTTGTGATTTAAACATGGCAAGCAATTAATAATAAAAACACATAACAACACATAAAAATCAGTTGCTAAAATTTTAGCAATTCACCCCGTTTTTGCCAAGTCTTAGCCTTAGGGCGTTTAGCTTGATAAAGCCGGCTGCATCTTTTTGATTGTAGACTGTGTCGGCCTCAAAGGTTGCAATGTTTTTGTCAAAGAGTGAGTTTGGCGATTTACGCCCAGCAATAATTACATTGCCTTTAAAAAGCTTTAGCCTTACGCTACCGCTTACATTGTACTGGCTTTCGTCAATGAGGGCTTGGAGCATTTTTCTCTCGCCGCTAAACCAAAATCCGTTATAAATTAGCTCGGCATATCTAGGCATAATCTCGTCTTTTAGGTGAGCTTGACCTTTGTCAAGAGTGATGGATTCAAGAGCTCTGTGTGCTTTTTGCAGGATGGTGCCGCCCGGAGTTTCGTATATCCCGCGGGACTTCATACCTATAAAGCGGTTTTCAACAAGGTCAATTCTGCCAATGCCGTGCTTGCCGCCAAGCTCGTTAAGCTTTAAAACAATTTCGTGAGCCTTAAGTGCCTCGCCGTTAATTGCAATAGCATCGCCGTTTTTAAACTCAATTTCAATGTACTCAGGCTCGCTGGGGGTTTGTTCCAGCGGTTTTACGGTAAAGTATGTGTCCGCCTTTGCCTCCGCCCAAGTGTCCTCAAGGTCCTTACCCTCAATTGAAAGATGCAACAAGTTTGCATCAAAAGAGTAAGGTGGTTCCTTTTCCTTGCCCTGAGCTATGGGGATTTGTCTCTCTCTTGCGTAGTTTAAGAGGGCGGTTCTTGAGTTTAAATCCCACTCCCTCCAAGGAGCGATAATTTTAACCTCCGGCATGTTAGCATAATAGCCAAGTTCAAATCTTACTTGGTCGTTACCCTTGCCAGTTGCCCCGTGGGACACTGCATCAGCACCAACCTGCCTAGCTATTTCAATTTGTTTTTTAGCAATTAATGGTCTGGCTATGCTTGTGCCAAGCAAGTATTCACCCTCGTAAAGAGCATTTGCCCTAAACATTTTAAAGACATAATCTTTAGCAAACTCCTCTCTTAAATCAACAACAAAGGCATCCTTTGCACCGCAGCTAAGAGCCTTATCCTTAACCCCGCTTAAATCTTCACCCTGCCCCAAATCGGCGGTAAATGTTACAACCTCGCATCCGTATTCCTCTATAAGCCATTTTAAAATTACAGATGTATCAAGCCCGCCAGAGTAAGCTAAAACCACCTTTTTAACACTTGTTTTACTAGCCATTTTTACACAACAAATTTACACGACAACAAACAATAACCAGAACAATACCATTTTCACTTATAAAATTACATTACATCCAGCCACCCACAGAGAGAAGATGGAATAAGTATTTTGCACCAATCCTAATTTAAAATTGAAAATGGTATTAATACCTTTTAACTTAAAGCTTAGCTTTGCAATTTGCAAGTTTTTTATCAACTTGCCCTAGGCCCCCATCTAACTAAAGAAAGTATTTATACTAAAAATTCAAAAGTTTTTTGGTATAAATACTAATCTATATTTTGCTATAACATTATATTTATAGATAGATATTTATTAAAAATAGCTATATTTAGCAACACATTAAGGCTTTTTGTAAAAAGATTTCTTGACTTTTTTGCTGCTTTTATGCTATAATTTATTTACTGGCACTGCTTTGGCTTTTTTGCAGTTTGCAGGATTAATTTTGTTAAAGGATTGGTCATGCTGATTGCTGCAAAGTTTTATGTAATGCTTGTTTAAAATTAACGCAATTTTTAAAGGTTTGGGGTGACTTTAGCCTTGTAGCGTTTAAAGTTTTTTATAATATTTTTGTAGCTTAGTTATGTTCTGCAAATCAAGGTCCAAGGCTTTTTCGATAGTTGAGGTCTCTGTCGTTCTAGTTATTAGTGGGCTTCTAATGTTCACTGCCTTCAAAGGTTTTGGTGTTATTAAAAAAGCAAGGGTTAACTCACTTGTAAGAGAAATCAACGAAGTTACATCTGGTATATCTGCCTACAGGGAGGCAAACGGTGCACTACCTGGCGACACAACATCTACAACAGCTTTTGAACTTGGCTCAACGGCAAAAACATTTACCACCGGATACAACGCAACAGTCCTTGGCAATGGGGATGGATTTATCGACTACGGGACAATTGGTTCCGCAGCTTTAACCTGCACAAACAACCTAGCTCACGAATCTAACTTTGCTTGGTATCAATTGTTTGCTGGTAATTATTTATCTGATGCTGGCATTACAACTTCCAATGTTGCTCAGTACTATACAAATGCAAACCCTTCAACATTTACCGGTAGTAACCAAGTTTCTGCAGCTACAAAGGTTGAGGGCTTATATCTAAACTTTTTTAGCAACACCACTGCTATTGGCTCTTTAATTCCTGCAAACACAGGTGTTGTTGGCTTTAAAGGCAATTCATTAATCTTAGGGGACATTCAAGACTCTGGTGGTACAACAGGTATTACTGGCGAAAGAGTTACAGCAGCAACCAACAAATGCTTCCTTAGGGTTGGTGGTGGTGCTTCAGCTAATATAATAAACCCTTTAAAATCAGTTTTAAAAGGTAGCGAGGCTGATTCTCTTGACGACTTACTTGACGACAACTCCGCTTCAACTGGACTTGTTAGATCTGCAACTTGTACTGCTGCAGGTGTGTGTACAACTTCAACATCCGCCGAAACACCAAGAACCGTTGCAATACTACTTAAAAACATGTAATATTTATTACCATATCTTACTCTTAGTGTTTACTAAGGGTAAGCCTATGTCAAATCCAATTAAAAACTCTTCGTCTTCATTTTATCTCAAAATCTTTTACTGCAAGTAAAAAGATGTAATAAAAATACATAAATTTGTTGACACTACAAAAACATACAATACAATTGGATTGTAATCTAAATTACTCAATATATTTTTTGTTTTAGTGCTTTATGTTTGCCTTTGTTTTTTACAAACAAAACATTTTGGCAAGCCTTGCTAATTCAAAGATATCCAAATTACAAACAATCAACACAAACTTTAGCTGTTGCCAATAGGCAAAATAACAATCATTAGCTTGTTAAAAGATTTATCCAATCTTTTAACAACTAACCTATTGTGCAAAATCACAATCGCTGGTTAGAATAAATTTTTACCCCCTAAATTACTACATCTCTTTACATGAAATCTAATTTGTGTTGTCAACGCCAAAGTGCACTTTTTTTAAATTTACTAAATACTTGGCGTTTGTTTTTGTTTTATGATTATTATATTAAATTTTTATCTAAAATCAACTCAGTTGTATCTTAACTTATTAGCTTTTATTTATGCCAGACATCATGAAAGCATTAAAAAATTAAAAGATATTTACAAGCTTTTAAGTTTTGCAGCTAAAAACTTTATTTTAGCTTAATTAATATTAATGTATTTTTTAAGCAACCATATGAAGTTTTTTTATTTTTTAACTCTTTTTGCAACAATTTGCCTTACCTCGTCTTGCAGCCCGGTAAGGCATTTTAACTTTGTTGAAACACTACTTGCAAGCGATGCCCCAAACGAGATAAAACAAGGCACATATGATGGGTGTCAAACTGCTATTTGGTCAAGAGGCAATCACTTTTACCGTGCAAGTGCAGAGTACAAACAAGATTCTGAGATGATGAAAAATCCTATCTACAGTTATTCTTGGCAAAGGGCTTACATTCAGTGTTTTATGATTATTACAGTTAATAGCTACCAAAGTATTGATAGCGAGATTGTCAACAATCGCCTTGCCTATTTTGCCGACCCCAGAGATGCAAAAAATTGGCAAGGCTTGCCAATTGGCGGTGACGAAACAATTGCACCGCAGTTTGTTTTAAGCCAAAATACAAATGATGCTTTAAATTTTAATCACCAAGGACAAAACGGCACAGATAATCTTTACGGATTTTTTGGTACATGTCAGTTTTGCTAACAACATCAATCTAGTCGCAATTAAACAAATGGATGATTAAGTGTTAGCTTGCTAAAAAGCATTGAGTAAGATTCCTGCATCCTTGGCTGTGGTGATTTTAATAATTGTGTTTTCTGGCACTCTTGCTGTTAGCTTAAATGGGGCAAAGTTTGCGGCTCTTGCAATGCCTGCGGACTCGGTTAAAACTTCAAAAACCCTCCCGTCAAATTTTTGATACATTTTTTGTTTTTGTAGCCTATCCTGCTCAAGCAGGATATGTGTGCGTGATTTTTTGATTTGATTGGTAAGCTGCTTCATTTTAGCGGCGGGCGTACCTTTTTTTGGCGAAAAAGTAAATATGTGATTAAAACAAATGTCCGCCTCTTCAATTATGCTACGGGAGTTTTCAAGAGCCTCATCGCTTTCGGTCGGGAAGCCAGCTATAATATCTGAGCCAAAGAGAGCATCCGGGTTAATGTCCCTTACTTTTTTGCAAAAGTCTAGCACCTGCGTCCTTGTGTGGCGGCGTGCCATCTGCTTAAGCACCCCATCATCGCCCGATTGCAAACTTATATGAAAGTAGGGCATAAACCTAGGCTCGTCCCTTAATAGCTTAAAGATTTCATCGTCAATTTCGGCAACATCAACCGAGGAGAGCCTTAAACGCAAAACACCTTTGCAGTTGTCAAGTATCCGCCTTATTGCCATGCCAAGAGTGATTTTGTTTGGCAGGTCAAGCCCGTAGTCAGTAATGTCAACGCCGGTAAGCACAACCTCCTTGTAGCCATTGGCGGTGAGCGTGTTAATTTGATTTACAATATCGCCAAGCGGCACAGACCTAGAATTACCCCTGCCAAATGGAATGATGCAAAAGGTGCATCTGTGATTGCATCCGTTTTGAATTTGCACAAAGGCTCTTGTTTTGCCGTCAAAGTACTTAACTAAATGTGCTGCCGTGTCCTTAACGGACATAATATCATTGACAATCGCCCTCTCGCCGTCAAACAAGCTTTGTGGCCCAGATTCTTTAACATAAACCTTGTCTTGGTGAGCTGTTTTTTGGTTAACACTCACTTCCTCCTTTGCCATTGCAAAAGATGTTGCATCAAAGCTCTTGCCATCCTTGATTTTTGCCTCTATTGCCCTGTAGACCTCTGGGTTTGTTTTTTCGGCATTGCCAATCAAAAAGTCAATCTCGGTAATTGCATTGTATTTTTGCGGGTTAGCCTGCGAGCCGCAGCCGGTAAAGATAATTTTTTTATCTGGGTTTTCCCGTTTTAGCTTTTTTACAAATCTTATAATGTCGCTCTCAGTTTGGTTTGTTACGGCACAGGAGTTTATTACAAAAACATCATCTTGCAGATTGCTTTGCTGCAAAATGTCCTTAATTGCCGCACTCTCGCTGGAGTTTAACCTGCAACCAAAGCTTTGCACAGCATCTTGCCTTGTTGCCGCCTTTGTGTTTTTATCGCTCATAATCAAAACTCCAATTCCTCGTTCTCCACTTTGTCGTTTTGCAAGAGGGAGCTTTTGAAGGGGTTGTGAACAAAGAATATTTTTTGATGGGTTTCTAGGTCATCTGCAAAATATTCCTCTACGCTTAAAAGGCTCATTACTGGTATTGAATAATTTAGTCCTTTAAGCTTGTATTTACCAAGTGAGTTTGCATAGTTTATTGCTTCACTAGAGTATCCGTTTAAGGAGATAAAGATACCCACAGGAGCACCAAAGTATTGCAGGCTTGCATAAAACTTTTTTATATCACTATCACCAATCTTTTTAGCATCGCTTTTTACTTGGTAATAGCACTGGGTTTTTATTATTTTATTATTATCAAATTCTGCAATGTCAAACATTCCATCAACACCGCCATCTTTACCCTTTTTTTCAATATAAGCACCAAGACCAATCTTAGATACCGCCCATTTTTCAAACTCTTTACGCACAAAGTCGTTGTCTGTGTTAAGGGCAAGTCTTTTTGCAGATTCAAAATCCTTAGGTGAGCCTATAAGCTCTATGCTTTCAAACATCTTTTGCCTTGCTTTTTTAACAAGTTTAAAGTATTCTAGATTTGATTTTTTTACAAATTCTTCATCTGCATCTTTTACCCCTTGTGTAAGCTTTAAAGCATCAAGCTCTTGCTTGTTGATGTAGTAGGTTTCCAAGATTCTTTTTTCAACCAAGTCTGTTGAAAAATGAGTTATATCAATACCTATCCACCTTAGCCCCAAGCTTTGAGCTGCCATTACTGTTGTGCCACAACCACAGTATGCATCAAGCACTGTACCGTTTTGACTAAAGGTAATTTTTTGCATTCTACCCTTTTCATCTTTATACTCAAGCTCATCACCTGCCTTGGGGCATGAGGAGTTAAGTATCCTTTCAAGCAGCATTTGTGGTTTTTGGGTGGGGTAGCCGAGGTACTCACCGCCCTGTGCCCTGTTAAAATACCAAACATCTCCAGCCGGCGTGCCGGTTTTTTTAAGATAAACTTTAACCTTTACCTTCTCGCCCTTGGCGTCTCTTCTTGTGTCGTGGTAGTATCTGCCTTCTTCATCCTCGTACTTAAACCTGTCAAGTTGTTTTTGCGTGTATTCTACTTGGCTTGGTTTAAAAAACGCTCTTGAGTAATCTTTTGCGTAGCAAATGATAATGTCGTGATTTTGCAGCTCCCTGCGTTTTGAAGATTTGATGCTTGGCGGGTAATGCCACACAATCTCGTTTCTAAAGTTTTGCTTATCAAAAATGCTATCACATACAATTTTTAGGTAATGCGAGGCAGTTGCATCGCAGTGTAAATAAAATGACCCATGCCACTTAAGCTTTTTGTGCATAACAAAAATTCTAAGCCCCATGTTAATGAGGTAGGCATATAATGCTGGGTCACTAAACTTTAGCAAGCTTTGCATTGCTTTAAGTGTGTTAATAAAAGGAACCGTAAAATAATGCACAAATCTTGGGTCTTCAAGGGTTTCGTTAAAACTATTGCCTTGGTATATGCCAAGCATTTTCTCTGTTGCCTCAATTGATATAGTAGACCATGTATCAATAAAAGCTTTAGATTGTGCTTTTGCATCTGGGTATATAATATTATAATCTCTGTTGGAGTTAAAAGGGGGGTCAATGTATATAAGGTCAACACTTTCATCTGGCACTAGGGGGGCTTGCCTTGGGTCAAGCTTGTCGTTAAGCAGGATTTCAAGGTTATCCCCATAGAGGAGTTGGTTTTTGTGAGTCATCTTAGCAAATAATACTATGCAATTACCGAGTTTATTCTTATAAGTTCGTTGTATTTTGCCGTTCTGTCCGTGCGGGATAGGCTACCTGTTTTAATTTGCCCGGCGTTAAGTGCAACTGCGATGTGGGAGATGCTTGTGTCCTCACTTTCGCCGCTGCGGTGAGACAAAACAGTTTTGTAACCAGCCTGCTTTGCAATGTCAACAGCAAGAATTGTCTCGGTTAGGGTGCCAATTTGGTTTGGTTTTACCAAAAGAGCATTTGCTATGCCTTTTAAAATTCCGTCCTGCAGTATCTGCGGATTGGTGCAAAAAATGTCGTCCCCAACAAGCTGCACGCTTTTGCCAAGCTCTTTTGTAATAAGCTTAAAGCCTTGCTCGTCATGCTCGCTAAGAGGGTCCTCAATTGAGATGATAGGGAACTTGCTTACAAGGTTTTTGTAGTAATCAACAAGCTCTGCGGTGCTAAGTTTTTGCCCGTCAATTAAGTATTTACCATCTTCGCAAAACTCGCTTGCAGCACAGTCCAAAGCCAGGTTTATGTCGCTACCTGCCTTGTAGCCAGCAAGGGTGATTGCGTTGATGATGTAGCCAATTGCCTCCTCAGTGTTGCCAATTTGCGGGGCAAAGCCGCCCTCGTCGCCCACGCCTGTGTTTAAGCCCTTTTGTGCCAAGATTTTTTTAAGGTTATGAAACACCTCCGCCCCCATTCTAATGGCATCTTCAATGCTTTTTGCAGAGGATGGAATTATCATAAACTCCTGTATCGCAAGCCCGTTATCAGCATGCTTGCCCCCGTTAAGTATATTCATCATTGGCATTGGCATTTTGTAGCTTGCCTTTGTTGCAATACCACCGCTGTCAACACCGCCTGCACCTTTTTTTGCAAAGCTTTTAAATCTAGGGCAAGAGGCTGCAAAATCGTTGATGTAGTCAAACAAAAATTGCTTTTTGGAGGCAGCCGCCGCCTTAGCCACAGCCAAGGACACCGCCAAGATTGCATTTGCCCCAAGAGCTGACTTGTTTGGGGTGCCGTCCGCCCTGTTTAAAAGCTCATCAATAGCAAGCTGGTCAAAAGGATTTTGCCCGCAAAGTGCAGCCTTAATTGCACCATTGATGTTTGCAACCGCTTTTAGCACGCCTTTGCCTAGATATCTGCTTTTGTCGCCGTCTCTAAGCTCGCAGGCTTCCTTTGTGCCTGTTGATGCCCCAGATGGCGAAATTGCACTGCCAAAGCTGCCATCGCTAAGCGTGACTATTGCTTCTGTAGTTGGGTTACCTCTTGAGTCCAATACCTCAAGCCCCACAATGTTTGTAATTGTAACGGACATAAAAAACAAATAAATATATCTTAATAAAACACACACTAAGACTATACATTTTTGCCTTAAAGTAAAGTAAAATAAAAATTAAAAACGATAGTAAATCGCCATATATCGCAAAACAAATTCACAGATTTGCTTTGCAAAATGCTGTAGATTGTTGATAATTACCAAATATCCACTTTATTTTGTGTTGCATTTAAAAATGCATGATTTAAAAAAGATTACTTATATTTGTTTGTGGTAATAGATATGTCGGCAAAAACAATTTTTATAGCCTTAGATACGGATCTTGACCTTGATGGTGTTTTAAAGGTAGCTGGCGATATTAAAAGCCTTTACAAAAAAGCAAGTGATGCTTTTGCAAGTCATGCCTCCAATATACCTCAGTTTGCCATTAAGCTTGGGCTGGAGTTTTTTTGCCGCCACGGCTTTTACGGGGTAAATAAAATTGAAGAGCTTGGCATGGATGTATTTTTGGATTTAAAATTTTTTGATATTTCCAATACCGTCTGCGGTGCTTATAGGTCGCTTACAAAAAACTCTATTGGCTTTGTAAAATACACAACTGTGCACCTACTAAACGGCAGCGAGTGCCTTAAAGCCTTAAGCAATACAAAAAATGACCTAAACATGCCAAATGCACCGGCTATTATAGGTGTTAGCCTTCTTACATCTTTAGATAAAGCTTATATAACAGAGTGTGGTTTTACCGATGCCAAGCCAGACGACCTAGTTTTACGCCTTGCTAACATTGGCTGTAATTTTGTTGATGGCTTTGTTTGTTCTCCCTTGGAGGCAAAAATGTTGAGTGCTTTATTTAAACAAAAACATATTATCACCCCGGGGGTTCAGCTTAGTAATTTAGCAAACGACCAAAAACGCACCTCTACCCCATCTGCAGCTTTTGCAAATGGTGCAACAGCAATTGTTATTGGTAGGTCTATTACTCAAGCGGCAGATAAGCAAAATGCAATTATCGCCTTGCTAAAGGATGTGCTAAATTTGAGTTAATTTATCATTTTTTATTGCAAGTTTGCAAAAAAACCAAGCAACGCCAGACCAATTAAAAATCATCAACCTCATTGAAGCTAACTACAAAACTTTTTGCTCAAAAAACAAAGGCTTGTTTAGTGTTTTTACTAAGGCAGGACAGCAAAAATCAAGAGGCTTTTATATTCACGGCATTAGTGGCAGCGGCAAAACAACTTTGGTATCTAAATTTTTTGAAGATGCAAACAATCCGCAGGCAATAAATATGCACTTTAGCGACTATTTTGCTGACATTGCACGCCTTTTGCAAAAATATAACTACAAGCAAATTGCGGCAAAAATTGCTGCAAAAACAAATTTGTTGTGCTTTGACGAATTTTTTATTGAGTCCATAGCAGATGCAAAGATACTTTTTGACCTATTTAAAGAGCTTTTTAAACTGGAAATTTTCATCGTTGCAACATCAAACTTTGCTCCAGATGCTTTGTTTGAGGGCGGATTTAACAGGGATGTTGTTTTTCCTGAGTTTGCCGAGCTTATCGCAAATAATCTGCAGGTTGTAAAGATAGATAACAATAATATTGACCACAGGCTTAACAACCAAGAGCAAACTATTAATATTTTTACCAAAAACGCAGAAGATTCTGAGCGTCATTTAAACTACATTAAACAAACTGAGGGGCTTGAGGAGGATTGCAAAATTGATATAAATCCAGATATTTTACGAAACAATAATTTTAAATCTATTGCAAAAATTGCCATTTTTGATTATGCAAAAATTTTAAAGGCACCTCTGTCAGTTAAAAACATTATTCAAATTGCAAGGCAATACCACCTTGTTTGCATTGTTTTGGATGACGAACGCGGATTTTTTGAAGGATTTTCGTGCAAAAACGAAGATGAAGCTATAAGACTAAGGGACCTTATTGATATACTCTATTTAAGAAGCATCAATATAATGTTTAAATGCAACCTAGATGTGGGGCATTTTAATATTTTTGATAGTTATTTAATGCAAAAAAAAGAATTCATCCGCACCTCAAGCCGCCTGAGCCAAATGAGCTGGGTTAGCTACATAAAAAGCAAGGATCGTTTTTACAAACGCATTTGGAGCGACAAAGCCCGTAGTTTTTTTGAAGAGCTGTAATACCACTTCTCCAACAACTCCTCCCAGTCACTCTCCATTTAAGGATGGCTTGGGCTGGGGGGTGGTGGTATGCAAGTTTAATCTAAAAATAGATTGTTTTCTTTAGTTAGCTTAACATATCAATCATCCATTTATGATAAGACAGATGAGCCTTGGTAGTTGTAATAATAATTTGCGGGTTTTTAAAGCTATGATTTTTTAAAATTGCGGCAATTAAAGCCCCTTGTTTTTTTTGAATAGTTTTTAGTTCCAAGGCATATTCATCGTTTTTACACAATGTGCCGTTCCATATGTAATGAGACTCTTGCTGATACAAACTTGCACAGGCAGCCAGCTTGTTTTGCACGGCTATTTTTGCAAAGGACGAAGCAAGCTCTTTTGAACCAAATGTTGTTTTAATTACAATAATACTGCCATATGTCGATTTATAGGAAGTAAAAACCGCAAATGCAACAATAAGCCCAGCAACAATTAAAACTATAGGCATGATAAAATAGTTATAAAGTACCTTTTGTTGACGAAACGGCGTTTAAAGCTAAGGAATCAAAGCTTTTAGCAATTTTTAACGACCTTGCAAGTGCCTTAAAGCACGACTCCGATATATGATGGGAGTTTGTGCCATATAGGCATTCAATATGTAAATTGCAAGCCAGAGAGGAGCTGATTGCTAAAAAAAATTCTCTTACAAGCTCGGTATCAAAATCCCCAATTTTTGGCGTTCTAAAACCAACATTCCACACAAAATATGGGCGGTTTGACAGGTCAATAACGCATCTTGTCAATGTTTCGTCCATTGGTATGTAAAAGCTTGCATAGCGATTAATGCCTTTTTTGTCACCAAGAGCATCTTTTATTGCAAGCCCTATGCAAATTGCAACATCCTCAACAGTGTGGTGAAAGTCAACATGCAAGTCGCCCTTGCAATCAATTTGCATATCAATGCCGGAGTGAAAGGAAAGCTGCTCAAGCATATGGTCAAAAAAACCTATACCAGTTGCAATTTTAAACTCGCCCTTGCCATCCAAGTTTAGGTCAACTTTAATATCTGTCTCCTTAGTTTTGCGGGACATGCTTGAGGTTCTTTGCTTTACTTGCATAGCTAAAATAAGATATTAATTACTTTTTGTATTAACTATCACCATTGCTGGCTTAACAACTCTACCGTTAAGCTCGTAGCCAGCTTGCACGCAGGTAATTATTACGCCATCTTCCTTGCTTGCATCGCTTATTTGCGAAATTGCTTGGTGCAGATTTGGATCAAACTTTTGCCCTTCGGGGGTTATTCTTTTAAGCCCGTGATTTGCAAGAATTTTAACAAACTCATCTTTTGTCATCACAATACCCTGATATAAGTTTTGCAAAATTGCAGAGGCATCTAAATCATCGCCCTGTGTTTTTACACTTAAGGCTAAAAACAGCTGGTCTAGCGGCAAGATAATATCCTGCAATATCTTTTTATTTGCAAATTTTATTGCTTCAAGCTTTTCGTTCTCGTATCTTTTTATGTAATTTTGAATATCGGCCTTATGCCTTAACTCACAAACCGCAAGCTCATCATTTTTTGCTGCAAGCTCAGCCTCAAGCTCTGCCTGCTTTGTTTGTAGGTCAATAATTTTTTGTTGCAGGTCACTTAAGGACTCGCTATTTTGTTGTGATTGTGCCGAGTTAGTTTTGGCATCTTGGCTGCCTTCGTTAATAAAAGATGCCATTCTGGACTCGCCGCCCTCATCCTGATTGCTCATAAACTAATAAATAATGACTATATAACTATATATTCTTGTAGATTTAAATGTAGTTTGCAAGATTTTGTTTTCAAGATTTTTGTTTTGAAAAACCCTTTATCCTTTCTACAATGTCTTTAAAGAGAGCGCTAGGGGTGTTTAATGCAACAAAGTAAAATATCTTTTATTAGCCAATAACCAACTACCAAGACATTCCGCACCCCAAATTGAGCTGCGTTGTGTTAAATTTTAGGGACTCATTGAAGTAATTTTTTTGATTAACTACATTCATGCTACCAATCATCATTTTATAAGAAGCACCAATGTTGATAAAAATACTTTTGTCGCCTTTTGTAAGCCTTGTTATATCGGTCATCATACCAGCCCCAAACCCAAGCAAAGGCTTGACATGAAGGGAGTTGTTTGTTTGTTTTTCACCAAGGTCAAATGTTAAAGTATTGCTATATGAAATTAGCGAAAGACCAAGCTCTGGATACATATAAAACTGAGACACTAAGGCTCCGTATTTTGGCATATTTAATACAAATTTTGTAGACTTTGGAAAGTAAAGTAGCTTAACATTTGGGGTTGCAATTAACAATCTTTTTTCCAAGTCAACCTCGTTACTGCCAGCAGGATTGCTTGCCTTAAAACCGTAATAGTTAACCGATAAGCCATATGAGGTAAAAAACATTGCCCCAGAGTCAAGGTAGGAAGGTTTTTGTTTGTTTTTTTTGAGTGCAAAATTTGGGTCTCGTAAGTTTTGAATATTGTTAAATTTTAGAGCTGATTTGTCAATACCTGCAAGCCTTGTGGAATATTTATTACCAAAGACTCTTTTTGCATAGCCAAATTCAAATCCAAAGGAATTAATTAAAAATCCAGCACCATTTGTCAAGTCGTAAAATCTATTGCTTGATAAATTTGTATTAAGGGACTGGCTGTATGTTAAGGTGTAAAAACTATCAATGTTAAAAGGTGATAAGTTAAGTTGCTTTTGCTTTGTATTTTTAAAATCTGCATCACCAGGAACCTGAAACCTCTTGCGATCCAAAACTGCAAATCTATTGCGTGCCTTTACATCCATAACGGCACTTTTGTTGTAAATGCTATTACCTTGACCTTTTGATAAAAATTTACTAAATTTACCCATCAATCCAGAGTATTTTTGAGGTGATGGATTTGTATTTTGCATTTTTTTACGCATCATTAATGCTTGATATTGTTGAGCTGATTGCTCAACTGGTAGATTTATATTTTGCCTGTAGTTATCATTTGTAATTTTTGGTGCCTGCATACTAGGATTTACTTGCATCATATTAACTGCCGCCGAGCCTGTGCCGTAGTAAGCATATGATGTTTTAACTTGCAGCAAAGCTGTAAGCAAAAACACTGCCAACCATTTTGTAAGCTGTAAATAAATTAGCATATTAACAACATTAAGTTTTATTAAAGTTAAAGCTAATTATAGTCTATTTTTTGTAGCAATGCAATAAAAACTTTACTTGATTTTAGCCTTGCTTTGATTTAGTCTATTTTAACATTAGTTAGTATTTTTATAGTATGCAAAAATTAAAAATTTTACTTATTGGCTCCGGCGGGCGTGAAAGTGCAATTGCAATTGCAATCCAAAAGCAAATTAACAAGCAAAAGCCAGATGCATCTGTTTTTATTGAGGACTTTTTTGTTGCACCCGGTAACCCGCAAATTGCAAGCTTTGCAAAATGTATAAAAATAAATCTATCTAACGAATTAATAGTTAATTTTTGCAAGCAAAACCATATCAATCTTGTGATCGTTGGTCCTGAAGACCCTTTGGCAAACGGCATTTGTGACGCTTTGCAAAAAGCCGGCATCAAGGCATTTGGACCAAGTGCTGCCGCTGCAAAACTTGAGTCCTCAAAAATATTTATGAAGGATTTTTGCGTAAAATACAACATACCTACCGCAAAATACAAAACTTTTACAAGTCAAAACACAACAGAGGAGGTGCTCTCTTTTGCCACGCAGATAGGCTATCCGATTGTTTTAAAAACTGATGGTCTAGCCGCCGGCAAGGGGGTTGTGATATGTGAAGATGAGGGCATTTTTTGCAAAAATCTTGAAGAATACTTTAGCGGCAAATTTGGCAAGGCAAGCAAGAGCATAGTTGTGGAAGAATTTTTGACTGGCAAGGAGGTAAGTTTTTTTGCCCTAAGCGATGGTAAAAATTTTAAAACATTTTTTTACGCCTGTGACCATAAAAAGCTACTTGATAACAATCGGGGACCAAACACAGGTGGCATGGGCACTTATAGCTTTAAGTCCATACTTAACGAAGCTAGCATTAAAGAGGCTGAAAATTTAGTTATTAAGCCACTTGTAGGCGGAATGCTTGAACTTGACACCCCTTACAAAGGTGTAATTTTTGCAGGACTAATGCTTACACAAAAAGGTATCCGCCTAATTGAATACAATGTTAGATTTGGCGACCCCGAGACACAGGCAATGCTACCACTTTTACAAAACGACATTACGGATATATTTTTAGCGGTAACAGATGGCACTCTTGACAAGCTTGAGCTTAAATTTAGCGATGATGCCTGTGTTAATGTGGTGTGTGTAAGCGGCGGGTATCCCGATGCTTACAAAAAAGATATATTAATTAAAGGTTTGCAAAATATTGAGGCATCGCAGGCTGAGGTGATTC
This sequence comes from Rickettsia typhi, assembly GCA_945881985.1. Classification (GTDB taxonomy): domain Bacteria; phylum Pseudomonadota; class Alphaproteobacteria; order Rickettsiales; family Deianiraeaceae; genus CAMCVL01. The sequence continues at coordinate 94,036 of CAMCVL010000002.1, read as the reverse complement.
ACTGCGGCACCGCACTAAACGCAAAAGGCGAGCTTGTTACCGCTGGTGGCAGGGTTTTGTCCATTAGGGCAGTTGCTAATAGTATTACACAGGCAAGGGCAAAAGTCTATAATCAAATTGAAAAAATAGAGTTTGAAGGCTGCTATTACCGCAAGGATATAGCAAAAAATTTATAATTTACATTATGCAAAAAATAGCAATCCTAGATCTTGGCACTGGCAACATTGCCTCACTTAGCAATAGAATAATTTTAACTATAGAAAAATTTAACAAAAACGCCTCACTTAGCGTTTTAACCCCCCAGCAATTTATTGAAGGATGCAACAATATTGACAAGCTAATACTACCGGGCGTGGGTAACTTTGCCTTTTACTCTAAGCATTTTTTTAGCTTTGCTGGGCTTGAGGATGCGGTTAAAAACTTTGCTATCAAAAAGCATATCTTAGGCATATGCGTTGGCATGCAATTTTTGCTTGACCAAAGCACCGAAAGCGGCATCAACAAGGGTCTTGGACTCATTAAGGGCAATGTGGAGCACTTTACTGCAAATCTAGGCTTTGACAAAAATCTTAAAGTGCCCCATATGGGATGGAACAACTTACTACTCAACAAAAACTGCAAATCCAACTTATTTGCAAATTTTGCAGATACTGAGCTTGGCGACTTTTACTTTGTGCATTCCTATTACTGCAAGCCGGTAGATGCAAATAGTATTATTGCCTTTGCAAATTATTCCTTTGATTTTGCTGCCGCAATAAGCTGTGGGTTTGTGCATGGCGTGCAGTTTCACCCCGAAAAGAGCTCTTTAAAAGGCGAGCTAATGCTTGATGGCTTTTTAGGGATGTAAGGGTGAAAGACCCATTTTACAGCATTGCAAGCAATACCATTTCCCACCATCAAGCAATCTTATCAAAATCCTTTGCACCTAAGTACAAACTCTACAAAAAATCCCCACTCTCTGCAAACCTAGCCAGTCCACCCCCATTGCTGGTAAAGCTAGTGGGCGGATCTGGCTAATGGTGGTGAAGATGTGTAGTTTAAAATCTTTTTTAGATTTTAGAATTGGAAATGGTATTAGTTTTTTATAAAAATATGATTGCCATCAATGGTAACCCAATGACCCGCTTCTCCATTTGCATTATATTCCAATTCCACAGGAGAGTCTGCTTTTAATCTAAGTCCGCCATTTCGTAGAGTGTCTGCAACATTTTTACCATTACTCTCATTTGTTGCATTTGGCTGCCTACCAATTTTGCGACCAACGGCATTATTGTACTGGTCTTTTGCTCTTTCATATGAATGATTTCTTCCAAATGATTCGTTAAAGTCGCCAGCCTGTCTTGCGGTCCATTCGTTTGTATTTTTTGTTAATTTTGCCGATACATATGCGTGTGTATAAGCATTTAACTCCCCACCAACTGGCTGTCTACCAAAGTTTTGAATAAATTGCTGATACGCTTCTTCTTCATAAGGTTTTGGATTAAATGGATACATACAATAAAAAAATAATAACAAATAGTAAATAATTAATTTACAATTTTATAAATTATTGTTTTCTATCGTAGAAGCAAAAATTTTTATTTCTTATCATAGCATTTAATGTTGCATTCCGCTTCCATCGTTTTGCTATCATTACTGCAGCCGTGCTCACACTTTGTCTGTTCGTTTTCGGTAAGTGCATCTAAATGCATTTGCACAAAAGCAAAAATTACAAACAATACCACGGGTATTGAAAAAACATAAACCAAAATAAGAGATGTTCTACACCAAATATTTAGTAGTTTTTTTAAAATTTTTATAACTTTTTGCATTTTTACATCAATAAATGTTGCTTGTATAATTCTTACGCCTTTTTCAGTTTAAAAATAGGCTTATAACAAGATATTTATTTCCCTCTCTATTTAAGGCTAAAACAAATGTATAAGTCAATTTTAAAGCTAAAATATATTACATATGATACAATATATTTTAATAAATCAATCAATATCGAGTGCAAAACCAGGACTTGTTCTAAATTACAGCTGGACATTTATTGAAATGAATAAGACTAACAAACCAATATTGCAATCTAGGGTTTTAACATTTTTGCAACGATTGGCACTGCGGACTTTCTGTGGATAGAGGTTTGACACTTTCTCTATTTTAGAACAAGTCCAAAAGGTAAATAAATCACTTGACAATAAGTAAAAAGTAAATAAAAATTAACTGCATTTGCTTTGCTTACAGCTTGCATTACCAATAAGGTAATTGCAATTTGCTTACATTGCATTTGTATTACTAAATATTAGATTGACTGCCTAAAAAATTATTTAATTTATCTATTAATATATTTTTTTATGTCTAAAACTTTCCTTAAATCTACAGCAATTATTGCTTCATCTATTTTAGCTGCAAAAGCGTCACTTGCTGGTGATGTAAAACTTTTTGCATCCGGTGGCTTATTGCACTCAAACGACAATTATGTCATGAAAAAATCTAACGGAACAGAAGCTTCTCATTCGTCAACAAACTTCATTAAAAACTTTGGCATCAACCTTTCTGGAGGTGCTCAATACTCTATTAACAAATACTTATATGTTAACGGTGAAGTTTTTGGTCAATATCGTAACGCAAGTGCTTTCACCTCCAGTGTTACAGAAGGCGATTCATCCGCTAACTCAAGATATAGACTTGGTGCGTTGGCAAGGCTTGGTATTAATGTTAACGACAAATCATCAGTGTACCTTGGTGCCGGTGTGTCTTATGCTCCTCTTACTATTACTAAATATGGTAACAAATCCGGCACCACAGAGCAAAAATTGATATCTCCATTGCTTGTGCTTGGTATGGCAACTGACATAACCAGCAGCTTGCAAGGCTATGTTGACTTTCAAATATCTTCAAGCCTCAACAGTAGATTTAGAGCAAATGCTGTAAATGTTAGACACGACAACAGGTCTCTAGTTTTAGGTGTTAGAAAGTTCTTCAACTAATAACCTGCTTAACAAGCCCTATCCTTAAGGTCAATATCTTAACCCAAAGGATAGGTGCATGTTATACCAAATGCTTTTTCTAACTTTAAATTGTATTTGGTATAACATTTATTTGACAATAGTAAAAAACACTTTAACATCCCTGAGTGGTGATATTTGTTATGGTTTTTAACCCTTTTTATGGCAAGCAAAAGCTTTTTTAGTGGCAAAGTAAATGACTTTTTTAATTATCTGTCCAAATGCAAGGCAGAGCTAAAGCATATTAAGTATCCTAAAAAGCCTGAAATTTACGCAAAACTTGTTGGGGTTTGTGTTGTTTCGGGTGCGTTTTCGGTAGTGTTTTTACTGATAGACATTCTATTTAAAAACACATTATCACTCTTTTTTTAGGCTTTACACTTTTTAAAGATCTATGAAGGCCTCAAATCTTGCAAATCTATGCGAGCAGATGGCTAAGGATGCTAAATACGGCAATTGCAGCCCAAACTTGATAAACAAGATGGCAAACTTTGTTGCAGAAGAAATTAAACTTGCAATTGTAACTGAGTTTAAAAACCAAATAGAGCAAGGTAATTTGGGCAATTTAACACAAAGCTATAAAACAATTTTGCAAATTAAAGGTTTTGGCAGTTTTAAGGTTAAATACAACCATGTCAACAAAGGTATTTATATTATTTTTAAAGATTATGTTAGTGGGCAACAAGGCAAAAATCATGAGTAAAATTACCACAAAAGCAAGCTTTTGCATTCTTATAGCAATTTATATTACCTTGCCATTTAGGTGCCTTGCTGGGGAGGCTGTGGTTGATGGTGCAAAAAGCCTTGAGGTGAACTATGCAAACAACCCCGATACCAAGCAGCAAAGTAAGCCACTTAGCGAGGAGGAGGTTCTTGCAAAATACGGGCTGGACAGCGAGAATGTAAAAATATTTCAGAAACTTGCTAAAATTATTGATATAACAAGAGCTGGATATGCCGGCATTTTGGACGATGCAAAAATAACAGAATATTCTGCAAAAGGCTTACTTATGGGTCTTGATGCAAACTCTGGCTACCTTAACAAAGATGAACTTGTCAACATTAAATCCAATCTTGCTGGTAAGTTTGCAGGTATAGGAGTTGAAATTATCAAGGACAGAGAACTTGTAAAAGTAATATCGCCAATTGATGATAGCCCTGGTTTTAGGGCTGGCATTAAGTCTGGTGATTATATAGTAAAAATTGATAAAGTTAGCGTTGCAAACAAAAACATCAATGAGATTGTTAAGTTGCTACGCGGAGAACCTGGCTCGCCAGTGAGCTTGCAAATTGCACGAGAGGGGCAAAACGAGTTTTTAAACATCAAAGTTGTAAGGGATATAATTGAAGCCAAGCCCGTTAAGTTTAAATTTTTTGATTATGGCAATGTGCTTTACATAAGAATCAGCTCTTTTATTGACACAACATTTGAGCAGTGCCAACAAATTATTGCAAGCCACCTCAATAAAACAAAGGCAATGATTATAGACCTTAGAAACAACCCTGGCGGCGAGCTTGAACAGGCAATCTTGCTTGCAAACATCTTTTTGGATAAGGGCGAAACAATAGTTAAGGTAAAAGGCAGAAGTAAAGAATATTTTAACATTCAAGAATCTGCCTTTGAAAGATACAATATACCTCAAGGCAGCTTACCAGTTATAAAGGAAATTGCAGATGGTTATGTCTACAGCTCTTCTGGCAAGGGGGAGGTTAGCTACAAAATACCATTGCTTGTTATGGTTAATGAGGGCAGCGCATCGGCATCGGAGATTTTTACCGCAGCAATTAAGGATAATTCAAGGGGAATTATCTTAGGCACCAAAACATTTGGCAAAGGCTCGGTGCAGTCCATAGTACCAATTGAAGATGGTGAGCTTGGCGCGGTAAGGCTTACAACTGCAAAATATTACACACCAAAGGGCTATGCAGTGCACGATATTGGCATATATCCAGATGTTTTAGTGGAGCAAAAGCAAGATACATCCGGCACATTAAATCCAGAGCAAGAAAAGCAAAAAACTCAATATCTATCAATCAAAACCATAGCCGAAACCGAAATTAAAGACGAAGCCAAAGATTTAACATCAGGCGAGTCAAGTTTGCAGCAACAAAAAGAGCACGGCAGTGAAATGGCAAAAGACAAGGATGATACAGTCAATAACAACTTAGAACACCACAATAATAGTGCAGCAGATTTAATTAATGCAATAAAAAATGACTACCAGCTTGACATAGCCTTTGCAACTTTAAAGGCTAGCATGCTTTTTAATGGTGGTCAAAAAAGCAATATACAAAATCTTAGTGATACTCAAGCTCAAGATACATCCAGCAAGCCAGAAGTTAATAAACCATTGCCACAAAATGCAAGTCTTTCAAGTAATACCAAGCCATCAAATGGCGGCAAAACAGATGCTGCCGAACAAGCTAGAGCATCCGTTACAACAAATAAAAATAAAAACAATAGTCAGCAATCCAAAAAGCCTAAAAAAACAAATCACAAATAACATCGCTACCTAAAGTAGCATAACTAACCAAATATATTACCTTGTTTAATGTAAAAAAAATAGGCTATGTATAAATGATCAATATATTTTGTCTTCTTTTAAAAGTCTTAACGCAATCCCAAATATCTGCCAAAATAGCCAGAGATACCCCCTACTACACAAATACTTACTTAACATTTGTGGCATAGTAATTAGACTAATAGAGATTTAGTGTAGCTTATTTTAAATTGGTAACGGTGCTGTTTGTAAATTGCTATATCTTGCTAAGACTGAGCTTAAGTTCTGTTAAATCGGCAATTAAACCTGCCAGCTCGGTTAAGGATGTATCTTGCGCTTCAAGATTTTGTTTTAGATGCGCAATCTTTGCCTCTGCAGTGATAATTGCCAGACCAATTTGCAATCTTTGCAAGGTTTTAATAAAATCATCCTTTGTTTTACAGATAAGATCATGATTAAAAAGCTTGTAAAATTTTGTAGTTATCAAGCTAAATACATCATCTGGATTTAGATTTTTTATTGACGATTCTTCAATCTGCGATATTATTTCTTGATAGATTTGTTCTGCATCTTGCTCCAGTATATCTATGTTAATATACTCTAACACATCATCTTTATGGCTAAACAAAAGTTTTGCATTACTTACAAGGGCGGAGAGTATCTTGTTTTGGCAAGCCTGCACCTGCGACGAACTTGTTCTGTGGGCTCTAATTACCTTCTCGCCTTGAGTTACTATCTTGCCCCCGCCAAGAGCAAATTTTGTAAGCATTGCATCTTGGGCCTTGTTTTTACTTTGGGAGCCGTAGATTTCTTTTTGCACATCGTCCGCTTTGGTAAATTTTATCCTATCAAGCTCAAACTTAAAAAAGTCATGATAATTTTTTGCCAAGAGTGGATCTTTAATTTGCGATATAACATTTAGCTTGATTTCGTTTTGAACCCTTGTGCGATGGTCGGCGTTTTTTAAATCAAGCCCCTGTGTTATGGCATAAAAAAACGCTTGCTTTATGTCCACAACGCAGCCAGTGCGAGAGTTTGCGGATTTTGAAAACAATGCCAAAAAACCCTCTTTACCATATTGGTCAAGCATTTCGTCTGGGTCTTTTACCCCAGATGGTAAGGTCATAAACTTGCAGGATGTGTCGCTAGTTAAAAACTTAAAACACATCTTCATTGCCCTGAGGGATGCTGCTATGCCTGCATTGTCGCCGTCAAAACAAAAAATTAAATCTTTACTACTTTTAAACAAGGTTGCAAGATGGTCTTCTGTGATGTTTGTGCCCATTGGGGCAACGGCGTTTTTAATTCCGTGCTGCCAAAGTTTAATAACATCAAAATAGCCTTCCACAACTATAATAAAAGAGGCTTTTTGCAGACGAACTCTGTGATAGTTAAAAAGAACCTCGTTTTTTTTAAAAACCACCGTCTCGGGCGAGTTGATATATTTTGCCGTTTGCTTTGCCGCAGGATTGTTGCCATAAATACGCCCCCCAAACCCAACTATCTCGGCATTTTTGTTGTGTATAGGCACAATTATCCTGCCACTAAATCTGTTGTAATTTTCCATGTATATTCCAGCAAGATTTAGCTCGCTTTGAGTGATGCCCTCTTGTTTTGCTGCACTTTCAAAGCCATCGCTTACAAGCCCAAAGGCAAATTCATTAACAATTGCCTCGCTAAAGCCTCTTTGCTTGGTTAAATAGGTCATTGCCTCGTTGCCAATAAGGCTTTGATGCAGCACTTTATTTGCAATTTTACAGGCTTGCTTAAGAGTTTGCAAAGCTATTGTCTCCTTGCTTTTTTGCTGGGCTGCAGCCTCGCCATCCTGCCGCGAAAAGCTTGGCAAGGCAATGGAATACTGCCCCGCAAGGCTTTGCAAAGCATCGTTAAAGCTTAAACCGTAGAGCTCTTCAGTAAATTTTATTACATCGCCGCCCTTAAGGCATCCAAAACAATAAAAAACACCATTTACATCGTCTACGGTAAAAGATGGTGTGTCATCCTTGTGCAAAGGGCATTTGCCAATATACTTGCCCCCATTGCGTTTTTTTAGCTGAGTATGCTTGGATATTACATCGGCAATAGAAATTTGCTTTTTAAAAGAGTCAATAAAGCTTTTAAAATTTGTCATATCATTTAAAATGCTTAAGAGCTCTTTTTTTGATTTTAAACTTCAGTGGTGGAGGCTAGGGGACTCGAACCCCTAACCTACTGCTTGCAAAGCAGTTGCTCTACCAATTGAGCTAAGCCCCCACTGATTTTGTTAAACATAGCTTTGGCAAAAATTGCCAGCCACACATAGATTTTAAGACATTGTTTTAGATATGTCAATAAAAAAAATAAAAAATATATCAATCAAAGTTAAACATTGATATCAAGTATAAACATAACGATTTAGCCTAATGGCAAAAGTTGGTTTGCATAATTAAGCCAAAAGCAATGTGTTATAATGCGTTTTGCCAAAACTAAAACGAAGGATTTTTTTTATTAATTAGATTGTTGCTTGCTTTTGTAATCCTCAATTGCTGCTTTAATTGCATCTTCCGCAAGTAAGGAGCAATGCCTTTTTACCGGAGGAAGTGATAAAGATTGGGATATTTGTTCGTTTGTAATCTGTGTAGCGTAATCAAGATGCTTGCCTTTGATTAGGTCGCATGCATAATTTGAAGATGCAATAGCAGAGCCGCAGCCAAATGTTTTAAACTTTACATCCTCAATGGTGCCATCTGTGCCAACTTTAATTTGAAGCTTCATTACATCCCCACATGCAGGTGCACCAACAAGACCAGTGCCTATTGTTTTGTCCGATTTATCAAAAGACCCAACATTACCTGGATTATTTGATGTTGCATTTTGCAAGATACTATCAACAGCATCAACAACTTTTGCACTATAAGCCATAATAATTTAAGCAATAATAAAAAAATTGAAAAATGCAACGCAGATGAAAAACCTGTTAATTAGTCAAATCTACGCTTCAAGAGGTAAAACACCAACAATTGTTCTATCGCCAAGACCTTTGCCAAATGTAACAACGCCATCAACTTTAGCATGAATTGTGTAATCCTTGCCTAAAAATGTTGTCTGAGGGTCGTTTTTCCACTTTGTGCCTCTTTGTCTAACTATAATACCACCAATGCTTACTTTTTGACCTCCAAAAAGCTTAATACCAAGCCTTTTTGCCTCGGAATCTCTGCCGTTTCTAGTACTACCACCAGCTTTTTTACTAGCCATATAGATATTTAACAATACAAAATACTCAACTTAATGCATTATATTATCAAGTAGCTATTTTTGTTTTGCAAGTATTTTTTAAATATATTTATGTATTTGGCATTTAACAATAAACAATGTCAATTCTCATTTAATTGAGGTTGCAAATATACACAAAACTCTTTGCCTTAGCTGCGTAGTTTGTTATTAACCTAATAGTCTTGAGGAAGGTTTATCAATGTCGTTTTGCCTTGCAAGAGAGGTTGTTTTATCGCCAAATTTTTCTGCAATCGCATCGTTTATGCTTTTTGCAAGATCTTTAAACAGTGGATTGTCTGGACTTAAAAGTTCAAGTATCTCCATTGCATTTTTTAAAATTTCTTGTTCTTCAATGTTTAAACCATCAACCTTTTGCAATTTATCGTTAAGGTCGCTGATTATCTCTTCAGCATCATCCAATAGGTCAACTTTGTAACTGTCCTTGTTCTCTGCCACATGAACCGCCGAGTCCACAATCTCTTTTTTGGCAGCTTTTTCTATTGCGGTTTCGTCCATTAAATTTTTACTTAATGCAAGGCTTTGCTGTATGCCGTCCGAGTTCTCTTGCATAAAGCTTGCAAGCCCGCCAAAGGCACTGCCATAACCTTTATCACCACCTTCATGCTGTGCAAAAGACTTAAACTCTTTGTCTGGATTAAAATTACTTTGCAAAATGTTAAAATTAACATTTTGCTCCGCCTGCTGCAAGTCGCCACTTATTTTTGCAGCAATATTTGCCTGATATTGCTTAATGAGTGTATCGCTTGCTAATTTTTGCTCTTCTTGTTCCTTTTCCTTTCTTTTTTCTTGCTCTTGTTCCTTATAAAATCTCTCCCTATCATCTTTTGCATTAATTTCATCGTCTTTAGCCTTGTTTCTTTGGTCGCTATCGCTATTGCTATTATCGTCGTCGCTGCCAGATTCTTCATCTTCCTCTTCGTTATCAACATCTGTATCAATATTATCTATATTACGAGAGTTTTTATTGCCTATTTTTGGTATTTTTACAACCTCTCCACTTAGGTTATTTGATGTACTGTCTATGTAAGCTTTACTAGCATGATTGTGACTTTTAGAATTTTTCTTACTCTTATTATCCTCATCTTCGTCATCTTCATCGTCATCTTCGCCACTTATCTCCTGTCTTTCTTCTTTATCTCTTTCCTTTTGTTCTTTTTTAGCTTCTTCCACGGCGTCTTTTACTATATTATCAAACTCTGCAATGTTTAAATCTTGGAAATCGCTTTCTTTTATTTTTGTTGTTATATTGTAAAATGCCTTTGTTGTTGCAACTTTTGCCTCATTTGTTGTTGCCAGCCTGTAAAAAGACATGGCAATAATTGCTAAAAGGCAAAATATCAACAAGGCAAGGCAGGTCCAACCAACTTCACTTGGTAAAAATCCCATTATACTTGCACCGCCAATTGCAAGGCTTGCAACAAATAAAACCTTGATAATTGTAATATTATACCTAGTAATCTTACTGCCAAATACTTTATCTATCAAACTTGAATTGTCTTTTTGAGCCTTTGTTGCGGCATCGGCATTGTAATAGGGTTCAAATAGGTCATTTAGAGAGTATGAATATTCCTTATTACCGCTTAAAATAGCATCAGCAAGGCTGCTAACAAGAGATATAGTGTGCAAATTTGCATAGATGTTGTTGTTAAGCAAGTGCTCATTGTCGGCGTTTGTTAAAAGAGACATTGCAGATTCAAAACGACCATTTGGGGCAGCCTGACACATTAATCTTGTTTGCTGCAAAAGTTTCGTGATGTAGTGTTTGTCGCCAAAAGCTTTTTCGCATAATTCTTCAATTAAAACCTCTTTTGTTTTGCCATCATATTTGATAGCACATTCTGCAAGGTCAAGATCAAAGTTGCCGCCGTTTGCGTCTTCATCCTCGCTATTTAATGTATTTTGATTGCTCTTTACATACTTCATGCCTGCTGCTTTGTATATCTGCAAAATGCAAAGCAGGCCGTGCTTAATATCGCCGTCCTTAATTTGCAAGGAAGAATCTTTTGAGTCAAAAATTGTTACCTTTTGCCTTGCGCCTAAATTATTTTCAATCATAAAAGCTTGGTTGTTAGTCAAGCCAATATCGCTTAAGGTGTTTTGAATAGTAAAATCTATCTGCTTTTCGCTATCTTTTATGCTTTCTTTTAACTTTTGTGAAAAATCTGCAATTTGCTTTTTTAATGCTTGCTTGCGGTAATACTTATAAATAGCAAAGCATATCGCACCAAGTGCTAAGGCAATTGCCGCCCCAGCTGCAAAAAAAGCAGGGTTGATGCTTACCGCAACAATAAGAGGCACAAACACCAATACACCAATTACCCCTGACCAAGAATTTTTTAATACATTTTCCTTAATGCCAAGGTTACCCCTATCTTTTATTGCAAAATATACAGACATTGCAATACTTACAATTAACAAAATTGCAAGTATTGTTATAATTGTATCTTGCTGGCTAAAAAACCGGATTGCCTTAACTGGGTCAGTCTTTTCAAACTCCTCTTTATTGCCAATTTTTGTAAAGGATTGCCAAATTTGCCATCCAAAAATACACCACCCAGCAAATACAACAAATGCATAGATTTTAGGATTGTCTTTTACCGTTTTAAAGCGAGATTGCAAAAGCTTATAAAGTGCAAAAAATATTGCAGCCAAAATTAAGGCACATATTACAAGCTGGATTGTAAGTGGGGTAAAACCTTCGGCGTGCCCAAATAGCATTAAAATAGAAAGTATCGCAAAAGATGCGTATAACAAATAGGATTGCAGTTTGTGAGATTTAATACCGCTATCCATCAAGCTCTTGTCTTTTGTTAGCCCTAGGCAGTCAAACATTGTTAGGGTATTGCTGAGGTATTTTTCTGCAAGGTTTTTATCCTTTAAAATATTTTTTGCATATGGATTAATTTCAAAACCCTTAATGTTATCTTGCAAAAATGCATCATCTACTACGGTTTGTACTTCATGAGCTTTGCAAACTTCCTTTACAACCTCAGGCTTTAGTTCCAAACTTTGCTCAAGCTCTTCAATGATGCGATTTTTTTCAGCATCATCCTTGGCATTTAATATATTATCAATATATTCTGTTTTATAATTACAGCTTTCAAGTAATTTTTTAATATTCTCTTTGGTGGTTTCAATGTCATCTTTGGCTATTGTGGCATCTAGTATTGCATTCTTGGTAAAAGAAGATAATGTTGGCTTAATTTGAGGGACCATTAGGCCCATAAACCTAATATCTTCTTTAAAAGTTTTCTCATCATCTCTCATTGAGCTTAAAGTTTCGCTAAAGCTTTGCGTAAAGCTTGCCGCGTTTGATATAGCACCATAAAAAGATCTTGCTGCCCTAGCTTGGCTAGCTTCATCGCTCTTGATCTTATGGTAAAATGTTTTTGCCTCATCTTTAAGTTGCGGGCTTTGCAAAGATTGCAAATCTTTTTTAAATAACAAGCCGTCAAGCGTGCTTTTGCCATTATTGTAAATTAAGTTATATGCAAATTTGTTACTCTCCAGGTCTTTAATTCCATCTGCCTGTATTTTAAATGTATCATCGTTAGGCTTTTTGCCATCCTGCATGCAAGCAATATTAAACAAGTCAAGATATGCAGTGCTCTTGTCGTTTTGTATATCTTGTAAAATTTTTGCCTTGTATTTTGATGTAAAATCTGCAATATCATCCTCGCCATCCTTTACTTCGCTGCAATACTTGTTAAAAACAGAACAAATAGTTTGTTTTGCAACAAGCATCCTCTCTGCTTTGTCGTATTTTTGGAAATATCTTTGGTTTTTAATATTTGTAATTTGCGATTCTAATTTATTCTTCTCCCCTGTGTCTTTAGTGGCAAGTGTTTTATGTTTTAAGTCCTTTAGTTTTTGCTTTAAATCAAGGTAGGTTTTGTAATCATTATCTTTTACTTTAAGCTCTGTAATTTTTGCTTGTAGAGTTTCAATTTCTTTTTTTTCCTCCTCACTTTGTTTGTCAATTGGCTTTGCTTGCAATAATTGTTTTTGCTTAACAAGATTCTCTAACTTTTTAAACTCTGCAATTGTAGCTTTGATTTCTTCAAATGCCTTAAGATTTTCAAAATCTTCCTCCTTTAAGTTACATCCTGCAACAAGGCAAAGATTAGCTAGGTTTTGCTTTGCATCTTTGCCGCTTGAGTAGTCCTCAATAAGTTTTAGCTTTGCAGTTTTTAATTTTTCTTTTAATTTTTTCACATCTTTTCTTGCGGCAAAACCCCTTGCAAGAGCCTGTATCTTGATTGCAGCCTCAGGTTTTGCCTGTTCGTCGCTTGCATCGGTGGCCTTCTTGACATCGTCCTCTTTGCCTTCTGTTGTTTCTTTATCTTCCGCCTTGTTATCTTCATTTTTATTTTCATCAGTGTTTTTATCTTCTTCTGCATCTTCTTTTGCATCTTTTTTAGTGTCTTTGTCATCTTTTTTTGACTTAGCCTCATTGTCTACATCCAAAGGATTGAAAAAATCCTCTGTTTGAGTCCTGTTAGTATTTATTACATCGTCAATCATTTTAAAGCTAGCAGTTGATTTGGATGCTTCACTTCCTGAGGTAGCAAATTTAGGTGTTAGATTATCTTCGTCCTGCTCATTTGGATCAAAATTAAATATATTTCTTGATTTACTCCCTTTGTTCACTCCTAGGTAGCTATCTAATGTTTCTCCTTCTCTTACATTCCTCGTTCTTGACTTAACAATTTTTATTGGGGAATCTTCTTCCAAATCACTTGCCGCAGCTTGAGCTTTTTTTATTTCCTCCGCCGTCAATTCATTGGTTACAGTGTTTGGTCTTGGGGGAGCCTTTTTCTCTTCTTTTTTTTGCTCTTGTGCGACTTCTGCACAAATGTGCTTTGATACATCGTGTCCATACTCAAGTAAAATACGCATTTTAAACATCGCTTGCAAATCTCCGCCTTTCACCAATCTATCTTTACTTAATATATCTATCCTTTGATTTATAGCTTCAAGCTCAGCTACATTCCATCCTTTAGCTTTAGCTTTTTTTATCAATCCGGTAACTAAAATTTTATCACCAAGATTTTGCAGCATAGATAAAGCTTTTAATCTAGCTTGGCGAGTGGCATCAACATCCATCCTATTGCCACCCCTAATATTAAAATCAAATTCATTAAGCCAATTGTAATTTAAGCCGGCTATCTCGCTTGCATTAACTCCATTTAAAAACAAAGAGGCATTTATGACGGAAAAAACCGAGCATGACTTGCCATTGCCTGCAGGCTGTTTAAATCCTACAATGTTTGTTGCGTTGCTTAATTGAAGATGTGGCGAAAATGTATCTATAACTTTATATGTACCAAAATCATCGCTGCCATCCTTGTAATAAGTTTGCCAATGGGATCCGGAGTTGTTTTGACCAACTTTACCACCTTGATTAATTGGTCCAACTATTGGTTTGCCAAGGTCAGCAAAATCACTTTCCAGCATCTCAAAATGCTCATTTGCTTGATGTGAGTCATTAGGCCTGATTGTTTTGCCGATTTGATGCGGATAAAAAAATGCATGTCTAAAAAAATCAACGGGCTTACCATAATTTGCCTCACCAGTGTCCAATGCAAACAAAGATGATGTATTATTACCATTGACATTAGCCTCAATATTAAAAGTAGAGTTGTTATTTGGATCCTGATAACAACCTATTACATCATATTGTATTTTGTGGAAGTCTTTATCCTTTAAGTAATCACGCAAATTCTGTCCATTATATCTTTCGTTAAGAGATTTAATTGTATCTAGCTGCACTACGCCTTGGTCAATAAATTTTAAAATATCGCCATTAATCTTAATGGCATATCTATCGTTGCGTTTTATACCTTGGTCTAGATAATCTTTGTCTATCCTTACTTCCGGATTTAAGTAGTCAATAAAATTACTTAAAAGGATTTTATATTCCAAATCAGGACTAAGCCATGCTTCGCCAAACTCATCTTTGAGTATTTTTTTTACATTTGTTTGCTTTATTTGTTTTTTCTTTGTTTCAAAAATCTCTTTAAACCACCGCATTAAAAGCAATAACTAACAATTTTTGTTGAATATTTTTACTAAATTTATTACAAACTTATTTCTTGCTTTGTAAAAAGTTTGCTATACAAATTTATTCTATGCTATTTTTTTGTGGCTGTCAATTAAAAGCAGTTATATTATTTAGCTTAGGGTAAAAACTAAGTAGTTTATATATTGTAAAGATGTCTTCAAAAATGGATGAAAACAAAAAAAAGGCTTTGGAGTCCGCTCTGCAAGCTATTGAAAAAGCCTTTGGTAAAGGTTCAATTATGGCAATGTCTGGCGAGGCTGATGCTATAAAACGCTTTTCAAGCGGCTCAGCTAGTATTGACAAAGCTTTGGGCGGTGGCTTTCCTATCGGTAGAGTGATTGAAATTTACGGTCACGAGTCCTCAGGTAAAACAACTCTTGCAATACACTGTATTGCCGAGGTTCAAAAAATGGGTGGTAAGTGTGCTTTTATTGACGCAGAGCACGCCTTTGACCCCTCCTACGCAAAAAACCTTGGGGTTGACATTGACGACCTATTAGTATCCCAGCCTGACTACGGTGAGCAAGCACTTGAAATTGCAGACTACCTTGTTAGGTCTGGTGCTATTGACTTGATTATTGTGGACTCCGTTGCCGCTCTTGTGCCAAAAGAGGAGATTGAGGGCGAGATGGAAAAGCAACAAATGGGGCTGCAGGCAAGGCTTATGAGTAAAGCACTGCGTAAGCTTACTGGTAATGCATCTAGGTCCAACACTACAATTGTGTTTATCAATCAGTTAAGACAAAAAATTAACCAAGGCTATGGTGCATCATATGGACCTACCGAGACAACAACAGGTGGTAATGCTCTAAAATTCTACGCATCCGTGCGTGTTGAGGTGCGTAAGGTTCAAACAATTAAAAAAGGTGATGAGGAAACAGGAACCATGACAAGATTTAAAGTTGTTAAAAACAAGGTTGCTCCTCCGTTTAAAAGTGCGATTCTTGAAATTGTCTTTGGTGAGGGCATATCCCGTGAGAGCGAGATTATTGACCTTGCGGCAAAATTTAACATTATTGAAAAAGCCGGCAGCTGGTACTCACACGAAGGTGTAAAACTTGGGCAGGGTAAGGACAATGTAAGAAGTCTCTTTAAAAAGGATAAAGCTCTGTTTGACAAAATTGAAAAAGCTGTTAGACAAAAGCTACTTGACGCATCCGACGACCAAATTGTTGGCCCAGATGCTGAGGACATAATTGAAGTTGAGGAATAGTATTTACACACAATATGACTCTTAGGCTTTGTCATGCTTGCGGCAAGCAATCTGATAAAGCCTTTACTATTAAAATTAACGGCACTAACCTTAACAACATTACCTTTGAACAAGGCGATATTGTTTTTGTTAAATCATTAAACCAAGAATTAAAACAAAGTTTTTTACATTTTTTGGCAGGACTTAAAGCCTTAGATGGACTTGAGCTTTTTAGTAAAAAAATTAACCATCTTACCTGCAACAAAAGCTATCAAAGCAGGGGTAGACTATTTATTGACGGCGGCACAATATACAAAGGCACGGCAAAAACCCTTACAAACCTTTGGCTTGACGCAAAAAGGTTTGCTGAATTTGCCTTAAATGATACATCAAAAATACTCAATGCAAAACCTAAGCCATTTAGCAATTGCATTTACAAACCTGCCACTTACACATTGCAAGGCAATAAAACAACATGGCAAAACATTGCCCGCCTTGCAAACCTTGCAAACCAGCCAGAGATGACCTATCCAATTGTCTACTACTTTAATCTTGAGGACTATCTTGAGCTCAAAATATCTGCAATGCAAGCGGATGCAAATTTGGCAACAAAATTACCATTAATATCACTTAGTGCCGCTATGGCATTTAGCCAGATGGATTTATGGATTTTAAACCTTGCCCAAGAGCTGACTCTGGAGGAGCAAAACCTCAAAATCACAAAACATCTTATTACCTCAAGAGCTGAGGACTCCGATGGCATAGTTGTTTATTCCACGCACGCAAATGAGCCACTTGACTTTAAAAAACAAATCGTTCTAGAGATTGATTATTTGTAAATTTTAATCAACATACATGACTCACAAACTACAAGACATTTTAGGGCAAATAGGCTTGATAAAAACAAGGGAGGCACATAAAATACTTTGCCAAAAATACGGGTTTAAACTTACCGATATCTTGGCAAATAATGGACTGGTGACTATTACAAACCAACAGGCGGAAGATATTTTGCAATTAGCAACAAACATCCCTTTGGAATATATTATTGGCAAGGTGGAATTTTGCAATCTGGAACTTTTTATACAAAAACCAGTTTTAATACCAAGGGCGGATACTGAAGTTTTGGCAAAAGCGGTAATTGCAGACATAAAGCAACAAAAACAGATTAAAAGACTTAGCATGCTTGAGCTTGGTAGCGGCAGCGGGGCAATTGTTGTAAGCGTTATGCATAGTGCCGCTAGGCAAAACATCTCCATTAAAGCAAAGGCAGTGGACAGGCTCCAAAAAGCAACACAAAACACAAGGCTCAATGCCAAAATACACAAAATTAGCAACCTAAGCATAATGCGGCAAGATTTTAGCATTGCCTTGCAAAATCTTAAAAATTATGATATAATACTATCCAACCCGCCTTATATAAAACCAAGTTATAAATTTGTTATGGACGAAAGTGTAAAAATGCACGAAAGCCACCTAGCTCTTTTTGCACGCCAAGACGGACTTTTGTTTTACAGGCAATTTTTTGCCGCCTTTGCTAGCTTGTGTCGCAAAAATGCTACGATTTATCTTGAAATAGGTTTTGATATATATACAACATTACTACTGGAGCTAAAAAAATACAAAGGTAGGCTAAAATTACAAAAAATAATAAAGGACGATTTTAACATTAAAAGAGTATTGATTTTAAAAGTTTTATGATAGAAGGTAAGCTTGCAAATCTAAAACAAGAATCCAAGGGGATTAAGGAGGATGGGGTTAAAGTTAAATCGCTAAAAACAAAAAAAACTACAAAAACTGTTTTAAATAATGGAGCAAGGATTAATCTTACAAATGAAAAATACGACAAAAAAAAAGCGGTTCTGTTAATTGGCGGCATTGACCCCACTAGCGGAGCTGGGCTTGTTAGAGATGCAATGATGGTGCAAAAGGCAGGTTGCCACCCATTGTGCGTGCCAACATGTTTTACCGTGCAAAATAATAGTGAATATAGGACGACGCAAGGCATATCCTTTGAGTCTTTTGAAGCTAGCTTATCACTAATACTTAAAGAGATTGCAAACATTGGGGCAATTAAAATTGGCATGGTGCCAAGGCTTGAATACGCAAAAGTAATTGCAAAATTTGTAAAGCAAACAGGTTTAAAAACAATTGTAGACATGCCATTAATATCAAGCACAGGTGCGTTTTTAAGCGATATAGACAATATAAATGAAATTTGCGAGCTCCTTTTACATGAATGTTATTTATACACGCCAAATATTATAGAGACTGATATGCTTTTTGGAGCAGAAAGCATCATAGAAAACGGAGTGCAAAACTTGCTGATAAAAGGCGGGCACGATAGCAACCCAGAATGGGTTGACGATACTCTTATGACACTTGAAGACAGAGACGGAGACAATTGCAAGTATGCAAAAGTTAAATTAAGGTCTGTAAGAATTGATACTGGTGGCATGGATGTTAGAGGCACAGGCTGTGCCTTAGCTAGCGGTATTGCAGCTTACATAGCCAAGGGTTTTGACCTTAGGCAATCCATTTTAAAAGCAAAGGGGCTTTTGCTGACCTCTTTGAAAAAAAGTTACTACCTTGGCGGGGGAGCAAAATTTTTAGGCTAATTAATTAATAGATATGAATATTTTATGACTAACTTTTTAAAAAAGAGCTTATCAGCCTCCTTAAAAATGTTAGTTGCAATCTTAACATTTTTTACATCAGCTTGCATTACTTTGTATGTTTGCTTTGCAATCAATCCATCTGCAACATTAAAGGCAATAACTGGCACATCTTTGCAATTTGCCGGTGCGGCAAAGACATCTGCAGTTATTCTTGCTAAGCAAGACGATGGCTACAGCCTAAAAATTAAGTCAATTAATTTTGACAATGTGCAGATTGCAAATTTATCTGTCAATCTACAACAATCTTTTTTTGCAATTTTTAAGCAGGATAAGTTAATTAATATAGAGTCCATTGCAATTGTAGAACCGCCGCAAAAAAACCAAACACTACTTGAAAAAAGCATGCAAATTAACAATGTAATAAAAATAATCTTTGGCGATATTTTGGATAAACTTGAAAACCTCCCCGGCAATCTAAGGCTTGAAGTGCAAAATATCCAAATTTTACCAAACAACCCATCCCCATCAACGCCAGCCCTGCCAAAACTTAGCCTTGCCGCAAGCTTTGAAATTAACAAAAAAACCAAACACCCGCAAGAGTTAGATGCACAAAGCAAACCCGAAGTATCACTCAGGCTATTTAACATTCTATCCCCAATTTACACCTTGCAAAATAACGAGCTTAACATTGCATGCGATAAAGACTTGTTAAAATTTAAATGCAAAACGCACTTTAGCATATCTTTTGCAGATGATAGCCTTAAAAATGCCGTCGTGGATATAGATATATTGTATAAAAAAAACACAAACGACTATAACATTAACTACAAAATCTTTGCAGATAACTTTGCTGTTAAGCCAAATTATGCAACAAAACAAATTGACCTAAAAAATATAAATATAACAGGCACAGAGTTTGGGGCAGTATTGTTAGCTACCTTGCCAATTGATGGTGATATAAAAATAATATCCGAGCTAAGCTTTAACAACATTATTAAACAAAAAGTGTTTCGTTTAAGCAACTTAGGCTGCGAGCATTGCCTTGGCACATCTTTTAAAATTTTTAAAGAATCGCCATCTTCCGCCAAGCCAGTTTTGCAAAGCGAGCTGCAGGCATTAACAAAACTTTTTACCTTAAGCTCTGTAAAAAGGGTTGCAGATGTAGTGTTTGATATCATATCCAGTGCCAATTTTAATAAAATTAATTTAGATTTTGAATTTGACCTAAGTCCATCTGCTTCAATATTGTTAAAATCAATGAAGCTCTTGTTTGACTGCCAAAACACCTCTGGCAGCATAAAAACGCCAATCGGCAATTTTGACATAGATGATGCTACAATCACAAGCCTATCAACCCCAGAGCAAACAACAATTAGCATTGCAAGCGGCAAGATTGCTGGCTTTGATATTATTAAAGGGGATGACAACAAAGATTTATTTAATACCACAATCAATCATGCTACTTTAAAAACAGATGTTAGCCTTAATGTAACTGGTAAATTGCAAACTTTGCCCCAAGTGTTTAAGCTAAAGGAGGCATGGTTTTTACATGAAATTTGGAACAACGAGCTTAGCGGCTTACAAATATCTCTTGCCCTACCCCTTAAAGATAAAGATATTTTTGGCGGCATGGATTTAAAAATTACAGCAATTGGCAGCAAGCCTTTTGTAAGCTCCTTTTTTAATGCGAGCAATGATTACAATTTAAATATTACTAAGCCAGCAAACACAAAAACTTTTAACATTGATGCCAATTTTGCAAATCTACAAATAAGCAATTTTAACAACCTTAAGCTACTTGATGACTTACAAACAGAAAATGCTAAACTAAAATGCACCGTGGCAATTGATGATAATGGTTACAAAAAAATTGATATCTGGCTAAACAAAGGGGGTATGCTAAAATCCCAATCAAACAATAATAACATTGCTTTTGCAAGAATGATTTTTAACAAACAAAACATCATGGATTACATTAATTTTGACATTGCGACAAAACTTAACAAATTTAGCCTTAGTTTTAATACAATGGAACATTCTGTTGACATTAAGGGCGAGCGACTTGATTTAACATCCGCAACCCAAGATATATCAAACATTTTTAACCGAAGTACTAAGGATGTAAATAAAGCCGAACTTAATTTTGCAAATTTTAAAATGCCAAACCTGCATCTACAAATTGACGAGCTTAATTTATTTAACGACACAAAGCAAGCTTTAAGCATTGATATTAAAACAAGCCAAGCATATGTTGTTGATGGCTATGGTAATGCAAGTTCAAAAGAGGAGGATAATCAGGAAGTTGAATATCAAATTATTCGCAGTATTGACTCCTTAAAACTTAGGTCTAACATTATCAATGCAACCTACAATGCAAAAGAAAAGCTTGAAGACGGTGGCAATTTTAACCTTGAAATTGCAAGCTTAAAAGATTTTGGTGCAGCACTTGGACTGCAAAACATAAGAAGTGGCAACATAAATGGTTCTGGCTTAATTGTAAGCAGCAACAAAACAAATCGTAGCTACTTAGATGCAAATCTTAACATTAAAAATCTTAGCTTTAAAGCTGAGGACACTGAGCTTGAAAACCTCAGTGGCAAGATAGACTTAAGCGTTCCCATTTTTGCTAAGGATCACATAATAAACATCAACTCTATAAATCTTAGCAACAATCTGCATAACATTTTTATCAATGGCAACTTAAACATGCAAAATCTTGACATAAGGGCGGACTTAAAATACACTCCTTCCATAGTTCAAAAAGCAAGCGATACAAAGGTAATAGGGCTTGTTGTTCAGGGTTTGTCACTGTTTAGAAGAGACGGACCCCTAGGACTATCCTACCGCATTGACGGCAAGATATATAGTCCAAGAGTAAATCTTGGCTCAGTATCCTTTTTAATGTTTAAACTTGGGCGGGGCAATCTTGCAAAAAACGAAAAAAGATAGTCTGTAATTTTTATTTAATTTATTTATAAGGTTGTTTATGTTTAAAAAAGCATTTGTTTTAATTGGCGACGACCTAAGGCTTAGCGACAATCCTGCCCTTAGCGAGGCTATAAAACTTTGCGGACAAAGTGGTGCCGAGCTTGCAGTGATATACAATTATCAATCTAACTACACTGGCAGAGAGCTTGGCGGGGCAGCTAAGGTTTTTTTACATCATTGCCTTAAAGCTTTTGCGGCGGAGCTTAAGGCAAGGCTTGATATTGAACTCTATATTTTTAATTTGGACATTGATACCTTAATATCCACACTTTTTATCCAACATGGGTTTGACGCCATTTTTTACAACCGCCCCTATATAAAGCATCACAGAGTTAAAATTGAAGCAGCATTAGCAAAGGCTCGGCAAAGCAAAAATTTGGAATGTTGTAACTACAAAGCTCAAACATTATTTGAATACGGCTTGATTAAAACTGGTAGCGGCGAAGATTTTAAAGTTTTTACCCCATTTTGGAAGGCTTGCCTTAAAAGCCAACATGCAATAGGCAATACAATTGCGGCTCCTGATAAAGCCTCTATAAATCACGCACACATTGAAGGCGAGAATCTTAAAAACCATCAAAACCTTGACACGCTTGAACTCTTGCCGGTTAATCAGGGTAATTGGCACAAAACTCTTGCCTCTTACTGGAGCTTTGACTATGCCGAGTTAAATGCTAAGATTGAAGATTTTATTGAAAACAAACTTCAAGATTACAAAGAAAATCGCAACTTAACTTACATAAAGGGCTGCTCTAATTTATCACCATATGTTAGATTTGGATTTGTGAGCGTTAGAGAGGTGTTTAACAGAGTTATGCAAAGCGACAAAACATCCGACCAATACCTAGCGGAGCTTGGCTGGCGAGAATTTGCCTGCCATGTTGCCTTTGCAAACGACCATCTACAAAACCAAGAACTAAGGCAAAACTTTGCGACTTTTAGATGGGAACAAAACTTTGAGCACTTAAAAGCTTGGCAAAAGGGCGTAACTGGCTTTGAAATTGTAGATGCCGGCATGAAAGAGCTGTATGCAACTGGGCAAATGCACAATAGAGTGCGTATGATAAGTGCATCTTTTTTGGTTAAGGACCTGTTGATTAACTGGAGAGCTGGTGAAGAGTACTTTTGGGATACTTTAGTTGATGCTTGCCCCGCGGTAAATCCTTTTTCGTGGCAATGGGTTTTTGGCAGCGGATACGATGCCGCACCTTATTTTAGAATTTTTAACCCAGATACTCAGAGGGAACGCTTTGACCCAAACTTTGAATACTGCAAAAAATGGCTTGGTAAAAATTTTGCCCTTGGAGGCGATGCACGCATTGTAAGCCACGAGATACAAAGAGACAAAGCAAACAGGCTCTATGCATTAATAAAGTAGTAATGCTAAGTATTATTGATTAACTAGCTTAGCATTACTTGCCGCAAGCCGCATCGCAAAATAAACCTTGACTAAACTCTGTTTCGCTTATAAAATACTTATATCAAATAGAAATATATTGATGATTAAAATTTAAAAACTCTTTAGCACCTAGAAGTTTTAATAAGGTTCTTTAACTATAATTTTAAATTGAGTTTGGTGTAATTTTTAACTTTCAAGCTTTATGTCCGTTGATTACAAAAGTCAAAAGTATGACAATCAACCAAGCTTTGAGGATGCATTGCGTGAATTATACAAAAAACATTTGCAAAAAACAAAGTCTGAGCAGTTTGCAAATCAAGATAGCGGTTATGATCGCAGATTGCCGGCTGAGTTTATGACTCAGCTAAAAAATGAAATTGCTAATGATGCAAAAAATGACAAAGGTCAAAGACAGATTCTTAACATTAAATCATTGATACTTGATGCTATACAAGGCAGAATAGCCAATGGAGAAGATGTATCCGCTACAATGATACAGGATGTTTTGCAGGGTTTGGATTATTTAGTTGCGGTTTCGGATAGTGAGCTATTTAATGAAGATTTTGATCTACAAGACTCAAAATGGCAAGACCCAGAAAACATGAAGCTACTTTACGAGCTCTTTGGCGAAATATCAAACATGAGCGAAGGTGCAATTGATGATTTAAAAAACAGGGTGCAAAATAAAAATTTTCAAAAGCTAATTCAGGCAATTTTATCAAATCAGTTGCAAATATCGCAAAATTCTAATATCGCAAAAATGGGTGGAAAGGTAAAACCCGGTAGCAATTTTAAAAGGGGCTCTGGTAGCGGCGACACTCAGGAGGGTGATTTAAAAAATGGATTTTCACGATAAATATTATTAAATTAAGATATGGCGGATGCTGGGGGACCAAGTGCAAGCGATATGGCAATGCAATCAGCAATGACGGCCGAGATGATGTCGCAACATCAAAGAATGCAATCTTCTTCAACCGCAGCTTCTGGGTCAGGTATGGACAGAGCTTTTTCTGATTTTTTTAACGCACTGGACGGTGGCATATTAACCGACAGGTCTATAATGGATATGTTTAACGAATTAATTCATGGTAATTTAGATGACCTAAAGTCCGTTTTAGACAACTTTGACAAGTTAGCAATGGTAAAAATTGCCGGAGGATCTCAGTTGTTTAACGAACTTGCCATTGGCCCAACTCTTAATGTTAAACAATCTATGCTTGACATGGCAATTCCTGGGTTTTTTAGCCAAGGACAAGGGCATGGTTAAAGGTAATATTTATAGCAAATCAAATATCTATTTCCTTGTATGAGGCATCAGGCAATGACTAATCTTTTTGCAAAGCTAACCATCCAGCAAATCTTTAAATGATGCAATCTATCTTGGATAGATATCCCATTGTTACATTGCATCAATATAAACAATCAAAATGATATAGGTCAACCGACCCTTTGATTGGACATGGATTAGCTTTGGAACTGGATGACAGGTAGGTTTTTTAGATACCTCAATTTAGATAACTCAAAAAGGTAATAATACTCCATTAAAACCATATGATGAGGCTAGTGCAAATGGTAAGGGCATTTGGTTTGCGATATTATGCTTTTTTTAACAAAAAAAGCAAGATTTTAAGGGAGAGATTAGATTAGTCCTTTTTTTTTGCAAGATAAGCAAAATCCTCCTGTAGTTTTGCAGACTTACCGATTCTTTTTGATAGGTAGTAAAGTTTTGCTCTTCTTACTATACCGTATCTTATAATTTCGATAGATGCAACTAGTGGTGAGTATATTTTAAAGGTTCTTTCAATACCAAATTTACCAACACTCAGTTTACGAACAACAATTGATGTTGCAATACCCTTATTGTTAACCGCTATGCAAGTGCCCTCAAAATATTGGGTTCTTGTATTTTGGTCCTCAACGATAGAGTAACCAATTTTTACTTGAGCACCCGGTTTTAGGTCAGGTATATTTTTTTTTGCTTTAATTTGAGCAATTTGTTCTGCTTCAAACTTTTCTGTGTAAAAGGTTCTCATAATAATTTTAAGATAAAAATGTTAATTAGGCTACAGATTTTACTTTTTCAACAATACTTGCAAAAGCTGCAGGTTCCTCAGCTGCTATTCTTGCAAGGTTTTTTCTGTCAATTTCAATATTAGCTTTTTTTAAGCCTGCCATAAAAGTTGAATATTTAAGACCATGCTCTCTTACAGCGGCATTGATTCTTATAATCCACATACCTCTAAAGTCTCTCTTTTTAATTTTACGACCAATGTAAGCATATTGCATTGCTTTTTGGGTCTTTCTAACTGCGGTTCTAAAACAATTTTTTGCTCTACCTCTAAAACCTTTTGCTTGTTTTAGGATATTGGAATGACTTTTTCTTGTCATAGTCCCTCTTTTTACTCTAGCCATAAATCGTTATAATAAAAAATTAAATTAGCATTAATATATTTTGTATTGATTAGTTGTGCAAGTATTTTTTAATCAATTTTTCATCCCCAGCACAAGCAACTGTTGTGCCTCTGTGCTCTCTAATTTGCCTGTTAGATCTTTTACGAAGGTTGTGTTGTTTGTTTGCTTGAGTAATTTTTACCTTGCCACTTGCGGTAAATTTAAACCTTTTTTTTGCAGCAGATTTATTTTTTAATTTATACTTTTTAACCTTCATATATTTTATAAACAAAAGCACTCATAATAGTGTTTTATTGGCATTATGCCACCAAAACGCATTAGCATAACACAAGCCGTAGCCAATTTTGCTAAACAATAGACTAGTATTTTTAACTAATATTTTGCAAATTGCAAGTAATTTTTTATTTTTCTATAGCCTTACCTAATTATACACAATCAACCAAATTAGCAACCAAAAATATTTACATCGTAACCAATTGTTTTATCTATACAATCTGTTTATTGTTAGTGATTAATTCTTTTTTGTATTTGTTTGTTGACAACAAGCCTTTTTTGTTATATAACTTATATACCTCCTTTAAAAGCTGTTTCGGAGCGTGGCTTGCTGCGCTCCTTTTTTAAGGCAGGTTTTGTAATTTGCAATCTTGTATTTTTGTAAGTTGATAATTCCTTTGATTCGTTCTAAAATCTTTTGGAATTTGAATTATGGGTTATGTTTGGATTTTTTATAAAAAATTAAGTATTGCAATACTAATAATTTAAATGGCAAAATTTTTTACAAAAAAGACTAAGGTAAATAAAAAAACTTTTGTTAAAGAATTTTTTAGGGCAAAATTTTATATATGTAGTGGTTATCTTTATTATAATTAACCTGTGTTGCATTATACTTATAAAGATTACATCAAAAGATACCTTACATCATTTGCCACTGGCAGCCCTTTAGCGGTAATTTTAATGACTTTACTAATAATTTTTTACAGCAGGCAAAAAGCAAAAAATCCACCACCTACACCACAGCCGGTAAAGGATATAGTGGTCAATATTTCAATTGATTCAATAATAGAAGATATAAAAAAAGAGGAAGAAAAACCAATCCCCCAAGAGCCACAGCCGCAACCAATACCACAACCAAAGCCACAAAAGCACAAACCGATAAAACATCCCCAAAAAAAAGCTCCGCAAAAACAAAGTGAACCAATCCCTCAAAAGCCACACACCCCAAGCTACAAGGTTGATAATGAAGATTTTAGTGAAACCAAATACAATAACACCCC
The DNA here is from genome assembly GCA_945881985.1 of Rickettsia typhi. Taxonomy (GTDB): domain Bacteria; phylum Pseudomonadota; class Alphaproteobacteria; order Rickettsiales; family Deianiraeaceae; genus CAMCVL01. Next base: position 67,325 of record CAMCVL010000002.1, on the reverse strand, counting down.
TCAGTTACCATCTCGTAAGGAGGCACAAGTTGTACAAAAAGATGTCAATTTTGCAGGCATAAAATATAATGTTAACATTCCGCAAAAGGTGCAAAATGCACAAACTGAGAGTACAAATTTTCAAAGTGCAAAATATAATCAAAATGTTAAAATCAACAACCGCTCGGATACTGAATTTGCAGACGAGCAAAAACAATTTAACGAGGCACAATACAATACAAAAGCAAGCGTTAATTCAAGGTCCGACAAGGCATTTATGGATGATAAAAAATATAATCTGCCAAGTGCAAATTACAATCCTAATGATTACAAGGTGCAAAATCGTAGTCAAAACAGCTTTAGCTCTGGAAGCCCAAGCTTTAAGCAGGCAAGCTACAAATTTAAGGAAATTAAAGACAGGCTTAAACAAATTTACGCACAGGGTGGCGACGAGGCAATTAAGAGCAGCGTTAAAAATTACAATATTACTCTTAAACAAAAAGGTGCAGACATATCTGTTGACAGGGGCGAGGTGAATGGCGGGCAGGTTGACTACTCTGCCGATATTGCAAAAATGGATGCCGAGATTAAAGCCGAAAGACAAAGAAGAGCGGCTGCCGCAGAGGCGGAAAAACGCAGAATAGCCGACGCACTAACCCAAAGAGAAAGAGAGGCGGCTCTTGCAAAAATGCGTGTTGAGCCTCGCAGAGCAACAAAAAACCCAGCTTCCCCAGCACCAATCTACCCTATTGAAGCCGAAATTAAAGGCATGGAAGGCGTTGTAAGCATAAGGCTTACAGTTTTACCAAGCGGTGATGTTAACGGGGTAAGAATAGTTCAATCTAGCGGATACTCAATACTGGACAACGAGGCTTTGCTTGTGGTTAAAAACGATTGGAGCTTTTTTCCTGCAACCGATGAATACGGCAAAAGAGTTAGCGATGTAATTGACATAGATGTAACATTTGAACTTAGTGAATAGATTGCAAAATCCACAAAATGCTTTTTTGCGAGCCTAGATATGATTTTTGAAAAAAACATTTACAATTATAAAAATTTTTTTTACTAATTAGATATATAGTTTAAGTTTTTGTTTTTGATATATGGCTGAGTGCAAAATTTACAGATTTTCCCTTGAAACTTCGGACGGCGATGCATCAATGAAGCCCCTGCTTGGCGGCAAAGGTGCAAACTTGGCACAGATGTGCAAGGACGGCTTCCCGGTGCCTCCTGGCTTTACAGTGCCTACAAACGAGTGCCAAAACTATTACAGCAACGGCAAAAAAATGAGTGACGCTCTTGTGGCAAAGTTAAAAGAAGGCGTAAAGTTTATTGAGGACAAAACTGGCAAGGGTTTTGGTTCAAATTCCAATCCTTTACTTGTGTCCGTTAGGTCTGGTGCTGCAATATCAATGCCTGGTATGATGGATACTATTTTAAATCTTGGACTAAATGACGAGTCAGTTAAGGGGCTTGAAAAAATAACATCAAACAAAAGATTTGCAATGGACTCCTACCGCAGATTTATACAGATGTATTCCAATGTTGTTTGCGATATTGACCATTCATTGTTTGACGAAATAATAGAGCATAAAAAGCATATTAAAAGCGTAATTAACGACTCCGACCTCTCGGCGGACGACATTACAGATGTTGTTAGCGAGTTTAAGTCAATCTTTAAGGCAAAAATGGGTAAAAACTTTCCTCAGGATGTTTACGAGCAATTGCTTGGTGCTGCGGAAGCCGTTTTTAGGTCGTGGAACAGCGATAGGGCAATCTACTACCGCTCAATTAATGGCATACCAGATGCAATAGGCACTGCAGTTAATATTCAATCCATGGTTTTTGGTAACTTAAACGATTTATCAGCTACCGGTGTTGCCTTTACTCGCAACCCATCAAATGGGCAAAATTATCTTTACGGTGAGTTTTTAATTAACGCACAGGGCGAAGATGTTGTTGCCGGCATTAGGACTCCAAGCCCTATTAACGCAGAGTCCGTAATAGAGGAGGAATCTAAAAACAAAACAATGCAGATTGTAATGCCTGAGGTTTATAATCAGTTTTTGGCACTTTCCAAAAAACTGGAGCTTATTTACAAAGATATGCAGGATATTGAGTTTACCATTGAAAACGGCAAACTTTACATCCTACAAACCCGTAGCGGTAAAAGAACCGCAAAAGCAGCTGTAAAAATAGCTGTTGACATGGTAAATGAGGGCTTAATTAGTAAAGAGGTTGCACTTTTACGCGTTGACGCAAACTCGCTTAACTCATTACTACACAAGTCCATCAATCCTAAGGCAAAAAAAACATTGATTGACAAAGGCCTGCCTGCATCCCCCGGTGCAGCATTTGGCGTTGTTGCCTTAAGCCAAGATAAGGTGAAGGATTATCATTCAAAAGGCATTAGCGTGATACTAGTGCGTAACGAAACAAGCCCAGAAGACATTGAGGGCATGAACCTATCTGCCGGCGTACTAACAGCAAGGGGTGGCATGACAAGCCATGCAGCAGTTGTTGCAAGGGGCATGGGTAAAACCTGTGTTAGTGGTGCTAGCGGCTTAAACATCAACTACAAAGCTGGTAATTTTACATCAAAAAACGGCATAACTGTTAAAGAGGGCGATGAAATAACCATTGACGGCACAAGCGGTGAGATATTCCTTGGCTCGGTTGAAACAATCGACCCTGAGCTTTTTGTTGAATTTAAAACCCTCTTGGACTGGGCGGATGAATTTAACAACACAAAGGTACGAACCAACGCCGAAACAACTCTTGATGCAAAAGTAGCTGCGGACTTTGGTGCAAAAGGCATAGGTCTTTGCAGGACGGAACATATGTTTTTTGAAAAAAATCGTATCTTTAACTTCCGAAAGATGATACTCTCCACAAGCAAGGAGGAGCGTGAAAAAGCACTTGAATCAATCCTGCCTTATCAGCAAAAAGATTTTACCGAAATTTTTGAAGTGATGAGCGGTCTACCTGTCAACATCAGGCTTTTAGACCCTCCTTTGCACGAGTTTTTACCGCAAAAAACAGAGGAAATGCAAGAGCTTGCAAAAGAGCTTAACATTAGCCTTGCAAAGGTTGAGGAAAGAGTTTCTTCTTTGCACGAGCAAAACCCAATGCTAGGGCACAGGGGTTGCAGGCTTGGCATTACATACCCAGAAATATACGCTATGCAGGCAAGGGCGATATTTGAAGCAGCTTGCGACTCAGTACAAGCAGGTTTTAAACCAGTAACCGAGGTAATGATACCACTAACCATTGACGAAACCGAGCTTGAAAAACTAATAAACCTTGTTAAGCAAACCGCCTCCGCCGTTATAGCAAAAAGAGGCATTAACATTGACTACCAAGTAGGCACAATGATTGAAACCCCAAGAGCAGCCCTAATTGCGGATGGAATAGCAAAAGTTGCGGACTACTTTAGCTACGGCACAAACGACTTAACCCAAACAACTCTTGCCTTGTCAAGGGACGACTCCGGCACCTTTATACCGGATTACATATCTACGGGTATATTGGAAAACGACCCATTCCAAGTGCTTGACACAAAGGGCGTGGGTAAGTTAATTAACCTATCAGCCGAGCTTGCAAGGGGCGTTAAGCAAAAAATTAAACTTGGTATTTGCGGGGAGCACGGCGGCGAGGCAAAATCTATTGCGTTTTGTGTAAATCTTGGCTTTGATTATGTGTCCTGCTCGCCTTACAGAGTGCCAGTTGCAAGGCTTGCCGTGGCTCAGGCACAAATTAAAAAACAAACCGCAAAATAAATTAATTTAAAGTTTTATGGCAAAAGACCTCATTAAACCCTATCTGTTTGCAAAAATACTAACAAGTATTGATTGCTTTTTGTTTGGCAAGCTTGTTGGTAAGGATGTTTTTGGCAACAAGTATTTTGTTTTGAGTAAAAAAAACTACTGGGGGCAAAGCAAAAGAATCTGCCTTTACAAAGGCATACCCGAAGCAAGTAAAATCTCTGCCGAGTGGCTGCACTGGATGCACCACAAAACCAATGAACTGCCTGCCGAAATTACCAAGACAAAATCCACCCTGCTACGCCTACCTGTTGTTAGTCTTAGTAAGTTTAGAATTGTGTCAAGCAAGACAAAATCATACAAGGCAAATTTTGCAATCATCGAACCTAAAAATTGCAAAAATGCAAACGCCAAACCCTTTGAGCTTTGGGACCCTAACTCTTTGTAGGATGTGGTTTTTAATTGCTTAAATATCTGCACAAAAAATTACTCTGTAACATATGACCCTTAATTTTATTGATTTATTTGCGGGAATAATATTTCAATTAGACTTGAAAATGAGGAATTAGAGATTATATAAACAATAGACCTCTTGTGAAAGTGAGCTTTGGGCTTGATTTTCTCTAATTGTTTCATCGCTTTCGAAATTGGTCTAATGTATTGTCAAAATTAATGTAAATTCTATGAGTAAAAAATCTAATAATAGTCATCATGTAGTACCAAATCCAAACGGTGGTTGGGACGGTAAGCGTCCAAACGCAAAGCGAGTTAGCGTTCACACACAAACTAAACAAGAGGCAGTAAAGTTAACAAGGCAAATTTCCATTAATCAAAAAACAGAGCTTTTTATTCACAATAAGGATGGTAAAATAGCATCGAAAGACAGCCATGGCAATGACCCAAAAAATGTAAGGGGGTAGAATTTGTTTAATAAAATATGGATAATGTAGTAAGAGATATAAAGGCTACACTTTATGAACGTGTTACTAATCCATTTTTCGGGATCTTCTGTCTTTGGTGGTTCTTTATAAACTTTGATTTTGTTCTAATTGTTACAGGACATATTGCAACATTAGATGTTTTGCGTAGTTATTACGGATATACAACATGTTTAAATGGTAAATTTTCATCAATTCTGTGTTTCAATTCTTGGATTAATACAAAGCTAACATATCATTGGTATCTTGCTATATACAGCATCATACTTCCTTTTATAATGACATTTTTCACAACTTACGTATTATATCCAATAATTGCAAAAACCATTTATCAAAAACATTCAGAGGAACTTTCGAAGTTAAAATCAATTAAGAAAAAGATTGAAAACGCAGAGTTACTCACAATGGAAGAAAGCCAAAAAATCAGAAGTTTACATAAAACGTTAGAACTCGAAAGGGATTCTTTAAGACAACAATTACAAAATCATATCGATATAATAAGTTCTAATAAAATAAGCTATCAAAATACAATTGAGCATAAAGAATCTGAACTTAAAAGATTGAAAGAACAAAACCAAAAGCTAGAGGATCAAGTTAACAAAAGGGAATATAACAACTACACACCTATTGATTATATTGAAGAGATATTATTATCAGAATCATTAAATGATTTTATTAAATTTTATGAAGAATATTTTGTACAGAGTGCAGAGGGCGATTATAATGTTCAGGAAGATTATACGAATTTTACAAAAGAATTAAAGAAATTGATTCAAGAAAAAATGAAAGATAAGAAATTTATGTTATTTCTTACATCATATAAATTGGGCAATCTAAAAATAATAGACGATCATAACTCGCATAGGAGAATCAAAACCATTATACTAGATAAAGATTTGTGCGTTGTTTTGTATAGGGAAATTAAGAAGAGACAACTTTAGTCTAGAAATAAAATTATTTGTCAAGCATTTTTTCTTTACTTTTAAAAAATCTGCTTTATATTTTGCTGGCACGGTTATTCATTAAAAATTAATCTTAATCAAAAAAAAATATTTATCTTGTTAAAACAAAGGATGAAAAAGAGAGAAGGGCTTAAATTTGTAAAAAAATTTGAAAAGAGGAAGCCTTTATTAAAAAAAGATTATGCAAGTCATCCTGCCAACCGTGCTAATGTTAAAGGTATGTTAAGAACCATCATTTTTAACACATGAAGATTACCTGCGAGCAATTTAAACCTAAGCTATCTAACTTGGAGCTTAACAAGGAATATATAATTAAGCAATACAATCAGAACGCGGCAGAGGGGGCGGATCTTGTTGTTTTTACCGAGCTTTGCCTTAGCGGCTACACGCCAAAGGATTTGCTTTTTAGTGATGATTTTTTACAAAGGCATCAAACATGCCTTGATGACATTATTGAGGCAAGCAAAAACAAGGATACATGTTTAATTTTGCCAAGTTTTGAGGTTGATAATGGCAATCTTTACAATACCTGCTATGTGATAAAAAATGGTGAGATTGCATTTGTGCTACGCAAGGAGAACCTTGCAAAGGGCGAGGTTTTTGACGAGCATCGCTACTTTACACAAGGCATTAACGATAATTTATACTTTACCCACAAGGGGCTAAAAATTGGACTTGCAATTTGCGAGGATTTTTGGCATGCTAATTACTATCAAAAACTTGCAAAGCAAAACCCAGATTTTGTTATAGTGGTTAACGCCTCGCCCTATAACACTCAAAAGCTTTACGCAAGGCTGCAAACCACCTTGCAAAGAACAGCTCAGCTAAACAAGCCAATAATCTATCTTAACCAAGTGCTAGCGCAGGACGGCATTTTGTTTGACGGCAAAAGTTTTACTTGCAACGGCAAAGACGGCATGCAAATTTACAAACATGCTTTTACGCAGGATGTTTTTGCACTAAATTATCAAAACAATACACTATGCTTAGCTAGCAAGGACGAACTTAAATTTGAGAATATTAACCCACAAGCCTATAATGTTAATGATTTTAATATCTACGATGTCTACAAGGCCCTTGTTTTTGGACTAAAAGAATATGTAAATCAAAACGGCTTTAACAAGGTTTTAATAGGGCTTTCGGGCGGCATAGACTCCGCCCTTGTTGCAGCAATTGCAAGCGATGCCTTTGGTAGCGGCAATGTTAAAGGCATTTTTATGCCATCGGTTTTTACAACAAAGCAAAGTTTTGAGGATGCTAAAGACCTAGCCAAAAAGCTAAAAATAGAGCTTGATGTAATAAGCATAGACAACCTCCGTCTAGCTTATAACGGGCTTTTACCAAGCTTGTCCCCACTTGCAATGGAAAACACACAAGCAAGAATAAGGGGTAATATACTTATGGCAATTTCAAACTCTGATGGTTCTTTACTTTTAACAACAGGCAACAAAAGCGAGATTGCAACTGGCTACTGCACACTTTATGGCGATATGTGCGGGGCATATAATCCAATTAAAGACCTGTACAAAACAGAGGTTTTTGATGTTGCAAGGTGGCGAAACAACAATATACTTGATTTTATGGAATGTAAAGAGCTTAATATTATTAATCAAAGCCTACTTACCAAGGCACCAAGTGCCGAGCTTAGGGATGGGCAAAAGGACAGCGACTCCCTGCCCGACTACCCCCTTTTAGATAAAATTTTATATTGCCTTGTAGAACAAAGACTTAGCCTAAAACAAACCGCTAACACACTTAGCAGCTTAGAGGCTTTTAAAAATATTGCAGATTTAAATGAAATTGTAAGTAAGGTGCAAAAACTTCTTTTGACATCAGAATACAAACGCAGACAGTCCGCCCCCGGCACAAGGCTCTCGCCTTTAAGCTTTGAACCAAGCGACAGAAGGGTAAATCTTTAATACACGCACCAAGCCACTTGCGCCCGCCCATCTGCAAGTATCCATATGCAAGCATAAAGCCCAGACCCTCCGCAATGCAGGGACCCGCCTTATTTTAGCTAAAATTTTTAACTAAAATCCAAATTCTAATTCCTCATCTTTGAACGGTATTATCTTTGACCAAACGGAGATTGCTGTAATAACTTTTGATTAGACTGGGATTGTGCTAGATATTTATTTTGCTTGGTAGAATTGTCGGTTGCCCCTAGAGGGTCCATCTGTATTTCAATATCAGATTGATTTAACATTTCAGTATCACTTAAACCTAACCTTCCGTTCTGTAATAAAGAAGGTTCTCCCTTCCCTTTTGCGTTATCACTAGCTTGGCGTTGTTGCAACTGAAGGTTGTTTTGGCTAGCATGGCTAGAATTAAGTGTTTGATTTAAGTTTTGTATTTTACCTTGCTTAAGCTCTTCATATGCTTTTTTAGCATCTTCATATCTTTTATATTTTACAACACCACTTTCATTTTGGTTGACAAGGTCATTTAAATATTTTCGTCTCTCTTCCGATGATGAGGTGGTTGTAAATACACTACCGTGGTTTTCTATGTTTTCAATAAAATATGAATAACCATCTATGTCTGTATAAATTCCTTCTCCATGCCCTTTGCCATCTTTCCACTCTCCTTCGTATTTTGCGCCATCTAAAAATGTATAAGTCCCTTCTCCATGCACTTTGCCATCTTTCCACTCTCCTTCGTATTTTGCGCCATTTGAAAATGTATAAGTCCCTAAAACAACTTTAGGATTAACAAATAGCTTAAAAAATGAATTAACCTGCACAACAAATACATTTGTGTATTGTTTATTGTCTTGTGTGTAATTTTCATAAAACTCAACTAACTCTGTCTTTTCGCCTTCTTTTCGTTTCCATTTACCAATTGGCATGCCGTTTTCGTTGCATTTACCAATGTAAGTTGCATTACAGTAGTTAAATGAAATAACACCATCAGATCCACAACTTGTAATACTTGCACCTTCTGGCAGGTAAGATAAAATTAAATTAGCATAAGGATTTGACTCCGCAGAATTTGCACCTACTAATAGTTGCTTTACTTCTTTGTTTCTGTTATCGTTGTTCATAGTATATAATTAATAAAAATAAATAATTGTTTATTGTAATTGATAAAAATGTAATAGCAGCTCCTTAGATTGTCAATTATTTTATATTGTATTACAAAAAAGCAGAAAAATACATTTAAACCTATCCTTTGACCAAAAATCTTACTTTACCTGCGATTTTGTCGTTTGTAAATTCATCCTCTGGTTCATCGCTTTCTTTACTTTGCTGACTTGGTGGGGTGCTTAAAGCCTCAAAAATTGCCTTGATTTTGGAATGCTCCTTAACCTTGCCCGAGAGAATAAAGTTTGCAAGCTGGTTTTGAATCTTATCCTGTATCACCCTCTTTAAAGGTCTTGCACCAAACACTGGGTCAAAACCCTCGTCGGCAAGGTAGCTTGTAAGGCTTTTATCAAAGTCAATTTCAATACCCTTAGCAAGCAAGCGTTTTTGCAAGTTTTTTAGCTGAATTGCAACAATGCCGTCCATAAACTCTCTTGACAGGCGGTTAAAAAATATCACCTCGTCAATACGATTGATAAACTCTGGCCTAAAGAAGGTTTTTACCTGCATTAAAACAAGCTCCTTCATCTTTGCAAAGTTTGAGCCAGAATCCTCGTTGTTGATATACTCCGCCCCAAGGTTTGATGTCATAATGATAATTGTGTTTGAAAAGTTCACGGTTCTACCCTGCCCGTCCGTAAGCCTGCCGTCATCAAGCACTTGAAGTAGTATGTTAAAAATATCTTTATGAGCCTTTTCTACCTCGTCAAAGAGTATCACTTGATAAGGCCTGCGTCTAACTGCCTCGGTAAGCTCGCCGCCTTGCTCGTAGCCTACATAGCCGGGAGGTGCCCCAACTAATCTTGCTACGGCGTGCTTTTCCATGTATTCGCTCATGTCAATTCTTAGCATTGCTTTTTCGTCATCAAACAAAAACTCGGCCAGTGCCTTGGTTAGCTCTGTTTTACCAACCCCAGTTGGTCCTAAAAACAAAAAGCTACCCATTGGTCTATGTTCCTCAGATATTCCAGCTCTTGACCTACGGATTGCATTTGCAACCGAGGCTATTGCCTTATCCTGCCCCACCACTCTTTCTCTTATTTTGTTTTCAACGGTTAAAAGCTTTTGTTTTTCACCCTGCATCATTTTATCAAGCGGAATGCCTGTAATTTTTGCCACAACGCTTGATATATCATCTGCCGTTACAACCTCTCTTAGCATGGTTCCCTCGCTGCCGCCTTCCATGTCGGCAATCTCTTTTTTAATTTTTGGTAAGTCACCGTAAGCAATCTGCCCTGCTCTTGCCAAATTACCTGCTCTTTGCGATACTTCAAGCTCTTTTTGCAGCTCGTCCACCTTGTTTTTAAGCTTTTTTATTCTTTCAATTTTTGTCTTCTCGCCCTTCCATCTATTTGTAAGGTCAAGGCAGTCGGATTCAAGTTTTTTAAGCTCTTCCTCAATTTTTGCAAGACGGGCGATGGAGCCTTCGTCTGTTTCTTTTCTTAAAGCTTCTCTTTCAATTTTTAATTGCATTATTCTTCTTTCAAACTTTTCAATTGGTTCAGGTTTTGAGTCTATCTGCATTTTAAGCCTACTTGCCGCCTCGTCTATTAGGTCAATTGCCTTGTCTGGCAAAAATCTGTCCGTGATGTATCTAATTGACATCTTAACGGCAGCAATAATGGCGTTGTCGCTAAGTTTTACGCCGTGGTGCAGCTCGTATTTTTCTTTTATTCCTCTTAGTATAGATATTGCCTCCTCCTCGTTTGGTTCGCCTACATAAACAGCCTGAAACCTCCTTGCCATAGCAGGATCTTTCTCGATATGCTGGCGGTATTCATCCAAGGTTGTTGCTCCAATACACTTAATTAGCCCCCTTGCCAAGGCAGGCTTTAAAAGGTTTGAGGCATCCATGGCACCCCCAGCCGCCCCAGCACCCATTATTGTATGCATCTCGTCAATAAATAGTATTAGATTGCCACTGCTTTTTTCAGCCTCGTTGATAATTGCCTTAAAGCGTTCCTCAAACTCACCCCTGTACTTTGCACCGGCAATAACCGCCCCCATGTCAAGCTCGTAGACTTGCTTGTTTTTAAGCCCCTCTGGCACATCGCCGTTAACAATTCTCATTGCAAGCCCCTCAGCTATTGCAGTTTTACCCACACCCGGCTCGCCTATTAGCACCGGATTATTTTTTGTTCTGCGGGAGAGTATCTGCATGGTTCTTCTAATCTCCTCGTCCCTGCCGATAATGGCATCAATCTTGCCTTTTTTTGCAAGCTCGGTTAAATTTTTTGCATACTTTTGTAACGACTGATAGCTCTGCTCTGCCTGCTTTGAAGTTGCAGGCTTGTCCGCCCTTATCTCGTTAATTGCCTTGCGTAGTGCATTTATAGCTATACCACAGGATTGTATTAATGCCGATACCCTAGAATTTGGTGCACTAATCATTGCCTCAAAAAACCTCTCGGTTGTCACAAAGCTATCTCCTGCTGCTTTTGCTAAGTTTTTTGCCTCGGATATTAATCCACCAGCCTCTTGCGACAAGGACGGCGTGCCACTGCCAGAGCCACTAACCTGAGGCAATTTTGCAATTTCATCCCTTGTTTTTGCCTCCAAAAGACTTGCATTACCCCCAGCTATAGTCACTAAATTACGGACAATATTGTCGCCATCGCTAAGCATTGCCAACAGTATATGCTCCGGCATTATTTTTTGATGTTGCTGCGACATTGCAACAACACTGGACTCCTCAATAATAGAAGTTAACTTATCGGTAAAATTTTCCATATCTTGTAGCACAAATTAATAATACTTGTTACTCTATTATATAGTGTATTACTAGAATAATACAAGAGTATTTGGTTTTTATTAGTCTATTTCCTTATAAAAAGGGCTGTGATACGGCTTGAGACTAAGGATGTTAAGGCATTTTAAAAACAAACAAAGCTGCGAAAGCATTCGCACCTCTAAGGCACCTTATCCTCTGTATTTATTGCAATACTTACTTTTTATTTTCTTAAGTAAAAATTTAGACCACTTACTTATAGCAAGCATAAAAAATATACTTCATCAGGATTTTTCAAGATATTAAATCTTTAATTAATAAGTGAACATTGCATTGAAAGAGAAAAATCATGGAAAGTTGCTTTATTTATAAAGGCAAAATTTTAAAAAAAGATTTAACACAAGCTCGTTTGCAGCCTTAGAATATTGACGGGTATATACTTCGGTATCTTGTAATTCTTTTAAAAAAACATTAATTTTTTTTAAGGTCCAGTAGTTAAGTTGTTGCTTAAGGGCTGGCATTTTAACGAATAAAAATTTATTTTTTTGAGACTCTCTTTTAAGCTCTTCCTCGGCACTTACCTGATTTGCATTTGCCTTAGATAGTAAGTTTTGCAAAAATAAAGCATCCCTTTTAACAAATGGCAAAACTGATGCAAAGGGCTCGGCAGCCGCTTCAAGGCGGGCAAAGGTTTTTACAATCTGCTCGGCTTGCATGCAAAGTAAGGCGTCGCTTTGGGCAAAAACATTCTGCTCTACCCCATCGGTAATTATTGCCATAGCGGATCTTAGGTCAATACTCTTGGTTTCAATGCAGTAAATGGTTAGCTTTTCAAGCTCCATCATGAGGTTTGCCCTATTACCTTTGCAGTTTGCAAGTGCAAAATTCAAAGCATCATCATCAATGCTATAACCCTTTTGCTTTATAAAGGTTGCGGCTACGCTTTGCAGGTCCTGCTCTGTGTCGGGGTAGCATGTGATTATCGCTATATTAGGAGAGTCCTCAAGTTTTTTCCCCTTTGCTTTAAGCCCCTCGCTAAAACAAAAAATGCCAATATTATTAAGCTCTGCAGAGTTGTTAAAGCCGTATATTGCATCAAAATCTGATGGCTTTAAGCCAGTGCAAAGAAGTAATTTTTTTTGTGAAAACATTGAGCCGGTTAAAAGCTCGCTTTCAATCAGTCTTGGGTCGCCAACCTCCTCCATGTTAAATCGGCAAACTTCAATGTCCTGATATTTCGCGGTGCAAAATTCCTCCATTTGCTTGGCAAGCATTTTGATTTTTCCAAGCTCATCGCCATCTAAAACCACAATGTTAATCTTTCCCTCGGCAATTAAAGCAGTAAGACTTGTTACTTTATTGTGAAAAAACTTCATAGCTTTACCAACCTAACTAAGCAGAATGTTTATGATTTTGATAATAGTCGCTTGCAAAATACACTTTTGTTGCAAACTTAATTAAAGTTGCCGTTATAACCGTAAGCGGCATGGCAAAAAATACACCAAAAAATCCAAACAAAACACTAAACATTAACATGCTAAAAATAATCCAAATAGGATTAACGCCAATTTTGCTACTCATTATGGTTGGGGTTAAAAATGCAGCATCAATAACCTGAACCGTTAAAAACACCGATAAAGTTGCAATCACCATTACAAGCTCGCCGTACTGAAAGGCAGCAATAACACATCCAACAACAAGCCAGATAAAAAATCCAAGATAGGGTATAATTGCAAACAAGCCCGTGCAAAAACCAATTAAAAAAGCATAGTCCAAACCTACAAGCATAAGACCCGTAGTGTACAAAAGGCTCAAAATACATATTAAATAAATCTGCCCGCTTAAATAGGATGAAATACCACTTTTTATATCATTACTGATGCCGCTTACGCTATCTTTATATCTATTGGGTATAAGTTTTACAAAGTTTGCCGAAACATGATTAAAGTCCTTCAAGAGGTAAAAACACAAAATGGGAGTTAAAAAAATCATAGACACCAATGCAATGATTTTTTTACCGGACTCAACAATGCTAGATAAAAGATTAGCACCAAAATTTTGTGCGTAAAGGCTAAGCTTGTCCCTTATGGACTGATTAAGACCATCAAGCTGAATATCCTTACCACTAATACTGCTAAGCTTTGCTTGTAAATTTGGTATAAAACGAGTATCAAATTGCTCTATATAAAATGGTAATTTTAAAACCAAAGATTTAAACTGAGAATACAAAACTGGGGCAAGAAGGGAAACCGCTACAAAAGCAGAGCCAAAAAAAGCCAGTACAATCACAAGGCTTGAAACTTGGCGAGAAATATTTTTTTTTGCAAGCCTGCAAACCAAGCCGTCAAAACAATAAGCAAAGATAAAAGATAGAATAAAAGGCAGCAAAATACCTTTAATTTTAAATAGCAAAAAAAGCCCCGCTATAACGGACGCAACAAAAACAAAGGCAATCCTTAAATTTGGCAGTAAAGTTTTGCTCATAATCTTAAGATAAACATAACCAAGTATAATATTGCTGCAAAAAAGCTGTAATCAAGATAAACAATACAGCTTTTAGTTTATTGCTTAGTGTAAAGACTTAAATGCTACATCAAAAGCGGTGCTACCTGCAAGATATCCCTATTACTGCTTAAAATAAACTAGGCAGCAACTTTTGCATCAAATTTTGTTTTAATTCTTGCGTATAATCTGCTTATTCTGCGGGATATTGTGTTGATGTGAAACAAGCCTTTGGAAACCGCCTTCATGCCAATTTTTTCAAACTCCTTTAAAGCCTTCATAGCATCGTCTTTTGTGCCTGTATCAAGTTGAGCCTCAACTTTTTTAGCATATGTTCTAACCTCGGTAACTTTTGCCTTGTTAGCGATTCTGCGTTTTTCATTTTGTCTTGCAGCCTTAATAGCCGATTTTGTATTTGCCATATATTATATGTGCGATAAATTAAATTATGATAACAATAAAAGCAATTGCAATCGCCGCAAAGGCACTTGCAAAAAAGCACACTTAGCTTAAACAAATTCTTATCTTTTGTAAAGTAAAATTATTAAAAACTTTTTATTTTGTTAAAAATACACAGAAAACTCTTGATAAGCCACATCAAATACCAATACAATTAAATACAATCAATTAATAAATGCCCCAAACATTTGCTGATGGTAGCCAGCCAGATGCTTTGCCTATTCTTACCCTGCACCAAGCCTTGTTGCAGTAAATAACCTTTGCAAGTATGTCGTGATTACTTTGATACAACAATCCAGAGGACTGCCTTGGCAATTTACGCAAGGCAAAAGGACCCAAAATGTAAGATTTGCAAGAGGATTTGGTTTTTAAAAGACTACTCATCACCCAGCCATCTTGACCATCTTTTGTTTTAATATGATACCAATCTTCAACCTCTTGCATTACAAACAAGGGGGCGTTTGCAAGTCGCACCTCACCTGTAATAACATAAAGCTTACCTGGGCCGTTGCGTAGATTAATTTGCGACGACCTAGTGCACATAAACAGATTATGCACCCTTTTATGCAAGGATGTATCGCTAGCCATGGCGATGTTTGATATGCCTAGCAAAACAAAGTAAATATAAAAAATTGAAAGCATGGTTTTTAAAAAGTGCCTCATACAAAATGGTGATTAACTTTAAAATAAATTATGCAATGCCTCAATAACAAATGGATAGTAGCAAAGACATAGTCCTGCAAAAACAATGCCGATTGCAAAGATTGTTGTAGTTTTGGCCTGAAATTGGGGTTGGTTATTTGCATCCTCAGGCTTAGCCTTAAGGCTATAAACGGCAACACAATGAGTAATTATTTTGTAATAGATAAGCATGCAAAAACCACTTGCAACAAGACACAAAACAAAGGCTAAATAAAATTGATGCGCATAGAGCATTTTAAACATCACAAACTTAGCCACAAAAAGTGGAGATGGTGGCAAAGCGGTAAGAAGAACTATTAAAAATTTGAAAATTTGCACCTGAGCTTTGCTTTCAAAGACAATTGAATTAGTGTTGTTTGAAGCGGTGGAAGAAATTGTCCAAAAAATTAATGATGTAATAATGCCATGGCAAAGCATCTGCACAAATGCAAGGCTAAGCCAAGGCGTGCCGCAGAGTATAATAAATATCAAAATAAATGAATTATACACAATGCTAGAGCCAGCAAGAGCAGCCTGAATGGAGTTAAATCTTAAGGCAAAATACATGGCAACAGCAGCACAGGCAAAAGATAAAATACTTACCAGATACATCGGTAAGGTTATTTGATTTATTATATGTAGTAATGATGGATTAAAAATGCGATAGGTTAAAATATAAAT
Organism: Rickettsia typhi; assembly: GCA_945881985.1. Lineage (GTDB taxonomy): Bacteria > Pseudomonadota > Alphaproteobacteria > Rickettsiales > Deianiraeaceae > CAMCVL01. The sequence continues at coordinate 51,548 of CAMCVL010000002.1, read as the reverse complement.
AATAAAGATACCCATTTTACTACCTATTGCCGCAACAAAAGGCATTTGCTTTGGGTTTAGGCTTTGATAGAGGTTTGTAAGCCAAGCAAAAAATGCAAGAGAGCCGCACTTAATGAGTCCTGCAAGTAAAAAGCAAGCATAGCACAAAATTACTAGCTTTTGATTAAATGCACCAAGACCCAGTGCAAGCCTTGTGCTGATGGACGACAAGTTAAGCGAGCCGCAAAGATTGTATAAAATAATAATGCCAAGCACAAAAAAGCAAGAGGCAACAGAGCCTGCAATAAGATAGTTAAATGCTGCATTTAAAGCTTTTTTGCAAGGGCTTAAAGCAAGCATAGAGTAAAGAGATATTGATGCAACCTCAATAAAAACATAAATATTAAATATGTCGTTTGAGTAAGCTAGCCCCACAAAAGCCCCAGCTACAAAAAGGCTTAAAGACTTGTTAAAAACATCAAGCCTACAAAGCTTGCCGAGTGATTTTTGGCTGCCAAAACCATAGCCGCTAAAACCATTAACAAAAACTGCAAAACTTGCCAGCAAGGCAAAAATTGCTTGCCCGTAGCCAGATGAATGCTCTATGCCGGCACTTTGCTTAAAGCCGCCGTAATAGTGTAGCAGCTTAAAGTTATCCGCCTCAGGCTCAAAACCAAGCCTACAAAAAATAAACAAACAAATTGCAAAGCAGCCAGTTGTTGCCGCATAAAAAATGCTATTTATAATTGCTGATTGCAGCTTATTAAAGTCCTCAGAATTTTTAAAGCTAAAGCTAAGCAGTATCATTAAAAATCCGCACACAAAATACAAAACCGAGCCAAGAGGCAAAATAGCTGCAAACATCGCCTTTAAATATCAATTTAAGCTATTTGGAATCGGTGTTTATATCCTGCTCGCCAGATTGTAAGACATCGCCTTCTTGCTCCTGAGCCTCATCCCCTAGCACCTTTGTAACGGAAGAAACAACCTCGCCGCCCTCATTAAACATAATCTTAACACCCCTTGCACTACGCCCAAAGGTGCTAATGCTTGCAGCACTGCATCTAATAACCTTGCCAGAGGTTGACACTAAGATTATATCATCCTTGTCCTCTATAACAAAGCTTGCCACAACACCACCATTTTTGTCGCCGGTAGATATGTTTTTAACACCCTTACCCCCACGGCTTGTAACCCTGTATTCGTAAGCAGAGGTTTTTTTACCATAACCACTCTCGGTGATTGAAAATACAAACTGCTCATTTTTTGCAAGCTTGTAGATTGTCTCCTCGCTAAGTGTAATTTGCTTTTCGGACATTACGGACACAAGGTCAAGGCTTGTCTCGCCCCTTGCAAGCAGCTTGCGTAGCTCAAGAGGCAGCTTTAGGTATTCGTCCCTTACTTCGGGCGTTTCTCTTACGCCGTAGATTATGTCAAGAGATATAACCTTGTCGCCATTGTCAAGATTAATACCTTTTACACCAAAGGCACCACGCCCTTTTATGGTTCTAAGCGATGCAACTTCAAAACGCACACTTTGCCCCTCAAAGCTTGAAATTAAAATATGCTCCTCCTCCTTTGCAATCTTGACTGACACAAGCTCATCGTCATCATCCAAGCCTATGGCTATTTTACCATTGGAGTTGATGTTTGCAAAATCGTCAAAAGAACTTTTTTTCACCGTTCCATTTTTTGTAACAAATATCAAAAATGCACTACCCTCGCTGTCCGTCTCAAATTTGTCATTAATTGGCAAAAAGTTTTTTACGCTCTCGTCAGCCTGCAAGTTAAGCAGATTGACAATTGCCCTACCCTTGCTTTGAGCATTACCCTCTGGTATCCTGTAGCCTTTAAGCTCGTACACACGCCCCTTGTTTGTAAAAAACAAAATTCTGGAGTGGGTAGTAGCGGTGAAGATATCGGATATTATATCGTCTTCACCTGTTTTCATACCAAATTTACCCTTGCCACCACGGCGTTGAGTGTTGTAAGCCTTTAACATGTCTCTTTTAATATAGCCGTTTGTAGTGTAGGATACAACAATGTCTTCTTTTTGAATCAAGCTTTCAATGTCAATTTCGCTATCGTCAATGATAATTTCGCTTCTTCTAGGCACGGCAAATCTTGCCTTAACATCCTCAAGCTCGGATATCATAAGATTAACAAAGGTCTCCCTGTCAAACAATATTTGCGTGTAGTAGTTAATGTCCTGTGCCAAGCCTTTTAGCTCGCTTACTATTGCGTCTCTTTCAAGCCCTGTAAGTTTTGAAAGCCTCATCTCAAGTATAGCCTTAACCTGCTCGTGAGTGAACATAAAAAACCCATCCACAACCTTGTTGCGTTTGTCGCCTATTAGGTCAATAAGTTCCATAACTTTGGAAGCGTTCCATTTGCCAGCCAAAAGCCTCTCTCTTGCCTCGGATTGGTCTTTGCTGGACCTGATGATTGCAACAACCTCGTCAATAAAGTCAACAGCAACCGTTAAACCAATAAGTAGCAATGCCTTGTTTTTAACCTTGTTTAAAAGGTAGTTTGTACGGCGTAAAATTACGCTCTCCCTAAATTTTACAAAGTGGGATATTATATCTTTAAGCCCCATAAGCTCTGGTCTGCCGTTGTTAAGAGCTAAAATGTTTGCCGAAAAGTTTGTTTGCAGCTGGGTAAATTTAAACAATTGATTAAGCATAACCTGCGGCTGCACATCCTTGCGTAGCTCAATAACAACTCTTATGCCCTCCTTGTTACTTTCGTCTCTTATATCCGTAATACCATCAACTTTTTTGTCTTTTACTAGATTTGCAATGTCCTCAACCAAATAGGCTTTAACAACTTGGTAGGGTATTTCGGTGATTACTATACGGGATTTGCCCCTTTCAATCTCTTCTATCTCGGTGCGGGCTCTTAGCTTTATGGAGCCGCGGCCAGTTTCAAACATCTTGCGGATTTCGCCGTTTGCAATAATGAGGGCAGCGGTAGGAAAATCCGGTGCTTTTACAAAAGTCATCAACTCATCTATTGTTATATCGTGATTTTTAATGTATGCTATTGTTGCCGAGACAATCTCGCCTAAGTTATGCGGCGGGATTGATGTTGCCATACCAACCGCAATACCCTCGCTACCATTAACCAAAAGGTTTGGATAGGCAGATGGCAAAACGCTAGGCTCCTGCTCGCTGCCGTCGTAGTTGTCCCTAAAGTTCACTGTGTCCTTGTCAAGGTCGCAAAGCATAGTGTGAGACACTTTTGCAAGCCTAGCCTCGGTATAACGCATAGCTGCTGGGTCGTCCTTGTCAACCGAGCCAAAGTTACCCTGCCCGTCAATCAACTTAATAGACATTGAAAAATCCTGCCCCATTCTCACCAAGGCATCGTATATGGCTTGGTCGCCGTGAGGGTGGTACTTACCCATTACATCACCAACTGTTCTTGCAGATTTACGATATGGCTTGTCGCTATGGCAGCCGGTTTCGTACATTGAGTACAAAATTCTCCTGTGCACCGGTTTTAAACCATCCCGCACATCTGGCAGGGCACGGGACACAATAACGCTCATCGCGTAATCAAGATAGCTTTTTTCCATCTCCTCAACAATGGAACAACCTTGAGAGTTGTTTTTTAAAGCAAGGGACTCCGCCCCATTGCCGTTTGTAATTTGATGATTTTGCTCGTCGTTAAATGACATAATCTAACCTTAATAAAATAAGTGACAATATTAATTTAGTAAAGTTTAAAACAAGTTTTGCAATAAGTCTATTAAAATATTTACTCTTATAGCAAATCCAGTTGTAAAATTACCTTACCTCTATTTGCATTTTGTATTTGCCGTCCACAATCATATCCTTACCTCCGGTAAAACCAACTAAGGTTGTAATAACACCAAGCTCGGCAGCTAAGGATATAAATTTGCTTGACCTGTCTTTTGGCACAAGTAGTATGTATCTACCTTGATCTTCGCTAAATAGATAGGATATTGTGTCAAGACCGCCTTTTGCATCCTCAAGATTTAAGATAAAGCCAATTTTATCATCCTCGTTTGCAAGACTCATTTTGTAAAGCTGCACCAAAAGCCCGCCGCTTGCAATTGTGCTGGAGCCACTAACAAGACCAAGGTCTATTGCATTTTTTACAAAATTTGCATTGGTTTTCTCGTCCTCAATGTCAATGGGTGGCATTTGTCCCCCTTTTTGCCCTTCGCAAACTATTGCGTAAAGAGTGTTAGTTAAATGCCCATTGTTTGAGCCTACAACAAAAATCATATCCTCCTCCTGAGTGATTTTGTTTGTAACATATCTTGTGTAGTCATTAATCAACCCCACCGCACCGATGGTTGGGGTGGGGTTGATGCTTTTGTCGCCTGTTTCGTTATAAAGGGACACATTACCCGATACAACAGGGTAGTCAAGAGCCTTACAAACCTCTGCAAGCCCATCTATTGCTGCAACTATTTGCCCCATGGTTTTTGGCTTTTCGGGATTGCCAAAGTTAAGGCAATTTGTAATTGCAACTGGCCTTGCCCCCGCCGCTGTAATTGTGCGATAGGTTTGCAAAACTGCCTGCATAGCTCCTTGTTTTGCATTACTTGCGGTGTACCTTGGAGTGATGGAAGATGTAATAACAAGCCCCTTGCTTGTAGTGTAACTTGCCGCAGATTTGGCATCTGGCTCGCCGGCTAAAAAGTCAAAACTGGCACAGGCAGATTTGCCGTTTAGCTTTGACAGCATAATTTGTGATAATCTATAATTTTTATCAAGTTCTTGCTGGCTTACATTTGCCTTATATTCACTGCCAAATTTAACAAGACCAAAGTTTGATGGCGAGGTTTCAATCACCTTACCCTGCACACCCCTGTCGTAGCTTTGATAGATATCCGTGCGGGGCTTTAAATGCTGGCTATTAGTAAGTTTTTGCAAAACGGCAAAAACATCTGCCTCGCCTGCCTTAGGCTTAGCGACGGTAATTTTATCATCAACCTCAAACTCATATGGCCTGTTGTAAATTGGTGCTTTGTCCGATAGGGGAGCGATTGGTATGCTTGCCTCCACTATGTCGTTTTTTTTGATTATAAACATGCCGTTGTCTGTTACAGTGCCTATCACTGCAAAGTCTAGGTTCCATTTTTCAAGGATTGCCTTTGCCGCGCCTTCCTGCTCTGGTTTTACGGTCATTAGCATTCTTTCTTGGCTTTCGGATAGCATAATTTCGTAAGCAGTCATTTGCGATTCCCTTAGCGGAACCTTATCAAGCCAAAGCTCAACACCTGTGCCGCCCTTACCTCCCATCTCGGCACTTGAACATGTAAGCCCCGCCGCACCCATGTCCTGTATGGATAGCACGCAGCCAGAGTTCATAAGCTCTAAGGTTGCTTCAATTAAGAGCTTTTCGTAAAAAGGGTCGCCCACTTGTATTGTTGGTTTGTAATTTTGCGAATCGTCCTCGCTAAAAGAACCGGAAGACATTTTTGCCCCATTGATGCCATCTTTACCAGTTTTGCTACCAAAGTATATTATACTTGCACCAATCTCGTTTGCGGCAGAGTAAAATATTTTATCCTTGTCAACAAGCCCAGCAGCCATTGCGTTAACTAAGATGTTGCCGTTGTAGCACTCGTCAAACTTTGTCTCGCCAAATGCCATTGGCACCCCAACGCAATTGCCATAAAAGGCAATTCCGTGAACCACGCCTTCCACAAGGTCTTTCATACGGGGGTTTATGGCACCCTCGCTCTCGTCCATGTTGCCAAATTTTAAAGAATTAACATTTGCAATTGGTCTTGCCCCCATGGTAAAAACATCACGCAAAATGCCGCCAACCCCCGTTGCAGCACCGTTAAAAGGCTCTATGTAGGATGGGTGATTGTGGCTTTCCATCTTAAAAACTATTGCGTCATTGTCGCCTGCGTCGATAATACCTGCGTTTTCACCCGGTCCGCAGATAACATCCTTGTTTTGCGTGTAAAGATTTTTAAGGTGCACCCTAGTACTTTTGTAAGAACAATGCTCGCTCCACATGGCACTAAAAATGCCAAGCTCGGTAAGGTTTGGTGCCCTGCCTAAAATCTCAAGAATTTTAACATATTCATCAGGCTTAATGCCGTGCTTTGCAACAATTTCGTCGTTAACGATACTACTCATATAATTACTATAAAATTAAGGATAACTAGGTTATTATGTAATACATTTTTTTGTTTGCAAGTTTTTGCTTGTAAAATGGCTTGCTCCTTTTAATTTAATGTAAAATGTAAAATACCAAATCTAATTTTAGGATTGAACTTGGTACAAGATTGATTTTTGCCTATTTAATTAATTTGCATAAATTGCAAATTTGGAACATAAGGCTTTTACCTCAGCTTTAATTTTTTGCTGAGTTTGCAATAGCAAAGATTCGTCATTTTTGAGTCTTGCTTCAATAAGTTCAATTATCCATTTTGCAATTTGTTTAAACTCCGTCTCACCAAAGCCTCTTGTTGTGCCGGCAGATGTGCCAAGCCTTAGCCCAGATGTTACAAAAGGGGATTTTGGGTCATTTGGTACTGCGTTTTTGTTGCAGGTTAGGCCTGCCTCGTGTAGCACAAGCTCCATCTCTTTGCCGGTTAGCCCTGTTTTTTGCAGGTCAAGCACCAAAAGGTGGCAATCTGTGCCTTTGGTAGTTATGTCGTAACCTGCAGCAACAAGCTCGGCAGCAAAAACTTTTGCATTGTCAACCACGGCCTTTGCATATTTTTTAAATTCTGGTTTTAAAGCCTCGCCAAAGGACACGCACTTAGCAGCAATAACATGCATCAAAGGCCCGCCAATCATACCCGGAAAGCATGCTGAGTTAATTTGCTTTGTAAATTTATCATCGTTCCACAAGATAATACCGCCTCTTGGACCTCTGAGTGTTTTGTGAGTTGTAGATGTTACAACATCTGCATATGGCACTGGGCTTGGATAAACCCCGCCGGCAACAAGTCCAGCTACATGAGCCATGTCAATCATCAAAATTGCACCAACTTTGTCCGCAATTTCTCTAAAACGCTTCCAGTCAATCACTCTAGGGTAAGATGATGTACCTGCAACGATTAATTTAGGTTTGTTTTCAAGGGCCAGTCTTTCAACGGATGTGTAATCTATGTATCCATCTACATCAAGCCCGTAGGATACGGAGTTAAACCACTTGCCAGACATTGTCATTTTTGCACCGTGAGTAAGGTGCCCACCGCAGGCTAGGTCAAGCCCCATGATTGTATCCCCCGGTTGCAAAAAAGCAAAAAATACTATCTGATTTGCCGTAGCACCGGAGTGCGGCTGTACATTTGCATAGCCACATCCAAACAATTTTTTAAGCCTTTCAATTGCCTCTGCCTCAATAATATCAACATGTTCGCAACCACCGTAGTATCTTTTACCTGGATAACCCTCTGCATATTTGTTTGTTAAGATGCTACCTTGAGCCTCCAAAACCGCTTTAGATACTATGTTCTCAGATGCAATAAGCTCAATATAATCTTGCTGTCTTGAAAGTTCTTTTTGCACAGCACCAAAAACAAGCTCATCAGATTGGCTAAGTGATTGCGAAAACATAAAAAATAAAATAAATACACTTAAAAAGAAAATGGCTTCTAAGCACAGTAAACATAAAAGATTGAGGATGCGCAAAAGCTAAATGTTTTTAAGTCTATTTTACAGCTTTAATAAACAGCATGCAAAACAGACGGTGATAAATTATTCAAGAGTGCACTTTGTTTTAAGTTCACTCCAAGGAATGATTTGTTTAGCCTCGTTTGTAACAACGCCGCCGCCATCATATTCGCCGCAAACTATAGTTTTGCCATTACCTTTGTACACACAAGGTTTTACAATTTTACCACCAAATTTAAATTTTTTTGAAGCAAGCTTTGCAGATGCAACCTTAGCCTTTTTTGGACCAGCCATAAAACAAAATACAAATTAAACTATAAAATAAATTTTTTGCTATTTGGAGCACGATGAATCATCGCAATCCTTTTTGCAACACTTGCCAGATTTTGGCCTTGCAAAGCTTGAAGCAACTATAAAGCTTGACACAACCAAAGCAGCCGGAAAAGACAGCTCAGGTGCCTTCTAACAAAATAAAAGAAAAACACCATAGCAAGCAATGGCGACATACAGTGCAGGGTGCAAATAATAAATTTTGTAACTTTACAACCGCTACTTTTGCCCGAGTTACAATTTGACATAACCACACAAAGAAATATTATTTATTAAAATAAAATGTGCAAAGGCACAAACTAATGGTTAGCTATTGTAAAATAGCTAACACAAAAATGCAAGACTTTCTTTATTTTTTGTTTTTACGCAAAAGACCACCAACAAAACACTTGAACTTAATAAGTAAAAACTCACATTTAAAGATTGCCATATAAACCGCAGGTATAAAAACAAGAGTTAAAAGCGTTGAAGATACAAGCCCCCCTATTATCACGGTACCCATACTGGTTCTTTGCTGGCTAGCCTCGTTTAAGCCTATGGCAACTGGCAGCATGCCGGCAATTAAAACTATTGATGTCATTACTATGGGGCGTATTCTTAACTTGCCCGCTTCAACTATAGCCTTAGTTCGCTCCATACCGCTGGACTTGAGCTGATTAAAGCAGTCCACAAGTAAAATGGAGTTTTTTGCCGATACCCCAATAAGCATAACAAGACCTATCATTGCAAACAAATCCATTGCCTTACTTGCAATCCACAGGGCATAAAAACCACCGCCAATTGCAAGAGGCAAAACAAGCATAATTATAAATGGCTGGCGGAAGGACTCGTATAAACTTGCAAGTATTAAATACATAAAGCAAACCGCCAAGAGCATTGCCATCATAATGTTTTTGCCTAGTTCTTCAAACCTTTCGGCCTGCCCGCCAAACTTGTATTGAATGCCTTTATGAATTTTCATTTGCTCTTTTAAGATACCCTCAGCATCCGTCATTGCCTTTTTAAGCCCGCCCTTACCACTTTGATTAACCGATGCACTAACGGCAATGTAACGCATTCTGTCCGAGCGGTGAATTGAGGAAGGTCCAATGGTCTCACTTTTAGTAGCTATGCTTGATAGCGGTATCATCTTGTTGTTGATATTTGGTACAAAAGTGCTACCAAAAAGCTTTGATATATCTCTTTGGTTTTGCTGGAGCCTAACTCTTATGTCGTAGTCATAGCCGTTTTGCTTAAAGGTTCCTGCTGTTACGCCTTCAACCGATGCTCTAATTTCATTACCAATATCAGTGATTGACACGCCTCTCATTGCACTTAAGTATCTGTTTGGGGTTATTTTAAGTTCTGGCGTGCCGTCTCTGTAGCTAATGTCTAGGTCTTGCAGGTCAGGGTGGTTTGCAAGGCTAGACTGCAAGATTTTTACAACCTCATAAACCTCGTTTAAATCCTCACCTATCACATCAAGCGAGAATGCACCTGTATTTTTTTTGCTCTCCGCACCGCTGCCGCCAATGTTGTCGCTATCCGTTACCCCGTAGGACTGGATTGACTTGTAAGCCTTCATGTCCTCACGCACCTTGTCGCGAACTTTGGTTGTACTAAGCTCCCTTTGTTTTTTTGGCGTAAGCTTTACAAATATTGAGGCTTGGTCGCTAGCGGCTTTTGTTTCGCCGCCTATGGTTAGTATGGTAAAACTCACCTCCTTCATGCTTCTAATCATCTTATCTGCTGCGGTTGCAACTTCAGCGGTTTGGCTTAGAGAAGTACCAGGTGTCATTTCAATTGACACCATAAACTCGCCGTTGTCTGGTTGCTTGATAAATGTTTTTGCAACAAATTTGGATGCAAAAAAGCCACCAAATGTAAATGCTAAAATTAACACAATAGCAATTACATAGTGTTTGATTGTAATTTTGAGGATTTTTTCGTATCCATTAACCATTTTTGTTTGTATGGACTCGGATACTTTACGCATTACAGCATCAATTTTGCCAAAAAATGTGTGCTTTTCATTGTGTAAATTGCCGGCAAACTTGGCAGATAGCATTGGTGCCATGGTTAGGGCGTCAATAAGGCTAACAAGCATTATAAAGCAAACGGTAAAGCCAAATTGCTTAAAAAATTGCCCCACAACGCCTTGCAAAAAAGCTATTGGCAAAAACACACCGATGATAACAAAGCTTGTTGCAAGCACAGCCATAAATATCTCTTTTGTGCCCTCTATGGCAGCGGTTGTTGGATTTTTACCCATTTCAATATGTCTAAAGATATTCTCCCGCACAACAATTGCATCATCAATTAGCAAGCCTACTGACAGGGACATTGCTAACAGTGTCATAATATTAATTGTAAAGCCACCAAGATACATAAGCAAAAAGGCACAGACCAAGGAGTTTGGCAGAGCAGTTGCAGTGATGAGGGTTGACCTAATATTACCTAAAAACAAATAAACCCCAACGATTGTAAGGGCAAGACCTATCAGTATTGACTCCCCAACATCGTATAGATTGTTTTTAATTCTTACCGAGTCATCCTTTGCAAGTTTAACTTCAAATCCATCAATTTGCCCCTTAAATTGCTTATTTGTTTTGGCTATTGTTTTTTTGACTTGCTCAACAATTTTTACTGTGTTAGCATCCGAGGACTTATAAACCTCAAGCACAAGGCTTGGCACCCCGTTCATGTAGGTTCTTGAGGTTTCGTCTTTAACCGAGTCCTCAACCTTTGCAACATCACGGATTCTTGTTAAAACCTCGTTTTGATAAAAAGAAATCGGCACATCCAAAATCTCCTTAACATCCGCAAATTCGCCTGTTGTACGGATGTTTAGATTTTCATCTTGCGTGCCAAGGTTGCCCCCCGGAACATTTTTACCGCTTTGCTTTAGCTTGCTTACAAGCTGCATCATGGATATTTCCTTTGAGGCTAAGCTATTTTTATTAACCAAAACATGAATCTCCCTCTCGGTGCCGCCAATGATATTAATTTTACCAACGCCGTTGATACTTTCAAGCAATGGTTTAATTCTTTGCTTTGCAAGGTCGTAAATTTGCGTTTGTCCAAGATTTGCAGTGAGGGATACATATGCAATTGCTTTTTCATTTGGGTCAATAAGTGTGATAATTGGGTTTGCGTCTAGGTCTTCGGGTAGTTTTTTGTCTATTTCACTAATCTTGTCCCGCACTTGTTGCTGAGCGTATTTTAGGTCAGTACCAAGTTTAAATTCAATGATTACAGTTGATATATTATCTTGACTTACCGATTTTACGGACTCAATACCACTCACCCCACTCACCGCCTCCTCTATGGGCTTTGATATTAGGTTTTCAATTTCCTTAGGCCCCGACCCCTGATAAGTTGTGGTAACCGCAACAATTGGAAAGGTTACATCGGGGAACAAATCAACATTAAGCTTGCTAAAAGCCATTAAGCCGGATATTATTGAAAACAAAAACACACAGGTTATAAACACTGGGCGTCTTATTGAAAGGGTTAATAGGTTCATATAAAAGTAATAATTTTAAATTTGTGTCTTCAAGGTATCATTTAAATATAATTTAATACTTATTACTTGCAAGATTTTTTGTAAATCAATCTTGATTGTATGCCATACCTCTATTAAGTTTGGGTGCAACCAATAGGCAAATCATCAATGTCTTTTAAAATCACGATATTTCTATTTTTCTTTTTTGCCATAGTATTTACCGTTAAATAATTCTACAAAATCCATCTCTTCCTTAGTTAGTGTAAAGCTACTTAGGAGCGGAAAGTTTTGCAGTATTCTAATATTGTTAAAATTGCCATATCTTGTTATGTTGTTGATAAACTTAAAGATATTGTTATCTAGCTCGCTTTTTATCCTTTCAGCCTCTTGTCTGTCTTTGCATCTTACAAAGGCAATACTTTGCGTCATTCCACAATTATCAATAAATGTTGAATATTGATTTGTAAGGGATATAAAAACCTTCCATCCTTCTTGATATTTATGAGGCACATTGCTCCACACTGTTTGGGTTGGGGTGTGTATGATTCTATGGCAAAATTCATCACTCCGCCCACTTGATAAAAATTGTTTTTTAGTTGTTTTGTGTAAGTAGCTTGTTGTTTCTATTTTGTATCTTGGCAAATTATGATTATTTATTGTTTTTTGTAAAATATCACAAACAATTTGCGAAAGGTAAAGGGGTATAAATTTTTGATTTTTATCAAGCAATACCTCTTGCTTATCCTTTATTATATAGTTGTTTGCAACTGTAAATGGTTTTTTATTTTCTATTTTTTGCAACAAAAACCAAGTAAATGAAGAGCCAACATTAGGAAACCATTTTTTAGCACCATGAATATCAATATGAACAAATTGATACCCACTTAACTCCTGCGGCAGAATGTTTCTATCCGAAAAGGACATCCAGTTATTTGGCACAATAAAAAGAATATATCCACCTTTAACTGTTATATCAAGGGCTTTTTTTATAAAGTCTCTTGCAAGGTTATGATTTTTGGAAGTTCTTCCATTTTCATTAAATTTTGCATATGGAGGGTTTGACACAACTAAGTCGTATTCTTCCTTGCTTTCAAACTGCAAAAAATCTTTTGTAGTAATGTTTAAGTTGTCACCAAAAAAGTTCTTTAAATTTAACATTCTTTTTTCGTTTATCTCGTTAAAGTATAGATTGTTTATGCTTGTTTTAGTTTTAATATAAGCATGAAAGTTGCCATTGCCGCAACAGCTATCAAGTATTTGTAAATTATTCTTTTTCCAAAATGATTCTGGAATGCTATCCACCATCTCTTTTACGCAATCCATTGGGGTGCATATATCGTTTGAATTAACAAAATGGCTCTCGTCCTTGTTTAGTTTGTCAAAGTGTGTTTTGATTAAATCAAAATTATCTTCACCTAAACATCCTGCGTGGTAAAATGAATATTTGGTATTGTCGTCTTTAAAGATATCTTCCGTCTGTGTAAGATATTCAAATTTTTTCATAGTCATAGTTGATTGCTTTATCCTATGTTTCAATTCTAAATATTTGTTTCTACTTGTCAATTAAAAATATTAATGCTGAACCACTACAATTTAAAATTAAAAAACCCCATCAAATTAAACCTAAGTTTAAAAATAGATTTACCCTAAGCCACAAACCCTATTGCCAGCTTGACAAATATTTTTTTATCTATAAAATTGATTTTGTTGACTTGCTAGCCGCAATAGCTCAGATGGTAGAGCAACTGATTCGTAACCAGTAGGCCGGGTGTTCGATTCACCTTTGCGGCACCACGCTACAACAATAGCCATAGATACATGCCAAATTCATCTTTAAAGCAAAATTACATCTTTATGTTTTGTAAGTAAAATTAAAAATTAAAAACTGCCAATTCTGCAATCGCACTTGGTATTTGTGTGCTTTATAAAGATATATCTTGCATTCTTTGTTAAAATAAGATATAATAAGGCTATTATTTTTTGAGACGGCATTGCCACTCAAGATTTGTGTTTTTGTAAAGGGGAATTTGACTAAGGCTTTGCCTTGTCGTGGTTCAAAATATCAAAAACTCTCTTGGGATTTGTTGTTTTGACATAAACATTTATTGTCATAAATTTTATATAATAATGAGCTGTTTTGCTTTACGCATATTACCTTTGTGCTTTATGCTTGCAGTGCCTGTAAAGTGGCATCTTGGATATGCAATGGGTGGGGGCGGTAAAATAACAAATAATATAAATTACAACGATGAAAAAGCAGATGTAAGAATTGGCTTACATGATGGATATACAAGGCTTGTGATTGAATTTGAAAACGAAAAATACATAAAAACTCTCTTTAATGAATCTGCTTCTAACTTGCAAATTAAGGTTCACAACTCCAAGATTAAGGTTTTTAATATTAGCGATGTATCATCTGTAAAGTCGCCAATTGAAATGCTAAAAAACAAAAATGCCGGTGAAGATACCGTGCTTAGCTTGATGCTAAAGCCTAAAACTCAAATTTTACGCAGCTTTGAAATTAACGAACAAGGTAAATATAGATATGTTGTTGATTTTGCCATGCCAAGCACCGATGGTAATTTTAATCAAATATCGCAGATAATTGCAATGACGGAAAGCACCCCCGAGTTTGAAGGTGAAGATAAAACAGGGCTATCCAAAACTCTAATTGCCAAATTAGATGAGGAAAGTGATAATTTGCTAAACCCAAGGGATACAAATTTTACTGACAATTACATATACAAAGAGACAAAAAAATACAAGCCCCGTGTTGCTGGCAAAACAAGTGTTGCCTATTCTAATAAAAAACCTGTGATAGTTATTGATGCAGGACATGGCGGCGAGGATGCTGGTGCCATAAGCTACAAATACAAGGTTAAAGAGAAAGACATTACAATACGCTACGCTATGTTAATTTATGCAAAGCTAAAAGAAGTTGGTAAATACGATGTAAGGCTTACTCGCAAGGGCGACTATTTTATATCGCTACACAAAAGGCTGGACATGGTGCAAAAATACGATGCAGATTTGTTTATATCTGTCCATGCGGACTCACATCCTAACAAGAGCACAAAAGGTATGTCTGTTTACACTGTGTCCGAGCAGGCATCGGATGATATAGCAAAAAACCTAGCCCACGAACACGACGAGGGACAGGTGATAGGTGGTGTTAGGTTTAATCAAAAGGATAGGGTTTTATCAAACCTATTAATATCGCTTGAAAGACGCAAGAGCTCCAACGATTCCGTCCATTTTGCCGATGTTTTAACAAAGTATATAAGGGCAAGCGGAGTGCAAACCCTGTACAATACTCATAGGCTAGCTGGCTTTGCGGTGCTTAAAGGACCAGATGTACCTTCAATATTACTTGAACTTGGCTTTTTGTCAAACCCAGCTGAGGAACGCCTATTGCTAAGCAAAGAGCATCGCCACAAAATTACCGATGCCGTTGTTAAAAGTGTTAACGACTTTATGATAAAATCTACCTCGGCAAGGTAGCATTTGCCATAGTTGCAGCTTTAAATGGAATTTAGCGTAATTTTGTCAGCAAGTTTTAGCAAACTTTTTTTAAAAACAAAAGGGTTAAGATTGTTTTTAAAAACACAATCTGCCATCTTATTTTTTAAAATAATTGGCATTTGGCTTTTGGCAAATTTTTTAGCCACCTCGGCATCAAGGCACCTTTTTGCTATTGCCTGTTTAAAGAAAGAGCTTCCGTCAACTGCTATGGCTATATTATATTGACTTGCCAAGCGTTTTTCAAACAACAAAGGAACCTCGTAAATTAAATATTGATTATTTTTTGCATTTTTGCAGCTCCATATCTTGCGTGCAAGCCTTAAGTGGTGGTAAATAATTGACTCCAATATAGCTTTTTTTTGCCTATCGTTAAAAATTTGCGTTCTAATAATATTTTTTACAGAGGCTAAATTTAAATTTAAAAACTCAACCCCAAGGGCACGGCTTAATTTTTGTAACACAATTGGATTTGTTAAAATTTGTGCAACTTGCTCATCTGCATTAAAAACAGGCGAGGCAAGATGTCTAGATAAAGCCTTGCAAACAAAGCTTTTGCCGCTTGCAATATTGCCAGTAATTGCAATTTTAATCATAGCTTTTTTGAATAGTTGCAAATGCAATGCAGTAATCTTTTTCGTCACTAATGCTTACAAGTATTTTTAATTTTTGCAAAGATTTTTTATGCACCAAAACAAATGGAGCACCTTGCAAGTTGTTTAACACAGATAAATCTTTAAAACTTACCACAAAGCCTATACCGGTGCCAAGTGCCTTAGATATTGCCTCTTTTGCACAAAATCTTTTAGCAAGGTAATTTATTTTTTGAATGTCGCTTGTTTTTTGATTATAAATTACAAACTCCTGCATGCTTAAAATTCGCTTTGCAAACCCCACTTGATTTTTAATTTTAAAAATGCGAGACTTTTGCAAAATGTCAACCCCTATGCCATTAATATTATTGTTGCCAAAACCAAAAATGTGCCTAATAAAGCGATGTAATTTAAAGTTGGTTTTAAATGGCAGCATAGCTTTTATTGTTGCTAATTTTAATCCAAACTTTTATCGCTTTTAAATTTTGTTGAAGGTTTTGCCTTACAGCCAGAACCAAATGTACCAGGTTTACACTGGCAACCTCCCTCAGCCTTTGGTCCTACAAAAACCGCAAGTAGCTTTTCGGATGAAAATATCATACCTACAGCAACCGCAATTGATATAATCATACCCCAGCTAATCTTGCCTAAAAAAAAGCCAAGAGCAGTAACTATTAAAACAAACATGCAAATTACACGCAAAACACTTGAGGTTGCAAAGTAATAAATTTTACACATTCCATCCGATATTTCGTTGCTTTCGGCAAAGTTGACTCTTTTTGTGTAAGCCTCCGCATCAATGCCAATGTTAAGCAATAAAAGCACAAAAGCAACAATGGCAATTTTTTTTACAAAGGTGCCGCTAAACAATGTATTAATCGCCCCAAAGCCAAATTGCATAGCTATTAAAATAAAATATTAAGATTGTTTTTTAAATCTTGACACAGCAACTAAGATATGTCAAGTAAAAACGATGCCCTTGACTTTTACCTATCTTTTGTTAAGATTAATGTTGTATAGTTATTTTTTTGTTGTTATGCAAAATATATCGCCTGCATCCTTAAAGGAGCTTTTGCAAAAAGACGCAGTGTTATTAATTGATGTAAGAGAGCCATTTGAACACGCTGCAAAAAGTATTACCGGTTCGGTGAACATACCATCCACAAGTTTTAGCGAGGCAGGTATACAAAATCCGCAAAATAAAATCATAGTGCTGCACTGCAAGGGCGGCACAAGGTCAGCATCAGTGATAAGCAAGATGCAAAACAAAATTTGTTACAATCTTGAAGGGGGCATCGAGGCCTGGATAGCACAGGGTTTTGAGGTTGAAAAGCCAGAGGGTAAAAAGACGATGGAACTTGACAGGCAGGTGCAGCTAAGCATTGGTAGCATACTAGTAGTTTGCTTTGCATTAACCTATTTTGTTGATATAAAATTTGTTTTTGCTGTTTTACTTGTGGGTGCTGGGCTTTGCTTTGCAGGCTTAACTGGTTTTTGCGGGCTTGCTATAATAATTGCTAAAGCACCTTGGAACAAGCGGTTTAAAGGCAAAAAAATCATCTCTTGCCACCTAGACAATGGCAAGTAATGTAGTTTTATTAATATATTAGTTATTAATTATTTGTTGATTTTATGACGCTAAGCATTGATGTAAAAACCCTGCAAGAGCTCTTGCAAAAAAACTCGGTTGTGTTGATTGATGTAAGGGAGCAATCTGAGTATAACGAAAGCAAGATAGAAGGCTCGCTGCTTATGCCACTAGGTGAGCTAGACGCTAACAAGGTGCAGGAGCTAATGCTACAAAACCCTGATAAAACACTTGTAATGCAATGCCGCAGCGGCATGCGTAGTGCCAAGGCTTGTTATTTAATTGAATCTGCAAATCCAAACCTAAAACCCCACAATCTTGAGGGTGGCATTATGGCGTGGAAGGCAATGCAAAACTCCTAGGGCAAGCAAGCAAGTAAATAAAAAACTAGACTTTGTATTTAATACAGGCTAAACTTGCTTTTAGTATCTTATTTATTTATGCCTTTTTTATGAGTGGTGTTGTAGTTAGAATTATAATCAAAAAAAAGCAATCCGTGCTTGATGTTGAGGGCAAGACAATTGCTAAGTCGCTTAACAATCTTGGTTTTGACGGCGTTTTGGATGCCTTTAAAGGCAATGTTGTTGATGTGCTTGTAAAGGATGGCTTAAGCAAGGAGACCATAGATGAACTTGTTAAGCAAATGTGTGCCAAACTCTTGGTTAACGACATTATTGAAGGCTATGAGTATCAGGTTTTAACAGGTAAATAAAATGCCAGCAATAACTCTTTTTACTCTGTTTTTTTTGTTGTTTGGTTGCGGCGATGCCTCAAGAGTGCAATGGTGGCGACCAAACGGCAGAATATATTCCTATATGCCAAAAACAACAAATACTCTTTACAAAAAAGCTTGGATGGAGGGTTGCGAAACTGGCATGTCTACAGGTTTTGGTAAGGATTTTAACAAGAGCTTTCACAGGTTTAGGATAGACCCTAGATTTTCGGGTCATAGATACGGCGACGAGAGAGACTTGTTTGAAGGCAAGCCAATTACAAACGAGCAGATGGGTTACTATCAAAGAATTTGGTACGATGCAATGAAGGCATGCAGGCATGGCAACCTTGCAAACTACAAAAACCCCGCCATGGGCTCAATGCCTCAGCAACCGGGGCAATCAATTGCAAAATTAGACGATATATCATTGATATACGAGTTTAGTGCGTGGCAAAATGATTCTTCAAATATAGCATTTTGGTAAAATTTAATTAAGCGTTTATTTATAGTAAAACAGATGTATAAAATACCCAGAGTAGCAATTGTTGGCAGGGCAAATGTTGGCAAATCTACGCTTTTTAACAAGCTTGCAGGTGGCAAGTTTGCAATTGTTAAGGATGAACCAGGCATAACCCGCGACACAAAGGAGCTTGCGTGCAAACTTAGCGGTTTAAACTTTATTTTAATTGACACCGCAGGGCTTGAAAACATCCCCAAAGGCTCGCTGCCAAAGTTTGTGCGTGGCATACAGGATAAAAAACAATCTAACTTTGAAAGCCAGATGTACGAGCAGATGATAGAGCAAAGCATAAAGGCAATTGAAACCGCCGACCTTTGCTTTTTTATGATTGACGGTAGGGTTGGGGTAAGCGACGATGACTTTCATTTTTGCAGGATAGCAAAAAGGCTTTGCGGCAATGTTAAGCTGTTAATCAACAAAACCGAGAGTGACAAAAGGCTCAACATTACCGATGCAGAGCTTTACAAGCTAGGGCTTGGCAAGGCTTGCTACATTGCTGCCGAGCATTCCTTAGGTTTTGGCGATATTTATGAGGCAATTAAGCAAGCATCTCTTGTTATAAACGATGGTAAGACAGAGGAGGAGATTGCTGCGGAAATTTGTGAATCCGAGGTAAAGGACATAGCAGAGCAATCTTTAAGCGAGGTAGAGGAAGCTAGAAGTGCCGATAAGGATGACTTTCACCGCCTGCATATTGCAATTATTGGCAGACCAAATGCTGGCAAGTCCACACTCATTAACACAATGCTTGGCTACAACAGGCTTATAACTGGCGACAAGGCTGGCATTACAAGGGATGCAATCTCTGTAAAAATTGCCCACCGCAACTACGACATCAAGCTAACTGATACCGCAGGGCTGCGAAAAGCCCTAAGGATACAAGGCGGAGGGAGGGTAAGCGGCGAGGAGGTAACCGAGAAGCTCTCGGCAGAGGAGACTCTAAGAACGCTCAGGCTTTGCAATATCGCAGTACTCTTGATTGATGTAACCGAGCCTTTTGTTGTGCAGGATTTGGTGCTTGCCTCAAAAGTTTGCAAAGAGGGGCGTAATTTAATAATAGCCATGAACAAAATTGACAAGCTAACCGAGGAGCAATTGGACGAGGTAAAATACAAGCTAACTCATGCAATTGGCGACCTCGTGCCTAATCTGCATAATCCAAGCATTATACTTACCTCTGGCAAGCAAGGGCTTGGCACAAGGCGTATTATACCCGAGTCCATAAGGCTTTATGAAAACTGGAACAAAAGAGTAAAAACCTCCGTGCTTAACGAGTGGCTAAAGGCTGCCGAGTCCATACAAAGACCAAAGATGATAAACGGCAGGCAAACAAGGCTAAAATACATCACGCAAATTAAAACCCGCCCCCCAACATTCAAACTTTATGTTAATTTAACAGAGGGCATTAACGACTCCTACTTGAGGTTTTTGTCCAAAAGAATCGCAAAGGATTTTGGTATTGAAGGCGTGCCAATCAGAATCGACCTTGTAAAAACAAAAAATAAGTATGTTGCGTCTTAATGGCTTTTTATAGTTTTGTCAACTGCAACAAATCCGGCTTAGCTACTTAAGATGCTCACGATGCAAAATTACAGAATATATTTTGCAAGAAGATAGGGTCGTAGCATTTGGCTGACTATAGTTTTGCAAACAATTGCAAAGCCTCAACAAATTTTGCATTTTGCTCCGGAGTGCCTATACTGACCCTTAGGTAGCTGTTTAAGTTGTATGCCTCTAAGCGGCGGATAACGATTCCGTTTTGTGTTAAAAACTCGTCAAGCTGAGCTGCCTTATCTTTTGCATCAAACATAATAAAGTTTGCTTCTGTTTTTAGATATGCAAAACCAAGAGAATCAAGCTGACTATAAAGATAAAGTTTTTGAGTATCGTTATTAGCTAAGCTTTTGGCAATAAAATCATCATCTGCAAGAGCCGCTACACAGGCAGCCTGCGATGGTGCGGCGGTGTTAAAAGGTCCCCTGACTCTGTTAATAACATCAGCAAGCCATTTACTGCAAATACAATAACCAACACGCAAGGCTGCAAGCCCATATGCCTTTGAAAAAGTTTGTGTTATAACCAAATTATCTCTCTCTATGCAAAGTTTGTAGAGCTCGCTTAGACCTTCACTCGGGGCATATTCTTTATAAGCTAAATCCAAAACCAAAACTACACTTGGTGGCAATTTGTTAAAAAAATCCTTAATTTGTTTAAAGTCAACCATCGTTCCGGTAGGATTGTTAGGATTAGCAAGATACACAATTTTTGTTTTGTTATTAACCGCACTAAGCATTGCATTTAAGTTGGCGGTAAAATCAGTATCCTTAACTCTAACAACCTCTGCACCATGAGAATAGGCGTAAATAGCATACATTAAAAATCCGTATTCTGATTGAACAATATTGTCCCCTTCCTGCAATAAGGTGGTTGAAAGCATTGAGAAAATCTCGTCCGACCCAGCCCCGATAACAACATTTACATCCTGCAAGCCAAGTCCAATCTTACTTGCTATGGCGGTGCGTAATTGTTTTGCCGAGCCGTCTGGATACTTAAAAAGGTACTCAGAGCAATCTTTAAAAGCTTGGATTGCTTTGCCGCTTGCCCCAAGTGCATTTTCGTTTGACGATAACTTTATTGCATTAGGTGTGGACTTACCCGGAACATAGCTTTCAATTTTAAATATTGATTGCTTTACTTTTAAAACCATCTTACCAATAAAAAATAAAAGGCATTTTTACAACACTCATACCAATCCAATTTAAAATTAACAGATATAAGATACAATCCAATAATCCAATTTTACAAGCTGTATTACACAACATTGGTCTTGTTGTAGTAAAAAATTGTATCAAGTAAAATCTTAGCTTCAAGTTTTTTTGCAAAGATTGCTAATGAATAACAAAATCCAGTCCACACAAAAGACAAAAGAATATTTGACAAAAAAAATTTATATGTCAAAATTTACTATCACATATTGCAAGCGGATATGGTGGAACTGGTAGACACGTAGCGTTGAGGTCGCTATGCCAAATTAAAAGGCGTGGAGGTTCAAGTCCTCTTATCCGCACCATTATGTATGTATTTGGCAAAAATTTAAAACCCCTAACCTCTCAGTTTTTTAAAATAGTTTGGCAAGCAGATGTCTATTTACAAGCAAGTAGCTGGGGCTTTGGCTTACAAAAATGGAGTTAAAGGCGAGCATCTTGCGGAAGGCTTTTATGCAAAAATTCAATATATCAAATTGCATTCAAGGCTAAAAACCAAAGCTGGAGAAATTGACCTTATCTTTATTAACACAACCCAAAAGCACTTAATTTTTACAGAGGTAAAAACAACCTCTAGCAATACCGCCTACATTGATTACGAAAACCTTATTAGCAAGCTGCAGTGGCAAAGAATTTTTGCCGCTGCTGATATTTTTTTAAACGAGGCAAAGCAAAGCAACGCTGATTATGCAGATTATACATTTTCTTTTGATGCCGTTTTTATTAGAAATGACAAAATTGCCCATCGTGTAAAAAACATTTTTGCCGAGGATGTATTATAAACCTCTTCTAAAAAACCCATCCTATAATTTAAAGAGATCAATCTTTATCTGCCGCAAAAATTTTGATACAAGGTGTATTTAGAATGCTATTTTTCGGTCCCAAAATCCTGATTGTCAATTACATCCAAAATGGACTTTAAAGATTGCAATTTAAGCTCTTCATTAAAAACGCAATTACCGTTAAGAACAACGCCGTCGCTTACAATTAAATAAGCATACTCAAAGTCGCCGCTAACATCCGCACCTTGGTGAATTGTGATTATTCTGGCCTTAATTTTACCTTTAAATGTGCCGTAAATTTCGACGCTATCAGCTAAAATATTAGCCTCCACTTTAGCATCTTGCCTTATGTTTAATAAATTCGCCATTACAAAGCCTTTAATACCGCAAGATACCTCAGCATAGTCAAACAACATTTGTCCGTTAAGACTTGCATTGCAGTTTAATATCGTTGGTGGGGTTGTGTCCTTTATTGAGGCTAAAAATGACAAGATATTAAAAAAAATATCATCCCTCTGAACCTCCTGTTTTTGCTTTTTAAATCCAAACATTTTTTTACAAATAAAGATATTATGCATCCACTATATTGTATTTGTTTTAATTTTTCCATTCAAGCCTTTTCTTTTCCTTTGTTCTTACTTTTTCATCAAGCCATAGATTTTCGTTATACACGCAGGCTATGTCGCTGCCGTATCTTAGGGTATATCTTGGACCCATAGATTCAACGGCAACATATGGTCCTATAACTCTATAGTTCACAATAGACTCAAAGCCTGCACTATCAACGCTAAAGATTGCAGGTTGCACGCCGCCTTTTTCCTTAAACTCAAAATAAACAAAACGACCATCGTCAAATATTTTAACAGGAAAGAGGTAATCCTCGCCGTTTAAAGTGTAGTTAAAGTTGTATTTTTCAGGCTTACTAAGGTCTGGCAACACTGATGTTGCATATCTTTTGATATTGTCGGAATCTCCAGATGTTGGATAATAAAACTTAATGTAAAAAGCAAAATCTTTATCCTTAAAAATATCTTTGGACTCCGGCTCCTTTGCAAAGAGCTCAAAAAAGTAGACTCTTTTATTTGTCATTACAGTCATCTGACTATCCGCATCACTCTCCACGGGTCTTATATATAGTCTGTTTTGTGCCGGCACCACATCCCAAGCGGTTTGCCTTTGATTATTAAATGAAAAACTAGAAGGGGTCTCGTCGCCTTCAAACTCTAAGTATGTTGATGTGTCATATGGTACTGTTAGTCTATAAACTGTATTTGGGGAATAGGAAAAAACCTTAAACCTAGCATCCGACCCAAGAGTACGAGGGGTTACAAAATTGCGTTTAATGCCATCAATTTCATCTTTTTTGACAAGGCCAAAGGGCTTTTGTGCAGAATTTGCATCAAAGCTTACAAAGCAAAAAGCTAAAGCAAAAGAAAGTAAAATTTTTAACATACCTACCTTGTGACAAAATAACAAATAAAGCAGAATAAATTCTACAATAAATTTTTGCTTAAATCAACAAGATTATATAAACTTCAATTGCAATACCTCTTTACTTAACAATGGCATTATTAAGCTTAAAAGCACAAAAGCACCAATATCGTGCATTTTATATTTATAACAAACTAACAACCATTTAAATCCAAAACCTTTGGCACTTCAAAGTTTCCATCCTCTGTTTGATAGGTTTCAAGTATTGCACAAATTATTCTACCACATGCAATTGCTGTGCCGTTTAAGGTGTGTAAGTATTCATTTTTTTTACTCTCGGCTCTTTTAACTCTTGCCATCATTCTACGGGCTTGATAGTCAAGAGTGTTTGAAATACTAGCAACCTCACGATACCTGCCCTGCCCCGGCATAAAAACCTCAATATCGTATGTCTTTGCTGCAGTTGTCCCAATATCCCCACTGCAAATTTTTACAACCCTGTAAGGTAGTTCAAGCTTTTGCAGTAATGACTCGGTGATGCCAAGCATCCTTTCGTGCTCTGCCATGCTGTGCTCTGGTGCTGTGATAGATACCATCTCAACCTTGTAAAATTGATGAAGCCTTATCATTCCACGAGTGTCCTTGCCACTGGCACCTGCCTCGCTTCTAAAGCAAGGGGTAAAGGCGGTGTATCTTAGCGGCAGCTTATGCTCCGGCACAATTTTGTCGTTGACTATGTTTGTAAGGCTAATTTCGGAGGTGGAAATTAAAAATCTGTTATCTGTTGTTTTAAAAAAGTCGCCTTCAAATTTTGGTAGCTGGCCTGTGCCAAAATAGGCTTTTTCGTTGACTAAAAGCGGGGGTGAAACCTCCATGTAGCCTGCTAGCCCAAGTTCTTTTAGTGCAAAGTTTATAAGCGCTCTTTCAAGTTTTGCAAGCTTATCGTATAAAAACACAAATCTTGAGCCAGAAATATTCGCCGCTGACTCAAAATCCATAGCCTCAAGCTTTGCCCCGATTTCAAAATGCTCTTTTGGACTAAAGTTAAATTGCGGCACCTTACCCACCTTGCGTAGTTCCAGATTGTCATTTTCATCCTTACCACTAGGCACATCCTCAAGCAAGATGTTTGGTAATCTTACTAAGATGTAGTCAAGCTCCTCTTGTTTTTTGTTTGCAGCCTCTTCAAGCTCTGCAAGTTCTTGCTTTACAAGGTTGGACTCGCTCATTAAAGCCTCGCACCCCTCGCCCCTTGCCTTGGCGGTGCCAATCTGTTTTGCAAGAGTGTTTTTTTTGTTTTGCAAGGCTTCCGTCCTTGCAATTAGCGATTTTCTTTCGTCATCAAGCGATGGTATAAGATTAATATCAATTTCGTTATAGCTGCGTGCCTGCATAGATTTTGCAAACAAATCCCAGTTTTGCCTTATAAATGTTAGTGAAAGAGACATAAAAACAATAATAACTGACAACAAAAATCTTTAGTTCTTTCGTAAGTTTATATTGCTTACTCGCAATAGCAATAAAAATCGTTTTTTACCACAAGGAAAATTCACATCTCTTTAAACCTTAACACTTGCGTTATTGTTATGGTTTCTCGGGATTTCTTTTTTTCTTCGTAATCAATAGCCGTAGTGTAAATATCTTTTACCTGTTGATAGAACAATTTTTCACTAGACCTAATCTCCCTTACCCTCTCTAAGAGCTCTCTAAAATATTGATTGGTCTTTGGGTCTTTAAGTCTTTCATCGTCCATTGCAAAGCCCTTAATGATATACTCTTTAAGTATTTTAGTTGCCCAGATTCTAAACTGCGTTGCCTTTGCCGAGTTTACCCTATAGCCAACTGCAATAATCATGTCAAGGTTGTAGTGTTCAACATTATATTTTTTACCATCGGAAGCAGTTATTTCCATTTTGGAAATAACTGAAATATTTAACTCTCCATCTTTAATGATGTTTGAAATATGCTTACTTACAGCAGGAACTTCAACGTCAAAAATCTCTGCCATTTGTTTTTGCGTCGCCCAAATTGTCTCATGTTCTTGACTTGGTTTTAATTCAACCCTTGTGCCGTTTTTGCCTTGGTAAATTAAAATATCGCTGTTTGTTTCGTTATTCATAAATTATACTACAAAAAATAAGACCTAATAACTATTTTTTAGCAAGTATCTATCCTTATTGCCCTGTCGCAAGTTAAGTTAAGCTTGCTTTAAACGCAGCCTTAAAAAGTATAAAAATAATAATAATTGACAACAAGGTATTTATACTTTAAAGTTGTTTAAGTTTATGTTGCTTGTGTACAATAGCAATAAAATAGTTATTTCTTTTTTGACTTAAATGAGTATTGCAATACCCCTTGGCAACGAGGGTTTAAAAAAAATTCTTGAGCCAGTTTTTTGTGCTGGCAAAAATATATTACCAATTGTTGAAGGTGGCAAGGGCATAGGGGTTAGCAACGGGGTTACCGCTGGTAATTTTGCCAAAAATGGTGCTGTTGGCACTTTCTCTGGCGTTAATGCCGATTACTTAAACGACAATGGCGTTTACGAACCAATAATCTACAAAGGCAAAACAAGAGCCGAAAGACACGAGGAACTTGTGGAATACGGCATTAAAGCCGCCGTATCGCAAGCAAAAAGAGCCTTTGATATTTCTGGAGGGCTTGGCAAGGTTCATATGAATGTTTTGTGGGAGATGGGCGGTGCCTCAAGAGTATTAAACGGCGTTCTTGAAAGGGCAAAAGGACTTATAAACGGCGTTACATGTGGGGCTGGCATGCCTTATCAACTTGGTGAAATAGCCGATAAATACGGGGTGCACTTTTACCCAATAGTATCATCAATGAGGGCGTTTAAGATATTGTGGAAGAGGTCTTACGACAAATTCTCTCACTGGCTTGGTGCTGTTGTGTATGAATGCCCTTGGAAGGCTGGTGGTCACAACGGGCTGTCAAATGCCGAAAACCCCCTTGAGCCTCAAACCCCTTATCACAGAATAGCCGAGCTACGCAAGTTTATGAACGAGGTTGGACTAAACAATGTGCCAATCATACTGGCGGGCGGTGTATGGCATGTTAAGGACTATGAGGAATATCTTAACAATCCGGAGATAGGACCAATTATGTTTCAGTTTGGCACAAGACCAATTTTTACAAAGGAAAGCCCAGTACCAGACGAATGGAAACAAAAACTAGCATCCCTTGAAGAGGGCGATGTTTTTTTAAATAACTTTAGCCCTACTGGATTTTACTCCTCTGCGGTAAAAAACAAATTTTTAAATGATCTTATAGCAAGAAGCCAGAGGCAGATTGAAATTTCAAAGGACAAAAACGATGTCTTTAACTGCGAGTTTAAATTTGGTGCTAGGGGTCGCAGTGTATTTATTAAACAAGAGGACGAATCTAAAGTAAAAGCTTGGATTGCAGCAGGCAACAGCGAGCCAATCAAAACTCCTGATGATACATTTGTTTTTGTCACTCCGGAGTCTAAAAATCAAATTTTAACCGACCAAAAGGACTGCATGGGTTGTCTATCTTTTTGCAAGTTTAGCAACTGGTCAACTCATCACGAGGATTTAACAACTGGCAAACTGCCTGACCCAAGGAGCTTTTGCATTCAAAAAAGCTTACAAAATGCTATTCATACAAGCGATATTGAAAACAATCTTATGTTCTCGGGTGCATTAGGCTACAGGCTTAAGCAAGACCCTTGGTACAAAGGCGGCACATTTACCCCTACCATTAAAGAGCTTGTTGAAAGGATGCAAACAGGCTATTAAGGTATTTAAACTTAACCTTATTGCTTTTTTTAGCAATTTACACTATATTACAAAGGCATTTTGAAGAAAGATTCTATGCTAAACAAAACATCTTTCACCGATATGCTGGCAATACATGCAAGTGGCATTTGCTTTGCGGCGGCATTGCTGTTGCTAAAAGGACAAAGCTTAAAAGCCTTTGCGTGCCCGCATGGGTGACATACAAGACCTTTTGCTGTAATTGACTTAAAATTTGGCATAAAAGGATAGCCGTAGACCTCGGGGCTGTTTTGAGCAAAAACCCCAAGAGTTTGCACGCCAAGCATTGCAGATAAGTGCATAAATCCGCTATCGTTTGCAACAACGAGCCCAGCATTTTTAATGATATGCTTTATGTCGCTAAAATCTGCCTCGCCTTTAACAATTTTTTCGGCCGGAATCCGCTCTGCAGCAATAAGCTCAGATTTTGAAGAGCCGCTTAAAACCCAAACTCTCTGCCCCTTAGCCTGCAGGGCAAGGCTTAAGTCTATAAAATTTTGCAAAGACCAAGTTTTGTAAGCTCCGCTTGCCCCGGGGCATAACAATACATAACCTTTATCCTCTTTGCCTGCATCTTGATGCAAAAGATTAACATCCTTATAGCTAAAATTTGCACCAAGCAATTTATTTGTAAAATTACTAAAAAACATAAAGGCATTGTCTGCAAACTTATATGTCCGCACTCTTTTACCATTGGCAATCTTATTGCATTTTACGGGGCTAAAAAATGTGTTGTATCTTACCTTTGCCCTAAGGCACAAAGTAAGCAAGCGGCGGGAAAACGAGGTTGTAGACAGATTAATAACAATGTCAAAACACCCCAACGCCCTCAGCTTTATTACAGTCTTACAAAAACCATCGTAATTGACAAATGTAATACGGCTTTTAAGCGAGGGGTCAATATCATTATAAATTTTTTGCGGCAGCTTATTGTATTGCAGCACAACAATCTGCCTTGCCTCATCCGCAAGCAAAGGATAAATAACAACAGGACTCGTAAAAACATTATCCCCCATGTACCTGCGGGCAATGATTAGGATTTGCTTTGGGGCTGTGGAGTTAGTCATAAAAAGTATTGAAATAATTTCACGATTTATATTATCATATTAATTCCAGCTTGACAATTAATCAAAATTATTAAATAATTTATTCGTGGTCCTCGTGGGTTCTCCCTTTTTTAAGGTGCTTACGTGCGGGGCGTCTTGTAACTTCACTTTCAGCATAAAACATCCTAATTATTCTTCTGTACAACATCTTCCTCCTCGCGGGGGTTGTAGGATTTGCCTTGATGCTTGTAGTTTATATCTTTTTTTTGCAGCAAGAGTTGCTTTTTGTTTAATAGCCTGTTGCTGAGGGATTTTTGCATCCTCATAAAGCTCATTCCGTTTGAAAAACTAAAGGCAACAACTAAGGCAAAAACAATAAACAATAGCATTAAAACTGTAAATAAAACTACTTGCATTTTTTTATAAATTAACCGATGGTAATTTTTTTGCCAAGTAGGCAAGATCCTGCGGCAGGGAGCCTTGGGGTCTTGGCTTTAAGTTTGGCAAAAATACATAAAAATAATTAGGGTTTAAACTTGCATTGTTAAGCGAGGCTCTAACAAGGCGTTTAAAATGATTGCGTTTAACGGCGCAGCCCATTTTTTTGCTAGTTAAAATGCCAAAAACAAGAGTTTTGGAAGCCGAGTAGATAGCATGCCTTATTTTAGATTTTAGGCTTAGCTTTTGCAAAAAAATATTTTTATCAAGATAGCAAATTATGCATTTGTTAAGCACCTTACGCTCGCCGCTTGACAAGATAAGCTTAAAATCCTCGTATTTTTTAAGACTAGCACGCAATTTGTATTTTTAAGAATTAATCTTGTTTTTAATCTTAACCAAGTCCGGATGTTGTTTTTTACCCCTTAGTTTTGTTGCTATGTCGTTTGGTAGTCTAAAAGGAAGGATTTTTTTATCATCATTCTCTTTTACACAAACTAAAACAACCTCAATTTCGGCAAGTAATAGATTTTTTGTGTAAATATGCTGCACAACAATTGTGCTTGTTTGTGCAACTTTTTTAAAGAGAGTTTTAACTATAAGCACATCATCCAATCTTGCAGGCTTAACAAAGTTAATATTGCAGGACTTAACGATAAAAAACAATCCAGTTTGCTCCTTTAGCTCCGATTGATTAACCCCCTGCTCTCTTAGTGCCTCAGTGCGGGCTCTCTCGGCAAATTTAAGGTAGTTTGCATAATACACAACCCCGCCGGAGTCTGTATCCTCGTAGTACACTCTAAACTCGGATGAAAAAAAGTAGGAAAGCGCTTCCATAAAAACAAACAACAAACAAAGATATTATTTATACCAGCAGTGCAATGTAGAATTTAGCAGGAATTTTAAAATAATCAAACCTTTTTATAATTATTTTGCAAATCGCACCGCTATTTTAGAATAAAAAACATTACATTTTTAAACTTTTAAATGAATAACAACTGTAAAAACAATGGTAGCATATCAAATGCCATCTACCAGATGGAGGAGATAGAGCCTTTAATTAAAGGGCTTAAGGATATCGTGATAAGCTTGCAATTAAACGACGATAGCGATAAGTCAAGCTATTACAAGGTGCAGAGCATTGAAAAAATAATCACCGCTTATAAAAATATTATTTTTTTAAGTCACGAGGCAAGGCAAAAACAAAAAGATAAAGAGCTTGGCAATAAGGACTTAACGCCCTATCAGCTAAGGCTTATTAGGTCGCATCATGATGGATTTTTAAATTTTGCAAATCTTGCAAGTTTTTGCGAGCAAAAATCTACTAAATCACAAGCCATGCAATCACCTGCATTTAGTTTGTTAGCAATTTATTTTGCAATAGATAAAGTGGGTAAATGCAAGTGCAAGTGCCTAGATGGCATAATTTTTTTATGTTCTTTTTTATTATTTTATGCAAATTTTTATACTTTCTAAACAAAATGGTAAGGGTTTTACAAATTGCACTAATCTTAAAGATTTAAAAACGGAGCTTTACAATCTTGTAGCCGCCAATAATGCAAGCTACGAGCATTACAATTTTGATGTAACAAACCTAACAAGCAAAAGTTCAGGTGATTTTTTAAGCCTAGAGCTTAGCTTTGCCGCCTACCCTGATGTTTTACGCAAAATTGCAAATCATAGCTTAAATCTATATGTAATTTACAAAGAGCAAGTTGTAACCAAATGCAACAATTTATGTTTTAGTAAAGCAAAAAACACCGGTGAGGTTACGGGCATAACATTTGCTACCAAGCCACCATTAAGCGACAGCTTGGTGCAAAGAGTCTCCTCTTATTGCAGTGCGGACTTTTGCGATGCAAAATGCACTTTAAAAAGGCAAGATTACACAACTTTTGGAAGCGTTAGCGAGGTTTTTGACGCAGCATCTTTTATAGACAACTCATTGCCAAGCGACAACGAAAATACTGAGAGATACAATTTTGCCAATCTTGTTTTTATAAGCGGGCAAAATGCTGGACTAAACTTTACTATCAAAAATCTTGATGGCAAAAAAATCAATCTAATGCAAATACCCTATTATACAATTAAAACCGGTGATGAATACTCAGTTAGCCTTGCCTGCAACAAAACCATAACCTCTTGCAAAAGTTATGGCAACTTAAACAACTTTCGTGGATTTGTTTAGCAATTAACATTGAACAATACAGACCAAATGACAGATGATGTATTTATTTTTTGAATCATTAAACTTAAAGGCTTTATATGTTGACAATGATTTTTTGCAAAGTACAATTAAATTTTGATACATTGGAATAGATTGTTGTATGAATGAAAAAACTTATTATTACATTGATGAAAGTGGAGATTTAGCAATTTTTGACAAACACAAGAAATATCTTAATCTATCTTTAAATGGCGTGACACCCTTATTTTATCTCGGTCTTATAAAGATAAAAAATGTTGATCTGTTGAATAAAAATGTGAACGATTTGCGTAAAAACATTTCAGAAAATGAACTGTATAAACACATTAAAAATCTTCAAGAGTCATTGAATTTTTTTCACGCTAAAAATGACATGTATCCAATAAGAATTCAATTTTTTGAACTTTTAAAACAAACTGATTTTTCGGCTCATATTATTTTTAGACGAAAAGTCGTAATGCAAAATACACTTTCAATTAATTTTTCAACAAAGGAAGAATATCATAAGATGATATCACGCTTACTTAGAGATAGATTACATAAGAGCGATAATACAATTGTGTTTGCAAAGCGTACTAATACAATAACAAACAACTCAATTCAAGAGGCTGTAATAAAAGCAAAGAATAATTTTTACAAAAGATATGAAAAAAACTCCGTTTATAAAACTGATTGCTTTATAGGTGAACCTGCAAACCATAGTGGTCTGCAGGTTATTGATTATGTGCTATGGGCATTAAATAGATTTTTAATCAACAAGGAAGATGGATATCTTAATGTCATTCAGGATAAAATTAAACTAATTGTTGACATGGATGATAGTAGAAAAAACGGATACGGTGTCTACTACAGTAATATAGATAAATTTAAAAAGGAAGTGCTATCACCTATCTCAGATAGCGCGAGACCGAAATGACGGACCTTCACACTTCCTCACTTAGTATAAATTGTAGTTTATTACAAACTTCTTGTCAAGCAAAAAATTATTTTTTGTATGCGCATACAACTCAATAAAGCTTTTAAAACTGAATACTATCTATGTGTATTTCGTTGCATTTTTATTTTTTGTAAAAAAACTTGATAATTTGCAAAAAGTGTTTTAATATTTGCAGTCTATTAAGTATAAGTTTGTTTTGTAAGTTTGTCTTTGTCCATATGGCAGTACCTAAAAAGAAAAAATCTAAATCAAGAACCAGAATGAAAAGAGCACACAATGGTCTTGTGAAAAAAAACATAATGTTTGACAAGGAGACAGGTCAGCCATTTTTAGCACACAACATCACCCCTGAGGGTTTTTACAAGGGTGTAAAAGTTATTGAGGACAAAGCTCAAGACCAAGACCAAGCTGCAGCTGAGTAATTACACATTGTCTTAGCAAAGTTTAGTGCCTAAAATAAAAGTTTTTCTTTGTATTAATTCATATCATTTGTGAGTCTATTAACCACACCATCCAAAGAGCTTTTGCAGTATGTTGAGATGATTGCTAACGAAAGGCTCATAAATCAGGATTTAATCTTTGACGCCCTTGAGGATGCATTTGTTAAAACAGTGCATGACACAACCTGTAGGGAGTTTAGAGTATCCGTTAAAATCAATCGCAAGGATGGTTCAATAAATGTATCAAAATTGCTAGAAGTTGTTGAAGGTCAAAATTACGACATCTACAAACAAATTGACTTAGCATCTGCATTGCAATACAAAAAAGATGCTGCTCTAGGCGATGTAATTGAGCTTGACATTCCTGCTTTTGACCTAAACCCTAGCGTTATGCATCAGGTTAGGTCGTCTTTGTTCTTTCAGCTAAATCAATACACTAGAGAGAATGAATATAAAGAATTTACCGACCTAATAGGAACCATGGTATCTGGCATAGTGAAAAGAATTTTACCTAGCGGGCTTGTTGTTATACTTGGTAAGGCGGAGGCTTTGTTGCCTAAAAGAGACATGCTTGTGCAAGAAGTTGGCACATATAAGGTTAAGGACAAAATAAATGTCTTGGTTAAATCTACCGAAAGGCTACAAAAAGGCTTTCAAATATTTGTTACTCGTACCGCTCCTGAGTTTGTAACTGAGCTTTTAAAGCAAGAAGTACCCGAAATTGCTGACGGCAATGTTGAAGTTAAATGCGTTGCAAGGGACGCTGGATCAAGATCCAAAATTGCAGTATTTGCAAGCGACCGTAACCTTGACCCAGTTGGCACCTGCATAGGCGTTAGAGGCAAGAGAATCAAAAACATCACAAAAGAGCTAAAAGAGGAAAAAATTGACATAGTGGAATGGAGCCCTGAGCCAGTATCCTTTGTGCAAAACTGCCTTAAGGGTATTCCTGTTGAAGGCATAGAAAGAACATCGGACACCGCAATTGAAGTTGTTCTTTTATCGGAATCCGTTAGTACCGCAATTGGCAGAAGGGGGCAAAATGCAAGATTGATATCTGAGCTAACAGGTTTTAATGTTACATTCTCTACAAAAGAGGAGAGGGTGCAACGCAAGTCCAAGGAATTTGAACTTAAAACAAAAACAATGTCCGAGGTTTTGGGTGTTGACGAAGTTGTTGCAGGGCTTTTAATATCCGAAGGATACGACACACTCATGCACATTGCCATAGCAGACATTGAAAACCTATCCAAAATTCCAAACTTTAATGCCGAGATAGCTCAGGAAGTTAAAAACAGAGCAGGTGAAATATTAAACGATGCTAAGGATAATGAATTTTCGGCATTTTTACTTGAAAACGGTATTTGTCTTGAAATTGTCTTTGCTCTTTTTGCAAACGAATGTGCCGACAAAGCCAGCCTTGCCGCTTTATCAGTTGATGACTTTATTGACATTGCCGGGGAGGATGCAATTAAAACATTTGCCGTTAGCAACGATGCTATGTCAAAAGTAATAATGCTTGCAAGACAGGAGCTTGGATTGATTTAAAATCTTTTTACCTGAGTAAAATGGGTTATGTTAGTGGGAGTGGCGATTTAGCTTCTGGCTTTTTTGCAACAATGTTTAACAACCCAGATAGCAAAAAAAAAGTTGTTGAAGATGTTTTTAACACAACATCCCAAAACTACGACAAGATGAACGACATTACAAGCCTTTACCTGCACCGTTTATGGAAGGCTGATTTTGCAAACTTTATATCCATTAAAAACAATTGCAAAATACTTGACCTTGCCAGCGGTAGCGGCGATATAGCGGTATTACTACTTAAAAAAGCCTTAAAGCAAAATAAGTTAATAAGCGTAAAACTTACTGACTACAATCAAAACATGCTAAATCTTGCAAGGCAGCGTCTTGAAGGTAAAGAGCAATTTACCAAAGCAATAAAAGGCAATCTTGCCTATTGCAAAAAAAACAGCAAGCTTTACTCTGACAATTTAATAAACAAGCTACACTCAAACACAGAATTTTGCACTCTTGATGCCTGTAAAATGGAAGGTGTTGAAGACCTAAGTTTTGACGCAATCACTTGCTCATTTGGCATCCGTAATTTTTACGACATAGAGGAAGCACTGAAGCAAATTTACAACAAACTAAACCATGGCGGCGTTTTTTACTGCCTTGAATTTAGCCCGCCAGAGGATGGTTGCTTTAAAGAACTTTACAAAATTTATTCCTCAAAGGTTATGCCTGTTTTTGCAAAAAAATTTGCCAGCAACCCAAGTGATTACGATTATCTAACTAATAGCATTGCAAGTTTTTACAAAAAAGATGAATTTGCAACAAAAATTAAAGAGGCTGGTTTTAATGTAGCTTCGCATTATAGTTTTTTAGGTGGTTTGGTTTGTGTTCATTACGGTAAAAAATGCCAAAATTAATTATTGAAGGCGGCATTAAGCCTGAAGGCGAGGTTGTAATTTCGGGCTCTAAAAACGCCAGCATGCCAATTATTATAGCCAGTATGCTGCTTAGTAGTGATGCCTTGGTAACCTTGCAAAATTCGGCAAGCACGCAAGATATTTGCTATGTTTTGCAAGCACTTAGGGAGGTTGGCTTTGGATACAATTTTTGCTACAATCAAGGTTGTTGCATTAAAGCAATTGGGCTTGTTAAAAAAGAGCAAACAAATATAACATCAAGCAAGATTGCTGGGCTTATTCGTACATCTGTGTTATTTATGGGGCCGATGCTTGCAAGGTTTGGACATGCAAAATTGCCATTTCCGGGCGGATGTAGCATTGGTGAGCGTAAAATTGACATTCACCTTGATGCTCTAACAAAACTTGGGGCAAGCATTTTACAAGGCGAAGATTACGCCGAGCTTAGTGCACCAAATGGACTTAAGGGCTGCAATTTTGAACTAAGATTTGCATCCGTTGGGGCAAGTCAAAACATTATCATGGCAGCTTGCCTTGCTAAAGGGCAAAGTATTATTAAAAACATTGCCGGCGAGCCTGAGGTTTTGAGTTTAATTGAATTTTTAAATCTGTGCGGGGCAAGCATTGAGTACGATGCACTGACCAAAACTGCAATAATCAATGGCACCGGGGGTAGTCTATTAAATCCAAAGGGTGAAATTATCTTTAAAATACCATCCGACCGCATAGAGGCTGGTACCTTTATCATTTTAGCCGCCGTTACAGATGGCAAAATTTTACTCAAAAATATTAAGCTTCACGAAATTGAAAGCTTTATACCTCAACTGCAAAATGCAGGATGCAAGATTGAAGAGCTACACAATGGCATTTTAGCCTCCCGTGCACAATCTGGACTTAACAGCTTTAACCTTGAAACCAACATCCACCCCGCCTTTCCTACGGACCTGCAGCCACAACTAACAACACTCTTTTGCCTTGCAAGCAAGCCTGCGATTGTCACTGAGACAATCTTTGAAAACCGCTTTGCCCACATTAAAGAACTTAACAAAATTGGGGCAAAAGCAAAAGTAGATGGTAAAATTTGCACCATAAAACCAGTTAAATCTTTTTGCAGCACAAGCAATGTTGAACTTATAGGTCACGACCTTAGAGCATCTGCAGCGGTTGTTATGGCTGCACTTGCAAGACCAAGCGGCACCACAACAACAATTGCAAGCACAACGCAGCTTGACAGGGGCTATGAGCTTTTTGATGCCAAGCTTAACAAATGCGGTGCAAAAATTAAAAGACAGTTTTAAATAAACACCATCCCCACCAAAAATCTAATGTTTTGACTGTTATTTTGATTATTACACATAACAAGCTGACTTTAACCTCTGGCTTGTTAAGTTACAATGAAATCTGGGGAAGTAATTGGTCTAATGTTTTTTACTTTGCATCGGTGGCAAAAGATAGACCAATTTTTATGGTTCTTGGCTTTCCCCCTCTGTAGCCACTTGGACTTAGAGACACAAGATAAATTCTATCGGTAATATTGTCAATGCCAGCATAGAGCTGCGATGTTTTGTTTATATTATAATGCAATGTTGCGTCAAACACAAACTGGCTTGGTATTTGCTGGGTGCCGCTTGCATTTGCGTTCATTCTTTGCACATATCTTGATGACAAATTAAAGCTAAGATCGCCCTTTGCAATTCCATTGTTGATTGTTAATTGATTGTTTGGCACATATGGTAGTTTGTTGCCTTTTGCAACACTGCCCCACTCCGGTATACCGTTTTGTATAAAACTGGACTCAAATGTTGCCATTGTGTATGTGTACACAAGGCTTGTTGGCAGCTCAAAGCCTTTAAATACTCGATTTGACGATGCAACAAACTCAAGCCCATATGTTTTTACCTTGCCTGCGTTGTATTGGTTACCTGTTGCAGCACCGCCACCCGCAGTGCCATCGGAGGCTAATAAGTTTTTATAATCGTTATAATAAGCAACAGCCTCTATTGCGGTTTTTTTATCCTTGTTTTGCAATCTATATCCAAGCTCATAATTTGTTGAGGTCTCCTTATCTGCCTTGCTACCCGGTGCTGGGGGTGCAAAACCTTTGTTGACAGAGGCAAAGATTGCCGTTTCGTCATTTAGTAAATAACTTGCCGAGAGGCTTGGTAAGAGTGCAGAAATAACATTTGTTGCGTTTAATACTTGATTGGTTCTTTGAGAATCCTGCCATTCCTTTTGATTTAAACTTACTCTTTCGTATCTAAATCCGGGTGCAATGGTAAATTTGTTATATTCAATTTCATCTTTTATATAGCCGGCAAATGATGTTCCGCTGTTTCTTTGATTGTCCGATAGCTTTCCTGTTTCACCGTATATTCCTGCTTGATAAAGGTTCAGCCGTCCCCCTGTTATATTGTATTTGTCTAGTGCTTGGTGCTTGTCCTCGTAGTCGTTATGCAGCCTTGTGCCAACTTCAAAATTATGTTTAACATCTGCGGTTTGCAGGTTAAAACTGGAGTCTAATTGAATCCCTCTTGATAAATAAGTTCTTTTGTTGTCTTTAAGCGTAACTGAGCCGTTTGTCGTGCTTGCTTCCCCCTTTATAATTGCAAGTTCAGCTGCGTATTGCGAAGGATTTAACAGTATATCAGATAAAGACTTACCATTAATAGTGTTAAGCCTGTGCCAGCTTCTAGCAAATTGGCTTTGATATATTTTTGTGTTTAAGGTAAAGTTATCGTCTATTACAAGAGTGTGCTTTAGTTCAGCTTGATTATCAGTGCCCTCAAACCTATCAAGCTCCGAGGCTGTGTATCTGCGAAGTGGATTTTTGTCAAAATCCTCTTTTGTAAGCCCCAAGTATGTTTCGTTTGAAGATGATTGGTTTTGTGCAAGTTTTAAGTCAAACTGGCTGTAAAAATATGATTTTTTATCGTTGTTGTATCTTAGTTTTATCATATAATCCTGCGATTTATAGCCGGTGTTTTGATTTGAATTATCAATTTTTTTAAATCCATCCGAGCTACGATTTGAGTAGTTAATTAAATAACCATAATTATCCTTTAAAACTGAGTGTTTAGCAATAATGTTTTTTTCATTAAACGAGCCTGTTGAAACATTAACATTGCTTGAGTTGTCAATTTGCTTGGTTATCATATTTAACACGCCAGATGTTGTTCGTGGCCCATATTTTACAACACTCCCCCCTTTAAATACTTCAAAACTCTCCATCCGCGATGGCTCAGGAAAGTAATAAGCCTCTGGGTTGCCAAAGGCTGCCGGTGCGGCAAGGGTTCCGTCCTCAAGGAGCGTTATGTTTGCAGACCTTGAGCTTCTAGACCCCCTGATACCAATATTTGGTCTTAGTCCAAAACCATCCTCTTCCCTTATGTTGACTCCGGGTAGATTCTTTAAAATTCTATTCACATCCGTGTATTGATCCCTAGCAAGCTGCTCTTTTGATACCTTACTCACAGAGCCCGCAAAATTAACAGGCACATCCTTGCTTGCAACAACGCTTACAGAGTCCGCATATTGCTTGTTGCCATCTGCCGCAAAGGATTGCAGGTAAAAAGCACCGCAAGCTAAAAAAGTTACGGCTAGCTTTGTATATTTATTTGTCATTTTAGTCTTGATTAATATTTTATACAAACACAGATTATGATAATCACTATCATTATCTGTATGATAACTATTATCATTCTCTTTAATTGCAAGTAAAAAATCAAAATTTTTTTACAGCTCAAAAAAACAATATTCATCACCAATGCCAACCCCCCGCCAATAAACAAGATTGCTTGACATTTTATTAGTTTCACTATACATTATACTTATTAACATTACTACTGACTATTGCTTACAAATTATGACCTTGTTTGAAGTTTTAAGCTTGATAAATCCTGTTGCTATAGTTGGCGTTGGTTTTCTTTTTGCAAAATTAAACAAAAAAATGGATAGGTTTGACGATAGACTTGGTGCTATTGAAAAAGAAGTGTATTTTATAAAAGGTCTTATTGAAGGCAAAAATTCAAATCCGCCGTCCAAGTAGCTTTTTTCATTATACCGTCAACCTAAATTGCAAAATTAGATTGCATCTTTATCTTTGTGCCTAAAGTTAACCTTAAGGTTTTTTAAAATAATGGGCTTTTAGCAAAGGGTTTTAATGTCACTCTGTAGCTGCCTAAACATTTGATTTAATGGGTTTTTCTTATCAAAATCAAGTGCGATTGTAATATCATTAAGTGCAAGTTCTGTATCCCCATTTGCAAAAAAACACAATGCCCTATTGTAATAAATCTTGGAACACTCTTGATGGTAGCAAAAATGCTGCTCACTTGCCAAATGCGTAAGGTGCAAAGCCTTATTTAAGCAATCTTGCGGTGCGTCATTTTGCAAAGTCTTTAACATATCCGCATAAAGCCCTTCAAATTTGTAATCAAAAATTACATGCTGGCTGCGTTCTACAAAAAAATCAAGATTTTTAGATATACAGGCACGCAATGGATCAGTGGATACAATAAAGTCCATTAAGTTAGTGCTTTGCAGAGGTATCCAGTGGTCTAAAAAAACTGCATACTCTTTTGCTTTTGCCTTATTTTCAGCGTCACCTACTAAATCGTAAGAGGCAGCAAGGCAAACAAACAACAAAGCACCACAATAATGCAAATAAACATGCATACCAGTCCCCAATTTAATTGCCTTACTAAAAAGAGCTAAGGCGGCTTTAACATCGCCTTTTAAGCAAGATTGAATTGCAAGGGAGTTATATCCATCAAGATTATCATTACCTTGCTTAAGGTCGTAGTCAATAAGTAATAAATTTGTTGCAAGCATCTGATTTTGCCAGCCGTCACTTAAAAACGCCTGCATATATTATTTTAACAACTAGACCTACATCTTTTTTACTATAATGTAACCGCGATAAGTTTGCCCGTCCAGAGTGTTCATTGCATCGTACATACTTTTTACAGGCACCCAAAACCAAGGGTTTGAAGATATTGAAACATCCCCAACTAAAACCATCTGCCTTTGCTTGTTGTAGGCTAAAAGCGGAGATATATGCCCCGAGCCAGTTGTAAAACCAAGAGTTTTGTGGTCAAAATTTACGACAATAAATGTCAAATCATCCTTTGCAAGATTGTCCTCAAGGTGTTTAATAAAATTTGCATAACCCCCACTACCATCAGCGTAAAAACTTTGTGCGTTTAGCTTGTAAAAAATCAATAAATCTTTTAAATTCTTTAAGCTCAGTCCAGGGTCGCCACCCTGTAGCCATTCAATAACAGATTTTAATTTTACCTTGCTATCGGTTTGCTTGTTTAAAAGCTGGTCCTGAAAATATCTTTCAATACCAATCTTGCCACTTGTTTTTACTGGCATTTGCACCATGTTCTTTGGCTTGGAATCTGGTTTTGCAATTGGCAAAAAAATACTATTTAATATTATATTTGCCGTTGCAATCCCGCAGTAAGTTGGATTGTTTTGCGGTTCAAAATTTTGCGACAAAATTAAAAAATCGTGCAAATTAGATTCCTTTAGCATAGCTAAGGACTCCTCGCTTGCATAATAAACAATGCCACTTTGCGGACTATCCTTATTGACATATCCATATGTCAAGGTAAAGTTACAGCATGACAAAAACAATATTGCTACAAGTTTTTTTACACAAGCAACATTTACCTTGTAATACAAAAGCCTCTTGGTCATAAAACAACAACAAAACCCCATTAAAATAAAATAGATTTAGCTTTATTACGCAGGCATTTTCATTGTAAAATGCCTAAACAACAAAGATATTCTAGGTAAAGTAAAATATTTTGCAAAGTTTTTTTTACCTTTGTTTTACCTTTGTGTTGGCAGTTAACCACAAATTTACACCAAAGGTTGACAATAAAAATGCTTAAGTTAAATTGTAAATTATAATTTTGTTTTTTTATGTCTCGCTTTGTATCCCTTGGGGTTAACATAGACCACATAGCAACCATCCGGAATGCACGGGGTAGTTTGTATCCAAACATGCTAAGAGCCTGCCAAATTGTTGCAGACAATGCAAACCTCATCACCATACACCTGCGGGAAGATAGAAGGCACATCACAGATGCCGATTTGGAGCTTATTTGCAAAAAAAGGCCCTGCCCTGTTAATTTGGAAATAGGTTTAAATTGGCAAATTACCCAAATTGCAATAGCCGCAAAACCAGATTTTGTTTGCATAGTGCCCGAAAAACGCGAGGAAGTAACGACCGAAAGCGGCCTAAACATTGCCTTGCAATCCGTTTTTGACAAACTTGTAGACATGGTGCCACAATTTACATCTGCCGGCATTAGTGTATCTTTGTTTTTGGATCCTTCTGATGCAAACATACAAATCATAAAAACTCTTTTGCAAACAGGGTGTAAGATTGCTGCGGTTGAAGTGCATACCGGTAAATACTCACACCTGTGCGACTTAAACAAGGATACTGAGGCAAATGAGGAAATTGCAAAAATTACATCTTTTGCAGCAAAACTTACAAACCTTGGCATTAAAGTAAATGCTGGACACGGACTAACCTTTAACAATGTAGGTAAAATTGCTGCAATAGATTATGTTAGCGAGCTAAATATAGGACATTTTTTAATCACGGAGGCAATTTTTACTGGGCTTGAAGGTGCAATTAAAACAATGAGGAACATAATTGATAAACATACAAATGTCAATGGTAACAAAGGTAGATAATTCTTGTAAAGCAGCTTTAATTACCGGCGGTGCAAAAAGGCTTGGGGCTTTTGTTGCTAAGCACTTAGTGCATCAAGGTTATGGTGGTATTGCAATACACTGCAACGCATCAAAGACGGAGGCAAAAGAGCTTGAAGCAAGCCTTAAGGCAATCAACCCCAGTGTTGACACAAAGATATATACTGGCAATTTAACCGATGCAAAATTTGCAAGCGGCTTAATAACAGAGGTTGCTAAGCAATTTAGTGGTCTTAGCCTTGTTATTAACAATGCTTCGGTTTTTACAAAATCTAGTTGTAAAGATTTTAACATTGATGATTTTGATACATGTATCAACTTACATGTTAAATCGCCTTGCTTAATTACAAAAAGTTTTTATCACTTGATAAGTCAATCACATTTGCTACAAAACCTAAATCCATCTGTGGTAAATATAATAGATGCCAACTTTAAGAGGGCTAAGACAATGTATTTTAATTATTTGCTATCTAAAAAAATGCTGTTTGAGGCATCAAGGCAAATGTCCGTAGAGCTTGCTCCTTTGCTAAGAGTTAACTGCGTTATGCCGGGCTACATAATGGCTGCGGATAGCGAGGAGCAAAGTTATCTTGCAAGGCTTGAAGCTCAAATACCGCTAAAACGCAAAGGCGACGCACAAGACATTGCCGATGCGATTAGCTATTTAAGCTCGTCTACTTACCTTACAGGGCAATGGATAAGTGTGGATGGCGGCTACCACCTTGTTAACGAGTAGCTTATTGCATTTTGCGTGATTACACTTAACTGAGTTTTAAAAAGTGCCTTTTGTAAAAATTGTAGAATACGAAACTTCCGCATCAGCATTATCCACATCCTGAGGTTTTTTGCCGCAAAAGTCAAGACTCTTAAACCCGCAATCTATTAACTTTTGCTTTGCGGCAACCAAGTTTTGCCTCTCGCTATTGTCTAAAATAATCCAGCCATCTGGCTTTAGGTAGCTAACTGCGTAGTCAAGGCATTTGGCTCTATCGTTTGAGTCAACAACGATTAAGTCAAACAATTTATCAAAAAGCGATATGCTTGCAGCAAAATCTTTTGTAATATGTTTTGCATTAAGTTTGTAAAGATGGTCTTTGTCTGCATTAGATTTTACAAAATTAAACCATTCTTCTCGGCTTTCGCTAAGGCATAAGCTTTTAACAATTGGCAAGTAATAAAGGCTTGAAGCACCACCGCCGTACTCAAAAACATCAAAGGTTTTTAGCTTGTCTAAACGCTCCTGCAAAAAAGCTATTTGATTAATATTGTACCACGGTAAGTAGCTAGACTGCACTTTTTTGATTGAAAAACCGACCGACAAAACGGAAGAAATTTATTGGCGTACCCGGTAAGATTCGAACTTACGACCCACAGCTTAGAAGGCTGTTGCTCTATCCAGCTGAGCTACGGGTACAAAAATTTGCTAAGTATTTCTATAGCAAAATCAAAATTTGTCAAGTATTTTTCGTTTTTTATTAACCTAGTCAAAAAACCTATCCCCATTTCTTGTTTTGCAAAATTAAAACTATAAAAAATTTGACAAACAAAAAAAATGCTTAAATAA
Source organism: Rickettsia typhi (assembly GCA_945881985.1). Classification (GTDB taxonomy): domain Bacteria; phylum Pseudomonadota; class Alphaproteobacteria; order Rickettsiales; family Deianiraeaceae; genus CAMCVL01. The sequence goes on along the minus strand of CAMCVL010000002.1, from coordinate 8,631 downwards.
TATACTTCTAAATTTGTATTTATCTTATTTAATTAAAGTTTATTATGGCTAATAGGTCGCGTAAAAAGCCTTTTTTTGTAAGCTACTCATTAATTAAAGCCGTCAACAAGGCAAGAGCAAGTGGCAAAAATCCTCGTATCAAAACTCGTTCAAGAGCCTCAACAATCTACCCAGATTTTGTTGGCCTGACAATTGAGGTCTACAATGGTAAAATTTACATCCCTGTTTCGGTTGACGAGCAAAAAGTTGGTCGCAAACTTGGTGAGTTCTCCCCTACAAGAAAGCACACTAAAAAAGTTGTATCAAAAAACACAACGGTTAAAAAGAAGGCAGGTTAGTTTTAAACTGCTGCAATTTATAGCAATTTAAGTACCTACAATGGCAAAAAAAGCAAATTATATGTGCTCAAGTTGCGGCACTGCTTTTTTAAACTGGGCTGGTAGGTGCTCTTCATGCAAGGAGTGGGACACCATCACTGAAGCAATAAAAGACAATTCTCAAGTTAAAATACAGGACTTAGCACAAAATATCAAAAACATCAAAATTTTAAGCCTTGAAACAGATGAGGAATCTTTTATCAACTCCGTGCCACGCAAAACCAGCTTTAGTGAATTTGACAGAGCCCTTGGCGGCGGCATAGTAAGGGGTGGTATCTATTTGATTGGCGGCGACCCGGGCGTTGGCAAGTCAACCCTTTTACTGCAAGTATCTGCAAAGCTTGCAAATTTTATTGATACCCCCTTTAGCGATGCAAGCAATCAGCAAAGTCAAGCAATACGCAAAACTAATACAATAGACTGCGATGGCGTTTATTATATTTCGGGCGAGGAATCGCCAAGCCAGATCCAGCTTAGATCCAAAAGACTTGGCATTGAAAAAGCACCAGTTAAGTTAATTTCAACCACTAATATTGAAGATGTTTTAAGTGCTTTACATTCAATGAACGGCGGGGTTGTAATAGTGGACTCAGTGCAAACTATATACTCAACCAATATACAATCTTTTGCTGGCAGCATCTCGCAAATTAGATTTTGCGTGGGCGAGATAATTAACATTGCAAAGGCGAAAAATATTTCAGTATTTTTAGTGGGTCACATCACAAAAGATGGGCAGATTGCAGGACCAAAGGTATTAGAGCATATGGTTGACGCCGTGCTTTATTTTGAGGGTGAAAAAAGCGGAAAATACAGAGTTTTGCGTTCCATCAAAAACAGATACGGACCAACTGGCGAAATTGGCTTGTTTGAAATGTCCTCTGGCGGCTTTATTGATGTTGAAAACCCATCTCAGGTTTTTTTGCTTGACAAGGGCAATGGCATTAACGGCATCGTCACCTTTGCTGGCATTGAGGGCACAAGGGTTATAGCCTCGGATATTGAGGCTTTGGTTTCAAAATCTTTTATACCTCAGCCAAGGCGTAATGTTGTGGGTTTTGACCCTAACCGCCTTTCAATGCTATGTGCAATACTTGACAAGCACGCTGGGCTTAAGCTGTTTGACAAGGACATTTTTTTAAATGTTGCCGGAGGCATGAAGATAAACGACACCGCAGCAGACTTATCAGCCTGCCTTTGCATCTATTCCTCTCTTGCAAATAAGATTATAAACCCTGCAATGATATGTTTTGGCGAGCTTAGCCTGTCTGGGCAAATAAGGGGGGTTGGTAATTTTGAACAAAGAATACTTGATGCAATAAAAATGGGATATACGCAAATTATATGCCCCAAGTTTGCAAACGAGCATGGCTTTAGACAAAGGCTTGACGGCATTGCAAACATCACTACTCTAGCCTCGGTTAAGGAGTTAATTGAACTTTTGGACGCAAAATAAATCAATATTACATACCAAGGTTATATACTAAAAACACTCAACATGCCATCTTATAACAAGCTAGAACTCTTAAGCTATCTTTAAAAATGCCATGGCTGTCAAATAGTTAAAGCCTGTTACAATAGATATCAGGCTTATCTTGGCTCCGTTACAAGCTTTACATACTCCGCAATAAGCTCAACGCCAAAGCCTGTAGCGCCTTTTACCGCCGCACGCCCGCCGTATTTGCCGTCGTAAGCAACACCCGCTATGTCAATATGAGCCCATTTTGCTTTTGGCTCATCCTTGTCGCAGTTAACAAACCTAGCTAAAAATTGCCCAGCTGTAATAGTGCCACCACCTCTGCCTGCGCCTATGTTTTTCATATCCGCAATGCCGGAGTCTATCATAGAGTCGTATTTAGGACCAAGTGGCAACCTCCAAAGCTTGTCGTTAGTGTTTGAGCCCGCCCTGATTAAGTCCTCACTTAAATCGTCATCCGGCGTCATAATTGCAGCGTACACATCCGCCAAAGCAACGGTTACGGCACCCGTGAGGGTTGCAAAGTCTATCATTGTTTTAGGCTTGTAATTTTTTTGAGTGTAATACAAAACATCCGCAAGCACAAGTCTACCCTCTGCATCGGTGTTTAAAACCTCAATTGTCTGGCCGGACATTGATTTTAAAATATCACCGGGTCTAAATGAGTTTGCCGAAACTAAATTTTCAACAAGCCCCAAAGCAGCAACAACATTAACCTTTGCCTTTTGTTTTGCAAGTAGCAATACCGAGCCAAAACATGCAGCAGAGCCGCCCATGTCTATCTTCATATCTTCCATTGAGTTTGCTGGCTTAATTGACAGCCCGCCGCTATCAAAGCAAACACCCTTACCCACAAGAGCCAAATCTATCTCGCTGGACTCCGGCTTGCCGTGATACTCAACAATCACAGTTTTTGCCTCGTTTGCACTACCTTTGTTGACAGCAAGAAGCGAGTTCATGCCAAGCTGAGTCATCTCGCCCTCACCTATAATACGCACCTTAACCCCTTCAAAACCTTCAAAGCAGGACTTAACAATGTCGGCATAATATGCTGGGTATAGGTCGCTTGACGGCGTATCAACAAGCTGGCGAACAAGATAGTTGCTTTGTGCAAGCTCTTGCTTTGCTTTTAGCTTAAGACTAAGTCTTTGGTTTAATTCAGGGGATACAAAAAACGCAATGCTAGCAAAGCTATGCTTTTTGGACTCTGCTTTTTTACTATAATAATGCGTAAAGGCATAATTACCAAGGCACGCCCCGTAGTAGATGGACGACATGCATCCCGTAGCACAATCCGCCGAACCAAGATTAAGCACAGCAACAGATTTTTGCTTTGCACCATTTGCAATGCCGGCAATCTTTGTGCCAATTTCATATTTCTTCTCGTTTAAGGCAAAGTCCTTAGCATCGCCTATTGACAAAAAAACAAGTCTTGCAAACTCTCCACCAGAGGCATTAGCAGGAAACACACTCACGCTCTCGCCAAATTCACCCTTAAACTCGCTTGCCGCAAGTGCGGAATCAATTAAATTTGTAATATTTTTGGATGCAAACTCAGCATGCTCCTTAAAATGCTCCTTGTTAGTTAAAACAATTAATATGTCTGCTTTTGACGCCGCCTTTGGGGCACCAGTGCCTGCGTAATCGCAAACTTCAAAGCTTGGAATGTTACCAAATGTTTTTGATGTAAAGTCGTTAAACAGTGTCGCCATACTTATAAGTAGTAATGATGTTAATATTATTAGAGCCCTTAGAATTTTGCCCTATAAAAAAAGAATGTGTGCCTCTTTTGTAAAAGTCAATATTTGATATAATTCTTTTTTGCAAACCTTCAAAATCAGCATCACTTAAAGCATATCTTTTTTTACACTCGGCAAGCAAGGAGGCAATCTCGCCCGCCTCAATCCACCTTGCAAATATAACAATATTATCATTTTTTGCAGCAAGGCAAACGGGGTCAAGCTTAAGATTTTTGTCGTAAAGTGAGGATATAAACACAAGCCCAGCGCTACCAGTTTTTACTAGGTAGGACAAATAAATATTTTGTCTTGCAACTGGTTCGGCATCGTATAAAGCAAGTTCTTGCAGCCAGACAGATTTTAAAAACTCATCTTTTATTGCACCATTTTGCAGATAGGTTTTGTAATCTGGGTCGTAAAAAATCACATTTGAACCATCGGTTACTAGGGCAGGTTTTTTTGAAGCCTCAAAAAAAGCATAATACAAAAGGCACAGCCCGCAAATGCAAATGCAAAGTGCCTTAATGCCTCTTGTAGCAAAAAATCCAAAGCAAATAAATGCAATATAAAAGGTGTAGAGGTTAAAGCTGCTAGGCCCAATCATTGCTACAAAAAAGAGCTTTGAGGACGAGAAAACCTTTGCCGTCCATATCAAAACCTTAACAAAAAATGCTATAAGATGCAAAAAAAAGCTCTGCAAAAAACCTAAAAAACCAAAGCCGGCAAAAAAACATATCGCATAAAATACGCAAAGCGGCATGATAAAAAATGTAAAAAGAGGTATGGCAATCATATTTGCAAGCACCGCACTGATTGACACAACACCAAAGTGGTAAATAACAAAAAACATCGTTACAACACTTGTAATTACTGAGGAGACAATAATCGCCCAAAAGTAGTAGCCAATAGCTGCAACACGGGAGCCAAACTGCTTTTTAACCCCGCTGCCAAAAGTGATTATTAACGACAAAACCGCAATAAAAGATAGCTGAAAGGATGCGTAAAACACCGAATAAGGCACAAAAAGTATGATGCAGGCGGCAATTAAGGCAAGGCTACGCAGTGTTAGAGCTCTACGCCCAAGCATAACGGCGATTAGCATTAGAGCTATCATCAAAAAACTACGCGCAGCAGGCACTAAAAAACCAGAGATTGCAAGATAGCAAAACGAGCCTGCAATGCCAGTGATTGCCGAAACCTTTTTGATATTTTGCCTAAGAACAAAATTTGGTGCACAAAGCACGGCAAAAATCTCAAAAGCCAAGATAAAAAAGCTTGCAACAATTGCAATATGCATGCCCGAAATGGACAAGATATGCGAGAGCCCTGACCTGCTAATTGCGGTGTTAAGCTCTTTTGTAAGGCTGGTTCTTTTGCCGGTAATAAGGGCATCTATAATTGAGGCGGTATCGGAGTCCTCAATCGTAGCCTTAATATCACTTGTAATTTTGTATCTAATTTTTGTAAGGAGGGTAAGTATTTTGTTGATTTTGTCTTGGTCTGGCGTACTTGAGATAAGCTCCTTTACCTGCCCCATTGCATTAAAGCCTTGATACACAAGCATCTGCTCGTAGTTGTAGTCGCTAAAATAGAGGCGTTTTGGCAGGCTAAAAATTTTGCCGTCAAAAACTATGCGGTCGTTAATCTGTATTTTTTGCTTGTCGTTTGTGTAATAGGACAGCATGATTTTTTTAAGCCCCGCAAGGCTCTCGCTTACTGGGGTTTTTGCATCGGTTTTAACTTTTTTGTATCTATACCAAGGCAAAGTTTTTGTGTAGGCTAAGTCTTTATGGGCGTCGTCCCTATAGTTTGGCGCTTCTTCGTAGGAGCTATCTTTGATAATTTTTATATCCCCCGCTATAATTGACAGATGATTTGCACGGGGTATTATGTCAATTACTCTTGCCTCAAGCCGCACATCGTTGTGATATTGTTTTACTAAAAAATTTGCAGAGGTAAAATGATGAGCCAAAAACCATCCGCCAAATCCAATTGCAACACAAATTATATATCCAAGCACATACCTTGAGGATATTAGGGCGGCAAGGCATAATATCAGGCAGCAAAAGCAGGTTAGCCCAAGGTATCTTGGGGTAAAAATTTGTAGTAAATTTGCTGCCTTTACAAGCTCGGCTGGGTTTTGGATTGCATAGTTTGCCTTTTCAAAATTACCCTGCCATAGCCCGCAAAGTACAAAGCCAAGAATTATAAAAACCGGCAAAAACAAGGTAAGATTAAAGTACTCCGCCTCCAAAAGTTTTAATCTTAACCTTGTAAAACTTGCCGCAAGATTAGCAGGAGTGATTTTTTTTAATATCAGATAAATATTCATAAAGAGTCTTAACTTTTGATTTGCAAACTTTTAAAAAACATCTAATATGTCAAAGAGTTTTGAAATTTTAATCTTAGCCACAAAAATAAAGACAAAATTTACTTTTACAGTATAATTAGTATTATAGCTATTATTTTACAGGTCAAGTATTATATATTTGGCTGTAGTTTGCACAAATAACCCCTCCCCTTTTAGGACTGTAAAGATAACTCCTCCCCTTTAAGGGGAGGCTGGGCGGGGTATTTGGGGCTTGGGCAACGCCATAACAACCCCACCTGCTAAAATAACAACCCCACCTGCTAGGCTAAAGCCTAGCCTCCTCCCCTGCTAGGGGAGGTGGGTTTGCACAATATCCCCTCCCCTTTTAGGGCGACTCGCAGATAACCCCTCCCCTTTAAGGGGAGGCTGGGTGGGGTATTTGCAAATCCAGCAGATATTAACCAATCCCAGCAAGTCTATAACAACCCCACCTGCTAGGCTAAAGCCTAGCCACCTCCCCTGCTAGGGGAGGTTTTGTTTCGTATTTGATTTACACAAAAACCATCCCTTTTAAAGGGGAGCGAGGCATTTACAACCCAACAACAAATATAAGTCCTCAAGTCCCACCAAAACACACACGCCCGCTGGCAAAGCCAGCTGGGGGGCGGGGGCGTGTGTGTTTAATTAGTAATAATGCAATCTTCCATCTCCAAATAGACTATACCCTATTGTGCAAACTCTACAAAAATCCCTACTCCCTGCTTTGCAATACAAGCCCCCAGCCCAGCCCTCCCCCTAAAGGGAGAGGGGGTAAGGGAGTCCCCCATGCTGGCAAAGTTTTTACATAAGGGGCAGCAGGCGGAGCTGGCTAAAGGGGGTGGGGAGGTAGAGTTTAATAAGCAGCCCCCCAGCCATACAAAGCCAGCAGGAACAAATGGACAATGGGGCGAGGTGGTGGAAAAATCTTGCCTAATAAATATTCTCCCGTTCCCAAAGTAACAGGCCAGAGTCCACAAGTTGCTTGTTGATTTTTTTTGCTAGGGTGTCTCTTTTATCAAAAAAGTCGTAAAAGATGTAAAGATCATCGCCGCCTACTGCGCTTTTGATTGTATTTCGTCCAAAGCCCCTAGTGCCCTTTGTGGTTTTGGTTTTGTAGAGCATCCTTGTGTCGTTTTCAAGATTTTTAAAGCTACTAATATCCTTACCCATAATTGTATTTGCAACATCGTAAAAACTATCGTTGTAATTTGTATCTTGATAATTTTTGTGATAATACACAAACACCTGCAAGGCAGCATTGTATAGGTCCTTTGCCTCTTGGCTAAAGTTAAATTGCTTTAGCCAGAGTCTAAAGTCAAATGGCGGGGTACTGTCAAAGTTTAGCTTTGTTTCGTCATTTCGCAAAACATTTAAGTCATTAACTTTACACCCAAGTCCATTTCTATTAAAATCTGCACTGGTAAATGGCATTAGGTAGTTTATTAGCCCGTTTTTGTTTATAAGAGGACATTGCTTAAAAAACAAAGAAAACATAATTGCATCGTTAAACAACTCCTCTGGCACCTCCTCTATTTTGCCCTTAAAGCAATATTCGTTTCTTTCAAAGTATTTTGTATGAGTATTAAAATTTATACCCTTGGATAGCAATGCGTATTGCAAATTTGCCGATGTAACCTTGTTGCTGCGTTCCAAGCCGCCGTTGCCAATAACTATTGTGCCTGTTAAATAGCACCACTGAGCCAAAACCAATCCTTTGGTTTGATATTTTTTAATTTGCTTTTCGATTTCTTTTATCAAATTTGGTCTTGCTTGGTTATAAATGTGACTTTTAACAAAAGTGAGTTGCTCCTTGCGTATATCAACCTCGTATCTATCAATTTTTATTGCAGATTTATCAATTTTCTCTCCTTTGTCTCTGTCAAATATAATTTGAGACACTGGCCACGAACTCACCAAAAAGGTTGTGCTTGCATCGCTCATTATGTGGCTTAAAACCTTGTAACCAGAGTTAATATATTGCTCTATTTCATCTCTAAAAAATGCTTCCGTGCGATAATAAAACACAATAACCTGTGGCTTTAGCTTGACAATTTTGTTGAAGAACTCAATTGCAAGGTTGTGCTCAAAGCCCTTCTTTCTTTGGTACGGAGGGTTGATTATTACCATTAGTTTTTTGTTTTCAAGCCTGCAGATTTCGTTTATATCCCGCTCTGTGCCTTGATGCTTCCATTTAGGCTGGTCTGATTGGGTGAGGTAGTCGTATTGAATCACATTTTCAAAGCCTTTAATTTTGCAGATTTCAACATCGTTTTCCTCTAGGGTTGATAGGTAGCAATTTTTTTTAAAATCTATACCAAACTGATTTTCAAGGTTGCCCACACCGGCACAAGTGTCGCAGATGATAAACTCATCAAGGTTGTAATGCCGCCCTAGAATTTCATTTTGCTTTTCAACAAAGCAGTGGGGGGTGTACTCTCCGCCTGTGTCCCTCCTGTATTTATCGGTATAGAGTTTTGCACTTCTTTCAAGTATTTCCAAAAATTCTTTTTGCTCTGGCGGGCGTTGATATTTGTTCCAAAAGTTATCGTATTTTGCAATATCTTTTATGGCGTAAATTATCTGGTCGTTGTAGACTATTCTTATTTTTTGCTCGGTTTTTTCTATTTCGTATTTATTTAAATATGTTCCTTCTCTAATAAGTTGCTGCTCCGTCTCGCCAATACCATCAAT
>CAMCVL010000001.1 GCA_945881985.1 Rickettsia typhi | reverse complement strand
AAATTTAGATTATAATTAATAATTTGTTAAGTTTTAAAAGGTTATGTCAGTTAAAATAAAGACTTTTGACAACGGCTTTAGGGCAGTAAGCGACGAGATGAAAGATGTTGAAACCGTAACAGTTTGCGTAGGCACATACATTGGTGCGTCAAACGAGAGCGAGGCACAAAATGGAATCTCTCACTTTTTGGAACATATGGCATTTAAGGGCACAAAAACCCGTAGCTATCTTGACATAGCAAGCGAGATTGAGGATATTGGCGGCTACATGAACGCATTTACCTCAAAGGAAAAAACAGTTTACTATGTTAAAGTGCTAAAAGAGCATCTTGAAAACGGCATTAGCTTGCTGTCGGACATTTTACAAAACTCAACCTTCCCCGAGCAGGAGATTGAAAAGGAGAGGGGTGTTATACTGCAAGAACTTGCCGCAAGCCTTGACACTCCAGACGATATTATCTACGACTATTTTATGCAAACAGCTTTTAACAACCAACCAATTGGTAGGGCAATTTTAGGCAGTGCGGACAACATTAAAAGCTTTAAAAGAGATGACTTTAACGACTACATCAAAACAAAATATCACGCTGGCAACATGGTTATATCGGCGGCTGGCAACATTAAGCACGAGGATTTGGTGAGCCTTAGCGAAAAATACTTTACAAATCTTGCACCCAAAAAGGATGTTGCAAGAGAGCCTAGCCTTTACAACGGAGGAGAGTTTTACAAGCAAAACGATAACCTATCACAGGTGCAATTTACCTTGGGCTTTAAGGCGGTGTCGTACCATCACGACGACAGATTTAAGCTTGATGTTTTAACTGATATATTGCTTGGTGGCATGTCTTCAAGACTCTTTCAACAAGTGCGTGAAAAGCTAGGTCTAGTCTATACAATATCCGATTTTTCATCTACTTACCACGATACTGGTATCTTTTCAATTTACGCTGGCACCTCGCCGGAGCATCTTGAGCTTTTAACAAAAACCATCTGCGATGAGCTAAAAAAGGCAGCAAAGGACATTACTCAAGCTGAGGTTGACAAAACTATTACAAAAATTAAGGCTCATAGATTAATGAGCCTTGAATCCACAACTTCTAGGTCGCAAACCGCACTCTTTAACCAGCTTATTTACAACAGGGATGTGCCTTTTGACGAAACTTTGCAAAAATACACAAGTCTTACAGCAGGGGATGTTTCTGCCTTTTTACAGCAGATTGTTGAGGCTAAGCAAATTACAGCATCTGTGTACGGCGATGCAAAGCAAATGCCAAGCCTTGATGTAATCAAAAACATGCTAAGCTAAAAACTGCTAAAAACTAATAATGTTTTACTACAAAGTTGCGGTCAATCTGCCTTTTTTTGACCCATTCACATATGCCAGCCCCACTGAGCTTAGTATCGGCGATGTTGTTGCCGTGCCCTTTGGCAAAAATGAGGCTCTTGGCTTTGTTATGGCAAAAGACGATAACCATGGCTTACCAAGTGGCAATAAATCAATAGCAAAAACTAAGGATGACGAAATAAGCAACGAAGATAACGAATACCAAGATTTTGAAATAGAAGACGGCATAAAGGAAATAACCCTAAAGCTTGACATTAAGCTTAGCCCAAACCTCTTGGAGCTTATTAGATTTACCGCAAGCTACACAATATCCCCCTTAGGCTCGGTTGTTAAACTTGCAGTGCCATTTAAAAAGTTTGCAAAAAGCCATAAAGAGGAAAAATACGAGGAGCTTGAGTACAATCTAAAAACACTCTCCCCTAAGCAGCAGGAGGCACTTGAGGCAATGGACGGCAAGGGTTTTAACGCCTACTTGCTACACGGCAAAACCGGATCCGGCAAAACTGAGGTTTATCTACACAAGGCTGCGGCAGTGCTTAAAGCATCACCAAATTCGCAGGTGCTTATTATGCTGCCAGAGATAGGCTTGACAAACGAGGTTTTTGCAAAGCTGCAAAGCTATTTTGGTAAAAATGTTGTTTTATGGAACTCCTCTGTGGGCGAGGCAAAAAAACGCAGATACTATACTGACATAGCCTGTGGCAGAGCAAGAATAGTACTTGGCACAAGGTCGTCCCTCTTTTTGCCATTTAAAAACCTAGGGCTAATTGTTATAGACGAGGAGCATGACCAGTCCTACAAGCAAGAGGAGATTATTCTTTACAACGCAAGAGATATGGCGGTTGTAAGGGCAAGGCAGGAGGACATCCCCATCATGCTAATCTCCGCCACCCCATCGGTTGAAAGCCACTACAATTATCTAACCAATAAATATAAAAAAATTGCCCTTACAGAGCGATTTTTTGATGTTGAAATGCCCGAAATTGAACTAATAAATTTAAAACAAAATAAGCTACTTAAGGGCTCGCAATTTTGCCAAAAAACTATTGACGAAATAGACAGGGTGCTAAAAAAAGGTAAGCAAGTGTTAATTTTTTGCAATCGCCGTGGCTATGTGCCAATTATGATGTGTGCTGATTGTTGCTACAAATTTTGCTGCCACTCTTGCGATGTGTTTTTAACCTATCACAAATTTAAAAAAAAGCTTATGTGCCACCAGTGCGGGCACGGTAAAAACCTGCCAGACCATTGCCCCGCCTGCGGCAAGGAAGGCATTTTTAGGGAAATTGGCTTTGGGGTTGAAAAAATCAGCGAGGAAATATCAAACCAATTTATGTTTGTACCTACTCTGGTGCTAAGCTCCGACACTCTAACCACGCCAAAAAAACTTGAGGAAGCCGTGCAAAAAATTAAAAACAAAGAGGTGCAGATTATTATTGGCACGCAGATTGTGTCAAAGGGATTTCACTTTAAGGACATAGAGCTTGTTTGCGTGCTGGACGGCGACTTTGGCTCTGGCACCATAGACTTTAGAGGTAAGGAAAAAACCTACCAGCTAATCACTCAGGTTGCAGGGCGAGCCGGGCGAGAGGGCGAGAGAGGCAAGGTTATAATACAAACTCACAACCCAGATGACCCAGTGTTAAGTGCCATACAAAAACTGGACGAGGATGGTTTTTATGCAAATCAAGTTACCACAAGGCAAGACCACGCCTTGCCACCTTTTACAAAGCAAATAGCAATTGTTTGCTCCTCGCGTGACAAGCTTGCAAGCCTAAATTTTTCAAAAACAGTAATAAGAGAGCTCTCGCAAATATTAAAAGCCACAAACAAGCCAGCCGAGGTTTTAGGCCCTGCGGAGGCACAGGTGTTTTACATCAAAAAAAAGTTTAGATACAGGGTTTTAATTACCTTTGATAAGTCCGTCAACCCCCGCCCGCAAATAACCAACTACATAAAAAACCTAACTCTACCAAGCGGCGTGTTTTTGCGTTTTGATGCCGACCCCTACACTTTTTTTTAAAAACAAAACCTTTAAAGCAAAAGATACATTCTTTACCTATAAGCCAAAATCAGTCTTTTTAATTATAGGTAAAAGATTAAGTAGCGTCGTAAAAAAAATAAATTTGTTGACTTAAACATAAAGTTTAACATAATCTGCTTGTATTGTTTTTATTGTTAAGTTTTTTAAAGTAAAATGTCTACAACAGTTCAATCAAAGCCATCTACAAAGGTTAGCGTTACAAAGCAGGAGGCTTTGGATTTTCACAAATTTCCTACACCGGGCAAAATTTCAATCAAGCCGTCAAAACCAATGATGACGGTTAAAGATTTATCACTTGCATACTCTCCGGGTGTTGCTTACCCTTGTCTTGAAATTAAAGACAACCCCCTCACAGCTTACGACTACACATCTAAGGGCAACATGGTTGCGGTTATTTCAAACGGCACGGCTGTTTTGGGACTTGGTAACCTTGGGGCAATAGCTGGCAAGCCTGTTATGGAGGGTAAGTCCGTTTTGTTTAAAAGATTTGCACATATTGACTCGGTGGATGTTGAGGTTGAGTCCTATACAGTTGAGGAATTTTGCACCGTTGTTGAAAAAATCGGTGAAACATGGGGCGGGATAAATCTTGAAGACATCAAATCCCCTGAGTGTTTTGAAATTGAGGCTACACTCAAAAAGAAGCTTTCAATACCTGTTTTTCACGACGATCAACACGGCACGGCTATAATTACAGTTGCTGGGCTTATCAATGCATGTGAGATTACTGGGCGTAAAATTGAAGATATCAAAATTGTCATGAACGGTGCTGGTGCAGCCGGCATAGCTTGCTTAAACCTCATTAAAAAAGTTGGGGTTAAGGCACAAAATATTACTCTTTGCGACAGAACAGGTGTTATTTACAAAGGGCGTAACGATATTTCAAACGACGAAATTAAACAAGCCTACGCAATTGACACAAAAGCAAGAACCGTTGCCGAAGCTCTTGATGGTGCCGATGTTTTTATAGGGCTATCTGCAAAGGATGCAATAACAAAGGAATGTATTAAAAAAATGGCAAAAAATCCATTAATCTTTGCAATGGCAAACCCAGACCCAGAGATTAAACCAGAGGATGCAGTGGAGGTAAGACCAGATGCAATAGTTGCAACTGGGCGTAGCGACTATCCAAACCAAGTGAACAATGTTATGGGCTTTCCTTACATCTTTAGAGGTGCTTTGGATGTTAGGGCAACAGAAATCAACGACGAAATGAAAATGGCAGCCGCCCTTGCAATTGCAAAACTTGCAAGACTACCAGTGCCATCGGAAGTTACAAAAGCCTACCCAGGCAGAACCCTAGAATACGGGCCAGAATACATAATACCTACCCCATTTGACCCAAGACTTATTGTTGATGTATCAACCGCTGTTGCAAAGGCGGCAATGGAAACCGGCGTTGCAAGAACCCCAATTACCGACTGGGATGCCTACAAAACAAAGCTCCGCTCATATGTCAACCCAACTGTTAATGCAATGAGTGTTATTGTTAAACAATTGCAAAAATCTAAAAAGCATCTTGTTTTTGCTGAGGGCGAGGAGCTTGAAATAATCAAGGCTGCAACATTTATGCAATCCTCAGGACTAGCTGATGTTACCCTTGTAGGCAAGCAGGACAAGATTGAGGAAGTAATGAACGCAGCAGGCATTAAAAGCCTTGACGGCGTTAAAATTACCAACGCTTCCACAAGTAAGCACAATGATATTTACACTCAGTATTTATACTCAAAGCTTGGCAGACAGGGCTTTTTGCTACGCGACTGCGAAAGAATGGTAAAAACTGACCGCAACATCTTCTCCTCCTGCATGGTTGCAAACGGGGATGCTGATTGCCTTGTAACAGGTTACACAAGGGGCTATACCTCTAGTCTTGAAGATGTAACAAAAGTAATATCTAAAAAACAAGGTCAAATTCTATTTGGTCTATCACTTTTGATATCTGACGAGCGGACAATTTTTGTATCCGACACGGCAATCAACGAGTTCCCTACGGCTGAAGAGCTTGTTAAAATTGCAAAAGCAACCGCCGAAAAGGTAAAAAGCTTTGGCATAGAGCCTAGAGTTGCATTTGTGTCTCATGCAAATTTTGGTGCTAAAAAAGGTGCCGGCACACAAAGAGTGCGTGATGCAATAGCTCTTTTAGACAAAGAAAAGGTTGACTTTGAATACGATGGTGAAATGACAATTACAACAGCACTATCCCAAAACCCTAAAAAGCTATATGCTTTTAACAGGCTTAGCGGTGCTGCAAATGTTCTTGTTATGCCCGGCTTGCATTCCGCGCATATTTCAACTTCTTTAGTAACTGAGTTCACTGGCGGCGTTGTTGTGGGCCCAGTGCTAAACGGGCTTGAAAAAAGCGTGCAGATAATATCAAACGATTCCGACCTTAACGACATAATCAACATGGCAAGCCTTGCCTGTGCTTACTGCTAGTTTTGTAATACTTACTTGATCTTTTGCCTGCTGTGATTTTATTTTTGTTTTTACTCTTTGCAGGCGAGGTTGAGGTTGAAATTTTAACCCCTAGCCTGCCATCCATAATGGACTTTTTTAATATATCTGTTAGCAAAGCAGAGTTTTTGGTAACAATTAATGTGCTGGCACACTGCTTATTTTGCGTACCTGTAGGAATTTTTGCCGATAAATACAACAAAAAAAAGCTTATGTTAGCTGGCTTTGCCGGCATAGCCGCTGGCTCTTTAATCTGTGCTTTTAGCCAAAGTTATCAAATTATAATCATTGGCAGAATTTTACAAGGTGCAGCTCTATCGGTGCCAGCAATACTTTGCTACCCAATGTTTTTAGATTGCATCAAGGGGCATAAAAACGAACTAAACATTGTAGGCTATTTTTCAACAATCTTTAATCTGGCAGTTGGCATTGCCCCCTTGATTGGCGGCTATCTTACAATGTTTTACGGCTGGCGGAGCGTTTTTGTTTTTAATGCGGCTTTATGCTTGCTATCTTTGCCTATTATAATATTATTTGTAAAAAACACAACTAACAACCTAGCCAACAATAAAAAAGATAAAAAAGATATTGAGGGCTTTAGTATAAAAAGCTACTTACCTATTTTAAAAGACCAAAAACAATTTGCTCTTTTGCTATTTGCAAACTCGGCAGTTTATGTGCCTTTTGTTGCGATTATGCCAATATTTTTACATGATGCTTACTCAATGCAGCCAAGCACAGCTGGTATTTATACTGGGCTTTATGCCGCTCTATGGGGACTTGTTAGCTTTTTTTTAGGGCATTTAGTCAAGTTTTTTGGTGAAAAACGAGCTTGTCTATACGGGCTCGTAATCATTGCATTATCTGCGGTTTTACTGATTATTCTTAGCTTATTTTGTTCAAAAAATTTCCACACACCTTCCATTGTAACATTATGTTTTTGCCTTAGTGTTTTTGGCTATGTTGTGCCAAGTAATATTTTTTATATGAAATGCCTTGATGCAATGCCACTTTCAAAGGGCAAGATATCATCTTTAAATGTGATAAGCAAATGGATTTTGGTTGCAATAGTCAATAGTGCAATTGGTTATTTTTATAATGGTAGTTTTGCGTCAATTGGTATTTGTTTGGGTATAGCAATGTTTATTACCTTTGTTTATGGCTTTAGGCTTTACAAGGAATTTTTTTACTAAACAAAAGTTAAACCTAAGCAACAAAGTGGACGGTAAGGATGGGATTGTTCTTTACTTTAACCCCTTAAGTTTGCGAAGATTTTTAAGGATTGTGTTTTGCTTAAATGCAGAGGCATAGGATATGATAGTTTTGCCGTTTAGATGGTCTATTTCGTGCTGTATGCAGGTTGCAAGCAATCCTGTAGCTTTAAGGCTTTGCTTGTTAAAGTTTAGATCTAGGTATTCAAGCTCCACTTCATCTGGTCTGTTAACGCTAACATTTTGCTGCGGCACCGAAAGACATCCCTCGTTATACTGCCGCAATTGGTTACTTGCATTTACAACAACTGGATTTATGTAGATGCGGGGGTTTTGATTTTCAAGCTGCCCAGATTTTTTAACTCCGTAATCAACATCAACAACAATAACACGCAGTAAAACCCCAACTTGCACCGCTGCCAGACCAATGCCAGCCTCGGCATACATTGTGTCAATCATATCTTCTGTTAGTTTTTTTAGCTCTGGGGTTATAGAAGTTACATCTTGGGATGTTTTAAGTAGCAATGGGTCCGGCATTGTCAAAACTTTTAAAACAGCCATAAATTAAGCGATTAATAAAATTAAAAACTTAGATATTATTTTTTTACCTTGCGTAAAACAATTGTGCCAGCCAGCATATCGCTAGCACTTTGTTTTGTATTGAACCACTTTATCGCTAGGTCGTACCAAGCAAAAAACACAAAAATAGTTGTAATAACAAAAAGCTTTACCCCCACAAAGCCAAACAAAATGCGTGTAATTAACAAAGATGCAACAAATGGCAAAATACCAGAATAATACTTAACAAACCTTTGCCAAAGACTTGCCGAAAGCATGGTCTTTGCATCTACAACAACAAGTTTGCATGCTGAGTGTGAAAAAGGCAAAAACTTAAAAAACCTAAATTCACCAAGCTTAAAAGCAAAAACATAATATAAAATGCCAAGTAAATAAATGGCAAGAATGCAAAAAAAGATTGTCGTTAAATGCCCTCTTGCCAAAAGCTCCTTAATCAAAAAATCGGCAAATGGCTTAGTGTTAAAATCTGCACTTGCCTTAACAATGCCAACTGCCTTTGCTTTTGCCGAAATAGACAAAAACACCGGCTTAATATAAAGATGAAGTAAAAACATAAAACAGGCAAGCCTAAGAGAGGTTGCAACTAGCATGTCAAGCCCAAAGGCAAAGGAGCGACGCATCATTGATGGAATCTCCAAATCATCCTGCCCCATGTATGTTTTATCTTTGTTAAGCAGGATGTCAAAGGGGCTTTTGTAAAAAGGTTTTTTTTTGACATTGGTCGCATTTTGCTGCTTTGCAGCGGATAGCTTTTTAATCTCCTCAAAATCCATAGCCAAAAGTTATTAAAACTTATTAAAAAAACTATTCAAAAACCATAAAACAACAATCACAAAGCCAATGCCGGCAAAAATCCACCAAGGCTCAAAGTGCCAAGCGGCAAAGTAAGAGCCAATATTTTTAACAATACCATCCATTACAGCTTGCTAAATAACAAAGAAACATCTAGCATTCTTACCGAAAAGGCCCATTCGTTGTCGTACCACGACATAAGCTTTACAAAGTTGCCGCCAAGACTCTTGGTTTCAAGCATGTCAACAATGCTACTGCGAGGGTCGTGATTAAAATCAATTGACACAAGAGGAGCGGACTCATAGCCCAAAACGCCAGCTAAACGGGATTCGCTTGCGGCTTTAATAGCATCGTTAACCTGAGTAATGCTGGCAGGTTTTGCAAGATTTACGCTTAGGTCAACAAGGGATACATTTTGCGTTGGCACACGCACTGCAAGCCCGTCCATCTTGCCGGCAAGAGCAGGTATTACAAGCCCTATTGCCTTTGCCGCACCAGTAGATGTTGGAACCATGGACACCCCGCAGCTACGGGCTCTACGCATGTCCCCCTTGGAATGCGAGCCGTCCAACACATTCTGGTCGCCCGTGTAGGAATGTATGGTAGTAACAAAACCATTTACAATGCCAAACTCATCGTTTAAAACCTTTGCAATTGGGGCAAGGCAATTTGTGGTACATGAGCCTATAGATATTACATCGTCACCAGCATTAAGCTCACCATGATTTACTCCGTAGACTATGGTTTTAACATCCTTCTCTTTAGCTGGGGCGGAGATTATAACTTTTTTTGCCCCACTTTGCAGGTGCAGAGCGGCTTTTTCCTTTGACACAAATGCCCCAGTGCACTCAAGCACAATATCCACGCCGCAACTAGCCCAGTTGATTTTAGATATGTCTCGCTCCCTAAAAAGCCTAATTTTGTAACCATCAACATCAATTACATCCTCGCCAATTGCCTTTATGTTTGCCTTGAATATGCCGTGTGCCGAGTCGTATTTAAGCAGGTGAATGTGCTGATTAATATCTGCAGGACCATTAACCGCCACAAGCTCAATGCCTTTTGCGGCAAAGTTGTATTCAAAAAAAGCCCTAAGTATACATCTACCGATGCGACCTAGACCGTTGATTGCAATTTTTGTTGTCATAAAATTTTGTAAAAATTATTTGTAAAACTACGACAAAATATCCTTAGCCTTAGCATCGGCAAGTTTTTCAGTATTTTGAGTATGTTCGTCAAAGATTTTTTGCAATTCTTTTTCCTGCCTTTTAAAATCGTCCTCAGATATTTGTTTTGCCGTTTGCATTGCTTTAAGCGAGTCTCTTTCGGCGTTGCGTATGTTACGCATTGCTATCTTTGCCTGCTCAAGATACTGCTTTGTAAGGTTTGCAAGCTCCTTGCGGCGTTCCTCGGTAACTGGTGGAATTGGCACCCTAACCCCCCCAGCGTCACTAATTGGATTGAGGTTAAGCCCGCTTGTTTGTATTGCCTTTATTATTGAGGACACAAGGCTTTTGTCCCACGGCTGCACGCTAAGAGCATTTGTACCCGACACATTAACCGATGCAACTTGGTTTAAGGGCTTTAAATCGCCGTAAGCATCAACTTTTACTGGGTTTAGGATGTTTGCAGAAATTCTTGTGTTTATTGTGCCAAGATTGTCTTTTAGCTTATTTACTGCTTGCTCCAGCTTGGAGGCAAAGGCTTTTTTATCAAAACTCATAAATAAAATATCAATTAAATATCAATGGCATAAAATTTTTTGCTTATTAAAATATGTAGCAAGTCTTGTAATTTTCAACAAAAAAATTTACTTAATGTATTACTCCTTTTAAAGCTGCGACAATGTAGATTTTGCATCAAAACCAAGGGCGGTAGATACAAGGTAAAAAATATCGTCGTGGCTTGGCTTGTAGCTTGGGTTTTGCACTTTTTTTAATTCTGCGGCAAAATACGGATTTATTTTTACAAAGTTTTGCGATTGCCAGATGATAATTGGAACTTTTTTTTGAAACTCCGGAGCCAAGGCCCAAGGCGTGCCGTGTAAATAAAATCCACCCTCACCCAAGGACTCGCCATGGTCGGAGGTATAAATCATCACCACGCCCCTTTCTGGCGATGTTTTTTTAAGCTCTTTTATTAAGTCAAAAAGAACAAAATCGGTCTGAACGATGGTATTATCATATGAGTTAATAAGCTCGTCTTTGGTGCAGTCTGTTTTTACATCAACACTTTTGCAAGCAGGAGTAAAGACGGCATTAAGCTTGGAATATTTTTGATGATACAAAGGTCCATGGCTGCCAGCCTGATGCAAGACAACAAAAATTTTATCCTTGTCTTTAAGGTGGCTAACTTTTTTTGCAAGATTGTAGTGTAAAGCATCGTCGTAAGGGGATCCGTTTGGATTTAACTCAAAAACCCTGCCATCATCAAGGGCGTCTTTTGCGATTTGCGATGCTTTAACAAAGCTGTCAACACTTATATCTGGCTCGCCCCAGTTGTTGCTATGCCACATAACAAAGACACCTTGCCGCCTAGCGTAGTTTGGCAGGGGCTCGTGGTTTTGTAGCTTACCGCCCCCAAAACCCCCAGCGCTAAGGATATGAGAAATTGAGGCACTAGTGTAAGTTGCACCGGAAGTTGGATTTTGCAAAACATCTACCTTGTCACCCTTTAACTTAAGGCTTGTAAGTAGTGGATTTGTGCTGCGACCATACCCGTAAAGACTAAAATTTTGCATCCTTGCAGACTCGCCAATTACCAAAACAACCAAAACCTTAGCATCCTTTGTTGCAAGGTTTAGCTTTTTTGTATCTGGCAAAAGTTTATAAGTTTTTGGTTTTTTATGAATTTGCCTATACGCCCTAACCCCGTTAACACTGTAATTAAATGGTACGGCGAGGCCAGCTATGTATTTTGCCTTTGCATCAAGCCAAAACCAAGCCGTAGAATTTACAAAGGCAATACCCACAACAACCGCAAACAAACCTAGACAAGAGGCGAGCTTATTAGTAAATTTGCTTTTGTAAATGGCAATATTTTTTACAAAAATAAATGGCAAGATTCCAAAAAGCAAAATGTAAAATACAAGTTTGTAGTCAACAAGCGACGATGCCTCGTGATATTTTGTATTTAAAACATTGCCCATCATGTCGCGGGTTAGGATGGTATTGAAGTTTAAAACAAAATACTCCGCAAAGCCGTTTGCAACAAGCAAAACAAATAAAATCACTTTAAATGTTTTGCCAAACTTAAAAAACAAGGAGTTTAAGATTGTAAAAAAGACAAAAACACAGGCAAAATAAGCACTGCAAGTTAAAAAAACCAAAAACACCTTGCTAGCAAAACTATCAACACCAGCACCCCAGATAAACAAAGCTATTGGATAGGCATAAAAAACTAAGTGAATAGCGGCAAGTAAGCTTGCAAATTTAATTTGACTTAAAGAACTTAAAGAACCCCTGCCTGTAAAAAAAAAGGCAATAATTTTATGTGTAAAGGCAGCTAAGGCAATTGCAGTAATACAAAAAACTTGTTTTAAAATTTGCTTTATTTTAGGCATAAAATATTACTTTTTTTCCTCGTAGACCTCAACTAAATCGCCCTTGACAAGTTCTTCGTAGCCGGCAATTTGAATACCACATTCAAAGCCAGTGTTGACCTCTTTTGCGTTTTCCTTGAATCTTTTGAGGTTTTCAATATTGCCCTCAAATACGCATTCCGTACCGCGCATAACCTTAACCCTAGCCTTTTGCTTAACTGAGCCCTTAATAACATAACAACCAGCAATCTTGCCTTGTTTTGATATGTTAAAAACCTCACGCACCTCTGCTGCACCGATGAGGTCGTATTCAATTTGTTTTTCAACTGAGTCTTCGGCAAGTTTTTCAATTTCGTTTAGCAGCTCATAGATAACGGAATATGTTCTGGCATCAAGTTTTTCACGCTTGATTATTGTGTCGCTTTTTGAGTCGGCTGCGACTCTAAAAGCAAAGATTTTTGCACCATTTGCTTTAGCTAGCAATGCGTCGGACTCGTTAATGTTGCCAGTACCGCTGTGTATAATTTTAACAGCAATATCTTCATGAAACTTCATCTGTCCAACCGAGTAAATAATTGCCTCGTTTGTTCCTTGTGAGTCGGATTTGATAATAATATTTATGGTTTTTTTTGCCTGAGCGTCAAACATACTTGGTCTAACGGCGGTTTTTGCCTTAAGCATTGCAGCTTTTTTATAGTCCGTTACTTGCTTTGCAATCTTGTCGCTTTGAGCGTAAAAAAACTTATCTCCAGCACGAGGTATTGAGCCAAAACCGTAGACTTGAACTGGGGTTTGCGGCGTTATCTGGTCGTAAGACTTACCAGTGTCGTCCATCATGCTTCTTACCCTACCGTAAGAGTCTCCAGCTAAAATAATATCACCTTTTTTAAGAGTACCATTTTGCAGCAAAAGTGTGGCAACTATGCCTACCTTGCTGTCGATATTTGCCTCCAAAACCACACCGGAAGGCTTAGAGTTTAAATCGGCTTTTAAGTCCAAAACCTCGGCCTGCAGAAGTATGGCGTCCAAAAGTGCATCTATATTTTTGCCAAGTTTTGCAGATACAGGCACAACCATAACATCGCCCCCAAGCTCCTCTGGCACTAGGTCGTATTGCAATAACTCGTTTTTAACTCTTGCAACATCGGCACCTGGGTTGTCAATTTTGTTGATAGCAACTATAATTGGCACGCCAGCAGCCTTTGCATGGCTAATTGCCTCGGCGGTTTGCTGCATAATGCCATCATCTGCTGCAACAACAATAATAACTATATTTGTGGAACTTGCCCCCCTTGACCTCATTGCGGTAAATGCCGCGTGCCCCGGGGTGTCTATAAATGTAATCTCCCTACCATCATCAAGCTTAACCTTGTAAGCCCCAATGTGCTGAGTTATGCCGCCGGACTCACCAAGAGCAACATCTGCCTTGCGAATAGTGTCCAAAAGTGTTGTTTTACCGTGGTCAACATGCCCCATAATTGTTACAACAGGGCAGCAGGACACAAGATTAACATTGCCGTCCGATCCGTGTTCTAGGGCTTCGTTGATGTTTTTTGCCTTAGCGATATCATGCCCAAGCTCATGGGTTATAATTTCGGCAGTGTCAAAATCCATCACATAATCTTCGTCAGCATTTATACCAAGGGAGTGCAAGGTTTTTATAACCTCCTTGGTTTTTACAGATATTTGTTTAGATATTGCAAGCACCGATATTGAGTCGTAGACAAAGGCGGTTTTTTTAATAAAGGCTTGCTGCACCTGCTCGCCGCCAGTATTTTTTGCCTTTTTAAATATTGGCTGCTTGTGGCGTCTTGCATTAGATTTTTTCTTTTTTACATCATCCGTCACAAGGTCGGCAACATCGTTGTAATCGTCAAAAGTGAGGGTATCATCACGCATTTTTTCAATCTGCGCCCTAAGGTTTTTACCCTCTTCCAGACTATTGACATCGCCATCAAATTCCTCGTATTCAAATTCATTTAGTATTTTGTTGATAAGCCTGTTGTCTCTGGCAGTTTTTTGTAAGTCGCTTGATGCACTAGCCTCATGACCTTCCTCGTCGCCAGATGCTGTGATTTTTATTTGCAAAGCACCAGAGGACTGAGAAGCATCCACCCCATCCTCAATGCCGCTTAAAGACTTTATTGCACTTAAGCCATCGCCATCAAGCTCAATAACCTGCGGCTTATTTTTTTTACTTGCAGAATCCTTGTTTTTAGCAAGCTCTTTTGCATTTTGCAAAGCAAGCTTTTCCTCTTTGTCTTCCTGCTCTTTTTGCAATTGCTGAGCCTTTTGTACTGCCTGTGCCTGCTGCTGAGCGGCAGTCATGCTTTTTTTTATACTTGCAAAGTCGGCTTTTGTCATAACATGCCCTCTGGCTGATGATGGCTGCATAGCACTAGGCTGAGCAATGGACTCGGCAGCTTTAGATTGCGGAGCCACAGGTGCCGGCTTGTGAGATAAAAAATTTTGAAATAATTTTGTCTTATCGTTACCCAGTTGATTATTTGTGTTGCCTTCATCTTTTTTTACGCCGCCAATTGAAATTGTAACCTTGTTGTTTTTTGAGTTAAAAATACTACCTCCGCTAACAATATTTTTTTTAACATCTTGATTGTTGGATTTTATTTTATCAAAGATGCTTCCACCAATTTTATTATTATCACTCATTTGTAAAGTCAACTATAATCATACAAAAAGCCAGATAGCTTAAATACAGGCATTGCAAAAGCAACAAACAAATACTATAAGATAAAATTTTTAATTCAATACTTTATTAAAATATTTATTGATTAAAACCATCTCACTTGCAAATTTAAGTATTTACACACCTACCTAAGAAATATTTTACTACAATTTTACACTGGTAAAATAGACTTGATATAACTTTTAATAAAAGGTAATTTTAGGAGTTTTGCATTAAAAACTCAATTGCAAATCTATAACCAAGAGCACCACAGCCAGCAATAACAGCAGATGATATGTCGGATATGTAGGACCTATGCCTAAAAGCCTCCCTAGCATGAACATTTGAAAGATGAACCTCAGCAGCCTTGCATTTAAGATTTGAATTTATTGATAGGCAATAAGTTAAAGCATCTCTAATTGCAATTGATGTATGCGTGTAAGCACCAAGATTAAGAACCAAACCTTGACCTGTAAAATTATGCAAAAAGTCAACTATATCACCCTCATGATTGGACTGAAAAAACACAAGCTCAGCCCTTGCTTCAAAGTAATTTTGCAAATCGGTGTTTATTTGACCTAGGGTTTGAAAGCCGTATTTATCAGTCTCTCTCTTACCTAAAAGGTTAAGATTTGGACCATTAACAACCGCAAACCTAGGTAGCATAGTTTATATATTGGTAATTATTTAAAGTTTTTCTCAATTACAGCATCAAATTGTTCAGGTGGCATAAAGGATGGCACAAACTCTTGACCAACAATAAATGACGGTGTACCACCAATACCAAGTTCAGTAGCAATTTTGTAGTTTGCTTTTAGATCTCCATCAAATTGAGTGTTTGCAATTGCTGCTTTAATTTCGGCATCTTTAAACCCAAGAGATACAGCTACTTTTACAGCACTCTCCCTAGCTTTTGAAGATAGCATTTTAGTGTGAAATTGCTGATATTTAGCGGGGCTTTTTTGATAAATAAACAAGGCAACTTTTGCAGCATCTGCAGATTCCTTACCTAAAATAGGGAGCTCTTTTACAACAATTTTAATATCTGGTCTTTTTGCAACAACGCCAGCAAGATACTGGTGAGCAGCTTTGCAGTAACCGCAGTTGTAATCAGAGAACTGAACTATTGTGTATTTAGCGTTAACATCGCCGTAGACAGGAGAGTTAGCAACGATTGAATCGTAGTTTTTTTCTATGTATTTTGCAGCTTTTTCCTTAACTTCCTCAACCTGTTTTTTTTGCTTGCTTTCCATGTTTTTGATGATGGAATTGTAAACCCTCTCAGGATTTGTGTAATACTTTGTTGTAAAGAAGGAAAACCCAAAAGAGCAAACAGATAATGCTAATGCAGCTATTGCAATGTAGTTCATAAAAAAACAAACAAAAAGATATTAATAAATCTTACAAGCCAGTTAAACCCCCTTAGCAAGGCTCAACAAGTTTTAACATATAAAAGCTATTGATTATTTTTAAATAGTCAATAAAAAAAACAAGAAAAAACCACTATCTTAAATTTTTTACCTCCCCTCTGTATTTTAAAAGCCAATCAAGCTCTTTAGCGTCAAGGGCTTGATAGTCAATTAACCTATCGTCAAAATCAACAAAAGTGATTGTTTTAAACTGCAAAAAACCTTGGTGATGAGAATCCTCTACTAGCAAGAGGTTTTCAAGCCTTATGCCGTATTCATCTTGCTTATAGTATCCTGGCTCGTTTGAAATTACCATCCCTGGGACCAGAGGAATTTTACATCCCCTTGATATTCCGCAAGGCCCCTCGTGCACCGATAGCAAAAAACCCACGCCATGCCCAGTGCCATGTCCGTAGTCCAAACCACTAGCCCAAAGATGCTGCCTTGCCAAAGCATCAATATCTGCACCGCTTGTGCCTTGCTTAAAAATAAGGCTTGCAATTGCAATATGCCCTTTTAACACGAGGGTAAAGTTTGTTATCCACTCCTGCCTTGCCTTGCCAATTAGAACTGTGCGTGTTATGTCCGTTGTTCCGTATTTGTAATGTGCACCGCTGTCAAGCAAATAAAGACCATCGCCACTAAGATTTGCACTAAGATTTTTACTTGGCTTGTAATGAACCACCGCCCCATTTGCCCCAAAAGCCGATATTGTATCAAAGCTATTTTGCAAAAAACCGTCCGCTTCACTACGCATGGCAAAAAGCTCATCTGCCAAGGATGCCTCGGTTTGCTGGGCTATATCCGCCCTGTTTATCACTCTGTCCTGCAAAAACTGATTAAGCACCAAGCTATCCTTAACACAGGCTTTAAGCTGGTGAGCTATCTCTGTTTGATTTTTCACGCTTCTTAAACCCTCAACAAAACTATCTTTTGTCAATAAGGGATTTATTCCGTTTTGCAGCAAAAGCTGCTTGCAATAAAAACTTGCAGAAGAACCAATTAAAACCTTAGAACCCCTAGCTAAAAATTGCGGCAAGGTGTATAGGTCGTTATTTTTTAAAAGCACAAAATCACCGCTTGCCATAACAAAAGCAAAGCAGGCAAGAGCTGGCACGCAGGCAAAATCATTGCCTCTGATGTTTAATATATAATTAACATCCAAGGGGTCGTGTAAAAACATTGCATCGCATTGCTTAAACTTTATATACTCAGACAAAATTTGCAATTTTTGCACCCTTGTTTTACCAAAAACTTCCGCCTCCTCCGCCTCGCCGCTATAAAACAAAAGTTCTTCTCCGCTGATATTTTTATAGTTAATTTGTAGCAAATCTTCATCTAAATTATTGTCACTTAACTCAATGCCAGCCGCCCCAATAGCTTCGGCAAAATTTATACTGCAAAGCTTTGTGTTGGTTAAAATAGTTTTTATGCCAGCTTCCGCCAAAAAAGTTAAAAGTGGTTTTGTTTGCATGTTGATTACCTCAAAGCCATCAAGTTGCTTTGGTGCTTGCAGCAAATAGCGGGAGTCCGTTAAAAAATACTTGCAAAGCCGCCCTGCTCTAAAGGTAAAAATCGCCACCCCAGCCGAGCCTGTAAAACCAAGGAGCCTTTCAAGCCTGTTCAGGCGTGCTACCGGATACTCCGCCAAAAATTCATCACCACTTTTTAGTAAAAAGCAGGTTTCTTGCCCTTGATTTTGCAAAAGCAGCCTCAAGGATTCCTCAAAATTTATCATCATTTTGTTAGGTAGTAATTTTTTTAATTGCTGCCTCAAGATTTTGGTGATTAAAATCCTTTTCTTCAATAACGGCAATCTTGCTAATGCCAGCTGCCTGTGCCTGTAAAGCATTTTTTAATTGATGATTTTTAACCGAGTTTGCAATTGGCACAAAAATTGCAGGCAAATTAAACAAGGCTGCCTCAAGCACCGCCCCAGCCCCAGCACGAGATACAAGGAGGTCGCTTGTAAGCATTATCTCCTCTGGGTTTGTAAAAAAACTGCTAACAAGGCACTGCATGCCACCCTTTGTGTAGATTTGTTCAAGCTCCGGCTTTATTACCTCGTGTTTTTTGTTAATTTGATGAAACACCATCACTCTGCCCCCGTAAAGAGATGCAAAAGCAGGATTGTTTTTAAAAATTTGACAAAGCCAATCCGCAAGACTGGATGCAAAAACAGTAGTGCCAAGACTACCCCCCATTATAAAAATATTAAAACTATTTTTTGAGCCTGCAAGCCTAGGCCCTAAGCTTTGAGTGCTAAGCATCTGCTTTTTTGCAAGCATCTGTAAGCTAAAAATCATTCCACTAAAACTTTGTTTTTTTGCGTAGACCGGCTTTATGCCCTCAGTGCTTTTAAAGCTTGTAAAGATGCGTGAGGCAAAGGGCAAGAACCATTCATTTACCCTACCGATAACAGAGTTTTGCTCGTGCAGCAAGATGTTTTTACCAAATGCCGCAGCCCAAAACAAGGCTGGTAATGACGCATAACCGCCAAAACCAAATATAAATCTTGGTTTTTTGCTGGCAACTAAAAATAAAGCCTTGATTAAGGCGCTAAAAAGCCCAAAACTAAAACGAAAAATCTGCTTTTTACTAAAGGATTTAATTGGCAATTTTACAATTTTTACAAGCCCAGTATCAAAAAGCTCTTGATATTTTGCCTTGTAGTCCTCGCTAAATCTTTGATCAGTTATAAAGGTGATTTTGCAGTTTTTGCCTTTGTTTGCAATCAATCTTTGGCACAAGTTAAGAGCCGGAAAGATATGCCCCCCAGTACCCCCAGCCGTAACTATATAATGCTTTTGCTTAGCAAGGGAGATTGTCATGTTTAAACTATAAATTGCCTTGCAAGGGTTAAGTCGGCTTGTGTATCAACACTTATAGGCTTGTGAGGCGTTACAAAGCCGTAAATTTGCATGTTGTTTTCAAGGGCTCTGAGCTGCTCTAGGCTTTCGTATTTTTCAAGCTCGCCTTGCTTTAGCGAGACAAATTTTTGTAAAGC
Source organism: Rickettsia typhi (assembly GCA_945881985.1). Classification (GTDB taxonomy): domain Bacteria; phylum Pseudomonadota; class Alphaproteobacteria; order Rickettsiales; family Deianiraeaceae; genus CAMCVL01. The sequence continues at coordinate 176,748 of CAMCVL010000001.1, read as the reverse complement.
CTGCATTCTGTAAGCATATATACCGATATGCTCAAAGTATTGCTCTGCGTTGTAAGGGGCTAGGGCTCTGGTAAAGTAAAGAGCTTTAGCAACTTCAAGCTCTGCACCAGTCTGCTGACTGTTGTTAAAGCACAAAACTGGCTTAACTATGCTTGGCTCCATCGCTTTTTGCCTGTCTATTTTATAAAAGGCGGTTGATATATCGGCAGATGGTTCTAGACTTAGCACCTTTGCTGCGTTTGTAATAATGCTGTCCTCAATGTTTGGAACATCGCCCTGCATGTTAATTACCACATCGTATTTATTAAGGAGGTTTTTTTGCTCTAGGGCGTTGTAGATTCTATCGCTACCGGTTTTGATATCGCTTTGCGTCATTGCAAAGTCAACATTTAAAGCTCTTGCCTCGTCTGCTATAAGGCTGCTATCGGTTGCAAGCAATAGGTCAAAACCATTAGATAGACAGGTTTTTTTGCAAATTTCAAGCACTCTTGCTATCATCGTTTTGCCGTTTATATCGGCAAGAGCCTTGTTTGCAAGCCTTGTGGAACCAAGGCGGGAAGGTATGACTATTATTGTCTTCATTACTCAGGGATTAATTACCAAAAGCTGTCATACAATACTTTGAGTACAATATAAAACTTGTGGAAGAGTTTTGAATGAAGGCAATTTTTTTAATACCGGCAGCATCGGCAGCTTGGGCAATTTTTATATTGTCGTTATAGTCGTAAATTGGTGGATAAAAAAACAAAGGAGCGTAAGCACAGGCAGTTGCGGACTTAAACTTTGAAGAGGCATTTGCCATATCCTGCACGCTTGTTTGGTCGTTAATATAGCCAATGGACTTGATTTGACACGCCCCAAGAGCACCGCAGGCAACAAGGGTAAACAAACTTGATTTTAAAAGTTTTGTAAGCATTGTAAGCAAAACAAATAACAAGGATAAATTAAAAGATAATTTTTACAAAAAAATTTTAAAACACAAAACAAAATATTGCAAGTGTTTATATAGATACAATTTAAAACTGATTCTAGCTTATCTTGCCATGCAGCTATCTACCTGACTCGTACTTTGGATATCTATTTGAATTTTTATATTTAAAATCGGAGCCATCCTTAAAGCCACTATTTTTTAAGTCATTAGCATTTTGACCTTGGTTACTACCCTGTTTTTCGTCGTATTGTCTACTTAAAAGCATGCCACGAGTGCCGTATTTTTTGCCAAAGAAAGCATTTTTAATACTTGACGCAGCAAGGCATAGCATTAAAATACTAAAACTCATGCCGCATAGCATTAAAACGCAAGCCATAGATTTTTGCCAGTTTTGCGATAAATTGTTCATATAAAAAACAATAAAATAATACATTAAAAAAGCTCCTCAATTGCCAAGGCAAGGCAGGCACTGCGAACATTAGTGCAGGACTTAACTTGCTGGGTAATTAAGGAATTTGGGTGCTTATTGGCAATTTCATCAGTGATTTCAAAACCGCTGTTGATAGGTGCAGGATGCATGATTGCACAATGTTTTTGCAATAAATGAATGTTTGAGTCGTTAATTGCAAAGTTGCAACTTTGGCTTTGTGTTTTATCAAAACGCTCTGTCTGAAACCTAAGTGCCATCACAACATCGCACTCGGCAAGAGCCTTGTTTATGCTTGTGTGATAGGTGGCATTGTATTTTTGCTCGTAAAAATCACGCAAACTCTTTGGGTAAAACAAAGGATTTGTAACAAGCCGCACCCCCATGCCAAGACGCGACAAAAGATAGATATTAGACCTTGCGACCCGCGAGTTAAAAACATCGCCGGCAATGGCAATGTTTAAACCCTTTAATCCGCCGTTTACAACATCTTTTGGGGTGAGTTTAAAGTGCTTCATAATTGTCAATAAATCTCCCATTGCTTGGGTTGGGTGCTCATTTTTACCATCTCCGGCATTTATTATGCAGGTTTTTAGGTTATTTTTATTAACAAAATCGGCAAATAAACCCATCTGCAAAGCACTTGGCACCCTTGCGGCAATAAAACTATGATTTTGCTGCACTATAGTGATAAAAGTATCCATTATGCTTTCGCCCTTTGCAACAGATGAACTTTGGGCGTTAAAATTATAAAAGTTAAGACCATTTTTACAAGCGGCAACCTCAAAGGAATGGGAGGTGCGGGTTGAATTTTCAAAAAACAAATTAACAAGACTTAAGCCATTTTTGCCAGCATAACTAAAGCCAGCCTCAAAGCTTAATGCCTTGTTGAGTATAGCCTCAAGTCTTTGATTTGTAATGTCGTTAACGCTAAGGATATGCCAATTTAAAGTCATATTACAAAACTAAAAAACCATCAATAAATAATGCAGGTCTAGCTTTTAAAATCAAGTTAAATTTAAACCATTAAACCATTTTTACTCAAAACTTCGTCTAAATTTTATGGCGGCCGTCATAGTAGCGGAATCCAAAAAGTTAATGCTTGCACCCATTGGGGCACCGGTTGAAAGCTCGCTAAATTTTGGCACCAAAAGCCCAGCATCCCTTATGATGTTTTTTATGTAATTTGCAGTTAGCTGAGCGTTGACCGTTGTGCCATTTGCAAAGATAACCTCCTTTACGGGGCTTGATGGATTTGCAGCGTTATGCCCCTCAATGCGTTTAGTTATTGAGGCTATGTTTAAATGCTCTGGCAGGATTTTTTCAAGATAAGATATATTGCCGTAGGTAACATGATACACCCCCTTGTACTCCTTGCAGGATTCAATGCTAAGCAAGTCCTCAACATGCTCAGTGATGCAAATTGTGCCGTGGTCTCGGGAAGGATTTTTGCAGATGGCACATGTCTCGTTTGTGTCAATATTGCCGCAGATGATGCAGGTTTTTATCTCGTTTAACAAGGACTCAAGTGCATTTATTATTGGTAATATCTTGGCTTTTTTTGTTGCAAGCTCAACGGCTATACGCTGGGCGGACCTAGTGCCCATTTGCGGGAGCTTTTTTACTAGGGACACAAATCTTTCAACAGGCTCCAGACCTTCAAAATTCATACTCATTTGCGTGCTAAATAATACTCCGCAGCAACGCTTTTAACCCCGTTAATTACATGCATTTTTTGCACCTTTACCTTGCAATTTGCAATTTTTGGGTCGCAGTTAAGTATATTAAAACAACACTTGATTGCTATGGTTTCAATAAGATTAGTGTCCTTGTTTTCAAAATCTTTTACAATTTGGGCTATCTTGTTGTAGTCCAAGGTGTTTGCTATGTCGTCGTTTAAATCATCTTGGTTAAACTGATTATTAAGCTCCACCTCAACCTTAACAAGTAGCTTTTGCTTTGCAAGCTTCTCTCTGGGGTATACGCCTATAATACATCTTAGCTCTATGTCATCCAGAATAATTTTCATGTTTTTAAAATTACAAATTTAAAGACTTAACCGCAGAGGGATCAATGGTGTTTTTGTAAAAAGCCTTGCCAACAACAACGCCCTTAACGCCGCCAATCTTGCTTAAATCCTCTATATCGCTAAGCTTTGCTACACCGCCCGAGGCTATAATTTTGTTTTTACTTATCAAAGATATGCTACTCATTAGCTCAAGATTTGGTCCAAGCAGCATGCCATCCTTTGCTATGTCAGTTACCAACATGCCCTCAAGATTAACGCCGTTATAGGTTTTTACAAGGTCTTTGTAGCTAACTGCCGTGCTTTTTACCCAGCCTTGAGTTGCAACCATCTCGCCTTTTAAGTCGGCACCTATAATTATCTTACCATCAAATTTGTCGCACGCCCACAATGCAAAATCTTGGTCTTCAATAGCCTTTGTGCCAATTACAACAAAATCAATACCGCTGTCAAAAAGCTTGTTAACCGAATCCTTGCTACGCACGCCGCCGCCGCACTCAATTTGTATATTAAGCTCTTTTTTAATTTGCAAAATAGTTTGCATATTAACGGGCTTCCCAGCAAATGCCCCGTCAATATCTACGATATGCAATCTTTTAAAGCCAAGCCCAACAAAGTACTCCGCTTGCTTAAGGGGGCTGTTATTAAAAAACTCCGTGTTTTGGAGTAATCCTTGGCTAAGCCTTACGCACTTGCCATCCTTTATGTCTATTGCTGGTATTGTAAAAAAATCCCTAGTAACAAAATCCATAATAACTATCTATTTAATACTATCTTGTAAATTTAAACCAAAAAAGCTTAACATAGTGTATCTTATATTCAAGATAAAATTAATTTTACCCTAGCGGCAACAATACAAAAGCCCCAGAGAAATATATTTTTTTTACTTGAAATATTAAAATGCGACACTAAATCTTATATAGCATCAAACAAAAGATGCTTTGTATTAACCTATTTTTATTTTACGCTATGACCAGTTTTAACGACTTTGAAGACACAATTTTTGAGGATGTAACCACAACAGTTGCAAAACCTTGCCCAGACTTTAAGGCAAAGGCTGTGATGGGCGATGGAGAGATAAAGGAAATCTCGTTTCACGACCACATAAAAGGCAAGTATGCGGTTTTGTTTTTTTACCCGCTGGACTTTACATTTGTTTGCCCTTCGGAGATTATAGCTTTTGACAACAGATACGAAGACTTTAAATCCAAAAACTGCGAAGTTATAGGGGTGAGCGTTGACTCCGCTTACACTCACAGTGCTTGGCGTAACACACCAAAGGATAAAGGTGGTATTGACAAGGTTAAGTTTCCTTTAGTTGCTGACCTGTCAAAAAACATTGCAAGAAGCTACGGAGTTTTGTTTAACGAGGAAGTTGCATTTAGAGCAACTTTTATCATTGACAATAAGGGGGTTGTTAGATCCTCTTTGGTTAACGACCTACCAATTGGCAGAAGCGTGGACGAAATTTTAAGACTTGTAGACGCTGTGCAATTTAACGAAAAACACGGCGAAGTTTGCCCTGCAAACTGGAAGTCTGGCAAGGCAGGTATGAAGCCAACAAAGGAAGGTGTTGCATCCTACCTTGCAACAAAAGCAACTGACATAGCCTAAAACATAAACTCTTGTCCTACTTGTAAAAACAAGATGAGGACTGGGTAAATGTTAGGCTGCACTTTAAGTAAGTAAAAGCTAGTTGTTAATTTTATGTCTGCAAAGTTGCATTTTAAAATTGCATATCACATTTTAATGCGGCTTTTGCAGGACTGCTTACACAGATTAAGATTTTATCTAATTAAAATTGCATCAAAGAGCAGCTTTGTTAAGACAAATTTTAATAGATGCAAAAAGTATTTTAAAAAATTACACAGACTCGGCTCAAAAAAACCTCTTTTTACCTTTGCGGTATTTGCGGTAATTTTACACATTTTTGCAATAATATTTTACATATCTTTTTACAAGCTGCGTAATCAGCATTACAAATTTGGTTCTCTTGCAATTATCAGCACCGAAAGGTCTGGTTTTAATCTAGTTGGACACAGTCCGGTTAAAAAAAATCAAAATTCAAATAACGATAAAAACAATAAAAATCAAAGGCCCCAAAAGCAAAGCAACCAAAGCACAGTAAATAACAATAATGCAACAGCTAATAACACTCAAACGACCGATTCAACATCAAGCACGATACCTGACGATGCCTTTGTTAGCTATTCAATAGGTTCGTCAAACAATCCGGCACCCCACTACCCTAAAACGGCCAGAGAAAGAGGCTTATACGGCAAGGTTGAAATCATCACTTACATAAATCCAGCTAATGGCAAGGTTTTTAAAGCTGAGGTTTTAAAAAGTAGCGGCCACAGGTCGCTCGATAGCTCCGCCCTCTCGGCTATATCAAAATGGACCTTTGACATAAACCATGGCATAAATCCATCCGCTTTAAAACAAAAAAACGAGCTTGTGATAGTTGTGCCGGTGAATTTTACATTGATTTAGACTTTAAAAATGGAAATAAATATTTTATTGACATTGCCAATATAGCTTTTAAAATAACTAGTGTTTTAAGAAATATTTTTGTTGATTAACATGCCACAGCTTGATTTTACCACCTACTTACCGCAAATGTTTTGGATGTTTTTGATATTTGGTGGCTTTGTTGCATTATGTAGCTTTGTGATTTTACCAAGGCTTGGGTTTATTGTTAACACCCGCGATTCCTTTGTTAAAGAGCACCTTAAGCAGGCGGAACAAAATTCTGCAAAAATTAAAGAGCTTGAAGCCATGATTGAAGAGCTAAACAAAAAGTCCCTACAGGATTCCGATAAAATCATTGAGGACGCAAAAAAGCAGGCAGAGCTTATAATGCAGCAAGGCATAGCAAGGGCGGACGAGGAATATCGTAAATTATTTAAAGAGGAATCTTTGAAATTTGAAGAACTTAGCATGCAAATGTTAAAAAACAATCAGTCATTAGTAGATAAGCTTGCTGCAAAAGTTGTTTCAAAAATTAAGGAATAATTTCTAGCACGCACAGATGCAAGATAAATACCCTTATAAGCAAATTATCAAAAAGCACACTAAGCAAATTGAGCTTAAAAGCAACAACAATCTATCGCAAAATGTTGCTATAGGTGGCCCTGCCCCCGTTATCGTGCAGTCCATGACAAACACCTTAACAACCGATGTAAATGCAACCATAGAGCAAATACAAAGATGCTACGAGCTTGGGGCGGAGGTTATGAGGGTTTCGGTGCCGGACAGAGAGTCCACAATGGCACTTACAGAGATTATAAAAAAATCACCTGTGCCGATTATTGCCGATGTGCATTTTCACTACAAAAGAGCCTTGGAGGCTGTTGAGGCTGGAGCCTCCTGTATAAGAATCAACCCCGGCAACATAGGCACAAAGGACAGACTTAAAGAGGTTGTTAAGGCATGTATATCGGCAAAAGTGCCAATTAGAGTAGGTGTAAATGTGGGATCTTTAGAGGGCGAGATACTGCAAAAATACAATAATAACCCCTGCCCCGAGGCTCTTGCCGAAAGTGCGATTAAAAACATAAAGCTTATTGAGGACTGCGGGCATGACCTTATAAAAGTATCGGTAAAAGCAAGTGATGTAATGTTGATGGTTAAGTCCTATCAGCTATTAAGCGGCCAAATTAATTATCCTTTGCATCTTGGTTTAACAGAGGCTGGGCCAGCCTTTGCCGGCACAATTAAGTCATCAGTTGCAATAGGTACACTTTTAATGCAAGGAATTGGCGACACAATAAGAATCTCGCTCTCCGCCCCGCCAGAAGAGGAGGTTAAAGTTGCTTGGGGCATTTTAAAATCCTTGGAACTTAGACACAGAGGCATAAATATAATTTCATGCCCATCTTGTGCTAGGCAGCAATTTGATGTAATTAGCATGGTTGCAAAAATAGAGTCCCTTATCTGCCACATCAAGTCCAGCATAGATATATCAATACTTGGCTGCGTTGTTAATGGTATTGGGGAGGCTACTAGGTCGCATATTGGCATCACTGGGGCACAAAGCGGGCAGCACTTAATTTATCTGCACGGCAAGCCTTACGACAAGGCAAAAACCGAGGATCTTGCCCAAAAGGTTGCAGAAATTGTTAATGCAAATTTTAGCTAAATATGATAAGGCAATTGGTGATTTGCTTGGCTTTACTACTTACCTCCTGCATGAGCGATGGAATCTTACCGCCCCCAGATTACGAATACCCAGACCTAGCTGCTCGCCACCCGCCAAGATACCGCTTTATACTAGGTAATTTTTACAGAATAAAAGCCTTCAACAAAGCCCCAGATGGCCCATATGGATTTAGAGTTGGCTGGCGTGACGGCTGCGACACAGCTGCATCTTACATTCAGCTAAATACCTACAAGTCAATCATGAAGCCCCGCAAGGACTACATCTTTATGGCAAAAGACAAAGACTATGCCCTTGGCTGGACTCAGGCACTTTGGTACTGCGGCAGATATTTTGAAGCCTACCAGGCAAGGCAAGCAGCAGGTTATAGTGGAGCAATTTAACACATAACCAAACAAATATATATTCTTATTCCATTTTTATTCCATTCTTTGCAAAAATATTGACATCTTGCAACTTAGGTTTAAACTTAGAATATACATTTTGTAAAAGTATTTTTGGTAAAATATTGCTTGATGAATTTGATGATATGAGTAGCACAAATTTTCAATTAATTTACGACGGGAGGGCTTTGGAGAATAACGAAATAAATCCACGAGACTTATCTATTGCATTAGTTGCTATAAGCGACCTCTTTGAAAATGCCGATAAATTAGTGAACGAAGGTAGAACAAAAGCTGAGGTAAAGGTGCACGCTAGTTTTGAAACTGGTTGTTTTAAAATCAATTTTTCCAGCTACCAGTCCAAACTTAAAATTGTAACCGATTTGTTTAATAGCGACCTTGCTAATTCAATTGTTAATGCCACCGAATTGCTTGCCCTTATCTTTGGCGGAGTTGTTGTATTGATTAGATTTTTAAAAGGCGGCAGGCCAGACAAAATTATTGAAAACGAAGATAAATCTTTTTCAGTCTATAAAAATGGTCAAATGATTAAAGCCGAAAAAAAGGCACTTGAGCTATATAAAGACTACAAGCTACGCAAGGGTTTTGAAGATTTACTTTCCCCTTTAAACAAAGATGGTATAGAGGATGTGGCAATAGTCAACAAAGAAAACAAATCTCCGATATGCCATATTACAAAAGATGAGATTGAATTATTTGCCTGCCCTTCTAGCAAAGAGGAGGAGATAGATTCTCCAGAAACATTTGAAACATATATTAGTCTTATAAATTTGTCTTTTAAAGAGGGTAATAAATGGTTTGTTAATGATGGCAACGACAGTTTTTACATAACGGTTGAAGATAATGCTTTTTTGGAAAAGATTAATCGCTCCGCCGTGAAGTTTTCAAAAGGTGATATATTAAAGGTAAAGATTAGAAAATTGCAATTTTACAACTTTGACAAAAAAATCCTAAGAAGCGAATATTTTATTGAGCAGGTAATAGACCATAAGACACCCAGCAACACTGGCAACCTATTTGATAGTCTGTAAAATAGTATTTTTGTAATCTTAGATATGAAAATACTTGCAATTTAAATGACATTGCTGAAGATTTTATCTTAAATTATTTGGTATTTTTAAAGGATGAATATAGGGTTTGTTTTAATACTCTGCGGGGCTGTGTTTTTGCACTCCTGCGGCATTACAAAAAACAAAAATGGCAATAAGGAAGTAGAGGACTTTGTGGTTAAACAAATAGGAGTGAAAAATCAGTACCCTGTGTCGCCTGATAGATTTAAGGCTCTTATTAAGATTGACAACTGCCAAAGCCTTACGGTTAATGCTAAAAGCATTAAGGAGTTCAAGACGCAAACCGATGGTAGTAAAACGGCGGAAGCCGTGATAAGCGAGCAAGATGTGTTAAATTACAAGACAAGCTTAAAGCTTAAGGTGAAAATGATGTTTAAGTCCAAAGATAAGCAAAGATTTGCAAATGGCGTAATAGATGGTTTAAGCTACACTCCTGCTGCCTTAGTTAAGCATAAAAATCAACCTGAGGTTAAAATGACCTACGAGCAATATAGGGCAAAAATTTTGACGGAATCAAAAAAGCAGGAGGCAGCAAGTTTTTTGCAGCAAAATTTGCAAACCTTGCTACAAATAGAGCAAAAATACGGGGTGGACAAGGAGGTTTTAGTGGCTTTGTTTGCAATGGAGAGCGGGCTTGGTAAGGTTAAGGGTAAGCATGTTATTAGCGACGCCTTGTTCTCGCTTGCCTTGCAATCCAAAAGAAGGGATTTTTTTGAAAATGAGCTACTAACCCTCATAAAACTAATGTACTACAATGTTGGGCTTGACCAAAACTTGCAGGGCTCTTGGGCTGGTGCCTTTGGCTTTGTGCAATTTATGCCAAGCACTTTTTTAAAGTTTGCCGTGGACTTTGACGGCGACGGCTTTATTGACCTTTTTACCCCAAAGGATGCCCTAGCATCTGCGGCAAACTATCTTATGTCAATTGGCTGGCAGTTTAAAAAACCCATTGCCAAAAACAAAGATATAGACTTACAAAACATCTGCCTTGCCGGCAGCAAGATTAAGGACGACTCAAATGAAGATGCTTATTTAATTACCCCAGACAAAGAGTTATCACTAAACACAAAACTTGGGCTTGTTGCATATGGCAACTACTTTACCCTGCTGGACTGGAATCGCTCTTTGTATTTTGCAACCTCCGTTGCCGAGTTTAGCCAGTTTTTAGCCGGTGGTGAACAGAAATAAAAAACTAAGAAAAATAATATCTTTTGTTTAAAGCTATGAAACAATTTTTTGCAATATCAAGTATCCGTTTGCAGCAAGCAATGTCATTTTTGCATCAATGTGCAAGGCTTGCAAGACTTAACAGGCTTACAGGTTTTTTTTTGACATTTTTACCAGCCTACTGGGGACTAGTGGCAGGATGGCACGATTTTGCGGCAAACAATTCAAACTTTACTTTACAAGGCAGCAAAGGTGGATTATATTTTGTTATTATCTTACTTGGTGCCCTACTTGCCAGATCTGCTGGGTGCGTGTTAAACGACATTGCAGATATTGAGTTTGACAAAAAAACCGCAAGAGCCATTAACAGACCTTTAGCATGCGGCACCTTAACTAAAAAGCATGCAATCTATCTTGTTGCTTTTATTGCGGTTTTAGGACTTGGGTTAATTTGCTTTTTACCCCTCAATGCAGCAATTGTGTGCCTTGCAAGCCTGCCTCTTATTGCAATCTACCCTTATACCAAAAGGTTTAACCCTCTGCCTCAGCTGTTTTTAGGTGCTGTGTTTAACCTTGGATTGTTTGTGGGCTATATGTGTCTTAACCCCGTTTTGCAAAACAAATCCTTGTTTTTGCTTTACACCGCAGCACTGTGCTGGACTTTTATATACGACACAATCTATGCAACTCAGGACATGGAAGACGATATAAAAAATGGTGCTTTTTCCTCAGTTATAACCTTAGGTAGCAAACTCTATCAGGTGATGTACATTGTTTTTGCAATATGTTTGCTTTGCATTTTTAGCTTTGGGGTTTTAAATCAATATTGCCAAGTGTATTACCTGCTTGCTGGGGCTGGCTGGCTTGTGGGCTTGGCTTGTATTATTTTGGTGCAATTTGGCAAGATGAGTGCCTTTTGGTTTTTTGAGCTTTCAACCATCTTTTGCATCTTTATAGCTGTGGCAATAACAAAGGCAAAATCTTGTTTTATGCTAATTTTGTAGACTAGATATAGTTAATCACAAATCTCTTAAAACTTATACAGGCATAGATACAATGGCGTTTTTCATTTTCAAATAATCTTATCAACTCCTTTTGCCCCATTGCATAAGTTCTACATAAAATCCCAATTCTCTGTAATCTTAGCCTTAAAAGCTTAAGGGACTAGCGATGGGACTGACGATTGTCAATTTTTGAACTTTCAAGAATTGCAAGTCTTTTGTCTAGCTCGTGATATTTTTCCGATTTAATAAGTGTTTTTATATCCGCGGTATTCGCTTCTAGTTGACCTGAAAAAGAAAACCAAACTATACCAAGCAATCCAACAAGAGCCACAATTAAAGCATTTGTAAATGGAGTTAGTTCTATATATTTCTTTCTTTGTATATCTTCCACTTGTTTGTGTAATTGTGAAATTTTAGTTTGGGTATCTAAATCAATTTTGCTATTTCCTTGAATGCTCAGATTGTTTGCAGTAGTAGTATTAGCAATCCTCACCTGTGAATTTGAATCGTTTTTTATCATATGCTAAACAAAGGAACCATCACTTTTTATCAAACCTAATACTAAGGCATTGAAAATTTTTGTGTTGCCACAGTTTGTGCATATTACTGTAATTTGCGGAGTTATGCCCTCTCCTAACTTTACAGAAACTCTTTCACCAGTTTTTTCAATATTTGTTGGGGTTGTTAATTTATCTTGCATTGTCCAATGATTACCCCCGCAGCATTCACAATTTTTTGACAGCTTCCATTTTTCGTTTAGTGTTTCCAGTGCCTTGTTTGAGTCCATAGAGAGAATCTTTAAAAAATATTTTATTAAAAGTTTATACCAAAATCTTAAAGTAACATAAGAAAATTTACAAGTATTTTTACCGTTTTTAAAATTCAATAAAAAACTTGCTTTGGTAAAATAGCATTATAGCATTATATTGTTAATGTTTTACCCGCAGTCTATTGCTAAATTGATAGTAGTGTAAGTAATGTAATATGCTGCTTAGGGCTGTAAATGTTGTTTGTATATATTTGTTTGTGTTTTAATAATGCAAAAACCTTTAATTCTTAGCTACAAAGATAAAAAACCTAGCATCAATCCATCTTGCTTTATAGCACAAAATGCCGTTATCAGCGGTGATGTTGAAATTGGCGAGGGTAGTGCAATCTGGTATTTTTGTATCTTAAGAGGAGATGTATCCTGTATAAAAATAGGTAAAAACACTAACATACAGGATGGCACAACGATACATGTAACAAGACCAAACCACCTAGCTAACAAAACAGGTGCCGAGGGCGGCAAGGCAATCATTGGTAACAATGTAACCGTGGGGCATAACTGCATAATTCACGCGGCAACACTTAGGGACAATTGCTTTGTTGGCATGGGTAGCATACTTATGGATTTAAGCGTTATGGAGGAAGGCTCAATGCTTGCAGCTGGGAGCGTTTTAACCCCGAAAACAATTGTTAAAAGCGGTGAGCTTTGGGGCGGCGTGCCGGCACGCAAAATGCGTGACTTAAAACCTGAGGAGGTAGCTTACATTCAAACATCTGCCGATAACTACTACACTCTTGCAATGGAGTATAAAAACGAGTGCAAGGAGGTTGAGTAATGCTACGCTAAGTTATGCAAGAGGTGATAGATTTTTACGGCTTACAAGGCTCGGGCAATCGTCTTTTAAGCAGGTTTAACAACACAAGTATTTTTAATTTAATTTTACGCTCGCCCTTGCAAACAATCTTTTTTGGCACGGCGGAAGAAGGTTTGACGCTTGGGCAAAAACTTTTATGTGAAAACTCTTTTGTAAAAATAGACAGCAATCTTGCAAACGAAGAGGAGTTGTTTGAAATGACCCTCACGAAAAAAAAGTATTTAATTGATGTCACACAAAACATACAGATAATTTGCAGCAAAAACCCCGACCAAGACTACGAAGCATCCATCGCAAAAGCATATCTATTTTACCTGTGCGAGCTTGCAATTAGGGGGGAGTTAAGCGTGCAGATTTTTTGCAATCGTGGCAGCTTTAACCAAAACCTTTTACCAAGTGAAATTAGCTCAAGGTTGATGTCTTTAAATGGCACAATGCTTTGCTTACCAAGCATTGATGATGTTAAGATATTTATTAAAAACTCGGGGCTTGAGGAGCTTTACAACCCATCCTCTTGCCCCCGTAGCTACCAGTGGATGCTTGATATTGCAACTTAATTTGACAAATTACTAATGTATTATTTTATGAAAAAAATCATTATATACACTGACGGAGCATGCTCTGGCAACCCCGGCCCGGGTGGGTGGGGTGCGGTTTTGATACTTGAGGAATCGGGTAAAAACAAGGCTCAAAAAAACTTAAGCGGCAAGGAGCCTGCCACAACAAACAACAAAATGGAACTTAGGGCGGTAATTGAAGCCCTAAAGGCTATAAAAGACAAGGAATACGAGCTTGAAATTTACACGGACAGCAACTATGTTAAAGACGGCACCGAAAAGTGGATACACTCTTGGAAGAAAAACGGATGGAAGACATCCGCCAAGGCAGAGGTAAAAAATAAAGAGCTTTGGATGGAGCTTGACAGCCTAGTGCAGCAATTTAAAATTACATGGCACTGGGTTAAGGGGCACTCTGGCAACAAGTACAACGAACTTGCCGACAGCCTTGCAAGAGGCGATGCCTAATCCCACAAACCACCAATACTTTATACACACACCAATCGTACCTAGCATATCAAAAAGCTAGGCTTTAGCCTAGCAGGTGGGGTTGTTATGTTGTTGCTTGGGCTGCAAATACCCCACCCAGCCTCCCCTAAAAGGGGAGGAGCTATCTGGAGGTATCCCTTAAAGGGGAGGGGTTATCTTTGATTCTCCCTTAAAGGGGATGGGTTTTGATTATTAATTCTTAAAAATTATGTTGCTAAAGCTAACTTTTGTAACAATGGATATTTGTTTTACTGTAATCAGTGGCGGGCAGAGAGGGATTCGAACCCCCGGTAGGTTGCCCTACGTCGGTTTTCAAGACCGGTGCTTTCAACCGCTCAGCCATCTGCCCAGTGTTTGCAAATTTTGCAATTTTTATAAATTGCAATAAGTTTTTTTTAAGCCCTAGCGGTAATGGCAAAAAATTAACAAAACTTACAAATCAATTGTTATATTACTTGGCAAGTTTGTCAAGATTTTTTGTAAATTTTAATTTTGCACCACAGCCTCACTGTTAGCAATTTCCCTTGCAAGGTAGAGCGAGCCTGTGACAAAAAGGATGCATGGCTTTGTATCAAGACTTTGCCTTAAAAGCTCAAGACCCTGCCTTAGCCCCCCTGCCTTTTTAACAACTACACTCTTGGTATTTGGCATTAATGCCTGCAAGATTTGGCTTTCAATTACAATCTCACTTTCGGGGCGTACCTCACCTTTTGACCTAATGGCAAAGATAAAATCTGCAAAACCTGCAAAGTGGCGTGCAAAAACCTCTGTGTCCGTATCCTTACTGCGACCAATAAAAAATGCAAGTTTGTAATCAGGATATTTTAATGCCTCCTGTTTTGCAAATGTAGCAACAACCGCCGCCCCGCCCTCGTTGTGTGCTCCGTCAAAATACACAATGCTTTGGGGGGGTAGGGCATTTAATATCCACTGCTTTTTAACAAGTTCAAGCCTACCGGGCCACTTTGTTTTTGTAATGCCGCTTGCAATTTTTTTTAAGCTAAAATCTGCAGGCACAAATTTAAGCAAGCCGCAAAGTGCGGTGGCAAGATTTACCATCTGATGCTCGCCTTTTAGTGGCGGCATTGGCAGCAAAATATCCGAGCTATCAGGCTGTTTTTTGTCAAGCTCAAGGCAAAAGTGCTCTGTATCTAAGGCGCCGTTTTCAAGCTCTATCTTCACTGCTTCAAAATCCTCGTCGTATAGCATTGCCTTAACCCCGTAATGCTCGCAGTAGCCTTTGATGTATGCCAAAACCTCGGGGCACTGCTGCGAGGCAACAACAGGCACCTGCCCCATTGCAAGCTCAATTTTGTGTGCCACAATGTCCGTTTTGCTAGGACCTAAAAACTTAACATGGTCAAAGGATACTGGCATTAGCAAAAGGCAGCAAACTTGATGGGGCTCAAAAATATTTGTTGCGTCATGCAGGCCGCCCATGCCAGCTTCAATGATGCAAAAGTCTGGATTTTTGCCTGCAAAATATAGCATTGCAACTATTGTTGTTGCCTCAAAGATTGTAAGCTCAAGCCCCAAAGGCTCGCAGGCGTGGCGGAGGGCTTCGGTGTGTAAAAACAGGTCTTCGTCAGATATATCGCTGCCGTGGTAGCTGATTCTTTCGTTGCAAGCAAGCAGGTGCGGGGATGTATAGGTGGCAACCTTGTAGCCATGCTCTGCCAAGATTGCCTTGCAATAAGCACTTGCCGAGCCCTTGCCGTTTGTGCCAGCTATGTGGATAATATTTTGCAGTTTTTTTTGCGGCTCCCCCACAAGCCCCAGCGCCCTTTTAACATTTGCATTACTGATGGACTTAACCGCCCCAGTGTAAAGGGGCCAGTGAGGCATTAAAGCCATTTTTTATCAAAAAAAATCTAATAAAAAAATTAATCTAATTAATCTATTATATTAATATGCCCAAGTTTGCGTCCTTCTTTTACCTCAGCTTTGCTGTAAAGATGTATCTTTGCCTTTGAACTTGTCGCATAACGATTGAGAAGCTCAAGGCTTTGTGGCCCAATTAGGTTTAGCATCTTGCCCTCAAAAAGCAAGGCAGGCGTAATTAGCGGAAGGTTGCAAACTGCCCTAATGTGATTTTCAAACTGGCAAACATTACACATATCCATTGTGTAATGGCCAGAGTTGTGCGGACGGGGGGCAATTTCGTTAAAAACGACGGACTTATCCTTGTTTAAAAAAAACTCAACCGCCATTGTTCCCTTGTAAGCTAGGGTTTTTGCAATGAGGGCGGCGTATTCTCTTGCTCTTTGCACCGCAGGCGTGAGGTTAAAATCTTTTTTAACAATGCTTATATCCAAAATGCCGTTTTTGTGCTGATTGATTGCCGATGGGTAAAAAACTATCAAACCATCCTCGCCCCTTGTTAGCACAACGGAAAATTCAAGCTCAAAATCTACAAACTGCTCGGCAATATAGGGGGTGTTAAACTCTACTGCCTCAATGTCTTTTAGTGATAAGATTTTATACTGCCCCTTGCCATCGTAGCCAAGCTCTGTGGTTTTTAGAATAAATTTGCCATTTTGATTAAAAAATTTCACAGCATCATCTTTTGTTAAAACCTCAGCAAAGATGGGGGTTTTGATGCCTAGGGACTTGGCTAAGGATTTTTCTCTAAGCCTGTTTTGGCATTCAAAAATTGCAGATGGCAGGGGGCTTATTGTTGAATCAAGGTTTTTTGTGGAGATGTTTTCAAACTCCGTGGTGGTAAAGGTGTTTTTCTTTGCAAAGTTGTTGATTGCTTGGGCGTCAAAATAACTACCAACAAGCTCCTCGTTTGCAAAAACAGAGGCTGGGGAATTTGCTGCATCGCTATAAACCCTAACAACAAAACCAAGCAAAGAGGCTCTGTATGCCATCATTCTGCCAAGCTGACCCCCGCCAACTATACCAAGACTTTGCTGGTATAAGTTTTTGTAAAAAGTTTTAGACATAGCTTAACAAAGCAACTCAACAAAAGATAAAACTTTAATTATTGCCTTTGTGCCATTACCCAGATTTTGTCCGCAGCTATGGCAGGCTCCTCGTTACCATTGATAAAAAATTGTGCCTTAAGATAGCTATCAAATCTATCATCGTATATTTTGTATATTGCGTTTATTAGCTTTGTTTGAGTTTCGCCAAGCAAGGGTCTTTTAGCTTGCTCCTCTGGGTTTAAAAGTCTTTGTATTATTGTGTCGTGGTTTGCATTTAAAAAAAACGACATACATTTTTGATTAATAAAATCCATGTTGTCAAAAAAACATGGCGCACCCCCGCCAAGGGATATTATCACCGAAGATGGATTTGCCTCAACAACCTCTTTTAAGATTCTTGACTCAAGCTCCCTAAAATATTCCTCGCCCTTGCTTGCAAAAATCTCAGATACGGTCATTCCCTCCGCAATTTCAATTTGCTCGTCTATGTCAATGTGCCTAAACTCCGTGATGCGTGATAGCTCCTTTGCAACGGTGCTCTTGCCAGAGCCCATCATGCCAAGCAAAACTATTGGCTTTGTCATAGCTTTTTTAAGTTCTTGCAGGTTTTCAAAATTTGTACTGCTTTTTTTGTTAAGCATTTGCACTAGTCCTTCCATGGTGTAAATAAAAAATATCGTTAAAAATCGTCATCCTCAGCGTATTTGTAAATAATATCTTCAGAAGTATCGTCAGCTAAGGAATCCTTAGGTTTGGAATTATATCTTTGGCTTAAAGACACGGCTCTTGGGTTTTTTGCACTAATGCCACGGCGAGCCATGGATTGCGCCGCCAAAGCCTCTTGCCTTGCGATTTGCTTTTCAAGATAGGATGGTAGTTCCTGCAAAAAAAACTTCTCGCGTGCAAGTGCCCTGCTACTTGCAAGCACCTGAGTTATTTTATATACGCCCCTTTTGTTTAAGAACCATTTTTCAACATCGCCGGCAAAGGCACCAACAAAAAGCCCAAAGGACAAATCCAGCAAAGCAGAATAAACCCCCGGCAACATTTGCAAGATTGATGCAAGCATAAGCTCGGTAATTACCAAGATTGCCCCCAGACCAAAAAAGCCCCTGTAAAAAGCATATATAGCATTAAAGCCAAATAAAAAGTAAGGATACAAAAATCCATTGCGTAAAAAGTAAATATTTGACACATCGTTTAGCTTTAGCGTCTTTAAAAACTTTGGGTTTGCGTAGACCTCAAAAATCATATGATGCAGCCAATACAATATATTAATATAATTACTACTTTAAGTGTAAAAGATTTTTTAGATATGTAAAGTAAAATAAAATTTTTAACTTGTTTTGGGTTTTTTACTGCAAAACCGCACTTGTAGTGCAATACTAATTTTTAAAAACAAAAGAAAAAGCTGCAATTAAAAAATGGTGCCCAGTCGCCATTTGTAATTAAAAATGATATTAATGCAAAAAATGCTATCAATAAATCTATCTTTGATAGCCACTTTCTTGCTTTTGATTTTGTTGTTCTTTGGTAATATCGGATTTGTCTTTAATTTCTTCGATGAAATTTTTAGAAATCCTCAAACTCTCTATTCCCAATTCGATGCCAGATGCTTCTTCTACTTGCAGTACATGCATTTTATCTTCAAGTTTGGTTATTTTTTCATCTAATTTTTTACATGTTATTTGTTTTTCAATTTCATCAAGAAATTGCACAAGGCCTAAAGACGCAACATAAGCATTCTTGTTATTATTTTTTTTGCAATTGTCGTAAAGCATATCAAGTTTTTGCTGTATTTTGCCTGTATATTTACTATAAAATCTATCATTTAACCGTAAAAATTCCAATTCTACTGGCTTTTCTTTGTCAAGAGATTTTAAGTCGCTACCTAAAATAACATCTTTAATGACCTTGTAAGATTTAATGTTTTGTTCTACATTTTGTAAGTTAGCGTTGTCAGCTTCCACAAGGCTTGCTATGTCAACAACGCTGGATATTGAAGCTTGTCTAGCAATAGCCTCCCTTGTTTCTTTTACTAAAGATGGAAATGTGTATTGTTTTAGGTTTTCCTTCAGCAAAATTTTCTCGTTTTCTAAAATTTTCTCGTTTTCTATTTCATCATCTGTTAACTTAATTTCATTTTTTCTTTTTTTTAGATCAAAGAATGAGTTGACAAAATTATCGGACAACAAATCATCATCCTGCATTAACTTATGCAAATCTTTAATCTCTAAGCCAGCTAAATACCTTGCGTAAGGTCTTCTATCTTCAAATTTATTAAATTCCACAACTGCTTTTTGGTAGTCTGATGTATTTAATTTTTGTTCCATTTTGTTTATTTTAAAAAATATGAAAAAACTAATCTTTCAAGATTTTAAACAATCGCAAAATAAAATCAACTTTTTTTATTTTTTATTAATTTTTGTAGGACTTTTCTACTTCTCGCTCTTTTTTTTAAAGCGGGAGCCCTCCTTTGGTGGCATTGCATCCTTTTTTGCGATAATTTCAACCGCGTGATTAATGCCTATTGTGTAGACTAAATCCTGAGTATCGGATTTTGGAATGTTGTAAAACTTTGAATTATACGCAAGATAAGGACCGTAAGGGCCAATTGATGCTTTGATTTCTTTTTTTGTTTCGGGGTGTATTCCAACTAAGCGTGGCAATGACAGTATCTTTGCAGCAAGCTCAAGATTAACATCCTCTCTTTTTTTATCCTTTGGCACGCTGGCTCTTTTTACCCTGCCTTTGTCGTCCTTATATTCCAAGTACAATCCGTAAGGACCCTGCTTAAGCTGCACATCGCCATAACCCTCAAGATTGCCAATTATATTGTCTGGATTTACCTCTCCGCCGGAGCCTTGGTCGCCCTGCTCCTCCTCGTCCCCATTTGCCTTTGCTATATAACTGCATTCCGGATAGCCAGAGCAGGATGCAAAAGGCCCGAATTTACCTATTCTCACATCAAGCTCCTTGGAGCACTTAGGGCAAGTTTTTTTGTAGGTGCCATCCTCGTTTTTTTCAAGCAAGATGTATTCAAGCCTGTCCTTTATGCCTTCAACAATTTCCTGCATTTTTTTTGCCTGAATGTTGTCAACATTACTCTTAAAATCCTTCCAAAAACTACGCAAAAATTTTAACTTTGCAAGCCCCCCGCTTGATATTTCATCAAGCTCGTCTTCAAGCTTTGCGGTAAAGCTGTATTCAACATACTTGGGGAAAAAGGTCTTTAAAAACTCCGTCACCACCTCGCCTTTTTTTGTAGCAAAAAATCTTTTATTGTTAAGCTCAGTGTATCCTCGCTCTTGTATTACACTCACTATACTTGCGTAAGTTGATGGTCTACCTATGCCAAGCTCCTCAAGCTTTTTAACAAGGCTTGCCTCATTGTATCTTGCTGGGGGCTGGGTAAAATGCTGCACAGGAGTTATACTTTTAGCTTCAATTTTATCACCCTGTTTAACATTTGGCAGTAGCTTATCGGCAGATTCGTTATAGTCGTAGATTTTTAAAAAACCATCAAAACTCATCACGGAACCATTAGCACCAAAGCTTGTATTGCCCCAGTCGTCCGCAATGGTAATTTTTACACTGTCAAACTCCGCCTCCGAGGCTTGGCTTGCAAGTGCCCTCTTCCAGATAAGCTCGTAAAGCCTTACCTCGTCGCTATCTAGATTTATCGCAGCAGGTGCATTTGATGGGTTTGTTGGTCTAATTGCCTCGTGAGCCTCCTGCGAGTTTTTGGACTTTGAACTATATTGAATAACTGATTTTGAAAGATATTCCTTGCCAAAAATATCATTAACCGAAGCACGGATTTTTTTAAGCCCATCCTCAGATATGCTAGGCGAGTCCGTCCTCATGTATGTAATATGCCCAGCTTCGTAAAGTTTTTGTGCCAAGAGCATTGTTTTTTTTGCCCCAAAGTTTAACTTGCTTGAAGCATCCTGCTGCAAGGTAGAAGTTGTAAATGGCGGATAAGGCTTGCGTTTTGTCTTTTTTTTGTCAACGCTAATAATTTTTAAATCCTGTTTTTCTATCTCGGCAACAATCTGCTCCGCCCTCTTTGAGTTCGGTATGGCAAATTTATCAAGCTTTACGCCGTCAAAAACCTCAAGCTCGGCCTTTATGCCGTTTTTTGTTTCAAGGTCAATTGTCCAGTATTCCTGAGCTTTAAAGTCCTTAATTTCAAACTCTCTTTCAACCACAAGCCTTAAAGCTACGGACTGCACACGCCCAGCGGACTTGCTACCAGGCAACTTACGCCACAAAACTGGCGAGAGGTTAAAGCCCACCAAATAATCCAAAAACTGGCGAGATTGCTGTGCGTCAACAAGGCTATTATCAATCTGCCTAGGATTTTTAATTGCCTCCGTTACCGCTGTTTTTGTAATCTCGTTAAAGGTGATTCTGTGAATTGTTTTATCCTTTAACCCCACTCGCTTTTCCTTAAAGTATTCAAGTATATGCCAGCCTATGGACTCCCCCTCGCGGTCTGGGTCGGTAGCTATGTAAAGGGTTTTGGCATCCTTTACTGCCTCAGTAAGTTTTTTTAAATTTTGGGCTGATCTTTCAATTGTCTGGTATTTTGCTGTAAAATCCCCTTCCGTGTCAACCGAGCCGTCCTTTGGCACAAGCTCCCTTATATGACCAAAGGATGCCATTACCTCAAAACCCTTACCAAGGTAGGATTTAATTGTTTTGCATTTTGACGGAGACTCAACAATCAGTAAATTACTAGACATTTCAACACTTAAATCCCCATTTCAATCAACACTCGTGGCGGACAGAGAGGGATTCGAACCCTCGATACAGATTTTGGTCCGTATACCTTCTTAGCAGGAAGGCGCTTTCAGCCGCTCAGCCATCTGTCCGTAATGCTTTGAATCAAGCATCAAACAAGTCTATGTAATATAAAAAAAATTGCAAGACTTATTTTTACAAAGCATAAAAAACTTTGATTTTTTACATAAAAATAAAATGTTACATAATTATCTTGCATTTGCCTCTATCTAATTTTACCTATTGATTATATTTTGTGCAGCGTGTTTGTTGTTTGTAATTTATTGATGCAAGATAGCGACCTTGTAAGCGGAATCATAATACACTGCAAAAACTTTGGCGACAAAGATAAACTACTACACATAATCACCCCAGATAGCGGTATTGCTCTTTGCATTTGCAAATTTGGCAATACCTCAAAACAAGCAAATTTGTTGCAAATTGGCACGGAAGGTAATTTTGCCATCACCAGTAAAAGACAATCCCAAAGCTCAAGCTTTAAACCTGTTAAACTGGAGGAAGTGAGTTTTTTGTGGCTAGCAAATTGCGGCGACATCATCAAAACCTTAGGAATCTTTAGTATAAACGAGCTATTACTTAGCATGCAGGCACACACTAGTCCTAGGGACTTTGCAAATTACAAAATGCTAATATCGCAAAACTGCATCACCTCCTTTACAGCTTGCTATCTAAACTTCAAGTTAGATTTAATTTCAAGCTATTTGCCAAGTGCAAACGACAGAAGTCAACTTAACATAAAAAGCCTCAAGTCTATGTTTTTATCCTATTTAGAGGCAAATGGCTTAAGTCAAAAGCAATTTCCTGCAAGCATGGATTTTTATAAACTCTTTAACCTTTAGACATTGAAAAATATTTTTAATCTTAGACTACAAACAAACCTCATTAACGCCGCGGATGGCATTTGTGTAAAAGATTTTACTCGCCCCCTTTACATCTTGCAAGGTAAGGCTGCACTGATGCACGCATTTAATATCTTGCAAAACGGCTAATGCTTGAGACTCAAGACCCCTAAAGGCATGGTCGCCTTGACCTAGTGTGCCTTTTGTAATTGTGTTAATTAAATATTCCCTCATGGTGCCCTCAACTATATAGCCATTTGCAGGCGGGGTTTTAAGCAAGCCATCCTTTGTTAAAACAAAGATATTAGCAGAGGAAAACTCACACACAAGACCCTCTTCATTTAACATTAGTGCGTCAAAACAATTGTTTTGCTGAGCCTCAAGCCTTGCCATAACAAAGTTAAGCGATGATAATGTTTTACTGCCCACAATGGACTTGCACCTTAGAACACTTGAAACACAAACTTTTTGCCGCCCCCTCACTGGCTCCCCAAAACCAGATGTGTAGCAATAGATGTGCCTGCAATCTTGTGGGCTTAGTGGTAAATAGCCAAGGCTTTGACAATGTCTGTAAAGATAGATCTTTAAAACCCCGTCACAAGCTTTTTGCTCTTGTAAAAAAGCTTCTATACCACTTTGGCTTACAAGGTTAAAATCAAGCATTAGCTTTTGTGCCGATAGCTTAAGACGATTAAGATGCGGCTCTAAGTTGACAGCCTTTGAGTCAAGAATCTTTATGGTCTCAAAAATTCCATCCCCGTATTTAAAACCCCTGTTGAGCTCGTCCATTAAACATTAAACAAACGCGAAAGCAGCAAAAACCCAGCAAAGCCAATAATGTCAGTTATTGTGGTAAGAATTACTGTTGAAGCAACCGCTGGGTCAATTTTAGCAAATTTAAAATGCATTATAAACATGGGTATCAAAAAGCCAAAAATGCCAGCTGCAAAAAGGGCAAATATCATTGAGATTGCAAGCACAATCCCTAAAATAAGGCTTTTGTACCAAGCAATTGCTATTAAAAAACCTATGGCTGCAAAGATAAGCCCGTTGATGCTAGCAACTATAAACTCTAGCCTAAACTGCCTCATGTAAATGCCTTTAAAAGCCGCTGAGCCGATAAATCGCACAGTAACCGTTGCACTTTGATTTGCCGCATTACCACCCATCGATGCAACAATTGGCATTAAAACCGCAAGGGGGGCAAGCTTTGAAATTTCGTCTTCAAAAAAAGAGATAAAAAAAGAGGACATTATCGCCGTTAGCAAGTTAATAAAAAGCCACAAAGACCTTGACTTAATGGCACTAGTTACCTTGCCATCATCTATGTTTTTTGGTGAGAAGATACCCTTGGCACGCAAAATTTGCAGCTCCGCTTCCTCCTCTAAAAAGTCGCTAATTGCAAGGCTGTCCACTATGCCCACAACCTTGTTAAATCTATTTACAACCGGCACGCAGCTATAGCCGTAATCTGCAAAAAGCTTTGCAATATTTTTTTGACTTTCGTTTGGCAATACGCTTTTAACCGAAGCATCTATCACCTTTGCAATACTCTCCTCTTGGCTTAAAACAACAAGCTCACTTAAGCTTAAAAATCCGCAAAATCTATCGTTTTCGTCTGTTACCACTATATCGGTTATATCATCCGCCGTGGCGCCACTTGGCACCCTGTCGTGAAATGCCTTTAAATAATCCAAGGTCTCCCTTGCGGTAAACGATAGACTAACAGAGGGAAAGTCAACATTCATAATTCTACCCACCGTACCCTCTTTGTAAGACATAAGCCTATTGTATTTAACCCTTAACCCCGATGGCAAAAGGGATATTAATTTTAGCCTGTAGTCTATCTCTAGATCTTCAAGCACCGATACCGCATCATCGGACTCAAGCTTTGCAAACAAGCCAACAAACTTAGCGTTATCAATATGCGTGAACAAAAACTCAAGGCTACTTTGCGAGACATATGTAAATATAAGGGGCTGGAGCTTGTCAAAGGCAAGCTGCAAAAAATTTACCTGCCCGCTTAGTACGCACCAATTAACAACCCTTGCTTGCTCCGATGCGTGACAGAGGTAAAAGTTATTAACGCACTCAAGCTCCAAAAGGCTATCCTCAAGCTCTACTTGGCTAAGCTGATTGTTTGTCTGCAAAAAATCAATTACCTGATTTTGTATCTCGTGCTTAGGGTTTTTGCTAGCCATAAAATTATATATCACTAAATATAAGTATGTCTTAAATCAAAAAAACTGCAATCTTCAATACCACAATACAATACAACAATACAATAATGCCAAAGGCAAAAATTTAAATCAAGCTTTGTTTTAAATTTATTATAGCCAACTGCATATCTTGTGTCCTGCGTTGTTGTAAAAGAGATGTTCCATGATTTTATCCTAAAGCATACCCTCTTGCACATGCCCCACTCTCTGCAATGCTAGCCAGCCCGCCTCCCCCCCCTTGCTTAGCAAAGCTAAGCAGGCGGAGCTGGCTAAAAAAAGGGGCGGGGGCGGGAAGTCAGATTTTTGTACAAACCAATCCTCCTCTAGCAGGGGAGGATGCTAGGCTTTAGCCTAGCAGGTGGGGTTGTTATGGTATTGCTTGGGTTATAAATACCCCACCCAGCCTCCCCTTAAAGGGGAGGAGTTATCTGTGGGTTACTCTTAAAGGGGAGGAGTTATCTGTGGGTTGCCCTTAAAGGGGAGGGGTTTTTGGTGTGGTAAATTGCCCCCACCTCAGCCCTACTCCTAAAGGGAGAGGTGGCAGAGGGAATAAGTGTTTTGCCTTAAGAATACTTAAAAATGAAAAATGATATTGTTTAGCTTTTGCTTAACTTTTACTTAACTTTTGCTTAAAGGCTTGAGTAATTTTTGCCATCACGGAGTCTATATAAATAGCAGATGTTTTTTGTAAAACAAAATTTTTAAGCTCGTATTCAACCTCAAAAATTATCTGGGTTTTGGCTTGGTCTAGGATATTTATTTGCCAAGTGCTTTCAAGATTTTTAAAGGGGGAAGTATTGCACTTAACAGCATGAGTGTAGAGGTTGTATCCATTTTGCATCTTACTAAGCTCGTTGATGCAGGGGTAAGATATATTAAAAACCCCGTATCCAAAGCAAAAAATACAGCTTTGGCTTAGCTTATTACCTTGGTTTTGCAAAAAAGTTTTAATGTCAATGGGGGCAGATGTAAGCTTAACATTTTTACACCAAGGCACAAAGGATGGATAGCTTGATATGTTGGTAATTAAATTAATTACCGATATGTAATCTGCATCAACAATGCACTGAGCCTTGCGTTTTATCACTTTTGCAAAGTAAGTATTTTTAAATATTTTATATAATTATTAATTTTACTTGCAAATTATTTAAACTTCAAGATAATATTTGTTTTACGAACCGCTAAGCTAAATGCGGGTCATGCAATTAAATTTTTTGTAAATTATAAAATGGATATTAGAAACATCGCAATTATCGCCCATGTAGACCACGGCAAGACAACTCTTGTAGACGCAATGCTTAGACAAAGTGGCACCTTTAGGGAGAATCAGCAAGTTGAGGAGAGGGTTATGGACCGCAACGACCTTGAAAAAGAGAGGGGTATTACGATTCTTGCAAAGCCAACATCGGTAATTTGGGATGATATTAAAATTAATATTATTGACACACCGGGCCATGCGGATTTTGGCGGTGAGGTTGAAAGGATACTCTCAATGGTTGACGGGGTAGTGCTTTTGGTGGACGCTGCAGAAGGGCCTTTGCCGCAAACAAAATTTGTTCTTTCAAAGGCATTAAAGCTTGGCATTAGGCCAATTGTCTTGGTGAACAAAATTGACAGAAGCGATGCAAGACCAGATGAGGTTATCAACGAAATTTTTGACCTCTTTTGCACATTGGATGCAAGCGAGGAGCAGTTGGACTTTCCTATACTTTACGCATCCGGGCGTAGTGGCTGGGCGGTTAATGAGCTTAACGATGAGAGGATTGACCTTAAACCTTTGTTTAACAAGATTGTAGCCCATGTTCCTGCACCAAAGGTTGACAGGGATGCTCCGTTTTCAATGCTTGTAACCCTTTTGCACTCGGATAAATTTTTAGGTAGAATTTTAACTGGCAAGGTATACTCAGGTACTGCAAAAAGCAATCAAAGCGTTAAGTCTCTTGACCTAAACGGCAAGGTTGTTGAGCAATTTAGGCTTACAAAATTACAAGGCTACAGAGGCACGGAGATGGTGCCAATTGAGGAGGCTATAGCTGGTGACATTGTTGCCGTTGCTGGTATGCAGGACTCAACCGTGTCAAACACAATCTGCGATACCGTTATCAACGAACCTGTTAAATCAACGCCTATTGACCCCCCTACTATGTCGGTTGTTATAATGGTTAACAACTCGCCTTTTGCAGGCACAGAGGGTACAAAAGTTACATCAAACCTTATTAAGGACAGACTACTTAAAGAGGCCGAAACAAATGTTGCAATCACCGTTAAGCAAAGCGGCGAAGGTGCTTTTGAAGTTGGGGGTCGTGGGGAGCTTCAACTTGGCGTTTTGGTTGAAACCATGCGTAGAGAAGGCTTTGAGCTTATGATTTCCAAGCCAAGAGTTATCTTTAAAGAGGAAAACGGGCAAAAACTTGAGCCTATCGAGGAGGTTGTTATTGATGTTGACCTTGAGCATTCTAACGGCGTAATTGCCGAGCTTAACCGCAGAAAGGGCGATATGCTTGAAATGCGTGAGGGTACAGACGGCCGTGTTAGAATAATCTACAACATACCTGCAAGATGTTTAATTGGCTACCAAAACCAATTTTTAACCGACACAAGAGGCACAGGGCTAATGAACCGCCTATTTGCAAGATACGAGCCATTTAAGGGTGAGTTTGTTGGTAGACAAAGCGGAGTTTTGATTTCAAATGAGAGTGGCACCGCAACCGCTTACTCTTTATACGCACTGCAGGAAAGGGGTATTATGTTTATTGGCGACACAACAAAGGTCTACGAGGGTATGATAGTGGGTGAAAACTCCAAAGATAACGACCTAGTTGTTAATGTTGTTCGTGCAAAACAACTTACAAACATCCGCTCTGCCGGTGCAGATGAAAAACTAACCCTAATCCCGCCTAGACAAATGACCATGGAGTCCATGATGTCCTATATTCAAGACGATGAATATGTTGAGGTAACGCCAAAATCTTTAAGGCTGCGTAAAAAATATCTTACCGAAAACGAAAGAAAACGCTACGGCAACAAATAAAAATATTTGCTGTAGCTAGGCTAGTTGCTAGTTAAAAAATACAAAGCTCTGGCACATTCAGGCTCAGGCCTGTTCAAGCATTTTATAGTTCTAGCTAAGCATTTAAAAAATTTACAATAAAATTATACCTTTCAAACTCCGCCCCACGGGATGTTGCATTAGTAAGCAATGGCTTTACTACAACAAGCTGCAAAGCAAAAAGACACTAGTTCTATCTTATTGCAAAAAAGTTATACAATAATTTTTCATTACCGCCTTATACCATATCCAATTTAAAATTAAGCCTATCTACAAGCCCCAACCCCAGCCCCGCCTCTAAATGGGAGGAGTTATCTGAGGGTCTCCCTAAAAGGGGATGGGATATTGTGCAAACCCACCTCCCCTAATAGGGGAGGAAAGCTAGGCTTTAGCCTAGCAGGTGGGGTTGTTGTTATGCTAATTGGTATTTAAATACCCCACCCCACCTCCCCTAAAAGGGGAGGAGATGTTTGTGGACTACCTTTAAATAGGAGGAGTGGGTCTGCCTCTGATAAACCTCCCCTAGTAGGGGAGGAAAGCTAGGCTTTAGCCTAGCAGGTGGGGTTGGCATTTTAGCAGGTGGGGTTGTTAAGTGTTGCCCATACCCCAAATACCCCACCCAGCCTCCCCTAAAAGGGGAGGAGTTATATGTATACCACTCTAAAAGGGGAGGGAATGTTTGCGGGTCACTCTTAAAGGGGATGAGCTATCTGCGGGTTGCCTGAGAACAAGGGGGCAAGGCAATATTTTAAATAGTGGAGGTTTTACGCAGATTTTACAAAGAGCAAGAGTCTTTACAGTTACGACATGAAAGAGCTATGAAAGAGCTTGGTAAAAACACCTGATAATGAAAGATATTAACAATAAATACCAATATTTTGCTTTAAGGTGCGAATGTTTCGCTCTGCTATTTGGGATGCTTTTTGCTGCCCGTTTTTTATAACTCTGTCAAGAGTCGCCGTGTCGCCCTCAAGCCCTGCTATGGCTTTTGCAATAGGGCTCAGTTTGGACACTAAAAGCTCGGTTAAGTCGCTTTTAAAAACCGAGGTTTGGCAGGATTGGTATTGCACACTTACTTGCTGAGTGCTTAGCCCGCTAAAGGCAGCAAATATTGCAATTAAGTTATTCACCGCCGCCCTGCCCTCCGCCATATAGATGCCTGTTATGCTGTCCGTTGCGGCTCTTTTGATTTTTTTTGCTATAATGTCCGCCGTGTCATCAAGATTTATTCTTGAAGCATCATCTTGCTCACTTTTACTCATCTTACTTAGCCCGTCTTTTAAGGACATAATCCTTTTTGCCTCGCTAACAAGCTGGTATTTTGGCACGGTAAAAAGCGGTTTTTTGTAAAGTGAGTTCATCTTTTCGGCAATGTCGCGCGCTAGCTCAATGTGCTGCACTTGGTCCTCGCCCACTGGCACTATGTGCGTGCCATAAAGCAAAATATCCGCAGCCATAAGCACGGGGTAGGAGTATAATCCAAGGCACTCGCGTTCCTTGTTAGCCTGAGTTTTGCTTTTGTATTGCGTCATGCGGTCAAGCCAGCCAAGGTTAGTATTGCAAGATAATATCCACCCAAGCTCGGCATGTTCTTTTACCGTGCTCTGCACAAAAAGAGTAACATTATCCGCCCCATAGTCCAGCCCGCAGGCAATATAGGCTGCAATGGTTTTGTAGATGCTTTTTTTTAAATCCTCTGGTTTTTGATGCACTGTTATGGCGTGCAAGTCCACAACCGAGAATATAAAATTATCGCCCTGCTCTGCCTTGCTAACAATGTCTGTCCAGTTTTTAATTGCCCCTAGATAGTTGCCAATATGCAAAACTCCACT
Source organism: Rickettsia typhi (assembly GCA_945881985.1). Taxonomy (GTDB): domain Bacteria; phylum Pseudomonadota; class Alphaproteobacteria; order Rickettsiales; family Deianiraeaceae; genus CAMCVL01. Next base: position 147,196 of record CAMCVL010000001.1, on the reverse strand, counting down.
TGGCTGCACGCCCGAAAATACAATCTTAGACATAAAACAAAACACTACACATTAAAAACTAAACAACCCCCACCCCAGCCCTCCCCCTAAAGGGAGAGGGGGAAAGATTGGCATTCCCTCCCCCTAAAGGGACGAGGGGGGATAATGATACATCTCAAACCCCAAAGGGAGCTGTAAAGAGGTGTTAAACCATCTTCAAAGAGGCAAAGATGAACCCAATCAAAACAAGAGAATAAAACAGAGCCACCTCTCATTTATCAACTACCAAAGAGAGACAATAGAGCAATGTAATAAAAACCATTTTCTAAACAAAAGGATTTTCATTTAAGATAATTTATTTATCAAATTTATCTTTATCTTCTTCCTCATTTTTGCCATATTTTTTACCATATGGATAATCTTTACCTATTTGTCTTATTATATCCATTTCTTCTTTTTTATCGCCCTTAGCTTCCTTACTCTCTTTTTTAAGCTTTTTGCTATACATTATAACAGGCACAATACCAAGCAAAAGCGATACAAGAGCAAACTGGCTCATATAGCCGTTGTCAAGCGTCAAAAAATCAACAAGCTGCCCAATTACATTATCAAGCAGGGCATTTTTTACAATGACACCTATTATCAACCCTCCTAATACAATATCACGAGCAAAGACAAGTCTATTACGCCAATTGTTTATCAAATATTCTTCGCTAATATATTTTAACTTAGAGTCCAAGTGTTTTTCTTCAAGAAGCTTTTCCTTGTTTTGAAGTTCATTTGCATCCCTGCGCCCATTGTCTACAAGTTTGTTAATATAGCTTGTTTCCGATTCGGGCTCAAGAACTTGCTTAGGGCTAATACCATTGGTCATATTCATTTGTAAATCTATTAAAAAAATCTATTCTGTTTGTCATTGCTTGCAAGGAAACGCAAAATGCAGATGCTAATTTTTTTGTTGTTCCAAGTGATTTAAATCTATCTATCATAAATTTTGGCATCATAAGATTTGCCGCAAAGGCATCGGCCTCAAGCTCGCATACATCGTCTTTATGAGGACTGCGTAATAGTACTTTATATTCCTTGCTGCTTACATATTCCTTATGAAGCAATATATGACCAAGCTCGTGAGCAACTGTAAACAGCTGTCTTGTTGCTGCGTCATGGTGATTGTAATAAATGGTTTTTTTTTCATAATCATACATTCCCGAAACATCGTCTCTCTCAAAAATCGCTTCCAGCACCTCAAATCCTAGCTTTTTAGCTATTTCAACCGGGTTTACCGGAGGTTCGTCGTATCCCATGTGATGTAATATATCTAACGCCTCCCGTTCTGCGCGTTTGTAATCTGGTTTGCAGTTACTCATAAAACCTAAAAAAATAATACTTAATATATATACTACACAAAAAAATTACTTTGTCAATAAAATGCTTAAAGCTAAAAACTTTACGATAGATAAAATTTGCGGCATTAATGCCATTTTTTTAATTAATTTTTTATATAATTATATATTATGATAACAGGTAGCATAGTGGGCTTAGCCGGCGGCGTGCTGCAGGATGTAATTTCTTATTTTAAAGAGAAAAAACACAAAGATGCAGAGCTAAAGGAGTGGAAGTCCAAAATGGAGTATAAGTTTGAAATTGAAAAGCAACGCCACGAGCTTGGAATATCGGAGAGGAGCTTTGAACTTGACATTCAAAAAGAGCATACAATGCAAATTATGGCAGAGGGCGAGGTGGAAAAGGCAAAAAACGAGGGGATGTGGTTTAACGCCATAACAAAAGCGACTGGTTTTATTACATCTGGCGGGGCATTGGCTGCCGTTGCAAACTTTATCACCGCAACCACAAGACCAATTATTAGCTATTTATTTTTACTTTTTATCTTTTTTATCTACAAAACACAGATGCAAAATAGCCCAGACTGGCTTGCCACCTTTACCGAAACAGTGCTTTTGCAGATGGAGTTTATCACAAGCTTTTGGTTTTACCGCAGGGGTAGCGACAGAGTTAGTTCTTTTGTAAGCTATGCAAAAAAAAGATAAGGCTGTTACAATAGCTGCGGCTATTATTAAGAGCTTTGAAGGACTATCCTTAAAACCATACAAATGCCCCGCAGGAGTATTGACAATTGGCTATGGCAACACAAGCTTTTTAAAAAATTACAAGGCATCAAAATCAGAGCCTTTAAAAAAAGCTGATACTTACGAAGATAGACTAAAAGAGCTTTACTTAAGAATGCAAGGCTTTAAAGCCGATAATATAAAGCAAAATAACAAGCCGCAAGATGTAGTTATTACAAAGCAAAAAGCCGAGGAGCTTTTACTAAAAGATATAAGTGTTTTTTTTGAACCAATCTGGCAAAGGCTAGGCACGCTTTGCAATGCAAATCAACTGGCAAGCCTTACAAGCCTTGCTTACAACATTGGCATTGGTGCTTTTTTAGAGTCCACGCTTTATGGCTTAGTTATGGCAAATCCGCAAAATTACAGGGCAATAGAGCAGGAGTTTTTAAAGTGGAACAAGGTAAATAACAAACCCCTCAAAGGGCTTACAAACCGCAGGGTTAAGGAGTTTAACTTATATAGACTTTAGCCTAGCAGGTGGGCGATGGTCATAACTTTAAATACCTAGCTAAGATAGGTATTCGTTTTGTAAAAAGTCTTCAAGGTATTCTTCAAAGTTAGTCAGGGCTTGATTTTGCTCCACAAATTGCTGATGAATGCTTTGGGCGCCTTTTACAATTTTGTAATAGGCTAAGTGAGGCAAGGTATGAGGCAAGGTGCAATCTTGCCCGCTAATTTGCAATATTCCAAAACCTGTTTTTTGAAAAACCAAATTTAAAAGCGGCATTTGCAGGCTATTTAAAAAAGATTTACTTTGAGAAGATAGCTTGTAATCAATAATCCACGCTTCCTTGCTTTGCTTGTTAAACATTAATAGGTCGGGAATCGCCTTAATTGTAAAGCCGCTTTGTGTTTTGTAGCTAAGGCTCAGGTTTTTTGCCTCCTCGCTAAAAGCTAGATAGGTGCCATTAAGTATCTTGCTAAAAATTAAATTATATAAATCGTTAAAAATATAAAGTGCCGCTTGTAGCAAAATATAATAATCATGATTTTTTTGCCTTATAAGCAAACGCCATTCATCTTGCAAAATTTTTGCAAAATAATCCTTAGCATCACCCAAGCCTAACCCCTGCCCCATGCCGCTTAAAGTGGAGCAGTGCAAGGTAAATTTACTTAATGCCCCATGTAAAACCTTACCAACTAAATTAGCTCCAAAGTAGTGGTCTAGGGTTTGTTGCTCTTTAATGCTTAAGATATGCCTTAGGTAAAACTCCTCTGGGCTTGTTAAAAAAAGACTTAAAGATGTTGGCGAAATTACCATTGGCTTATAACGCCTTGGCACCTGTAAAACATCAAGCTTTTGGGCTGGCTGCCTTGTTTTATCGCTAGATTGCGGAGCAAAATCCAAACTCACGCCCTCAAAATCAAAACAATCCATAATACTGCAGCACTCACTTAGCCTGTCCGTAATACTCTTTTGCTTGTAGTAAAAGGCAATTGCAACATTACAGCCGCAAGATAGTATGTCCTTAAAGCTGGCTGCCGTGTTTTTGTAATTATCAGATTGAGTTTTAAGCCCTAGATGATGCTTAATTGCCTCACTTAGCAAGGGATTGCTACTTTGTCTCTCAAAGGCACCCTCGTTAAAGCCAGCAATTATTACAAGGTCAAAGCTATGATAACGCGCCTCTTTTAGGCTTAGTATTGCAATGTTTGCTTGTTGCCGCAAGGCAGATTGCCGCACAAATACCCAGTCCTTAGCAAGCCACTTAACAATAAACAAAACCTCTTGCATTTTAACCTTTGCTAGGCTGCCACTGCAGGCGGTTAGGGGGTTAAGTAGAGTAAGTCTATCGTTAAAAAAGCTATTAAATTGAACCATATCCTCGCCACCCTCTGGCGTAAGTGGCTTTGCCACAAGCTTTGCAAGAGTACTAAAAACAAGTTTTACGCCCTCGGTAAAGGTTGACTCGTGTTCTTTAATATCGTTAAACATGGCATCAATTGCAGCCAAGCTTTGCACCGAGCGATGTTGCAAAAAATTTAATTGACGCACAAATGCCGAAAGGCTCTTTGCATTTTTTAGCTCAATATTGTTTCTTACAAGGCTTGCAAGTTCCTTGATTAAACTTTTATCAAAAATGCTACTTGCCAAGGCTGTAGATGATAAAAGCTGCAACAAATTTTGTGATGTAAAATCAAACAAACAATTGTAAAGATGGTTAATTAACTTAGATTGACAAGTGTCCCCAAGATTTACCCCAAAGGAATTGTAAATGCCAAGATTGTCAACGCCTTGCTTTGCAGCCTGCCTTAAAATGGAAATTTCTAGCTGCCTTGCGGTAGTTAAGCTGTGGGTTAAAACTAGTACTTTTTTGTCAATATTTTGCACCGCAATTTGTGCTATAGCTAAATTTTGCTCAGCTAAACTTGCAGCCTCGGCACACTTTAATGTAAAGCCGGTGGGGCTAGTGCCATTTTTAAAGACAATATCTTGTTCCTGCAGATTGAGTTCTTTGCAAAACTGCAATGCCTTACTAAACTGCGGGAGGGTATTGTTTGTGTTTTTTAGGTGGCTAATAAGTGCGTCCTCAAGCCCAGATGTGATAAATTTAACATTGTAACCACTGTTAAAAGCGGCAATGGCTATGGAGTTAAAATGTGGATTTTCGCCATTTTGCCCCACAAAGTAAATATTTTGCTGCTCGTGATTTGCGTCCTTGTCTTGCAAGATTGAGGTAAAAAGCTCTGTAATTTTTCTGCGTTTTTGCGACTTGGTTTCAAGCCGATTGTTTTGCAAAAAGGCACCAAGTAAATTGCCAAGCTTTATTACTATTGCAAGCGAGGCTTCAAGCCTTGCATTAAGCACAGATGACTGCAAAACTTGCCTTGCCTTTGCAATTTGGCTTACTATATCTAAATTGTTATCTGTGGCATTAAAAACGGTTTGAGCGGTGGATACAAAGTCACAAATTTCTGGTAAAGAAGTAAAACTATCCGCATTATCTTTTGATAAGTCGTAACTTACATCGCGGCCCTTAATTGCGTAAATGTCTTTTGCTAGATGCACCTTTGCAAGATTGTAGCTTAAAAGCTTAAACTCCTCATCGTTAATTAACTTAAAGCCTTCTCCAGTAAGGCTTGATATGTTTAGGCCAAAGATTTTTGCCAAGGTTATTTCATCAAGCTGACCAATGGAATAAACTTGCGGCAAGATTAAATTGCCAGAGGTAAAAAACTGCTTTTGCATTAAGGCGGCAATCTTGCCAGAGGTGCAAAATATCTTAACATCTCCCATTTTACAAAGAGCAGCGTCATCTGCGGCAAAGCTTAGGTCTTGCAAAATGGTTTTTGTTGCCTCTTGCAAAAAGCCACAACCCTTTGCAATGTTAATAATTTTACCCATAAAAGATAGCTTTAAGAGGCACCGCCACAGGTTTTTGCGATACTAAGAGATGCTAGGTCAAAACAAGTGCCAGATTTAAGCTCTACAACCATATCCCCATTTTGGTTTAGCTCTGTGCCAAATGGTAGGCTGTCAGCAGATGATTTTAAATACGACCTAATGTTTGAATCGCTTGGTGAATATAAAATTTTTACCCTATCTTTTGTAACGCTGGTAACTACAAAGTTATCTCCGGTTTTGCGTAGCGGCGTGTACTTGCGACCGTTAAGCATTATACTCCACCTGCCTGTTTCGGCAAAAAACATAATGTATCCAAGTTTTAACTGAAAGTTATCCGCAACATTTTGTTTAACAAATTTTTGCTTTTGCAAAAATCCATTTTTCAAAAACTCAGCAGCATATTCATTTAAAACAATATTGTCAGCATTATTAATGAGTAAGTGTTTTGAGCCATATATTGCAAATTTTTGCAGCATTTGTACTCTGTCTATCACTTGGCTTTCGGATTGACTTTGCTCCTGACCTTCGTTTTGATTAGATTGATTAGAGATATTTTGCGTGGTAATGTTTTGATGGTAACCAGCTAGATCTTGATTGCCGGTGTTTTGACTTGTAGCAGCACTTTGCGGCACTAAATTTACATCACTTGGTAAAATCTGAGCGGTGCTAGCAAAGCACTTAATACCAAAAAAGCCAAGATAAAGAGCTGCAAAACAAATTTTAATTAAGCTATAGGCTGTGTTTTGACAACAATTTTGCAAAATCTTATTTTTTTTTAGCATAAAGCTTTAACACAACAAAGGATTTTATTTTCTAATAATATAGTATTCAAGATACACATTTGCCATAACAAGCCCAGGCAAGGATGAATGCCTTGTTCCATCTTCCAGCTCGCCACGCACAAAATCCGTAATTTTTTGAAGCTTATTAGGTGTCACCTTCTCAAGCTTTACATATTTAGTAACAAATATCATCTGGTCGTCATTTATCGAGTCCAAAAACATCAATGCCAAAGGCTCGTTTAAAGCTTTAAAGTTAATATTTAAATAGACCTTTTCGTAATAAGAATTTTGATTTTGCAGAGATTCAGCACCCAATAAAGATGGTAAAGTGCTTGATGTTTGAGTTTGATACAGTCCATCGTCTGTACCTATATAATTTTGCATTGCGTTCTGCTGTACAACCTCAACTACAAAATCGCTAATACCAAAGGAGCTTGCAAGAGAATTTAAAAAAACTATCATATCATTTTTACCTCTTTTACTTGCTTCTTTTTTAAACAGAGGAATTGCGTTCCATGCCTCAATGTTTTGATTGTATGCTTGAATTGATGCGTTAATTCTTTCAATTTCGCTTTTTGCACTTTCGTACATCGCTGCAGTTTGCTCGTATTTTGCAGCAACTTTTAGCTTTTCGTTTTTTATAAACCACAAGAGCCCAAATGATTCAATTACCACAAAAATTGTAAAAAGCATGTATGTGTAAAACTTACTTTTGTAGCTTTCAAGCGTTTTTTCTATACTCATGCTGTGCGTTTAATAAATTTTAATACTGCTTCGTTGCTTTCGGTTTTAATTTCCTGAATGCTAATTTCGTATTCGGGATGCTTGCTCCTTAGTGCCTCAATTAAAAAAGTTTGTTTTGACGGGTCTTTAAAACTTAAAACAACAATTACTTTTGGCATGCCGGCAGAGGCGTTAAACACAAACTTACTAACCGACACTTCCTCACTAGCATTTAACATCTGGGAAACATCGCTAAAAAAGTTTTTAACACTTGGTGCGTTGTCAATTGAGGAATATAAATTTACAAGATCTGTCATACGACTGACATTAACATCTTTGACTTTTGCAGTTGCTTCGTTGAATTTTTTTCGCACCTGCTCCTCCTCTGTAAGAGACTTTCTGTATTCCTCCTTCATTTTTTTAAGTGGCAATATGTTATATAACGCAAAGGAATTTACCCCAACAAACATAGCGATACCAATGTATAGTATAGCTTTGTATATATTCTCTTTAATTAGGTGGTCGTTAACATGTCCGTCCTTAAAAGTAATAAAAGGTTTTTTGTAAATTTTATAAGCAAGGGCAAGGGCAGCAGGGTAATTGTATTCCTTTGCCAGTGCCTGATTTTTTGTTATATTGATATAGTCCTGCATTAAAAAGAGATTTACCGTTCCAACATCTGGCGATATTGCTTCAATACTTGATAAAAAGTCCTTAGATCCAAAAACATTCATAAATAAGTTTTGTTTGGACATCAAGGAGGCTCTTTCGGCATATTGGATAGCGGAGTTTATTTCGCCTGTTATTATTGGTGCAGTTTCGTTAAAGCTTCTGTCCGAGATTTTTTTAACCTTGGACACCAATACCGAGTTACCTATACTTACGGTGGTTCTAAGCCCTGAGGTTTCAAGAAAAGCAACGCTTACAATCCAAGACTTTGCACCCATTTTTGACCCAGCCTGAGTTGTGCCGGTTCTTGAAGATGCGTCATATGTATATAGATTATTTTTTGGCTTTATAGATTTTTTTTTGCCAGCAAATTGCCTTTTTAGCAAATCAAAAGATGATAAGTCTTTAATATCCGTAGGCGATGATATATCGTTTAACTCGGCAGCCGATGAATAAAATCCAATAATTTTATTGCTATGACCCTGTGCCGCTTGAACAAATGCACTTACATCGCTTTCAATTGATATATTTGCAAGCAAATATTCGTCAGTTTTTTCCCCTGGGTCGGACTTAATAAGCCTTGCTGTTTTAAGGGACTCTGGCGTGTGCTTAAGGTCAGTTTGTAGCTTTGTGCGTAAAAAGTTTTGTAGTGATTTTGGCTTTAATGTTTTAAGTGCACTACGAGACAAAAAGTTTTGACCTCCATGGTCAACAACAATTTTAATACCAGCTCTGCGATTTGTTGAAAGATAGTTTTCCATAGCGGTAATAGTTGCAGAATCCCCGCCAGCATTAAAAAATTTTGAACTAATTAGACTTTCCTTGCTAAATAACGCACCAAGCGTGCCGCTTGGACCAAATATAAACACAAAGCAAGAGTCCTTCATTTTTAAAAACTAAACCTCAAATAAAACACCGCAGCAAGAATGTTGATGTGATAAACGCACCACACAGCAAAGGCTTTAAAGCTATGCAACATTATTTTAACTAAATTCTAATAGTATATTTACAAAATTGCAACAAAATAATGTCTTTTTGCAGTGTATTTAAAAACATTTTTGTCTTGCAAAATATTGCAATTTATATACTATGTTTAGATATCTAGTTTTAACGATATTTTAGTGATATTTTTGCAATTGTTTATGGCAATTACATACAAGGACTCCGGCGTTGACATTAAGGCGGGCGATGATTTTGTTGATACGATTAAGGAAATGGTTGTAAAAAAATCCACAAAAAGCAACAAGGGCACCGCAATAGGCATGTTTGGGGCGGCTTTTGATGTGTCTGAGCTTGACATGAAGCATCCAATATTAGTCACCGGCACCGATGGAGTGGGTACAAAACTTAAAATTGCCAATAAAACAAACAATCATAGTAGTATTGGTGTTGACCTTGTGGCAATGTGCGTTAACGACATTTTATGCCATGGAGCACTGCCTAAAATGTTTTTAGATTACTACGCAAGCGGCAAGCTTGACCCAGCAATATCAAAGCAAATAATTGAGGGTATTATTGAGGGCTGTAATCAGGCGGAATGTGAACTTAGCGGAGGCGAAACCGCCGAGATGCCCGGGCTTTACCACGGCAAGGATTACGACCTTGCGGGCTTTGCTATTGGCTTTTGCGAAAAGGAGGATTTTTTGCCTAAAAACACTGTTGCAGCAGGGGATTTAATTATTGGCATTGGGTCAAGCGGGGTGCATTCCAATGGCTATTCTCTTGTTAATAAGGTCTTGGAGGTAAATAGTATTGACATAAACAAGATTGACCCAAGGCTTAGTAGCAGTAAAACCGTAGGCGAGGTATTAATTACCCCAACAAAAATATATGTAAAGCAGGTTAAGGGCGTGCTTAAAAGGTCGTCCCTTAAAGCCTTGGCACACATTACCGGCGGCGGCATTTATGATAACATCATTAGAGTTATACCAAGCGAGCTTGACATAAGCATTGATTTTGCAAGTATAAAAAGACCAGAAATTTTTAACTACATACAAGCCCTTGGCGAGGTAGACGAGGCGGAGATGCGTAAAGTATTTAACCTAGGTCTTGGTTTTGTTGTTGTTTGTAACAAGGATGATGCCGATTTTTACCTTAGCAAAATAGAGGGTAGCTTTATTTGCGGAGAGGTTATTGCCCGTGCCTAATGCAAGGTGGGCAAGGTGGCAAAACAAGCATTGACCTGCTTGACATTAAAAACGAGCTTTTATCGTATTTTACATTCCTGCATGAATGCTACGAGGAAGACTATTGCTTTGCCTTCTCTCCCTCTGTTGACAAAAACTTTAAAAAGCTCTTTACCGCCCCGGAGGCGAAAAAACAGGATGCCACGCCAAGCCAATCCCAGTTAAATAAAGCGGGGGGGCTTAATCAAGCTCAGCATTTAAACAACAAGCCAAGCAAACAAGCCGATCCCATTGAGACCGATACATATACAGAAATGAAAGCCGAAGATCAAACTGTAAAACAGCAGGCTGACGAAACGGCGATGCAGATATCCGCTTGCAAAACAAGCGATGAGTTAAAAGATTTACTGCAATCATTTAACGGATGCTCTTTAAAAACGCCGCATACAAGAACGGTTTTTTACGACGGCTCGCTAAATGCAAAATTACTGCTTATTGGCGAGGCACCTGGGGAGGATGAAAACCTTGCTGGAGTGCCTTTTTGCGGGCGTAGCGGCAAGCTTTTGATGGAGGCTTTTAAGGCAATCAGCCTGCACCGCGAGCAAGATTTTTTAATTACAAATTGCGTTTTTTATCGCCCCCCCGCAAACCGCCCCCCAACCGATGCCGAAATGCAAGCCTGTAAACCATTTATTAGCAAACTTATAGAGCTGCAGGGCATAGATAAAATTATTCTAATAGGCTCCTCGCCGCTTAAAAACATTCTTGGTATAGATGGTATATCAACCGCAAGGCAAAAGATTTTTGAAGCCGAAATTGCAGGTAAAAAAATCAAAACTACCTGTCTTTATCATCCGTCTTACTTGTTACGCAACCCCTTTAAAAAACGCGATATGTATATTGACCTCTTGTGGCTTAGGGCAAATTTTTTTGACGCATAGCCCAACTGTAACATGCCATTGCCAAAACACCACTCTAACCCTAAGTGAAACTTGGAACGGAGAAATAGATTTTTTACCATAAACACAATGGCATTTGCAAATAAAATGGTTTATGACACTCAGTGCCTACTAAAAAGACTCATTAAAGAGGATGGTTAATTTATAAAAACCCCTTAAAGGGATGGTTTTTTACACACCGCCTAAAATACGAGGGTTTTTACCATAAGCCAAAGCTCCCCTAAAGGGAAGCAATGGATATAATAAACTAGGTGTTAGCTTTGCAGCAATTTGTTTTAACTTGCCAAATTAATTAGCAGCTACTGCCTGAGATTGAGCTGCAGGAGCTTGATCCTGCTTGCCTTTTGCTCTTTCAAGGTCAAGCTCGTCAAAAAGAGAGCCCATTGCCTTTTCAGTTGCGTCAATTGTTTTGCGTGTTGCACCAGCTGCCTGCATTGACTTAGAGTAAGTATCCATTGACTCCTCTAGGTATTTTTTAATAATTTCCTGATCTATAATTACATGAACATAAAGGTCTCCGTTTTTTGGGTCAACAAACAATGCTTGTCTTACCGCACCGCTTAAAGGAACATCCTTAACAACCTCTTTTGTAGCTTGTGAAAAAGCAGATTCAAAAGCCTCAGTATTATCAACATTTGCCTTTCTTAGGGAGTCCTTTGTTATTCTTGAAAGCTCGGTTCTAAGTTGCTGAGCTATGTTTGCCCTAGCGTCTGTCTCGGCCTGAGCAAGTTGAACCTTAATACCACCCTTTGAAGCAGAGCTTATACCAACTGCGGCAACCTTACCCGGTACTCTAGGGTCAAGCACCCAAGCAGGAAAGTTTGCAAAAACACCAAGGTCAGCCTTAGGCTGCTCTGCGGTGGTTGAAGTTGCCTTTTTGTAAGCACAAGAGCTTACCAAAACAGATGAAGCAACGGCAAAGCAAATCGCAAATTTATTCAACATACAAAAAATAATTAATAAAAATTTTTAGATAACTAACAAGACGCAATACTAAACAAATGTAAAACCATTTTACAAAATTGCAAGTAAATTTTATGCTTGCAAACAAGGTAAAAAACAAGTATTATCTTGATATGTATTTGTTTTTTGATATGATTAAAGGCTTTTGCAAAAGTAAAGCAAAATTAGCATCCTTGTTTACACTGTGCATATTTTGCTGCCTAATTACAAGCTCGTGTGGCAGAAAGGACAAAAGTATTTTTATTTCTTCAAACGAGCAGTATAACAAAAAATTTAAACACAATAAAAATGAATCAATGCCCATGTTAAATGCCATCTACACAACATCTGATAATATTGATAAAATTTCGTATTACGACCTACAGACAGAATATTTTGAAGACATAGTTGCGACAAACGATATGTATTTTAAAAACATGCTCGAAAGCCCAGAGGGCATGAACTACGCAATGGCAAAAAAACACGAAACAATAACCGAGGGCAATGCGTATTTTTTGCAAGAGCTTTTGTTAAAACAGGGCAGCACTTACAACGATGATAAAATTAAATATTTTAAATACTTACAATTTTTGATACAAACAAAAAGCAATGCTCAAAACAAGGAAAGCTTTGACGACCCCATAGATAACACATTCAATCCAAATGCACTTTCTATACTGGAGTCGCAAAAAGATATCTTTAAGTCCGTGCCAATTAAAGATTATTAGATGGCTGATATTGGGTAAAAAATAAACTTGCCACCCTGTAAAAATAAAAAATAGATAAAAATTCATGCCTTGTGCTTAAGTATTTTGTGGCATATTGTCCATTCCCCTTCTCCATCCATGATTAACTTTTAAATACTCGGGGATGGCTGGGGTGAGTCCGCCTCTGATAAACCTCCTCTAGCAGGGGAGGAGGCTAGGCTTTAGCCTAGCAGGTGGGGTTGTTTAGTATTATTTGGATTGTAATTACCCCACCCAGCCTCCCCTTAAAGGGGATGAGCTATTTGTGGCATCCTTAAAGAGGAGGAGATGTCTGTGGGCGGTTCTTAAAAAAAGAGGGCTGGGTGGGGGGCTAGTATTGCAGAGAGTGGGGATTTTGTGCAAACCTTCCTCTCCTCTTAGGGGAGGAGGCTAGGCTTTAGCCTAGCAGGTGGGGTTGCTATCCTAATGGGTAGATTGTTGAGTTTTATGTATTTTTGTAATTGCAATACCCCACCCAGCCTCCCCTAAAAGGGGAGGAGTTATCTTTGCAGTCCTTAAAGGGGAGGAGATGTCTGTGGGCGGTTCTTAAAGGGGAGGAGATGTCTGTGGGCGGTTCTTAAAAAAAGAGGGCTGGGTGGGGGCTAGTATTGCAGAGAGTGGGGATTTTTTGTAGAGTTGCACAGTAGGGTATAGTCTATTTTAAGATAGGAGATTGTATAATAAGTTATGCAGGAGGTCTATTTATGAGGTTTTGGAATTGGTCTGTTATACAAATATGGTATTAAGAATTAATTTTTTGCAAAGCAAAAAATATTGCCCCAGCCCTAGGCGGCAAAGCCGCTAGGGGGGCGAGGGCTGGGGCAAAACACCCAAGAGAGTGGGGATTTTTTGCAAACCTTCCTCCCCTCTTAGGGGAGGAGGCTAGGCTTTAGCCTAGCAGGTGGGGTTGTTATACTCATTGGTATTAAGATACCCCACCCAGCCTCCCCTAAAAGGGGAGGAGATATCTTTGGGCTGTTCTTAAAGGGGAGGAGTTATCTCTTTGTCAAGAAAAATTTTACATTCTTGGTCCAACGACCCCGGTTTGACCTTGATATTTGCCGTTTTTGTCCCTGTAGGATTTAGCACAGGGGCTGTCGGCTTTTAAAAAGATAAACTGGCAGGCACCCTCGCCAGCATAAATTTTTGCAGGTAGCGGGGTGGTGTTTGAAAACTCTAATGTTACATACCCCTCCCACTCGGGCTCTAAGGGGGTAACATTTACAATAATGCCACATCTTGCGTAGGTGGATTTGCCAAGGCAAATAACTAAGATGTCCCTTGGAACCTTAAAGTATTCAACGGTTCTGGCAAGGGCAAAGCTGTTTGGGGGGATTATGCATTCCTTTGTTTTTTTGTCAACAAAGGAGTTTTCGTCAAAGCTCTTAGGGTCAATAATACTATTGTTGACATTGGTAAATATCTTAAACTCATCTGCCACCATGGAGTCGTAGCCGTAGGACGACAGCCCGTAGGATATGACTTTATCAACCCCGTTTGCCGACCTAACATTTTGCTCGTAAAACGGCGATATCATATCGTATTTTTTAACATAATCTATTATTTGTGTATCGCAAAGCACTGACATATACTAACAAGATTTAATAAACTCAACAAACAAAGGGTTTGGCTTTAAAATGCCAGAGTTAAACTCGGGGTGGTATTGCACGGCGATAAAAAATTTGTGATTTGTTATCTCTGCAATTTCGGGCAGCCCAGAATCTGCCGATAAGCCAGAGAGCTTAAGCCCCGCGGCTTCAAGCTTGTCTTTAAAGGCAAGGTCAACTTCGTATCTGTGGCGATGCCTTTCGCTAATTACATCCTGCCCGTAGATTTTGTAAGCAAGAGTATCTTTTGCAATTTTTGCTCCATACTCGCCAAGACGCATTGAGCCCCCAAGCTTCGCGTCTTTTTTGTAAATTTTACCATCCTTCTCCCAGCTTTCCATGGTGGATACAATCTTTATATACTCAGCATTATCGCCCACAACCTCTTCTGTGTGAGCCTTTGCCATGCCAAGAACACTGCGGGCAAATTCAATCACAGTCATCTGCATACCAAGGCAGATGCCTAAAAATGGTAGATTGTTCTCCCTTATGTGTTTTATTGCTTTAATCATGCCCTCAAGCCCATCGGTGCCAAAGCCGCCCGGTACAACAAATCCGTCAAACCCGCTAAGAGCCTTTGCAATCTCTTCCTCGTTTTTTTTGTCAAGCTTGCGGGCGTCAACAAAGTCAATACTATGGTGAATGTCAAGGCTAAATGCAGCGTGCTTTAAGGACTCCGTTAAGGACTTGTAAGAATCCTGCAAAGAGGTATACTTGCCAATTAAGGCAATTTTTTTGACATTGGTTTTGCTTGTAATACTATGTTGCCTGTCAATAATTTGTTGCAAGCTTTGCACCTGCGGCTTTTGCTCGCCAAGATTAAGCTTGCTGCAAAGCACCTTGTCAATACCTTGTTTTATGTAGCTAAGCGGTATGTCGTATATATTTTTTGTGTCAAAACCTTGTATTACGGACTCCTTGCTTACATTGCAAAAAGATGCAATCTTAGCAAGATTGTCATCACCTATCTCCCTCTCCGTCCTGCAAATAATTACATCTGGAATTATGCCAATTGACATAAGCTCCTTTACAGAGTGCTGAGTAGGCTTTGTTTTAAGTTCCTTTGTTGCGTGCAAAAAAGGTATGAGCGTAAGGTGAACAAAAAGCACATCCTCCCTTGGTAGCTCGGATTTAATCTGTCTTATGCTTTCAAAAAAAGGTAGGGCTTCAATGTCGCCTACTGTGCCGCCAATTTCGCAGATTAAAAAGTCGTATTTGTCATTATTGCGTTTGATAAAATCCTTAATTAAATTTGTAACATGAGGAATCACCTGCACTGTTTGCCCTAGGTAATCGCCGCGGCGTTCCTTTTCAAGCAGGTTATAATATATTTTGCCAGCTGTTATGTTGCTGTCTATGCTTGTATCCACCCCAGTGAACCTCTCGTAATGCCCAAGGTCAAGGTCGGACTCCATGCCATCCTTAGTTACAAAAACCTCGCCGTGTTCCTTGGGGTTCATGGTGCCGGGGTCAATGTTAAGGTAGGGGTCAAGCTTTTTTAAAAAAACGCTATAACCCATGGACTTTAAAATATAACCCAAGGAGGCAGTAGCCACCCCCTTACCCAAAGAGGACACAACCCCCCCTGTAACAAAAATGTATTTTGTGTTTTTTAAGTGCTTTGTCATAACCAATACCATAAAGATAAATAAATTATAACAAGCAAAAAACAAAAAACAATTTTATTTTTTGATTTTGTTTATACTCAGTCAAATATCTCCGTTTTGCAAAAAAAACAAAACAATACCCTAATAGCACACCTGTTAAGGGAGGTTTGGTGATACTTTAACCCCCGCCCCAGCCCTCCTCCTAAATGGAGATGGAGAATAATGATAGTACCCCCTCTTTAAGAAAGACCCAAGATGACTATCTTACATAACCCCACCTGCGACTTTGTCGCTTCCTCCCCTGCTAGGGGAGGTTAGGTTTTCAAAACATCCCCCCTTTTAGGGAGACCATCAGATAACCCCTCCCCTTTTAGGGTGTTATACGGATATCTCCTCCCCTTTTAGGGGAGGTTGGGTGGGGTATTTGCAATCCAAGCTAAAACTAAACAACCCCACCTGCTAAAACAACAACCCCACCTGCGACTTTGTCGCTTCCTCCCCTGCTAGGGGAGGTTTTATTTACCTTAGTGAACTTAACTTTACCACTAGTTAAAAACATCGCTCAAGACTTTATTAAATAAGGGATTTTTGTAAAAAATTTAAAAAAAAGCTTGCAAAATAAGGCAAAAGTATAACAAACTTATTATATAGCCTTATACAAAGCCATCTGGCTGGGTGTATTGCTGTTTTTGTATTTATTTTATTATTGTTTTTTTGTAGTATGGCTACTAAAGCTGCTGCTAAATCAACAAAAGCCGCTCCTAAAAAGGATGTTCTTGGCAAAGTTGATTTTATTGACTACTTAGCTAAAAATTCTGGTCTTGCTAAAAACAAGTCTGAGGAAATATTTGACACATTCTCTGATTTTGTTTTTGACAGCTTAAAAAAAGGTAAATCAATTCAATTTATTGGCTTGTTTGGTCTTAAAGTTGTTACAAGGGCAGCAAGAAAAGGTAGAAACCCTTCAACTGGTAAGGAAATTAAAATTCCTGCTACAAAAGTGGTTAGATTTGCCGCTGGCAAAAAACTAAAGGATGGCATTAATGCTTAATTTAGTTTTTGCTAACAGGGGGTGTTTTGCACTCCCTGCAGCCTACGAGGGTTGAGGCTTTAATTAAAAACCCAAAACTAAAAACCATAAACATTACAAAGCAAATTGTTATGTTTAACACAAGATTGTAAATCATACATATCCAATAGCCAATTAGTGCTGAGCTTGTTGTTAGCAAAGTGCCTAGCAAAAAACTTCTTTTATTGCAGGATGTAAAAAATCTGGCAAAAACAAAGGGGGCTACTATAAAGCAGGATGTAATTAAAAATCCAAGCTGCTTTGCCATGATAAGTATTGCAAAGGAAATTAAAAAGTTTGTTATAAAAACTACAGGTGCAGAATGTAAAAATTTTGCTTTAGATGGTTTTTCCAAGATATTATCAACAAACATCACTGCAAAAAGCATTGCAAAAATCGCAAACATCACCCCGCAAATTAAAGCAGAATATTCACCGCTACCTAAAAAATAACCCTCAATTAACTCATGCACATTAATTTTGCTTGTAAACTGAGTAATAAAGCTTGACACAACAAGACTAAAATAAGCAAATAAACAAAGACTCGCCGTTTTATCTTCATTGTTTTTAATAAGCATTAAAAAACCAGATGTAAAAAGGCAGTACGCAAGCATTAAAACAAAGCTTGCACTTGAGTTTGCAAAAAAAGAGCCAGCCAAAATAAACATGGCAGAAGAATGAATTATGCCGTCCCCAAGGTAAAACACTTGCTCCTTGCCGATGTAAATGCTAACAATACTTGCAAGAAGGCAAAAAACTAGCAAAAAAAATAGCATAAATTTGTAAAAAATTTGTTTAATCTTACTTAAAGTTTTGCGGCGGATTGCCAAATAAACGATGTATCAGGCAAAACCATTGATAGGGGTCGTGCTTGATGTGCTTGCTTGCAATATCCGCAATTTGCTGCGTTGCTTGCTGAGTGAGAGTGGTCAGATTGTCTTTAGTAACAGGCTCCGAGGCAAGAATTGGCTCGTGAATATACATTGAGTAGCGGGTTTTGTCGCCGCCTCTGTCCAAAAAACAAAAAACAGGAACGATGGGTATGTTGTGCTTAATTGCAATTTTTTGTATGGTAAAGCCAATTTTAACTTGCTTGCCAAACAAGCTAACAGGCTCGGAGCCAAAGTGTTGCTTTTGGTCTATCAAAACACAAACGCTACCCCCGGCTTTTGTAATGTTTGGTATTGAAGCTATGTCCTTTGCACCCTTTTTTAAAGGCAAAACATTTGGCAAGCCCATCCTTGCATTTTTTATAGAATTATCAATTAATTTATTTTTTTGCTCCTTGTAAATAAAATAATTTGTCATTCCAAAGGTTTTTTGAAAATACATCGGCGCCAGCTCCCAGTTGCCATAGTGAAACGACACAATAATGCAGCCCCGCCCTTCGTCCTTAAGCCTCTGCAAAACCTCTCCCCCGTGCATAACGAGGTTGAATTTTGGCTTTTTAAAAACATTTTGCTTGTAGACTGTTATCTCGGCAAAAGCTTCCAAAAAACGCACAAAAGACCTAATAAAACGCATTGTTTTAAACTCTGCATTTGCGTCAATAAGGCTAAGATTATATCTTGCAAGCCTTAGGCGTTTTTTTAACTTTGGGTAAAGAACAAAGCCAAATAAAAAAAACAACAATAGCAAGATTATTCTAAAAACGCCGATTCCACACACCCGCACAAAAAGCATTATAGCTCTAAACACAAGATATTCACCAAGATATTTTGCTTTTTGCATAGCTGTTTTTAAAAACTTAAATTGCATTACAAAGGGCAATAAAGTTGTCTCTACCAAAAATTTTAATAAAGGAGCCAAGCCTTGGACCGCTATCCTGCCCCAGTAGTATTTGGTAAAGAGCTTTAAACCAATCTTTAATCTCAAAACCAAATTCCATGCCTACGGCATAGACTATATTTTGATAAGCATTTGCATCGCTTACCGCATCATCTTGTTGCAAAAGCTGACTTACAAGCTTTTTAATTGCCTCCTGTTGTTTGCCCTCAGGGGTTTTAAACATCTTGTTAGGCTTGATAAAATCGTTGTAGTAGTTAATGCTACGCACAACCATGTCATCCAATATTTTATAAGAGCCTTTTTTGAGCTTTGGATTGTATTTTTCAACAAAGCCCCAAAGCACCGCCTCGCTGTCTGGGTTGCAGGCAGAGGCTAGGTTTAGCAAAAGCGAGTAATTAATGCCCTCAAGACTAACTTGCTCAGGCTTACCAAAGTTTATGTAGTATGCTGGGTTGTCTATTTGCTGGGCAGGTTCCTGCTTAAAAAAACCTTCAAGATACTGCAAATATTCGTCCGCATGCTTAGGAATTACATCAAAATAAAGCTTTTTTGCTGTCTTTGGCTTAAGCCACATAAACAAGGCAAGGCTTTGCTGAGGAGCATATTTAAGCCACTGGTCAACGGTTATTCCGTTGCCTTTAGTTTTGGATATTTTGGCTCCGTCCTCGCCTAAAAATAGCTCGTACCAATAATTAACCGGTACCTTGCCGCCTAATATTTTGCAAATACCTTGATAGAGTTTTTCGTTTGGCATGTGGTCTTTACCAAAGATTTCGTAGTCCACCTCAAGGCTCTTCCACCTAGCACCAAAGTCAACCTTCCACTGCAGTTTGCAATTGCCATCCGTTACTGGCAGCTCGTATTCTTTGCCGTCTTCGTCCTCAAACAACACAGTGCCTTTTTGCTTGTTGACACCCCTTACACCCTGCTCTAAAACCTTGCCACTAATGGGCGAAATGGGCATAAGAGGGCTGTAAGTTGCTTGGCGTTCCTCACCTAAGTTTTTAAGCATTATATCCATAAGTTCATCGTATTTTGCAACTACGGCAAGCATTGTCTGGTTAAACTTGCCAGATTTATAGTACTCAGTAGCAGAGGCAAACTCGTAGCTAAAACCAAAGGAGTCCAAAAATGCTCTAAGTCTTGCGTTCATATGCTCGCCGTAGCTTGGGTGAGTGCCAAAAGGGTCGGGCACGGAGGTTAATGGCTTTTTAAGATGAGGTATTAAAGACTCCTTATTTGGCACATTGTCTGGCACTTTACGCATGCCATCGTAATCATCCGAAAAGCAAATAAGCTTTACAGGAATTTGGGGTGCAAGCTGCTTAAAAGCAAAGATAACAAAGCAGGTTCTTACAACCTCGCCAAAGGTGCCAATGTGAGGCAGCCCGGATGGTCCATAGCCTGTTTCAAAAAGCACAAAACCTTTTTGGGGCGTTTTGCCCCCAATGTTTTTTAGTATCTTGCGCGCCTCCTCAAAGCACCAAGATTTTGCCTCGCCAATAATTTGTAAGTCAAACATATCAAGTAATTAAAATTATTAATGTCAATCTTTAGATTTTAAGCCAATTATTTTTTTTTGCAAGAAAATCTCTATTAATTCAACATTTAAAGGGGCAGTCCACTTGTAAGCTTTGAGATGCTTGCATTATTTTCGGCGATATTTAATTATTGTGGCATAAAAAATACTATACTATTTAAATAAATGATTACCCCTAGCCATCCAATTGCCTGTAAAAATATCCCAATCTTTATTGAACATCTTGCATAAACTCTGCAAAATAAACTCACCATCAGGATCTAAGTATTTTACATTGTAATACTTAGATTGATATTGACTCTTAATAAAAATATATAACTTATATTTAGGTAAAATGTTTTATTTTTGCAAAGAGTTCGGGAGAAAAAATCTTTATAACATCCATTTTGTAAGCATTGTAAATAACGGAGGAATTAACGATTAGAGAATATTCTATTGCAGGAAAAATATGTGACAGGTCCTTAAAAATAATTTCAGTATTATCGTTCAAGCACATTTCCGAAACAACAGCAATGCCAAGGTTGTTACTTACAAGATGGGTTAACAAAGCCCAGTCTGGAGTATCAAATTGAATTCTACTTTGCCATTTATACTCTTCCGCAAATTGATTAAATAATGGTAATATGATAAGTTCTTTTTTTATTTTAATTAAATTTTGACTTGCTATATCTTGCGGTGTAATGATTGTCTTTGTAGCTAAAGGATTTGATTTATGCATTGCAAGCAAAGGTTTGTAACTTACAATAACATCATTTACTAAAGATGGAGTTTGGTTGTAAAAAGGGTAGATTGCAAAATCTACTTCGTTTGACCTTAGTTTTTTTATTGCCTCGTCTCTAGAGTAGTCGTGTATAAAAAATTTAACACTTGAATCTATATTTTTTAAATATTTGCCTAGTACTCTGGTTGCAAAAATGTGATGCACTGATATGCGAATTTCCTTTGTTACAACCGACTGCTTTATTGTTTTTAAATTATGTATAGCAAAGTCAATCTTACCAATATGCCTATGGATTGAGTTGTAAAGATTATAAGCGTGAGTTGTTGGAACAAGTTTTGTGCCAATTTTTTCAAATAACTTGCAACCAACTAAGTCTTCGGTGGCCTTGATTTGCATTGAAACGGCTGGCTGACTAATCCCCAAGGCTTGTGCCGTAATGGCGGTACTACCCTCCTCGTACATCTTAATAAACACTTGCAACTTACCTAGGTTATTTGTTTTGTAGTAAAAATTATTTTTTTTGACTGTCATAAAATAAGGTAAAATCAATAATATCAAACTTTTGTAAGGGACTATATAAGCATAGCTTATAGAATTTTTTATATCTATCAATATATTTTTATTGTTTTATTGTATTTGCATACTTATACTCTTTTGTATTAATCTATTTTTATTTGTAACTATCATAATATGAATGCTTTAGATACTAAAACCGCAAACATCAATACTCTTGTAAAAATGTTGCATTCCGCCTCTGACGAAACTCAGGAGGAGGAGCAAAATATTTACCTTACAAGTATTCTTGATAATAAAAAGATTGGCAGCTTGTTAAAATCTATCAGGTTAATTAAGTCCATGACCTTAGTTGACATTGAAACTATCACAGGCATATCCTACCAGCAAATTAAAAAATACGAGGATAACAAAAGTAGAATCAGTATTACAAACCTTAAAAGAGTTATTGAGGCATTAGGTTTAAAAGCTGAGCTTATTATTACATCTGCCCCTGCTAAAAAACAGGAGACCCAAGTGTAATAAAATAAAGGCATCTACAGAACAACTTACAATAAAGCCTTGCGGCACAATTGCGGGTTTTAAAACCCTTTACCGCTGGCTATAAGTTTGTGTAATTTTTAAACATTGCATTATTTTTTTTACATTTGTAATGTCCCTCAGGGCATTTTTAAACAAATAAAAATACTTAAGCATGCACTAAGTTGTCTTACCCCTTGTGGGGTAAGCTCTTGGTTTTATTTTATGGTAATTTAATTGCAGCTTTTAGCTAGTTAAGAGTCTTTTTTGCACCATACTATTAAAAAATCGGCACTTTAATTAATAAAGAGAAATAGATTTAGGAGTGATTTTATCCTTGAAAAAACTTTACAAAAAACTACATAGATATTGTTAGCCACAAATGGCTATCTTGATGTTATTAAGATTATTTTTGTATATAGCAACATGGCTGCAAAAGCACACAAAACAACTAAGCCCTTTGATGCAGATATTTCAAAGGTTTTAAATATTGTAATTAACTCCATTTACACAAACAAGGATATATTTTTGCGTGAGCTTATATCTAACGCAAGCGATGCAACGGATAAGCTTAAGTATCTATCCCTTAAAGACCAAGAACTTTTAAAAGGCGGGGGCGACTTTAAAATTGAAATAAAATACGACCAAGACGCAAAAACCATCACGATAAGGGATTATGGTATTGGTATGGATGAGGCTGATTTAACGGAGCATCTTGGTACTATTGCAAACTCTGGCACTGGCAAGTTTGCTAAAATGTTAAAAGAAGGAGGGGACGCAGCTGGGCTTATAGGGCAGTTTGGCGTTGGGTTTTACTCTGGCTTTATGGTTAGTAAGCTTATAGAAGTTAAAACCCGCAAGGCTGGCAGCGATAGAGTATTTTTGTGGAGCTCAGACGGTGTGTCAAGCTACAGCTACGAGGAGGTAAAAGATGCGGATTTTAAAACGGGGACGCAAATTACTCTACACCTAAAGCCAGAGGAGGCGGATAGATATGTTGATAAATTTGAAATTATTAGAATTGTAAAGCTTTATTCAAATCACATTCAATACCCAATTGAGTTTGAGGAGGAGCCTGACAGTATTAAAACAATCAACAACACAAAAGCACTTTGGCTAAGGGACAAAAAGGAAATCACGGAAGAAGAATACAAGGAGTTCTACAGGCAAACCGCAAGCATGGCAGATGAGCCATTTTTTATAATCCACAATAAGGTTGAGGGTAGTATTGAATATACAAATCTTTTGTTTGTACCTTCCCGCAAGCCTTTTGACCTATACGCACCCGACAGAAAGGCATCAGTAAAGCTCTACGCAAACAGAGTCTTTATCACGGATAACAACACAGACATCTTGCCAGAGTATTTAAGATTTGTAAAAGGTGTTGTTGACTCGCCAGATTTGCCGCTTAACATCAGCCGTGAGACCTTTCAAAAAAACGACAAGATATTAAAAATTAGAGAGTCTCTCATTAAAAAAATCTTTAGCGAACTCAAAAAAAAGCTTAAAGACGACCGCAGCAAATACTACAAATTTTGGGAAACTTTTGGCAATGTAATCAAGGAAGGGCTCTGCGACCACTCCTCGGACAAGGAACAAATTATTGAAACCTGCATTTTTAAAACAACAAAAAGTGGCGAGGAATACATTACTTTAGACGAGTATGTTGCAAACATGAAGCCAGACCAAGACTGTATTTACTACATAACCGGCGAGGAGTATTCTGACCTTGCACAAAGCCCTCAGCTTGAAGGCTTTAAAAAGAAGGATATTGAGGTTATACTACTTACGGACTCAGTGGACGACTTTTGGGTGAATGTTGTTATAGACCATGCTGGCAAGGATATTAAGTCCATAACATCAAAGGATGTTCAGCCAGATGGTGAGGACACGGAGGTGAAAAGCGAGGATGAAAAAAACAAAAATCAGCAAATTTGCGAAATGTTTAAAATGGTTCTTGGCGGCGTAATTAAGGATGTTAAAGTTAGCGACAAACTTGTGGATTCTCCTGCTTGCCTGTCAACCGAGCATGGTGCCATGACAATCAGGATGGAACGCTATCTATACGAGCAAAAACAACTGCCAAAGCTTAGTGCAAAAGTGCTTGAGGTAAACGCAAATCACCCTCTTGTTGATGGTATTTTTACAAGATACCAAGCTGCAAAGCAAGCCTCTGGCGAACTTGTGGCAAAGGATAAGTCTTTGATACATGTTATCTACGACCTTGCCTGCCTTACAGCCGGCGACTTTGTTGCAAAGCCAAACGAGTTTGCAAAAAAAGTTTTGGAGGTTATTGGGTAATCTATTAATAATGTATTAAAATGAAAAAAGTTGCCTTTCAAATAGACTCGCCTTTTGCCCTAAATCTAGCAACTGACACAAGCTACGCATTTATGACCGAGCTTGAAGCAAAAGGTTATGCCGTTTATTACTACGAACCCCAAAGCCTTGGCTATGGCGGCGGGCTTGTAAGTGCTAGGATGGATAGGTTTTACTCCTCAAGCTTTTTAAAGCAAGACTTTAAAACAAACTACCAAAAGGCAATCCTTAACGACTTTTACGCTGTTTTTATACGCCAAAACCCCCCTTTTGACATGGCATATATCACATCAACATACATATTGGATTTTTTAAAAAAAGACGGCGTGCGTATATTAAACGATTCCACCTCTGTGCGTAATTATTCCGAAAAGCTCTTTGCCCTAGAGTTTGAAGCCTTCATGCCAAAGACGCTCCTTACAACAAGCTACGAGGAAGCAAGGGAGTTTTTTAAATCGCAGGGGGAGATTGTTATAAAGCCTTTGTATTCTTACGGGGGGGATGGGGTGTTTTACATTCCTGAGGATGATAAGAATTTGTTCTCGGCATTTAATATTTTGCAAAAGGCTTACGGCAGCGGCGTACCAGTTATCTGCCAGCAATATGTACCGGGTATCAAAACCATTGGCGATAAAAGAATCTTACTTGTTGATGGCAAATATTTTAAAGCTCTTAACAGAGTGCAGGCAGCTGATATGAGCGTATCCAACACTCGCAATGGTGCAAAGGCATTAACCTGCGACATCAACCAAAAGGAGGAGCAAATTATTGCGGCTATTTCGCCTCGCCTAAGAGAGCTTGGGCTTAGCTTTGTGGGCATTGATGTAATTGGCGGTGAATATTTAACCGAGATAAATGTTACCTCTCCAACTGGCCTTGTGCTTATGAACCGCATTTACCAAACCAAGCTTGAATCCAAGGCTTTAAGCTTAATGGGGTTTTAGCTTTTTGTTTGCCAAAAAAAACACAGCACAATTTTTATAAAAGTTATTTGCATGCATCGGTGCCAGTGGTAAATTAAAATGTCTTACCTGCAGGATTCCAGCAGTTGAGCGATGTTTAAAATGGTTTTGTCCTCAAATGGTTTAGCTATAAGTTGCATGTTAATTGGTCTGCCGTCCTGAGAGGTGGAGGCTGGAAAGGAAACCGCCCCAAGCCCAGCAACATTTACACTAACTGTAAAAATGTCGCACATATATTCCTCAAGCTGGGTCATTTTGTAGTCAGCTTTTGGGGTAAGAATTGGCGAGACCGGCAAAAAGATTGCATCGGTATTTACAAAAGCAGCATCGTAGTCATTACGCACAAGGCTTCTTATTTTAAGTATTCTTTCGTAGTTATCCTTGTAGCTATCCTTAAGCAAAACGCTTGTGCCGATAAGTATGCGATTTTTTACCTCCCTGCCAAAACCTTCGGCTCTGTTTTGCGATATAAATTCCTCATATGAGCTTGCCGCAGCATCGCTTGCATAGCCGTATCTTATGCCGTCGTATCTTGCAAGGTTTGAGGATGCTTCGGCGGTTGTGATAAAATAATAAGCATTAAGAGAGTATTTAACATGTGGTAATGCAACATTTTGCATTCTAGCCCCAAGAGACTCAAACTTTTTAATTGTATCCAAATAACTTTTTTTTATTTCAGGGTCAACTTCTCCGTTTGCAAAAAAATCATCTGATACGCCTATTGTAATACCTTTTAAATCCTGCAGATTTTGATTGTGGTAGCTTGGCTTTGGGGCATCGTGCAAGGTGCCATCCTTACCGTCCCGCCCAGCGGTTATGTAGGTTAAAAGTGCGGAGTCGTAAATATTTTTTGTTAAAAAGCCGCACTGGTCAAAGGAGCTTGAGTATGCAATCATGCCGTATCTTGATATTGTGCCGTAACTTGGTTTAAAGCCAACCGTGCCTGTAAAAGCAGCCGGCAAACGCACCGAGCCGCCTGTGTCCGTACCTGTTGCCGCAACGCATAAATCAGCACAAACCGCAGATGCCGAGCCTGAAGAAGAGCCTCCAGCCATCAAATTTTGCCCGTCAAAAGTTAAGGGGCTTAAGGATTGTCCAAAATAGCTGCTTTTGCCGGTGGAACCCATAGCAAACTCATCCATGTTTAATTTACCAAGTATTACCGCACCTTGGTCAAGTAGCCTTTGGGTAGCGGTTGACTCGTATTGAGGCACGAAGTTTTCCAGCATTTTTGACCCCATTGTTGTGCGGACTCCCTTGGTGCAAAAAGCATCTTTTATACCAAGAGGTATGCCGTCCAAAAGTCCAAGCTTAACACCCGATGTTCTTCTTGCGTCGCTTTGTTTTGCCAGCTCCATTGCATAGTCGCCGCACACTGTTATGTAGGCTTTAAGCAAAGGGTTTTGTTTGGAAATTTTATCAAGGTAAAAGCTTGTTAGCTCTACAGAAGATATTTTTTTAGAGTTTAAAGCATCCATAGCCGATGCAATTGTGTAGCCTTTACTCATAACTTAAGCATAATAATATAAATTTACAGGCACTTAAGAAGGCTCTGCTTTATAAGTTTTAGCTGATTGTCAAGACTGTAGTTATAAACATTTTGACCTTTAGTAAGTTTTAAAATACCCTTTTTTTTGCTTAGCTTGTAAATTGGATTAAGGTCTTTAAATTCAGTTTTGAGTTTTAGTTTTGTGTTGTAAAGATTTACGGCATCAGCTATGTCACCTGCCTCAATAATTAGTAATTTTTGAGAGTAGGATGTGTGATTTAGTTCATCAATCAATCTTTGGCATAAAACCGGCAAAACTGACAATCTTTTGTTAGCAATTAAAATATTTACAATTTGCAAAGTATCTTTGGATAAGGTCTTTGCAATATCTTGACTCATACCATTTAACGCTATTTTGTCGCTAAATGTTGACAAAGTTAAAAGCTCTTGCAGGATGCCATCCTCAATAAGTTTGTTGCCGTAACTTTTGATAATTGCAATGGTATAGCTCGTTACAACTGCAGGGTTTATTTTAGATGCCATAAACAAATGCCATAAACGGAAGTATTTAATAACAAAATTATTCTCTTCTGTCGCCAAAAAATCTTAGCAAGGTAACAAAAAGATTAATGAAGTCAATGTAAAGAGTTAGGGAACCCATAAGTGCAACTTTTTTTGCAGATTGCATGTCAAGCCCGTCGCAAGCATAATACATATCCTTAACTTTTTGAGTGTCGTAAGCGGCAAGACCAACAAAAACAATTACAGATATAATTGAAATAACAAAACTTAAAGCACTGCTTTTTAAAAACAGGTTGACCAAGGATGCTATTATTATACCAATCAAACCCATTATCAAAAAGGAACCAAAGGATGTTAGGTCCTTTTTTGTTGTGTAGCCGTAAAGACTCATTGCACCAAATGTTGCTGCGGTAATAAAGAATGTACGCACAATACTTACACCAGTGTAAGCTAAAAATATGTAGGACAAAGACAGACCCATTAATGCAGCATAGCCGTAAAATAGATTACGGGCAGTTTCGTATCTTAAGCTTGCAATTTTAAAGCCAAACACCAAAACTAAAACCAAAGGAGCAAACATAACTAGGTATTGTAGTGGGGTGCCAAATATTGCCTTCATTAAAGCTCCGCTTGTGGAGGCTAAAAAAGCTATACCACCACTTAACAACAATGCTTTAAACATGTTAGCATAAACAAGTGTCATGTACCTACGCAAGCCATCACTGTAAGACGAACTGCTTGAAGATGTTTGGCTAACAACCTTAGCCGAGCCGTTGTAAAAATCCATAGACATAGTCTTTACAATAAAATAAATAACTAAAAAAATAAAGTTAAATCAAATAAAAGATAATCTAATTACTCTATTTTTCAAGAAATATTTTATTTTATTTTATGCCGCAAGCAAACCCTTGATAAACAACGATAGAAATAAAGATTGTAGTGGATCGTTGTGAAAAAACTTGACATTAGCAAAAAGCTTGTTTAGAATTTGTTTGTATTTTTACTTTGCGATATGTTTTTACATATTACTTTGCAAAGTTAGTTTTTTGTAAAAAAAATTGGGATATTTTTTTGCAATAGCATTTGTTGCTATGCAAATTCACTTGCATATTGTAAGGTGGTAAAAATATCTGTCAAGCTTTTTTTTAAAAAATTTTATTATTTTAAAGTTAGTCCTGTTTTATGTCTCGTATTGATATTTCAAACCTAGCGGATGATAATAAAAAAATTGATGCAACCGCCATCTTTGAAGGAGCTAAAAAACTTGGACATAAGGAAGTTGCAAAAACTGTATCAAACGGAAAAAATCTAAACACCGCTCAACAAGAAATAAAACAAAAGATTGATAATAGAAATTTGTTAAAACAAACCGTTGTTGGCAGTAAAGACGATTCTAATATTCAATCCAGATTGGGTCTTGATGATTTACTTGGTGTAAAAGTAGAAAAAGAGATACAAGAAAACACAAATCAGCAAAAACTTGCAAAACAAGATAAATCAAAGGGTGGTTTTAACATAATCTTTTAAAAAAAACTTGATTTTACTTTAGCTTACTTTAAGCATAGTAAGTAATTACTATAAAGGTTTTTGTATTTAATTTGAGGGATGTTTGCATCAATATCGCAAATGGCATATATAGGCTACGAGCTTGAGTTTTATTTGTTTAACGCTGCCGAGGAGCCATATGAAGCAATAATTGAGGACTGCAACTTAAGCACACTATTTAAATCCACCTTTGGCGATATAAAACCTGAGCTTGGTAGGGGGCAGTTTGAGCTTGCCTCTAGGGTTTTTAAGTCCAAAGAGGAATGCTTGCAAAGCCTTGTGGAATTTAAAAACTTTTTAGTGCAATATGCTGCCGAAAGACGGTTGCAACTAATAACGGACTCTGTTTTACTTAAGGGCGACTCCCCCTCAAGCTCATTGCAGTTTAGCATATCCTTTGCCGGCACCAATTGCAACGACCTAATTGTGATGAATGCAATCTGGGGGCTTTTAAACTCCTTGCATTTTGAAGATTGCTTAAAAATCTACCTACCCACCGAGCATTGCAAACAAAGAATTGTCAACAAGGAAATAGTAAAAAAATACTTAAATGTGCCATCGGCTGTGGCTTGGGGGCTTACTAACAATCGCACTACTGCTGTAAGACTTGTGCTTGACAAAGGAGTTAATTTTGACACTGAGCTTTTTGAACAACGCAAAAATAATGCACAAAATGGCAAAAAAAACTTTGGCTTGTTAAGGGGCATAAAGCTTGCAAAAAACAACATAACCTACGATGCAAAAAATGCAAACATATCTCTTGCAACAAGGTTTGATAATACTGACAACACCTTACCAGATTATCGTATTGAGTTTAGGGTCGCCTCCTCAGTTGCCAGCCCCCATGATGTGCTTGAAACGATATTTGAAGCTATAAAACAAGGTATCAAAACAAGATCAATTCCCGATGCCCCAGTATTTGGCAATGCATTTGATAGCTTTTACGCACTAAGGCAAATTGCATAATCGTTTTTGCTTGTCATTTTTACTTGCAACTACAGATTGTGGTGGTAAGCTGTATTGTAATGTACTAAATTAATTTATCTATACCGCTATGGCACCTCAAAGCAATAAGGGGTTTTTACTGATACTTTCGTCGCCCTCTGGTGCTGGCAAAACCACGATATGCAATTTTATTTTGCAAAGTTTTGATAGCTTTAAAATGTCTGTCTCGGCAACTACACGCCAGCCAAGAGCCGGCGAGCAGCACGGCAGAGAATACTTTTTTTTGTCAAAAGCAGAGTTTGAAGAGCAAATTAAAAAGGATGCTTTTTTGGAACATGCCAAGGTTTTTACAAATCTATACGGCACGCCAAAAGATTTTGTCTTGCAAAACTTAAACGCAGGCACAAATATCTTATTTGACATAGACTACCAAGGGGCAAGGCAAATTAAAATGCAAAATCAGAGCGGGCAGTTTGATATTGTGTCAATGTTTTTAATGCCACCATCGCTTGAAGTTTTGCGGCAAAGGCTAACAAAACGGGGGCTTGACTCCCTAGGGGATATAGAAATACGCCTTAAAACCGCAGAGCAGGAAATGCAGCACACTAAAGAATATAACTACTGCCTTGTTAACGACAATTTGGAAGATTGTAAAAATGAAGTAAAAAAAATAATCACTCTTGAAATTAAAAAAAGACTAGTCTAAACTTTGATTGTTTGCAAAATATTTTGTTTTAAAGATGTATAAAAATTTAATGTTAAAAGAGGTGTTAAAAAAAATTCGTAAAATTAGCTTTAAGCTCTTATCTACAATGTATTTGTTTATAGTCTTTTGTGGATTTAATTTTTACAGCTGCTACGCATCGGAGGTTTTGGACTCGGCTACAGGCGATGCAATAGTAATACTGGACGAAACATCAAGCGACTATGAAAACGAGAAGTATCTTGAACGCATAGAGCAGGAAAATCAATACAAATTGCAAAATATTGAAGGCTCCAAGCATGAAGAATTTTTAGAAAGCTGGATTAAGTTTGTTATACGCAAAGAGGCCGCAAATTTTGAGGAAATTGAGGCTTTTTTAAACAAATACAAGGACACAATCCCCCTTAAAAACGAGGCAATTAGCTTGGCTAAAGATCTTTTGGTTTCTTCAAAACTAAATATTGCAAAAAAATTTATCTGGCTTTATAAAAACGACCCAAGCTTTGCCCGTAAGGCAAATCTTTTAGGTCTAAACGAGCATAACTATCAAAGAATGCTTGCAAAGCTTGCAATTAAGGATTACACTCAGCTATCCAAAATGCTAAATTACAAAAGCGACTTTGATAATGTATCCTCAATGCTAAGCTCGGCAAGATACAAGGATGTTGTTAAGGCACTTAAAACCCTTTCCCCAAGGGAGCAAGGTATAATTAAGGCACGCCTCTATCTTAAAACTAGCGAGTTTAAATACAGATCTGCCTTCGTAAAATCGGTTGACACAAGCCTTTACGAAGAGGATGATAATCTGCTATACGACTACACAAAATATCTTATAAAAAATGGCGAGACCGAAAAGGCACTTAGTAAGCTCTTGCCATATGTATCAATTACAACATCTACGCAAGACGACTGGTGGCAGGTTAAGGAGTTTTTAATCATTGAACTTTTAAAGAAAAAACGCTATCAGGACGCCTTTAAGCTAGCAAAGCCAAATCAGTATCTTTCGGATTTAAACCTCTCCCGTGCCAAATTTTTGCACGGCTTTATTGCATATAAATTTTTAAAAGATTACGATGTTGCCCTAGATTATTTTAAGGATCTATACAAGGAGTTTTCTTTTGCATTAACTAAATCCAGAGGTGCATATTGGACGGCAAGAGTCTACGAGGCAACAAAGGATACCGAAAAAGCAAGATATTGGTATGCTAAGGCAGCGGAATATCCGCTAACATTTTACGGACAGGAGGCAATACTGCAAACATCAAATCTTGACGATACAAGGCTTTTTTACAAAGACGAAGATGGCACCAATTCACAAAAAGCTTTTGCAAAACAGGATGTTATATTCGGCAGGGTGTTTGACATTATTAAGATTGAAAACTACCAATCCATATCGCAATCAACAAATGCAAAACTACAAAAAACACTTGAAAGCGACATTTTGTGGCGAAACGCAATTACTCTATATGGGCAGGATTTAAAAGAATATGCTATGATGTTTTTGGATGCTTTTTTTAAAAACAACAAGGATGCAAAACTTAGCACTTTGGCAATTCACAATCTTAAAACATTGCTAAAGCCAAAAGAGTATAGCCAGATTATTAAAACATCTTCCTATTTAAACATAAATATTATTGATGAGTTTTATGGTCACGAGCTGCCAAGGCTTGAGTATCCAAACGAGGCACTAATTTACGCCATTATCCACAGGGAAAGCGGCTTTAAAACCGATGCCGTAAGCAATGTTGGCGCCCTTGGCATGATGCAAATAATGCCAGACACGGCAAAGCAAATTACAAACGAGCTTGGCATAGGTTATAGCTATGCCCGCCTTACAAAGGAGCCTGAATATAACATCTTGCTTGGCTCTTACTACATAAACAAGCTTTTAAAGCTATTTAATTACTCTTACCCTCTGGCAATAGCCTCTTACAACGGAGGGGCGCGTAATGTAAAAATTTGGCTTGACCGTAATAATTTTAAAAGCGGAGAAACACAAGAAATAATAGACTGGATAGAACTTATTCCATTTAAGGAAACTCGTAATTATGTAATGCGTGTTTTAGAAAATGAAGTAATTTACAGATACATAATAAAAAATAAATAAATCCAGTTTACAAAGCTGCGCCAAGGGCACTGGTAAATAAATATTGACATTGTAATTTGCGTTATTCATAGCATAATAAATTATTTATTTATTATGCTATGAAAGAATGTAAGTTTTGCGGATATGTTTACACAGCTTTAGCCTTAAGATTGAATGAAAAATACAACATCAAATACCTTTACACAGATAAATTAAAGTATATTGTTATATAAAAATTGCAAAAAATCATGTAAGAACCAAGGCGGAAACTGCACTAATTGAAGCCAAAAAATCTATCATATCACATTATCTGGCAAGATTTAATTGCAAAACAAAAAGATTTGGTAAAGCCTTAGACACGATAACCGCAAGCCTACGCCCACTATTCAACAAAGAGTTATTGTTGTTAATTACTTTTTAAACTGCACGGAGTCGCCTCTTGGAGCAAGGTAGTTATAGACTCCAAGATAGGATTTGTTACGCAAGTATCCGTATTTTAGGGCACAAAGGTGAGAGGTTGCAGACCAAGCGTCTCTGTAGACTGGGTCGTTCATGTAATATGGGTCCATGTAATAGTTGTTCATGTATTTAATGCTTGATGGATTTGCATCGTGAATAAGGCCAGACTTACAACCATCGCTCCAGCCCCTTTTTGCAGCCTCTGGCATGTCTGGGTCGTAAAAATCTATGCGTCTTGAAGATTGCATTTGATACATAGGACTCATAAAGCATGAGCCAAGCAAAAAGTATAGCGGGAGAAGTATTAGGATAATGAATTTGCGTGAAACATCTTTATCCTTGTAATGGTTAAGCATGTTTTTAGGTGCAATTACTAAAGTTCACTTAAAACCGCCTCGCCCATTTCCTTAGTTGAAAGTTTTTTACTTGCATCGCTGTCCAGAGTATAAATATCAGCGGTTCTAAAGCCTTTGTTTAGCACTCTCTCAACTGCGTCCTCAACAGATTTTGCAGCCTTGTTGTTGTTAAAAGAGTATTTTAGCAACATTGCAACACTTAAAATGGTTGCAAGAGGGTTTGCTATACCTTTGCCTGCTATATCGGGTGCGGAGCCGTGAACCGGCTCGTAAAGAGCATATCTTTTACCATCCTCACGCAGTGCACCAAGCGATGCAGATGGCAGCATACCAAGGCTACCCGTTAGCATAGCGGCTATATCGGATAGTATATCGCCAAACAAATTGTTTGTAACAATTACATCAAACTGCTTAGGGCTACGCACAAGTTGCATAGCAGCGTTGTCAACATACATATGCGACAGATTGATGTTTTTGTAGTTTGCATTTTCAGCAGTAACGATATTACGCCACATCTCTGTTACCTCAAGCACATTTGCTTTGTCTATAGAACAAAGGTTTTTAGCCCTTGAGCCAGCAACCTCAAAAGCAACTTTTGCTATTCTTTTAACTTGGCTAGTTGTGTATTCCTCAGTGTTAAAACCTCTTTGCTCGCCGTTTGGTAATGTTTCAACCCCTCTTGGGTTGCCAAAATATATGCCCGATGTAAGCTCCCTAATAATCATAATATCAAGCCCGGCAACCAAATGCTCCTTAAGGCTTGATGCACTTGCCAAAACCGCAAATGTTTTTGCAGGTCTAAGGTTTGCAAAAAGGTCAAGCTCTTTTCTTATGCCAAGTAAGCCTCTTTCGGGCCTAACCGAGTAGTCAAGAGCCTCCCACTTTGGGCCACCAACTGCACCAAGCAAGATTGCATCGCTTTGCTTTGCCTTTTCAAGTGTTTGAGGCGGAAACGGCGTTCCCCATTTGTCGTAAGCAACCCCGCCAAGGTCAGCATAGTCAAGCTCTATAGATATATCATTAACATGGCAGACTTTTTTTAATACTTTTACAGCCTCGGCAGTTACCTCTGTGCCTATGCCGTCGCCTGGTATTATCAAAACTTTTTTTACATCCTTTGACATACTTTTTAACAAAATAATAAATCTTACAAAACCTAAATATATCTAAAATTACATTAAAATAAAAGCAAGATAAATTTGGTTTTAAATGTTAGAATGTTTAAATGTTTATTTTTCAATACTAAAGAAATTTGCAAAAAAATTGTTGTCATTTAAATTTTTTGCATTTATCTTTTATTAACAAATTTGTTTGATTGGTAATAAATTGCTTTTTTTATGCTATCCGGCTTTGGGGTAATATTGCTTTTTGCCTTTATATCCATTGGATTATCGGCTGCGGTTGTTTGCTTGCCGTTTTTTATAAGTCGCTTTGTAACAAAAACATACAAACCATATGCCGAAAAATCCTCCGCCTACGAGTGCGGCTTTAATCCAGAGGGTATAAGGCCTTCAAAATTTAACATAAAGTACTATTTAGTAGGTATTTTATTTATTGTTTTTGACCTTGAAATTGCGTTTTTGTTTCCTTGGGCGGTTGCCTTTAAACAACTTGGCTGGCTGGGCTTTGGGTCAATGATGTTATTTTTAGCTCTTCTTACAATCACCTTTGTGTACGAGTGGAAGAAGGGTGCTTTAAACTGGTAATGATTCATTTTTTTAATTAAAGTTTAATATATTTAGCTATTTTTTGTCTTTGTTATGCTATCTCTTGCTCGTTATTTACTGTCGGTTTGCCGTAAAGATTTTATCTTTTTGTCATTGGCTGCATTAATATCAATTTGCTTTGGAGTTTCTTTGTTTTTTGGGTGGACGCTAATTGCCGAGGTTGAACAAACCCGTATAGTCTATTTTGCAGGCTCTGTGCGTTTTGTTGCTATGTTTGGGCTTATTGTTTTTATATCGTTTTTTGTCTCGCGTTTTTTTGAAAACAAGGAGATTGAAATGATACTCTCATTCCCCCTTTCGCGTACCAAAGTTTGCCTTGCATTTTTTGCAACATTTTGGCTTGTTTGCCTTGCTTTAACCGCTATAACAGGCTTGTTTATGATATATTTCATAAAATATATATCTATCAGCGGATTTTTTGTTTGGCTTGCTAGCTTTTTTTGCGAAACTGTGCTTATTGCAAGTTTTGTTGTTTTCTTTTCTTTAATTCTTAAAAACACAAGTATCTGTGTTTTCTTTTCAACTGGATTTTACATGATTTCCCGCTCCATGGGTTTTATGCTTTCTTCTCTTGAAACAAAACAATCTGGAATGTTCCTACCCTCAAATGAAACCCTATCAAACATAGCATCCCAAGCTATAAAAACACTTGGTATTTTCTTTCCTCGTTTGGATTTATTCACCAACTCCTCTTGGCTATTATACGGCGGCTACCAGCTTGGCACCTTGGCAATTATAATCTGTCAAACAATAGTGTTTTTATCTTTACTTCTTTTTTGCACTTTTAGAGACTTTAAAAACAAAAACTTTTAATTTTTTTATCCTTTGCCTCATCATTTGCCAATTTATATGACAAAAGACCTTGATTTTAAATTTTCTCCATCGTCTTTGGATAAAATTAAACTAATCATTGCAAAATATCCCGAGGGTCGTCAAAAATCCGCTGTTATGGCACTTTTAGACCTAGCGCAAAGACAGATGGCAAGCGACTACGCATCGCAAAACATAAATCAAGGTGGTCACATAACAAATGGCGTTATCGAGGAAATTGCAAAGATTTTATCAATGCCAAAAACTCAAGTCTATGAGGTTGCAAGTTTTTATACAATGTACAACTTAAAACCAGTGGGCAAATACTTGCTACAAGTTTGCGGCACAACACCTTGCATGCTTAGGGGTAGCGAGGATATTATATCCGCAATTTCAAACTTTCTTGGCATAAAACTTGGCGAAACAACTGACGATGGTCTTTTTACCCTTACCGAAGTTGAATGCCTTGGTGCTTGCTCTAACGCTCCTTTGGTGCAAATTAATGATTGGTTTTATGAGGACCTAGACAACTCATCCATTACAACAATACTTAAAGACTTGCAAAACGGCAAGCCCTTACAAAAGCTTTCGGCAAAGGGTCGCAAATCCGCTGAGCCTATTTAACGCTCACTTTCATCTTACTTTTTGGGGCAATGACTAAATTAATTAAACGCTATTTACAAAACAATTTGGCAAATTTTATTTTGCTGTTAGTATCCCTAGCCTCTGGTTTAAGTCTTTTATTTACAGACTACAACAATACTTACATAAAGCTTACATCGGTTGTTTTTACAATATTTTGTAACATCTTTTTTTTAAATTTAATCACTCTGCCATTTTGCAAATTTAAAAAGGCATTAAAAATTTTTTTAATCTTTCTTGTCAACATCAGCATTGTATTAATTTACGCCTCTGCTATAAGGGGGTTTAGCCTTACGCCATCGCTGCTTTTGGCGCTTTTTATTACAAATGTAAATGAGGTAAAAGCAATAATAAGCCTTGCAGACATTGCAATTTGCCTAACGCTAACATCCTTAGCAAGCATTGCAATTTTAAAAGCAAAAAATATTACTTTTAAATTTAATTACAAAGTTTTTACTCTAAGTTTTTTAATTTGCCTTTTACTTAGCTTAAGCCTTACACCAAAATTGATTAACAAAGACATGCCAGAGAGTAACGAACGGAGGAAAAAACCTTATCGTTTTTATTACATTACCAACTTTGAATTATCATCGCCTTTTGCATTTTTTAGCAGCTTTGCAAAACTTGGATTTACCTTATTTAACACCAAGGCAAGCACCCCAATAACTCTTTTTTACTCGCCCAAAACATTTGATAACGACCTAGTAATAATTTACCTAATCGGCGAAACTTTAAGGTTTGACAGACTATCCATCAATGGCAATAAAAACAACACAACGCCAAATTTGATTAAGCAAGCTAAACTTGGCAAACTTTTTAACTTTGGCAAAGAGCCATCAAAATCTTGCGATACAATGACGCTGTTGTCAACGCCATGCATGCTTTCCGGCTCTCAGGATGGTACGCAATACGACCTATTTAAAGTTTTTAAAACCGCTGGATTTGAAAACTTTTTTTACTCCGTACATTCTGCTCGCAATCTTAAACCTATTAAGGCTTCGGTCTACAAAAATGCAACTCACAAATTTAATGCATTTTATAACGACCTTGAAATTCCAGCTGCAATAAAATCAATAATCAACAAAAATCAAGGTAAAAAATGTTTATAGCTATGCAGATGTTAGGCTCGCACAACATTGGTGTTGAAAACATACTATCATCAAAATACCCAGATAGAATTTTAAAACCCTATTGTAAATCGCCAGATATATCGCATTGCGAGACTCAAGTCATGTTTAACTCCTACGACAACACAGTTACCTTAACGGACATAATGCTTGGCGATTTTTTTGAGATTGTTAAAGATAAAAATGCAATAGTTTTTTTCTCCTCCGACCACGGACAAATACTGGGCGAGGATGGCAATTTTGGACATGGAATAACAAAGCCAGACGGCACAAAGCCAAGCTTGCAATACAATGTTCCAGCTTTCATATGGATGAGTGAAAAATATCAACAATTACATCCGCAAATCCACAAGCAAATACTTGCTGCCAGTAAAAAGGGTAGCACAAATCACTTGCAAATTTATCAATCAATAATAGCTTGCAGCGGTATAAAGCCTGATGGGCTTGACTTAAAAAATGCTTTTTGTAAAATCTAACAAACATCCATAATAACCTCCTGTTTTCAAGCATTATTTAGTAAAATACTAATTCTAATCACTCCATATCTCTTTAGGGGAGGGATGGGATGGGGGTTTAAGATGTAGACTTACTTTTAAATTGAAAACAGTATCGTAGCTTATCAATCTAAAACAAAGAGTTTAAGCTTTACCGCCGCACCCCCATTAGCCAGATCCGTCTACTGGCTTTACCAGTAAGGGGGGAGGTAGACTGGTTAGATTTGCAGAGAGGAGGAACTTTATGCGAAGTTTAAGCAATGAAACAATATCCTTTATAACAATGATATAAAGGATTGATAAAAATCTTAACAATGAAAACTACATTAGTTATACTTATACTATAAATATTCAACCGATACCATGCCAAAACTAGCAAACGCCTTGCAAAAGAGAATCTAGGTGAAGGATTATTTTTTGCCCCGTTTTGCGATCTTTTACCTCCACAGAATTTGCATCCTTTAGTTTTTGGGACACAATCACCTGAGTTGGCACTCCAATAAGGTCTGCCTTTGCAAACTTTTGACCCGGTGAATCCTTTGTGTCGTCAAACAAAACACTAAAGCCAGCCTCAGTAAGTTTTGTGTAGATTGATTTTGCATAGCTCTCGTCTTCCTTGATGATGTTTATTAAAATTATATCAAAGGGTGTGAGTTGCTTGTGCCAGATTATGCCATCCTTGTCGTTGTTTAGCTCTATGTATGCGGCTATGATTCTTGCAGGGCCTATGCCATATGAGCCCATTTGCGGATTGAACAATTTGCCATCCTCACCACTAAGCTGCATTTGCATTGGCTTTGAGTATTTGTCGCCAAAGTAAAAACAATGCCCAAGCTCTATTGCCTTGTGTTTTGTGATTTTTTTTGCACCACAAATTTTACTAGCCTCGGCATTTATATCAGCGGTTTTTACATCAACATTTGCAATTTCGGCAATCTTCTCGTCTGTCTTGGTAAAGTAGTTTGTTATTGTATCAAAGCTGTTTTCAATGCTTTGCGGATTATTTTTTAACTCCGTTATTTTTTGCAACAGGGCATCCTCGGCAAAAATATCGCTCTCGCCATTAGGGGCAATTATGCAAAACTCGTGACTTAAGCTACCGCCTATCTCGCCCACCGATGCCTCCACAGGCAAAACATCCAGACCAAGAGATAAAAAGATTTTCAAAAAAGCATCAAAGTGATTTTTGTAGCTTTGCACCGCCTCAGCCTCACTTACATCAAAGGAATAGGAGTCAAGCATTATAAACTCTCTTGACCTCATCACGCCAAATCTTGGTCTAATTTCGTCCCTAAACTTAAACTGAATATTATAAAGCGACAAAGGAAGTTGCTTGTAGCTTTTTACATCATTTTTTGCAATTTCAACCATTGCCTCCTCGGCAGTGGGGCCGTACACAAGCTCATTATCGTGCCTATCCGTCACTCTTAGCATCTCCTTGCCGTAGGTTTGATAGCGACCACTTGCCTGCCAAAAACTTGAAGGCTGGAGTATTGGTAGTAAAATTTCGTTACAGCCAATTGCATCAAGCTCACGGCGGATTGTTGCCTTGATTTTTTCGAGAACCTTAAGCCCAAGAGGCAACCATGTATAAAGCCCGCTTGCCGTTTGCTTAATAAGTCCAGCCTTAAGCATTAAAATGTGGGAGTTAATTTGTGCCCCAGCAGGAGCCTCCTTTTGAATAGGTAAAAACAGTTTTGACATTAACATATATCTATTGGCAAAAAAATATTAATTTGCAAATTTTGCCCTAAACTGGCTAAAAAGATATCTGCTGTCGTGTGGCCCAGGTGAGGACTCGGGGTGGTACTGCACCGCCATTACGCTGCCAGATTTTGTTTTAAAACCTTCAATCACTCCGTCAAAAAGCGAAACATGAGTCACCTCCACGCTGCTTGGTAAGGAATTTGCAACAACGGCAAAACCGTGATTTTGAGAAGTGATCTCAACCTTGCCATTTTGCAGGTTAAGCACTGGGTGATTTGCACCTCTGTGGCCTTGGGGGAGTTTTTCAACCTGCATGCCTAAAGCCAGAGCTAAAAGCTGATGTCCAAGACAAATGCCAAATACAGGCTTGCCAGATGCAAGAATTGCAGCTATTGTAGGTCCTGCAATTTTAAATGTTTCCCTAGGGTCGCCCGGTCCATTTGACAAAAAGAATGCGTCAAAGTTTTGTATATCTTCAAATTTTACATCGTTTGCAAACACCTGAATATCAAAATCATTTTGCTCTAAGAGTTTTAAAATGTTTTCCTTTATGCCAAAGTCAACAACAGCAAGGTTTTGTGCCCAGTCCCTTTTTGTAATTTCGGTGGAGTATTTGCCACCTTCAAAGAAAATAGATTTTTTATTGCAAACATCACTTGTAAGCTCCGCGGCCTCCATTGAAGGATGTTTTTTAAGCCTTTCAAAAGCCTCCTTAACAACCAAACCATCATCATGCAAAGCCTGCTGCAAGGGACAATTAAGTTGCATTATCATTGCGTTACCCTTTGTGAGCTTTTTGTCTCTAATTGTTTGAGTTAAAGCTCTTGTATCAGCACCTGCAAAGAGGGTAATATTGTTTTGCAGGCAAAAATCCATAAGACTTTGCATGCCTCTGTGATTTGAAAAGTCGCTTGGCACATTACGCACAACTATGCCCTTTGGTTTTGAATTTTTTGCAAGATATATTACTGACTCAACATCCTCGTTATTACAACCCACATTACCTATATGCACAAAGGTAAAAACAATTATCTGCCCGTTGTAAGATGGGTCAGTCACTACCTCTTGATAGCCAGTTGTAGATGTATTAAAGCAAATTTCGCCAAAACAATCGATGCCAGAGCCAAGATACTGCCCAGAGTAAAAGCATCCGTTATCAAGCAATAAAAGCCCATCTGTAAAGCCTTGTTGTGTCATAGTGCATTATTATGATATGTTGTTATTTACTTTATTAATCAATACAAATTACATAGATTTTATCAAGCTTAAAATTACTTGCAAGAAAATCTTTTTGAAATTGAAAAATTACCACAAGACAAAAATTTACTTGAATATTTGCTAAAAAAAATTAAATCTTAATATGTACTGATGGCGATGTTGTTATTTGATGTATTGATTTTAAAATGTTTAGTTTTACAAAAAAGTTTTCTGCAAAAACAAAAATTAAAAACGCCCATTACACGCAAAGGCAAAATCAATCTACAAAGTCAAATTTAAAGAGCTTTGCCAAGTCCAAAACCCACAAAATACACAAAAACTTTATACAAAGCTTTCGCGATAGCCTTGGGTTTTTTTATCTTTTAAAACGCCATGCAAACAGGCGTAAAAAAAGCGACAGCCTAAGCCTGCACGAGATAGTGCATATTGCAGGGCATAAATCAATGTATCTACTTATATTAATTTTTAATTTACCCACTATCTTTCCGATTCCCTTGCCGCCGGGCATGTCCGTACTTGGCACTGTGCCATGCATATTAGTTGCAGGGCATTTGGTGTTTGGCAAAAAAGAGCTAATGCTACCTAAAAAATTACTATCTGTATCCATAAAGAAAAACTTTTTGATTAAACTAACAGATGCCTTTCACCACTCCTTGTTTAAGTTTAGTAAAGTGTTTAAAAAACGCATGCCAATACTATTTACAGACTCTTCACTAAGGCTTATTGGTGCATATATAATATTTATGTCAATTGTTTTGCTCTTGCCAATACCATTTACAAATCTTGCGGTTGGTATGTCAATTGTTTTGGTTGCCTTAGGCTTGCTTATTGAGGACGGACTATTTATTATACTAGGTTTTGTCTGGGGTTTTTTTGCCCTCTTGTTTTGCATTTTTTTAATTTTACTTGGCAAGGCTTTAATGATTAAGCTTTTGTCGCATTTTGGTATTCATATCTTTGGGGCATGAGTACTCTATTAAATCCTTATTTAATATTTAATAACTGGCTTAATTTTGCCAAGGCATCTAAACTTGTAAAAGATGCAACAGTCTTTAACTTAGCAACCTGCAACAATAACGAGCCTGATAATAGAATTGTTTTGCTAAAGGAGGTTCTTGAAGGCGAGGGACTTGTGTTTTTTACAAACAAAAATAGTAAAAAAGGCATGGATATTGCCGCAAATTCAAAAGCAAGTGCTTGCTTTTATTGGGATAGGCTAAACTTGCAAATAAGGGTAAAAGGTGATGTTAGCGAGCTAAAAGCAGAGCAAAGCGATGCTTATTTTGAAAGCCGCAGCCTTGCAAGCAGGCTTGGGGCATGCGTTTCAAGGCAATCATCTAAACTTAAATCTAGGTCGTCTTTACTTGCAGATTACCAAGATTTTGCAGCCAAGCAAGGCATGGCGGTGGCAATAAACAACAATCATGTTTTAACTAAAAGCAACAAGGATGGTTTAATTCTTATTGATGACTCGCTGCAGATTTGCTACGCAACACAAAGGTTTAACGGTGATGCTGTAAGCGAAATTGATGTTTTAGCGGGGGAGATTAGCTTGATTGGG
The DNA here is from genome assembly GCA_945881985.1 of Rickettsia typhi. Taxonomy (GTDB): domain Bacteria; phylum Pseudomonadota; class Alphaproteobacteria; order Rickettsiales; family Deianiraeaceae; genus CAMCVL01. The sequence continues at coordinate 104,760 of CAMCVL010000001.1, read as the reverse complement.
GGCGACGAAGGTAAAGCATCGCCCCAAAGACCTCAAAACTGGGGCGGGTTTTTAATTAATCCGCAAAGCTTTGAATTTTGGGTTAACGGCGACCATAGATTACACGACAGAACCCTTTTTGCAAAAATTACCGAGCCAAGTGGCAATGTTGCTTGGCAGGTTTGCAAATTGTATCCATAAGATACAATACCAAATCCACTTTCTAAATAATGTTATAAAAGTATACTCATTCCTTCCGCCCCCTCTCCATTTAGGGGGAGGGCTGGGGTGGCGGCTAAAGATATAGCCAAGTGCATATCTTGTGTCCTGCGTTGTTGTAAAAAAGATATTCCATGACTTTATCCTAAAGTAGGCTTGCCCCCTTGCATAAACTCTACAAAAAACCCTCCTCTCTGCAAAAATAGCCAGCCCGCCTCCCCCCCAGCTGGCAAAGCCAGCAGGCGGAGCTGGCTAATAGGGGTGAGGAGGCATTGCAAAGCCAGTATTACACAGGCAGAGTAATATAGGACAGTAATTATACTTTACAAGTGCCAAGAGATATGCGATTGACTATATAAGCTTAATTTTAAATTGGATTTGGTATAATTTGGCAATTTGGATAATTGATTGCTTGAAAATTAAAATTTTTATGTTAAGTTTTTTACAATATCTGTTTTTTACAAAAATTTGTAAGCTTTTAACTATGTCAAATACCAACAATGCAGATTGCAACTACCAACCTTTGCCTGCAACAAAGCTGATTCACACCGCAAGAAATTCCAAAGATTATGCAGGCTGCGTAAATAATCCGCTTTTTGCAACCTCAACAATTGTGTTTGATAGCTTTGAAAGCTTTATCAAGGCAGACAACGACAAGGAAATATCACCAAACAAAATCTACTACGGCAGATACGGCAGCAAAACAAATACCGACTGCCAAGAGCTTATAGCAAAGATATACGACTGCGACTTTGCAAAAATCACATCCAACGGGCACTCGGCAAATGTTATTGCAATTTTGGCATTTGTTAAAAGCGGGGACGAGATTTTGATAAATGATAATGCCTACTATCCAACTCGCCATCTTGCAAAAGAGCTTGATGAAAGATTTGGCATTAAGGCAAAAATTTACAATCCTTTTAACATAGACTCCATCAAGGCAATGGTAAGCGACAAAACCAAGGTTGTGTTTGTTGAAAACCCAGGCTCTCTTACATTTGAAACCTGCGACATTCAAGAAATATCCAAAGCGGTAAAAGCAAAAAATCCACAAATAAAAGTAATTGCCGACAATACTTTTGCAACGCCCCTTCACCACAATCCATTAAAATTTGGTGCCGATGTTGCGGTGGACTCTGCAACAAAGTTTTTTTTAGGACTCTCGGAGTACATGTGCGGCTCGCTTGCTTACAACAAACAAGATGCACTGGCAATAGAACAATCCTTTAGGCTGCTTGCCCCTATGGCATCGCCTGTTGCCGCCCATGCCTGCCTAAAAGGCTTGCGTAGCCTTGGAGCAAGGCTAAAAGCACACACTGATACATTTAACTATGTAGTGCCAGAGCTTAAAAAGCATCCAAAAGTCCAGCAAATTATCCACCCTAGCATCAGCTGTACCATGGGGCATGAAAACTACAAAAAATACTTCAGCGGTGCCGCAAGTATTTTTAGCCTAAGCTTAAAAAGATTGTATAGCGATGCAGAGCTTGCAAAGTTTTTTAACTCTCTTAAATTTTTTGGTCTTGGCTATTCCTACGGGGGTTATGAGTCCCTTGCCATACCATTCCCCAAGTCATTACAAAGTATAAGAACCTGCGGCATGCCAGCCTTTACAAATACATCCAATATTCGGATATACCTAGGGCTTGAGGACAAGCAAGACCTTCTAAACGACCTACTAAACGCACTTGACAAGGGACTGACGGACTAATATTGTAAATACCCCACCCAGCCTCCCCTTAAAGGGGAGGGGTTTTTGTGCAAATTATACCTCCCCTAGTAGGGGAGGAGGCGACAAAGTCGCAGGTGGGGTTGTTTAGTTTTAGCTTGGATTGTAAATACCCCACCCAGCCTCCCCTTAAAGGGGAGGAGCTTCTGCATAAACCCAACCTCCCCTTAAAGGGGAGGGGATGTTTGGGTGCTACCCTTAAATGGGAGGGGATGTTTGTGGGTCTCTCTTAAAGGGGAGGGGCTATCTGAGGCTAGTCTTAAAGGGGATGGGTTTTATTGAAGTTGTCCTTGAATGGGATGTTTTATTGCCTAATAACAAAGCAATAAGTGGTGGATGGTAAAGGATTCGAACCTTTGTAGACTTTCGTCGACAGATTTACAGTCTGCTGCCATTGACCGCTCGGCCAACCATCCACAGGATTACAAAATGCAAGATAAATTGTAATAGTTAAAAAAATTGTTGTCAAACTTTTTTCAAATTAATTTAATTAAGGCCATAATCACCTTAAAGCTTTACGCTACTTGACTTATCTTTAGTGCATGATTTTTCATATCTTTTGCAAATCGCAGCCCAAGCTCCACCAAGTGCCTCGGGTATTTTGTCAAATTTAGTATTAGTTTTAAGATGCAGGTGCGGCTTTAAAATGTTTGACTTAGCTTGTTTTATATCAATCTCAATGTAAACCTCAACCTGCAATCTTTGCTTTTGTATAATATGCAATGCCTTTTGGTTTGCCTCAATATAATCATCACCGCTGCACTTATTGCTACTGCATTGCTTTTTATTTTCAAGTGGATTCCAAGCTCTTTTTTCGTCAAAAATATATTCAAAAAAATCACTAAAATGGCTGTGCTTGCTACAATCATGTCCATCGTGATCATGATCGTGATGATCTTCAAACTTACAATGCTCGTGATTGATGGTGCAATTTAAAAGGCTATTGCAATGTATGTGTTTTTGTGGCTGGCTGTTTTGCGGGTCACTATCTGCATTTATAACGCAAAATTGATGATGGAATGTATTTTGCGGGTCAGTATGTAAGTTTATTGGATTGCCATCGTATAATTTTAAATTTAATTTAGTTAGCTCATCAAGATGTTTTGCATTTTTTGCGTAATTTATGTTTCTGCTCTCTTGGCATCTTTTGTAAAAGTGCAAGCCTATTACCTCAAGCAATGTTTTTATTACAATCAAAATTAATATGCTCCAAGGGGGCAAAAATTCTGCTCCATAGTTGTTTGCAATAAACAATGCCGATATAGCAACTGGAGCAAAAAGTCTAAAACCCATGCCCCACCACTTTGCCCAAAATGGGTCGTGATCTTTGTAGTGATGTTTATCAAACTCAGTGATAAGTTTTGCAATTTTTGTCAAATCTTTCTTTTTAGACTCTTCAGCGCCGTAAGTTTTAAGATTGTGGAGGTAAAGAGCACAATTTTTATCAAAAATATTTTTTAAAAAATAACTCCTGCCTTCAATGTAGATGTTTGACTTGGTGCCGTAATACGCCATGCCCACACAAATATTCATCAGCATAACAAACATGGAGTAGGCAAGCATTAAATACTCTACGCTGGCACCAAGCCCCAAAGATGCAACGCCAAGACCAAGCAAAGCAAAAATTGTGCCACAAAGCAAAGAAAACTCCGCACAGGTTGCTTTTTTTGAACTATTTTTTGCAACCTTGTCGTTTAGCTTGTTTATAAAGTCTTCAATGCTTAAGTTTTGTAGCTGTGGCTTGCTGGCGATTTTTTCCGCAAATCTATCCATGTAATCAAATGTTTTGTCGCATTCAACATCCTTAATATAATCATTGTCTAGCCAAATTTTTTTCAATGAGTCGTAATCGTATTTTGTAACCTGCATAGCCCTGAATAATTTATTACATCTACAAACTTTTAAGATTATTGTTGCTTATTTTTTAACTGTCAAGCAAGTTTTTTTTACCATATGCAAAAATTTTCTTGAAAATAAATACATTATCTAAATAAACTTTATTATAGGTTTTTTTAAAATTTATGTGCAGATATGCAAAGTTTAACAGAGGATTTGTATAGCATTATTACAAAACTCTATCCTTTGGCGGGTAGGGATGTTGCTGAGGAGCTTGTTTTGTTTGCCTCTGGTGGCATAAAACAACAAGATGCTAATGATTTTTACTACAAAATTAAGGCGGAGCATTTAAGCGGCAAAGCATTTTTGTTAGTTAAGGACTGCCCTTTTATTATTGATAGCCTTTTGATTTTGGCAAAAAATCTTGGGCTTGTAATTGAGCAAATTATGCACTTTGCGGTACTTGCAAACAGGGACGAAGAGCTAAACTTAATATCGCTTGAAGCCTTCAACCCCAGTGAGGTTAGCACAAGAACCGAAACAATTGTCTTTATTAAATACAATCAAACCGATGAGTTTTGCAACTTGGAGCTTGCAATTGAAAATGCAATCAAGCCCCTCACTCTTGCCGTTAACGACTGGTTTGTTATGCAGCAGGAGCTTTTAAGCCTTGCCGAAAGCACAGTAAAGCAGCAGGATTCAATTAAAACAAAGGATAGCTACAAAACCCCTAGTGAGGTTGCAAGTTTTGTAAAATGGCTTTTGGATGGTGGTTTTGTTTTTTTAGGTGTTGCGTTTTACGATATTACCAAACAAGGCAGCTCTGCCCCACTTGGCATTTACAAGGCAAGTGATTGCTACGCAAACTTTAGCAAGGATACATCGCTTAAACCAGATGATTTTGATTTGCTTGAAATTACCGAGTCCCACCACAAGAGCAACATTCACAAAGATAGTTTTTTTGACATTGTAAGGCTGCAAAAATTTGACCAAGGCAAGCTAACCGGCGAGTATCGTATATACGGGCTTTTTACAACCAAAGCTTACAAGCAGGATGTTTTTACCATGCCCCTCATTAAAAAATGGATTAGCGGCATACTTGAGGACACTGGCTTTTTGCCTCACAGCTACAACTGGAAGGAGTTTGTCTCCTTTGCAAACTCAATACCAAGAGAGACGCTATTTGACCTTAGTTCTAGCGAGCTTAAAAACTGGGGATGTAGTTATGTTGCAAACAAAAAGCTCGGCAAAAACTCTGTTTTTGTGCGTAAGGATAAGTCTGGCAGATTTTACGAGATAACTCTTGCCTGCCTGATAGACATAAACGAGGACATTCAAAAAAAGATTACCGACCTAATCGCTACAAAGTTTAAAACATCCGTGGAAGCCGAGGTATTTAACGCAAGCGAGATAAACCACCCTTTAATTAAACTTACCGCCGACATAAACCACTTAAACACAAATCTGTCAAGTGATGAAATTAGAGCATTAAAGCAAGATATACTTATCCTATCCTCGGACTGGAACCTTGAGTTAAAACGAGAAATACTCAAGGCAAACAGCAGCCTGCTCTGCCTATCCGATGATATTGTTAAGCAGGGCACATTTAGCAAAAACTACAAGTATAACAATTTACCAAGCTTTGCTTTTAACGACCTATTGTTAATTAAAACCCTGTCCCCAAGCAATCAATTTGCAACAAGACTTAGGCAAAAAAGCGGGGAGGCAGACGCATTTTTTGTTGATATCTTTGCCCTTGGCAAGCAATTAACCCTTGATTACATAGTGCCAATACTTTGTAGTTTTGGTTTAAAAGTTATTTCTTCAAAAACATTTGACTATAGCGTAAAAAATTTATCTAATTGCGTGTCAATAAAATGCATACTTGTAAAGATTGAAAAAATAGACCTTGCAAATTTTAATAATATTAACGAGAATTTTTGTAAATTACTGACTTTAATTATGAATGACAAATTTGAGGACGGCGTTTTAAATGCTCTTACAATCACGCCGGCAATTTCAATTAGGCACTTAACAGTTTTAAGGGCGGTTATTAAATATCTTCATCAGGCAAGATTTACATATTCTAAAAAAATTATTGGCGAGGCACTAGTTGCCAATCCAAACTTTACAAAGGTTTTAATAGGCTATTTTACAACAAAATTTGACCCAGAATTTAAAGGCGACAGAAAAACCTCCATGCAGCAACTTGAGGCAGAGCTTGAATCTTTAACCTCATCCACTGGTGACGAAACAAGATCTAGCGTTTTATCTGGCGTACTAAAAGTTTTTAAAGCAATAGTTAGGACAAACTTTTACTTAAACAAAGACGAGCTGTCATTTAAAATTAAATCTACCTTAATACCTTTTTTGCCAAAACCAGTACCTTTTGCAGAGATATTTGTGTACTCTAACGACTTTGAGGCGGTGCATTTGCGTGGCGGCAAGGTTGCAAGAGGCGGTATTAGATGGTCCGACAGGCACGAGGACTTTAGAACCGAGGTATTAGGGCTTGTAAAGGCTCAAACGGTTAAAAATGCGGTTATTGTTCCCGTGGGGTCAAAAGGTGGTTTTATTGTTAAAGCCGACCAATCCAAGATGTCAAGGGACGAGTATCTTGCTTTTGGCAAGGCTTGCTATCAAAAATTTATCTCATCTTGCCTTGATATTACGGACAACTTTGCCGGTGGCAAGGTTGCTAAACCTGCAATGGTTGTTGACCACGACGGCGAGGATCCTTATTTTGTTGTTGCTGCCGATAAGGGCACTGCGACATTTTCGGATGCCGCAAATGCAATATCAGAAAAATACAACTTTTGGCTTGGTGATGCCTTTGCATCCGGCGGCTCAAATGGCTATGACCACAAAAAAATGGGAATCACCGCAAAGGGTGCATGGGTTGCGGCTAAAAGACATTTTATGGAACTTGGCATCAATCCCGAGGAAACAGAATTTACCTGCGTTGCAATTGGCGACCTATCTGGTGATGTATTTGGCAACGGCATGCTCCGTAGTAAAAAAATGAAGCTTGTTGCTGCCTTTAACCATCTACACATTTTTATTGACCCAAACCCAAACCCTCAGCAAAGCTACGAGGAAAGGCTTAGAATGTTTAACCTGCCAAGATCAAGCTGGACCGACTACGACAAAACAAAAATCTCAAAAGGCGGTGCAATTTTTGCAAGGAGCGAGGCGGAGCTTAGCCTAAGCCCAGAGATTAAGTTTCTGTTTGGTATAAATCAGGATAAAATTTCGCCAAATGAACTTATAAAAATTATACTTAAACACAATGCCGACTTATTGTGGAACGGAGGCATAGGCACATATGTCAAATCCTCTAGCGAAACTCACGAGGATGCCGGCGACAAGGCAAACGACCTTGTAAGAATAAACGGTGGCGAGCTTAGATGCAAAATTGTTGCCGAGGGCGGCAATCTTGGCTTTACCCAGCTTGGGCGTATTGAGGCGGCAAGAGCAGGTGTTATGCTAAACACCGATGCAATGGATAACTCCGCAGGGGTGGACTGCTCCGACCATGAGGTCAACATCAAGATACTTCTTAACAATCTTGTAAGGTCTTCTCGCCTTAGTCACGAGGATCGCAACACATTGCTTGCCGAGATGACTGACGAGGTTGATAGACTAGTACTTAGCGACAACTATCACCAAACTCAAGCAATTAGCATAATGCAGGGCTTAAACATAAACCCAGAGCTTTACGGCGATGTAATTAGCTTTTTGGCAAGCGAAAAACTCCTTGACAGAGAAAATGAGTTCATGCCATCCCAAGAGACTATAGCAAAATACAAATCATCGGGCTTAAATCTTACAAGGCCAGAGCTTTGCGTTTTGTTTGGCTATTCAAAAATGTATGTCTATTCGCTTTTGCATCACTGCGAGCTAATAAAAGACGCATCTTTAAATTGCTACATAGAGTCCTACTTTCCTCACCAAATGAGCGAGCGTTTTAAAAACGATGTTATAAATCACCAACTAAAAGCCGAGATTGTGGCAACTTGCATAACAAACGAATTTATCAACAGGCTTGGCATTACAAAGGCTTTTGGCTTAAAAAACTCCACTTACAGCGATATGCCAAGCATTGTTAAGGCATTTATTGCAGTAAAACAAGCTATGCAAATTGATAAAATTTGGACAGAGCTTGAATCTTTTGACGCCAAACTCAATTGGCAACAGGCACTTGCCCTGCACTCCTGCATTATAAATGCAACGCAAAACTCCATAATTGACCTACTTAAAAATTGCGACATTAAAAAACCACTATCAAATTTAACCGAGGACTATAAAAATTATATTACTAATGTCAAAAAAGATGCAAACCAAAGCTTGCAGGAAGTTAATATTGACAGCAATCCGCTTGCAAGGCAACTTAAAACTCTGCCTTTGTTGCAAGTTTTAATTGGTGTAAATTTTGCTTAGATTAAATACTTAATTTGATTTATTTTTATTTTTGTGTGTAGTAACTCACGATTACTTTTTTAATGGATAAAAAAATTTGGATAATAGGGGGGGGATTGCTTGCGCTTATCCTTGGTCTTTTGTATATGTTTTGGCCAAAGTCGCTAACTGGCATAAAAGGAGGCAACGGGATAAACTTAAGCTACCAACAAGGTATTGCAAACCAAATTATTGTTGACGGCAAAGCAGGCTCATACCAAATAATAAACGGGCAGAAAGTTTTTATACCAAGTGATGTTGAGTTAGTAAATTTAAGCCCAAGGGAGGCTGGCAAGTATAGCTACCTTGCATACTCAAGCGTTGGCATAGATGACTCCTCAGTGATAAGCATTAAAGGCAAAGGCCCCAACAAGGCTAGTTTTAATGTAAGCGAAAACCCAGAAAATAAATTTAAGAATGCAAGCTTTGGCGGAGCCGGCGGAGGCGGCGGAGGTTCTACATTTCCACTTAGTGGAAATTCTACCTGCTTATCAACCCTTACATGGATGGGGGAATACAATGTGTCTCAAAAAATATATTCCCTAAGCTACGAGACAATCTTTAACTTTGCCGTCATGCAACTTTACAACATAAGAGGCTTTGGGGGGCTCTCGGCAAAAAATCAGGCCGATATAGCTGCAAAAGTTGCAGACATACTAAACGATAAACGAGGGCTAACAGCCAGCGAAATCAAAGAGATATGCTCCCAAATTGAAAGCCCTGCAAAAAGTGTAACAAACCTAGTGTACGAAAGCTGCATAGTTGTGTTAAACGACATACTTGACACTCGCAACACATCCACCACCTACATCTCAGAGCAGCTTAAAACCAGAGTTGAAGCCTTTAGTGCCATACCACCAAATGGGCAAAAAGAGCTCGTAGGCAAAATATCACATGACCTATACAATTACATGCAAAACAATGGTTCTTTTAATCCATCCTATTATTGTGCTTTAATGTCCAACTACACACTTGGTGCACTTGACGACACCGATGTATTTAAACAATGTATTGCAATTTTAAAGGGCGTTGAGGCAGATTACAAAAAAAATGCTACAAGCGTTACAAACGATTATATAATGTCAAAGCTTATGGCTTTACCAGGTTTTGCATTTGTTGACGAAGGCAAGAGAAGTCAGCTTGTAAGCGGTATCAAAACTGACCTAGCAGACGGCGGAGTATTTAATATTGAAGTGCATTGCCTTAATATTACCGCTGCAATTTTTGACGCATTACAAAATAACGAGATATACAAACAATGTATTGCAGCCCTAACCACAATCTCCAAAATGCAATCACCAAGCGTGCTTGATATTGAAAACCAACTTAACAAAATATCGGGCTTTGCATTTTTAGATGCTACAAAAAAGGAGCAACTGATAAACAAAATAATATCCGACATCAAAGATGGCGGCGATTTTAACATTCAGCTGCACTGCTTTAATATAACAAATGCCATCCTAGATGCAATAGGCAATAGTGATATATACCAAAAATGTTTGATTGTAATGGACTCTATAGCCGCCTCCTACAACTCTCAAAACGGCACCGCAAGCTTTGACAAAGTAGTATTTAAAACAGATGTAATCTTGAAAAAACTTTTTGACATACCTGGTTTTTCAATTTTATCTGAAGACCTAAAAACAAAGCATGTCAACACAATTTACGACGACCTTGCAAATGGCGGCGAATTTAACAAATTTTTAATCTGCACCAATCTTGCCCTTGACATAATGGAGGCAATATCAAACACCGCACTTTATAAGCAGTGTATAGCAATTATGGACTCAATCTACGCATCCGGCAAGACTGATTTTGACTACATTAAATCAATGCTTTTAACCCTCCCTGGTTTTAGTCTTTTGCCAGTTGAAAAGCAGGATTTCTTTAGCAAAGAGGTTCAGGACGACCTATTGGACGGCGGAATATTTGCAAAAGAACAACACTGCCTAAACATAGTTGCGGCAATTATAGATAATCTTGCAAACAACAAACTCTATCAACAATGTATTGCAATACTAACAGATGTCTACAACGATTATCAAAAAAACCCAAGACCTTACGAAGAGCAATTTGCCTACATTCAGAAAAAACTAACTGCCTTAAGCGGATTTAGCCTTATTGAAGCCCCCAAGCAAAAGGAGCTAATTGACCCTATAGTGGTTGACCTGATTGATAAAAATGATACCTTTGACAAGGAGCTTTATTGTATCAATATTGTATCCGCCATACTTGATGCAAACAACGATAAAAGCAATCTTGCAAGTTGCGTAATAGACATATCAGCACTTGTAACACAAGGCAATATTACGGACGAAAGCTCTGTAAAAAAAGTCCTTAACAAATACTTTATTGACGACCAAGCCTTCATCACCTCTCAAACCTCCAAGGCAATCGTCTACAACGGCACAGATGATAAAACAATATTTGCAACATCTATCTGCTCTCAAAAATCAAACAATGGCAATGGATTTAATCTTGTTGATTGCATTAATTATATATCCACGGCTTTTTTGACAAAAAAAATGGATATTTTAAATGCTGGCGACAAGCCCGGTTTTGTTAACGGGTTATTGCTACAAAATGTTCTAAATTACAGCAGTAACGACACAACGGTATCTCTAGCCCTAAGCTTTGCAATGCTTGACAAAGGCACGCCGCAAGAAGTTTGCATCGTTGGCAATTCAAGCCTTGTATCAAATAACTCCAACTCTAATTCCTCTACAACTGGTGACGATTCTAACAATGTAAGCTGCGTGATGGTGATTAATGATATATACACCACTGCCGATGCTTCAACTGCAGATTCTCCATTTGTACTATCTAAACTAAATACTCTTAACGAATTTAAAACCCTATCAGCAAGTGCAAAGGCAAGCACAGTTCAGGTTATTCTTAACTCAATTAAAACAGGAACATATAGCGACCCAGTACAAATCTGTCAGGATGCATTTTCAAACCCAGACGCATCAGACATGAAAAACGACAGCTTTGCAAGCGATGTAGGCGACGAGGCAAACTGCAAGGCAATAATATCATATGCACAGGAGGAATATTTAAAATACATACAGGATAGTGCAGCAAACACATCAACATCTGCAACAGTACTGCAGATGAACGACGATAAGCTACAAAAGGACATCATTGAAAGAATTATTAAGAAAGTTGACGATGAAAATCATCTTGTTACAGACTCCAAGGTATCCTACGCCACAAATCTTTTTGAAGTCCATGTTGCAGACATTGGCAATTCCTTAACATCTAAAAGTATAAAAGTTATAAACACTCAATCACGGTCAAACTTTGCACAAAATGTATATCGCAATCTTAGCAAGATTAAGGAATTTAGCACAAGCTACAAAAAATACATAGTTAAAGAAATTGCCAAGTGCGACAATCCTTTGCGTGGATTTACAAGAATTCAAGATGTTTTTAGCTTTGTAGACGCAAAAGACAAAGGACTTTTACAAACGGACAATCAGGTAACCTTCAACAATCCAAATGCTCTTATGTATTACACTCGCAGCGTTTCGCCTGCCTATCAAAAGTGCATAGATGTTGTTAAGTCTTTTACTCCAGCTACAATGTCTGCAGCTGATGCAGCAGCTAAAATCAAGCAAAGCGTACCTGGGGCGGATAGCGATAAAATATCTGGTTTTGTAGACTTTAAAATTGGTGAAAACATAGCCTGTTTTTACAGACCCTGCCCTGAGTCCGGCAGCTTTCCTATAAACTGCTCCTCTTACAACACCCCAAACTGCGAGGCAAGGCAAACCCCAGCCGTTAAAAACGCATTTGCAACATCCATATGCGACGACCTAGTTAGTACAGTCACAATATCAGTGCCACTTGCTGCAATGCAAAATGTAACAATTGACAATTACTCTGTTTGCGAGCCTGCTGATAGCGAGTTTGCAACTCTTTCGGCAACGGTGCAGGCTGGGCTTAAAAAATACTTTGTGGACAATATTGTTGCAATTGCCTCTCACAACATATCTGCAACAAGCATAGAAGCGGCATCCTATTCAAACGACATAGACAGATACTCAGACCTTAACGCAATGAGACTACACTACATAACGCTGCTAAATATATTTGGCTCAATTGACACATCGGCAATCATCATAGGCACGGAGGCAAATGCAAATTTTAGATTTGACGACATCATAGTTAAAGCCGGCGACTCATCCGACAAATATATTAGCTATAGCGATTTTTTACTTAACTACGCCACACAATACGGTATGATTACCCAGCAAGGTAATTCAGTTATTAAAAACATAGAGTCCATCACAAACTCAGAAGCATATGTATCCTGCAATGCATTAATAGACTCGGTTGCAAACTCTGTCAACTCAACTAACATCGAAACAATAAGAGCTTACATAGAAGCTCAAAAAGGCAAAGATCTCTTTACTGGCTACTCAATACTTAAAATTACAAATCCATCGGAATATTTATCAATCACAACAAATCTTGCAACATGCGCCTCTTATAAGTCAATCACATCCTCAGCTACCCTTTCGTCTCAACCTGTCAACAACGGTAGTAGCAGTAGTAGTGGCACCGTGTCAAACTCCTGCAGTAATCCTTGCACCGATTTAGCCACTAGAATTTTTCAAAAATTTAACTCAACCTTAAGCGGCATAACATCAGGCATTAGCGGGGATGTTATGATTAACGGCAGTGTTAAGTCAATTGGATCGATGTCGGTTAGCGATATAGCGTCCGCCGTTGCAAATTACATTAAAACAACAACAAAAAAAGATCTTAAAACCAGCGACATAACAAGCGATGACATAAACTGGGATTTATTAACGACAAATGCAACCGAAGATTCAACGACAGAAGCAGCAAGATTTAAGCAAACAAAGCTAACTGACATATTTAATGCGGGGCTTTCCGATGTGCCTCAAGCAAGATTTGTAACAATGACATACAAACAAAAAAAAGATATAGTGGAAGAAACTCAAAACAAAATTGCATTACAAACCTTAGAATCAATAGACTCCTTTGAAGCTGAGGCTTCAATTAGAGTTTGTAGAGCAGTCTACGATGTTTGGAAAGCCGTAAAGGAAGGTGGCGGCATAGTGTCCGAAAGTAAATGCAACTCTGTACTATCAAATGCTTGGTCTGACGGCGTGTGCGACATGACGCCAGAATTTAAAAGACTCTGCCTTGGCGAACTTGATGCAAACGCAGGACTAAGAAGAGCATCGGACGGCAAATATTGCGTTGAAACCGAATTATCCGTTCTTACAAAGGAGATGGAATCCAAAAGATCCTTCTATCAAAGACAACTACCCGCACCAACAAATAAGTGCAAATGCTACCTTGAAGCAATTTACAACACAACAAAAAACAAGCAAATTAACAACTTTGCAAGTTGCAAGTCCATTGTAGACTCAATACAAAAAGTCTACGACCAATACGGGGAATCTGTTGTTAACGGGGTAAAAAGAAGCTCTTGTCAGCTTGTTTTTTCAATGGTTAAAACCATAGTGCAAGATGACCAATATAGCGAAATAAACATGAATGCTGCCAACAACGACGACTACGACACAATAGCTGCAAGGGTTTGCAATCAAAACCTTAGAGACCTACACGGACTTGTAGAATACACAAGAAGCTCCTACTGGATGGAAACCAACATATCAAGCATTGATGGTTCCACCCTAAAGCCAAGCGAGTACACAAAGTGGTCTGGCGTAACAACCGACAATCTTGATGTTTGTAAAGCCGAAGACGAGGTTTATATTTAGCTTTTTATGTCAAAAAATTTAAGAAAGGTGATAAACGCTTCGTCTAAGACAAAAAAACGCAAACAAAAAATCATAGATCGTAGCAATTTTATACCATATGCCTGCTTTTACGACTCCAACACTGTACTGACAAAAAACGGGGAACTTTTGCAAACAATTAGATATTCACCATTTTCGGCAGACCAAAACAATTCTGTAAATTTTGATATCCGCAAAAATATCAAAGATGCACTCATGTCCATAGATGATATATCTGACCTATCTTTTTACATACACACTGTGCGTGATAGCAGGTCCATAGAGTGGTCGCTACTTAAGGAAAAAACAACTTTTGACTACGAGCTGCACAAGCAGTGGCGTGAGATTAACAAGTTTGGCGGCATATTTGTTAATGAAGTTTTTGTAACAATTGTTGCAAGGGGTAAGGATTACCCATTAACCAAACCATCAGCAATTTTTTCTTTTTTTAATAGTGCAAAGCTACAAAAGGATTTCTTTTCTTTTCTTGAAAGCTCCGTTAACAAACTCAACAAAGTAACTGGGGTTTTAATGAATGGCACCGCCGATGTCAATCCATCAAAACTAGGTTTTTACAAGGGCGACGACGATCTGTATCGCTCCGAGCATTTGGAGTTTTTTGATAAGCTCATAAACATGATAAATGAAGATTGCCACTTGCCACTTGCTGATATATCTCATTTTTTAAATGTATCAAATTACAAAATTGGCTTTAGCGATATATTGGTAAAAACACCATTGGATAGCGAGCGTTTTGTTGCGGTTTTCTCGCTTAAGGACCATCAGGATATGTCTCTTAATCTTATAGATAAGCTACTTTCCGTGCCTATTAAAATGACAATTTCGCAATACTTTGATAACACAAAATACCCCCTTGCAAAACGCTATTATCAGGAATCCGCAAAGCTTTTGCAGATGAGTGAAGACAACACATTTTATAAAAACTCTGGCATATTTGACATAGCACAAGACGATGGTAAAAACCCTAAACACTTTGGCGAGACGCAGGTTAGTATTACAGTCTACGCCAATACAAAGATTGAACTATTAAAAAATCTTACAAAATTTAATGATGCAATAGCCGAGATAGGCTTTTGTGCCATTAGAGAAGATATTTTTAACGAGGATACATTTTATGCAATCTTGCCGGCAAATTATAGCTTTTTGGCAAGGCGTAAGTATTCTCATTTATCAAAGTTTGCAGCCTTTGCAATTAGAGCAACATATCCCACAGGCAACGAAAAGCCACAAAAATGGAAGCAGCCAATCACAGTGTTCACAACAATTCGCCATACACCATACTTTTTTAACTATCATGTTGACGAGACAAGCCCCGGGCACACAATAATCATAGGCCCTAAGGGTTCTGGGGCAAGCGTTTTGTCAAACTTTTTGGTATCGGAGTCCTTAAAGTTAAAACCAAGAGTAATCTCTTTATGCGTTGATAATGCATCTGATATCTTTTTTGAAAGCATAGCCGGAATCGCAAAAACATACAGTCTTGACCTTGCTGGCTCAAAAAAAGGGCTTAAAATTAACCCATTTTCACTTTTTCACTCAAAAAAAGAATTTGTGCATAATGCAATATCTGATAATTTAATCTTTATAAAAAGCTATCTAGTTATGATGCTAGAACTTGACGCCCAAAGGCTAAATCAAGATGAAATTAAAGACCTAGACTTAGCAATAAACCAATTGCAAAAAGACTACAACGCAGTAACCAGCATTAAAGACTTTATCAAATTTTTTAAGCTACAAAGCAATGTGTCTAGGCTTGGCAGATACTTACACGATGGTGATATGTTTGGCATGTTCTCTTTGGACGATGATGATTTTGATGATTTTGATTACATAATATCTATCAATATTGAGGAGGTTCTTGCAAATCAAAACATTAGAGACATCATAATGGAGTATATCTTTTACCGCATTAATACCGAGTTAAATGGACAAAAAATGATAATTAAACTTGATGATGTTATGGAACTTTTTAATACTCATCATTTTAGACCGGGGATTTTTGAAAAATGGCTACACAAACTATCAAAATACAATGCGGTTTGCTTGATCAACTTAGACACAAGCAACCCTTACCAAATAGAAGAACACATATCGCAAGAGCTTTTTGATGCCTGCGATTCTCACTTTTTTTTGCCAGAGCCAATCTTTCACCAAACCTATCTTACAAACAACGATGAGCTTGTTAAAAGAGAGGATGTTTTACTGGAATTTTACGAAAAAGCTTGTAAGATGAATCAATCAACTATCAAAATATTTAAACAAATGAGCAACAAGGTGCATAAAAATATACTTTTAAGACATAATGGCCTGGATGCAATCTTGGATTTTAACCTATCGGAGGCACCTTTTTTACTTGCAATTCTTAACAGCTCGCTTGAAGTAAGAGAACTCTTTGAAAGCATAAAAAACCAAAATCCAAACGATACTTTTGCCGATTTATTTAAAAAATTTTGCAAAAGCTTAAGTTTTGATTCTTGATAAATTTTTTATATAAGTATGCTTAGCATTAGATTTAGCCTGATTTTTTTGCAAAAAACACTTGCAAAGAGGGCAAAAATTAGTTAAAATGATATTGAATTTTTAAAAATTTGCAACTTTTTATCATTGCAAAGCCAAGGCTTGCAAGCTGTTTTATAATATTAAATTCACTTTAAGAATTGTTATTCTTTATACTTAAAATTAAAATTTAAAAACTCTTTACATCTTAGATGTTTAATCGGGTTTGATTTTAAATTTTAAACTATAGATATTTTGTTACAATCTTAATTTACATTGAATTTAAAATAAACAATTAATATTTTTTATAAGGCATTTTTATTAAATACATGAGCCTTTGTAAGTATAACTTAAAATTTTTATTAAAAAAATTATCGCCTGCAATGTCCCTTGTTGAGGCTGCAATTGCGGTTGCCTTAGTTGGACTTGTAACATTTCCTCTTGTTTCAATTACAGGTGGTTTTTTGGAGCGTGCAAAACTTGATAAAACTAACAAATCCGTAGCCATAATCAAGGAAGCTCTAACAGCTTATTACTTAATGAACAAGGCATTGCCCTGCCCTGCGGATCCTTCTTTGTCGCCATCTAGTGCAAGCTATGGCTCGTCAGTTGCAAATTGTCAAAGCTTTGGGGCAATTGTTGCCGGAGCCGTGCCCGTTGATGCTCTGGGTCTTAGTCGTGATTTTATACTTGATGGATACGGACGAAAATTTAACTACTCCCTTGCAACTGCATTTGCGGTAAGCGGCGGGGTTAGCTACTACAGGGACCAAGCTACAAAGCAGGTGATAGCCGACAATGGGCTTGGCACTCAAGTTGCAGGCTCTTCTTTTATACAGGTTAATTCTAGCTCTGGATCGTTACTTACAAACGACAATCTTTTTGTTATCAACAGCTACGGCAAAGACGGGCTAAGTGCATACAACGAAAACGGCACAAGAATAAGCCTTGCAAGCGTCAATACGCCAAGTGGTAGCGGCGTTGTTACCTTTACCGACCCATATGTTTTCTATGCTAAAAGCGAAACTGGCGGCGATGACATATTGCAATACACAAGCCTTAAATCAATTTCCCCCCTCTTGCAAGATTACGGATACATAGACTGCTCGGCAATCAATGGTACTGCCGGAGACATGTCAAGCTTGTATTCCTATACCTTTCCAAGATCTAAGGCAAACACAAGTGTTGTTCCAACATCTGTTCAATCATGCTCCTCAAAGGGTGCGGTATTACTGCAAAATGCCTCTGCAAGCTGCTCCAACTCTGGGGAATGGATTAATTTTAGCCCTCAGCAATGCGGCTTTCCTAGTAAAAGCATTATTTATGCAAGTCTTAAAATAGGGGATATAGGCAGCACAAATAGCTCCCTGCCAGTACCTGCATCACTTACATCGGCAACAAAAACAATAGATGCAGGCACAGGCATGACCCTTATTACAATCAACACACCAGACCTAGGAACAAGTGATTACAATGTTTTTGTAACTCTATCCTCGCCCAATGCAACAGATGCAGGCACGGTTACAACTCCAGTTGTAAGGATTGTAAGCTCTAATCAGTTTCAAGTTTTAATAAAGGACCTAGCTTCGGCAGTTCAGTCCACGGACTTTGCCATAAATCTTATAATTTCAACCTCTGTAAATATCTAATGTGTTAGTCAAGCAAATAATGCTTGACCCACTTACAAAATCTCTAATCTATTTAACATTAGGCTCGCAAGTGCAAAATTTAAGACTTAACTACCTTTAACTTACTTAATCAAGAAATATTGTTGCATTTGCAAGTTTTAAAATCTTGCAATTAATTACAAGGCTGTTAAAATTGTTTAGATTTTAATTGTATCATTATTTACTTGATAGGTGTATAAAAACTTCAACACAAAGGCAATAAGAGTTGGGCAGGACCCAGACAAACTAACAGGTAGCATTGTGCCTGCCATACATCAGGCTTCAACATTTTTACAACCATCGCCTGGTAAGCACTTAGGGTATGATTATTCAAGATGTAAAAATCCTACTAGGTCAAACCTTGCAACTTGCCTTGCGGCTCTTGAGGGGGCAAATTATGCTATTGCAACCGCCTCTGGACTTTCGGCAATTACATGTGTTTTTAACTTGTTAAAACAAGGAGCAAATATTTTATGTGGCAACGATGTGTACGGCGGGGTTTTTAGACTTTTGTCAACAGTATTTGAGGACAGATACAATGTAATATGGGTTGATACAACCGAGCCTCAAAACATTGAGGACGCTTGCAAAAAACTTGGCAAGGTTGACTTATTTTGGACTGAGGCTGTATCAAACCCATTACTTAAAATTACTGACATTAAACTTGCAAGCCAAATTGCCAAAAAATACGGGGCTTTAGTTGGTGTTGATAGTACTTTTTTAACCCCCTATTTGCAAAAACCACTAGAACTTGGGGCCGATATCGTTGTACATTCCCTTACAAAGTACATCAACGGACACAGCGATGTTATTGCAGGAGCCGTTTTAACAAATAGCGACGAGCTTTATGCTAAACTTGACCACATTCAAAAAACGATAGGGCCAGCACTATCACCATTTGACTCGTGGCTTGTGCTTAGGGGCGTTAAAACTCTTGGCTTGCGTATGGATAGACATCAACAAAATGCACTTGGTGTTGTTGACTACCTTAAGCAAAACCATATGGTTGACGGATTGTTGTTTCCAGGTTTGCAAGATCATAAAAATTACAAAATTTTAAAAGAGCAAACAACGCACCATTTTACTGGCGGTGCAATGATAAGTTTTTACGCTAAATGCAGTCCAGCAAAATTACTAGAAAGCTTTAAAACAATCCAACTTGCCGAAAGCCTAGGCGGAGTTGAAAGCCTAGTTTGCATCCCAGCACTCATGACGCACGGCTCCATACCAAAACACATAAGAGACCAAAACGGCATTACCGAAAACCTCGTCAGAATCTCCGTAGGCACCGAAGGGCTTGAAGATATAATAACCGACCTTGAAACCGCCTTTAAGGCAGCAGCATAGATTTTTAGTTAAATTGCAAAGCATCTACCCTATCTTACTTTGTAGTTTATTACTAAAAAGCAATAGTTTAACCCCAGCCCCAAACCATTGCCATACTATGGCTTTTTGACGCAAGTATCAATTTAATCTTAAATTACCTCTTTTTCATCAATCATCTTCTCGGGGAGCTTATGCCAATCTGATTGCTTTGTCTGTTTGAATTGTAGTTTGGAACAGATAGAAAGTTGTTTTTTTGTACATTATTTACATCACTTTCCTTCTTTTCTTGCTTGAATTCAGCTGACGGAAGTATATTTATCTTAGGATACAAACTTCCTTGTTTAAGTTCTTTTGTGCATTTTGAGTGCTGAGCTTTATTTGAATCACGACTACTAAAAATACTAGAATTTAAAGGCATTGAGGATTTGCCGCCTTCAAGCTCTTTAATGCCAACTTCATCTCTGATATAAAAATTAACATTACTAGCACCTATATGACTACTTTGATTGCCTTGATTATTTTGAAGTTTTTGGTTACGAGTATTTATTTTTTGTGCTTTGGACTTTAACCCGTTTTGTTGCAGATATTCATTTTTAAAGGGACTAAGATTTGCACCAACCCATCCTGTTGCTACTGCCTCTTTGTGGCGGAAATTGTCACGGACAGGAGAGATACTATCACCATATGAGTTATACAAATTTCTTTGAATACTAGATATAACGCTATTACTTTCGCTCTGATTTAGACTTCGTCGACTACAACCTCCACTAGAACTTGGATTGTTATCGTCTAATGCTTTCAGTCTGCTTTGTTTTTTACGCAACAAATCTTTTACAACCTGGATTGATTTTTGATTAACATTATGTTGGTTTTGACTTGTTGAATACAAATGTTTTTCATCATGCGTTTTATTTAAATACTTCTGAGATGCAACACTTACATTATTAATATCAATTTCGATTCCACTAATACCTAAACGACTATTATCTTGCTTTTTAACAATTGACGAATGTAGTTGAGGTTGCCTTGAATATGTGTAATTTTGCATAACATTAGCTGGACTGTAACTGGCACAAGCATCTGTAAAACTGTAATTTTGTTTTGTTGCTTGAGCTGTAGGTGAACTTGAGGTAAAACATTCCTTAAGATAGGTCAAACAAGTTTTATTTTTAGGCTTTATATCCACTGCATCATTGTTCTGCATATCTAAATTGTATAAAAATAATGTTTAATAAATAAAAAAGATCTAGCTAGTTAGACCTTCGCAAAATAGCAAAATAGCTTTTTGGGCATAAATTCTGTTTTCCGCCTCGTCAAAAACTATTGACAGTTTAGAGTCAATAACATCATCACAAACCTCGTAGCCTCTGTGGGCAGGCAGGCAATGAGTAAAAAGAGCACCCTGTTTTGCAAGGCTCATCAATTTGCTATCAACAATAAATCCATTAAAACTTTTAATTTTTTCAAGATCGCCCTCCTGCCCCATAGACAGCCAAGTATCGGTCACCACAACATCTGCACCCTTAACTGCCTGCTGCGGATTGTTTGTAAGATTAATTTTTGCCCCGTTTTGACCATTTGCCAAGGCGTGGCTCAAGGCTTGTGAGTTTGGCTCGTAGCCTTTTGGCGTGGCAATGTTTAGAGTAAAGTTAAACTTTGCTGCAAGATGAATGTAGGATGTAAGAACATTGTTACCATCCCCAACCCAAGCTATTGTTTTGCCATCAATGTTGCTACCAAGTTTTTGCTCAATTGCCATAACCGATGCTATTATTTGACAAGGGTGCGAGTAGTCCGTAAGGGCGTTAATTACGGGCACAGATGAATATTTTGCAAGCTCCATAAGGTCGTCGTGTGCATAGCATCTTATTGATACAAAATCTGCCATCCTGCTAAGCAGCAAAGCGGTGTCCTTTATGCTTTCGTTTTTGCCAAGGTGAATATCCCCAGCATTTAACACAATGCACCTGCCGCCAAGCTGGTTTATTGCTATGTCAAAGCTAAGTCTGGTTCTTGTTGATAGTTTTTGAAAGATGCTACACAAAACCTTACCATCTAATGCCTTGGAATATTTTACTTTATTTTGCTTTGTGTCCTTTGCAAGCTCAATAATTTGCCTTAACTGCAGGGCGTTAAAGCAAGATATATCGGTAAAATGGGTTTTGGGGGTTGGCAGGTTAGGGTATTGCATAGTGGGCTATTAATAATTATTTACTTATTACTGCTTGCGGCAGCAAGGCACAAAGCCATTGTTTTAGATGCCCTTGATATGTAGCAAGTTTGGTAAAAATTTGCCTTAGGGAGCGTAAAGTTACCACTAAGCTTTGCGGTGGATATGGCAAAGTGCAGCTCGTGCTCTGCTGCCCTTTGCCTTGTAAGTTGTTTAACTTCCTCGTATAAGCTTGCAGAGTCAATAAAAGGCACAAAGGTTGTGGTAAAACACTTGGACAGCTCGCAGATAAGCTCCGCATCATCCATTGCCTCCTCTGGCTTTGCAACAGCTTTAAGAGTTGTTTGCAAGGTACCGGCTGTGTTTGTGTAGTGAGCCTGCTTTTCGGTATAAGCACAGGATGGCATAATGATGTTTGCATATTTAACTGCCCTGTCGCCGTGGGAGCCAATGTAGATAATTGTAAGGTCTTTAAGATGAGAGATTTTGTCAAAATCAAGCTCGTCCGCACCAATAAGCATCAAAAGCTTTACCTTGCCATCAATGCAGGCTTGTATTATTTTGTCCGCCGTATAGTCAAGATGCACATCCCCGCTTAAAGCAGCGTCAAGCCCGCCAACTCTTGCAGATGCCTTGTGTAGCAAGTTAAAAGGTCTCCAGCCATCTCTTTGCATCTGGCTATTTGCAAGCTGCATTGCCTTATTGTGTAATTCCAGACCATCCTCTGTAGTAAGAGCACTCTGCCCTAGTATCAAGCATGGCTTTTTAGCATTTTTTATTGCCTTACATATATCGTGGTTACCGCTTAATATATCGTCCAAGATGGATTTTTGAGTGCCAAGATGAGTAAAATTGTAGTTAAGATTGCACTCCTCGCCCAAAAGATAGAT
Organism: Rickettsia typhi; assembly: GCA_945881985.1. Lineage (GTDB taxonomy): Bacteria > Pseudomonadota > Alphaproteobacteria > Rickettsiales > Deianiraeaceae > CAMCVL01. The sequence goes on along the minus strand of CAMCVL010000001.1, from coordinate 82,189 downwards.
TTTAGCCTTGTTTTGCAGGCTTGCCTTGCGGATTCTTGCATTTAGCATTGGGGCTTCAAGTCTTGGATTTGAGCCAATTATTAAAACTAAATCGCTCTCCTCTATGCCAGCAATGCCAGTACCACAGATGTAATTTGCCCTTGAAGAGGCATTGATTTTTGCCCCGTCCTGCAGGCAAGTAACCTTGTTAAAGCCTATTTGGCTTGATAGTTTTTTTAATGCAAGCATAGTCTCGCAGTCCGTAAGGTCGCCGGCTATTGCAGCTATTTGGCTTTGCGAGTCGCTAAGATTGTCTATAATTGTTTTTACCTTACTAAAGGCTTCGTATTTGCTAATTTTGTTAAGCTTGCCGTCCTGCTTTGCGTAAAAAAAGCCAAGCCTTTGCATTTTTAAGCCGTCGTAAGCAAAACGCGTCTTGTCACTAATCCACTCCTCGTTTATGTCCTCGTTGACGGCAGGCAAGATACGCAAAACCTCATTACCCTTGGAGTCCACTCTTATATTACTCCCAACCGCATCCATAACATCAATGGAATAGGTTTTTTTAAGCTCCCAGCTTCTCGCCCTAAATCTGTAAGGCTTAGAGGTAAGCGCCCCAACAGGGCACAAATCAATAACATTACCCGAAAGCTCGGATGTGATTGCAGTATTCAAGTATGTCGTCACCTCAACATCGTTGCCCCTGTTAAAGGCACCAAGCTCGTTTGTGCCGGCTATCTCGTCAATAAACCTAACACACCTCATGCAGTGTATACATCTTGTCATCTGGGTTTGTATTACTGGGCCCATGTCTTTGTCTGTTACGGCTCTTTTGTCAGCATCAAAACGCGACTCCCCCCTGCCGTATAAATAAGCCTGATCTTGCAGGTCGCATTCGCCGCCTTGGTCGCACACTGGACAGTCCAGAGGGTGATTTTGTAGTAAAAATTCCATTACACCCGCTCTTGCTTTTTTGACCATTTCTGTCTCGGTGTTAATCACCATGCCCTCAGCAACATTCATGGCACAGGATGCCTGTGGCTTTGGGGGGCCTGGTTGAATTTCAACAAGGCACATACGGCAATTGCCGGCAATTTTCAATCTGTCGTGATAGCAAAATCTAGGTATCTCAATGCCCTCAAACTCGCAAAGCTGTATCACGGTAATGCCCTTTGGCGCCTTTACCGCATTACCATTTAGCGTGACATTTACAAACTCGGTAATATTTTTGTCAAGCACAAAGCTGCTAGAGCACCCGCATCCGCTTTGGCAGGATTCCTGTTGTTTTAAAGAAGCGTCCATCATAAACTATTAAAAACTGCAGTTTTATAAAATCTATATAATATATTAAGACTTAAAATCCGCAGGATTCAATATTTTTTTGCAATTTCTTTATGGACATATTGTTTTGATTTGCAAAATTAGGTTATACCATTTCCCATTTGTAAATATTCTTATAACAAAATAACTATTACCTCCCCCTTTCATATAGGCTTGTTTATCTAAAAAAGATTTTAAAATGCACCTCTCACCCCATAGCTTACTAAGTATTGGGGGCGGGCGGGCCAGAATTGCAGAGAGTGGGGATTTTGTACAAATAAAACCTCCCCTAGTAGGGGAGGAAGCGACAAAGTCGCAGGTGGGGTTGTTGTTTTAGCAGGTGGGGTTGTTGTTTTAGCTTGGATTGTAAATACCCCACCCAACCTCCCCTTAAAGGGGAGGGGCTATCTGGAGGTATCCCTTAAAGGGGAGGGGCTATCTTTAATGCAGAAATTTGCATTATAACCTACTTTTTGTTGTTATATTCTTGCCTTGATTAGCGCCATCCTTTTGGCTAGCGTCTTTTTGCTGCTTTTGCTGCCTTACTTGCTCTTGGTACTGCATCTGAGATGCTAACTCATGCCCCTTGTCGCTGGCTGGATCGTTTTTAGCATCATCTTTAGCATTTTCATTGGCAACCTTGTTTTTGTCTATAAAATCCTGCAATTGCTGGCTAACGCTTGTATCGCCGCCTTCCTTAGCAGCTTGCAAATCAGAGCTATCTTCATCTTGCAAGCCTAAATGGCTTGTTTTGTCTGTATTATTACCTTTTGCACTAAAGTCTTCTTCTAAGCTTGTTCTTTGCCGCATGCACTGTGGCATTGTACTTAGCAGATTTTCAAGAATTTCCTCCTCGCTATCATTTTTATAGATATCTTTTAACTCGCTTGCAATGTCGTTAATGGCATTTTGGGTTTTTAGTTTAGCATCTGGGCTCTCGCTTAGCCTTTGGTCAATTGCAAGATTTTGAATTTCTTCCACAATTGTAGCATCAGGTTTGCCGGGGTTGTCCTTTTTAATATCTTCAATAGCCCAATCAGTTTGTGCCTTTGTTTGCAAAAACAATTGCTGCCTTGCTTTAAGCTCCCGTTTTTTTTGCTCCTCCATCTCTTTATGTAAGTTACGCATTGCACCGCCTTCGTCATCATCTTCTTCTTTTTTACCCTTTGGCAAAGCAATATCAAGGCTTGATGCAGGAGCTTTTTTTGCAACATCCATTGCAAAACTGCGGCTTGGGCAGCAGCTATCACCGTGCAGGTCGTGAGAGTGCTGATTTCTGTAATAATATTCTCTGCCTTTGTTGTCGTTGTCGTTAATTGCGGTAGTTAGCTTACCATATGCATTGTCCATAATTTCATCTGCAGTTTTGCTGTCAAATACCCTTCTTATTTTACTCTCATTTTCTATTATTCTAACCCAAAGTTCTTCAAGGTGCTGGTCCTTAGAGTAATCACCAAAAGAGCCATGCCAAATTGCATTATATAATTTGTAGCTATCTTCAAGGTTGCCTTGTTTTTCAATATCATTTACTTTTGCGATATAGTCCTTAATAAAATGGTTCTTGCCCAGAATGTCCTTGGTTATATTATCCGTCTTAGCCTTATCTCTACCAAGTAAATCAATTAACAATTTAGTTGTTGGGGACGCCATAAAAAGATTAATTTTTGCAAGTTTATTCTCTTTTTTCGCAGCTTTTTCTTGCCTATCTTTTATTTCTTTCATTAGTGTGTTTATTTCTACCTTATCTTTGGACGCATTAAGCTTACTATTCAAATCCTTAATATCTTTTTTGTCTTTTTCAAGATCATGTTCCAACTCTCCAGCCTGCCAAATTGATGCAAATGCTTGCCTTGCAATATTACCATCTAATAAATTTAAAATAGCATTTTGCTGCACGGCTGTATTTGCTTTTAAAGTATCGCTTATATCACTCCAAGCCTTTGTTGTTGGTTTTTGCAGCCTATCAATACTGTCAATTGCATTTTGCTTACTTACGGCAACAATTGATGCATCGTTGGCAACGATTGCTGTGTCGCCTGCAAGGTCTTGTAGTTTTTTTACCAAATCCTGCTCTGCCTGTGTGGCATTTGGTAATCTTGCAATACAGGCTTTAACGATATTTATAAAATTTGGATCTGTGTTAATAAGGTCCATAATTTGCATCCCTATTTCCTCGTTGTTATTTAGCTTATTTACCAGCTGATCTATGGCAAGCGTATAAGGTCTTGGAAGATTGTTAAGCTCGCTAAGTAGAGCTTGCTTAAAGGACAGATCATTAAAATCTGCATATTTTTTTAACACAAAATCCATTTTACCCAAATGATAAGATATTACTCTATGCCAATAACTATCTTGGTCGTTTGACAAGATTGGGTAACTATTATCAGCGATGTGCTTCATGTATGCTCTTTTAAAAGTATTTGGATTGTGTAATGCAAAAAACTGAGCACTTGCCTCCATTTTGCAAAAATCCAGATAGTCATTTTTAAGGGATTTTATGGCACTGATACCTTTTGTGCAATCGGATTGTTTTTTAAGGTCATTAGTATCAATTGCATCTTGAATTGCAGATTTTATCTCGGCAATAACTTGGTTATCTCTGTATTTTGCATCACCTAAGATGGTATTAAGAGAAGCCAAATCAACTCCAGATTTAAGCAATGGAATAACCTCCGCAATTTCAAGCATTTTATATTTGTCGTAAGATTTAAGTGCTTCGTCTATTTTTTTATTAACAGCGTCACTCCATGGCAAACCTTCAATCCTCATATTCATTAACAAGTTATACAGCATCGGTCTGTTATCGCGGTACAAGTTGTTTGCGGCATCGTATTCACCCGTGTTTCCATTGTAGAGTTCAAGATTTTTATTAAGCAAAACTTCATCCATAGCTTTAGCAAAGGACTCCTGCATAAAGTCTTTTTCGTTTGGCAATGGTTTTGTGCCAATTTTTTTTCCATTAGTATCAATATATTTTTGCTTTGCCTTTATTTTTGCCTGATTAGCTTCCAGTTCTTTGTCATAAATTTTTATCTGATTTATATTGTAGTCCTTAATTCTTTTTGCAAGCGTTGTAAAGCCGGAAAGTTTTTTACTTGTATCTTTGGCAAATTTTTCAATTTGTTTGTTAATTTCTTCAAGTTCTTTTTTACCAGCATCATTTAATGGCTCCGCCATGCAATCGTCAAAACTTTTAATCTTACCTATATTGTTTTTATCGGTAGACGCTACCAAGTCTTCAAGGCTTCGATTGTTGACATTAACTATCATTAATTTTGCATTTTCAATATTCACGGATTGCATCTTTAAATTAACAATATCGGCATTGGCATTTGTCATTAATGACATTAGTTTTTTATAATCCTCTATGTCTTTTTTTGCTTGCACCGTATTGGCATCAAGATTTGCAATTATTCTATCTGGCATTGAGGAAATTTTTTTAGCAAAATCTTCCTTTATCAAATCAGCAGCGTTTTTTAAAGCTTTGACTGATATTGCGTTTTGCGGGTCAACAAAAACTCTACCTTTTCTAAAATAAGCATCCTCATCTTGATTTTCGCTGCCACGCCCAATCTTGGACGCAACCCTTCCGGCAAATGTGCCTGTGTTTTCTTCAAGAGTGCTAGCGTATTCTATATGCTCTTTAAATATGCCTTCGCCGTGCTCGTTTAGTATTGCATGGCAGGCTTCGTGCACTAGAGTTGATTTGCCAGTGTATTTAATATTGCTAGACTTACCATCTTCGCTAACAGAGGTATTACCCTGCGTAACCATTCCCTTGTCGCCAATCTTAACATACATACCACACATATTATCAAGTGCTACTTGGTTTTTATAAAGCTCCTCAATTGCAAATCTTTGTGTTGATACTTGGCTTTTTAGCATCTGCATCTGCTCCTCAAGTGATGCCTCTTTTAGGGCGGCAACTAATCGTTTTTTACCATTTGTCAAACTGCCAAAACACAAGGCAACAATCTCTGGGGTGTAGTATAGCGTTCCTTCATCTCTCATTTTAAGTGCTGCATTTTTTATATCATCTGCAATTTTAAAGCCCTGAGCCTCAAGCTCGTCAATATTTTCAAGAACCAAAGCCCCGGCTCTTTTTGATCCTAAGGTTTTAATAAAGTTCATCATTTCGTGGTTAGTAAGCGGATTATTGCCATTATTAGCTTGCTTACGCCTATCTTCCATATCCTTATCCTCGCCGTATTTGTCAATAAAGCTTTTTATGTTAGATGCTGCAAAACCGGGCTGGGTTTGGTATGTTTGCAAAAAGTCCTTCATTTGTGTTTTTGCCGCCCTTATAATGCCGTCATTAATATTGGTCTTTTTAAGGTAAGGAACAATTTTTTCATCAACTATCTTATCGGCTTTTTCTTTTTGACCCCTTAAGCCTTTATCATTTATCACAACGCCATCAGGTATGTCTATTATTGTTTGCACGCTGCATTTTTGAAAAAAAGCATTTATTTCTTTTTCATGCTTCAAAATCCCCTTTTCAAACTCCGTTATAGAATTTTCAAAATCCATTCTGGCATCCGCTGTAACATTTTTTACATTAAAAAAGCTTGGATATTTTATTTTCATGTCAGCAATACATTCTTTTAAAGTCATTGCCTTTCCTGTGTCGTATATTGTTGCAATATAGCCATCAATGGCATTTTTGTAAATGGGGTTTAGTGTTACTAAATCCGCTAAGGGCTTTGGCATTTTTGCCTGCAAAGCCCTCATAACCTCATCTCTAATTGATTTTTTTTGATCCGGTGATAGCTGCCTTCTAATAAACTCAATCTCTGTCCGTCTTTGTTTGTAAGCACCGTACAATACATGGTCTGCCATCTGCTCTCTGTTGATTTTTCTTTTATTAATTTTATCCAGCCCCCTGCTTTGCTCCAAAGTTAAAACCTTATCAATATCAAAGGGATTAACATAAACTTGAAAAATCAAAACTCTATTGCTAGTAATCTCCCCCGTTGCACTTAAGGCACCACCATTAACTACCATCTGCTCAAACATTGTTTTAACAAGGTTTCGCCCAGTATCGCTTAAGCTCAAAAATAACAATGCCCCAATAATAGCTAAAAGTCCAGCAAAAGCGATTCCTTTATTTTTTTTTACAAACTTCAAAAACTTTTTAAACAGCTTGCCAAACTTATCTATTAAAGGACCTTTCCTTAGTATTAGCTGAAATAGCAATCCAAGATTCTCCTTGTCCCCAGTACCAAATATCATTTGCATGGCCTCGTTAACATTAGAACCATAACCCTTTAACTCAATTTGATTTGGTCTTTGTTCGTTTTCCAACAACCTTTCGTTTTCTTGCTCCAGCTGCTTTTGTGTTTTCTCTCTGTCTTTTTTTTGTTGTTTAACTTTATTTGCAAATTCCTTCCATTTTTTTGGTGTAGCTCGTGCAAACCAGCCGTACATACCAACAACCTCGGCAAGCCAGTTAATTTTACCCCCTATCCAGTTGCCCCCTTGCTCCGCCCTGCTTAAAACCTTGTTATTGTTATGTTGTTGCATATTAGGGGTTTAGCTTTTACTATTACTAAATATTAAACAAATATTATAATATCTAATTTTTTGTAAAAAGTATAGAATATTTTATTGAAATTTACAAAATCATTTAAATACCCCCACCTTTTTTAAAGACAAGCAGCTTTTACTTAGTCCCCTTAAAGACAGAGGGTGTAATTGTACACTTAGTGGCATTATTGGGGTATTTGCTGCTCAAAGCAGAGATGAATTTGCTTTGAAATTGTTGGACTAAGTCAATTCTTGCTTGCTTATCGTCACTTGAAGATTCGAAAGAGGTTATGCATAAATTATCAGTATCTTCATTGTCACTATCGTGTCCGGTAGATTTACTTGAGTTCATGGATGAATTATTGCTTGACGAAGAAGGATGTAATGGCGTTACGCTTCCTTGCAAAGGAGTGCCATTTGCCAATTCCTGCTTCTTAGGATTGATATATTTTTCAAAATTACACAAGCCTTCTTCAAAACCATAGTAAGAGTCGTATTCTTCGCCAAGAACAATCCTTAAATGCATTTTATCTGACCTGGTAAAATTTGCTGAGCCGGGCACAAGCCCTGCCTTGGCATATTTAACAATTTTATTAAAAAGAACTAAATCCTTTTCTAAAACTTCACCATCAACAACAAGACCTCTAAGCCCAGAACAATCAAGAGTAACAACATTTGTTGCCGTGAACTCTTTAGGCGTAAGTTTTATAAATTCCGTATTTTCCACTTTTAATTTAGTGGATAAAAGTTGATTAAATGCGTTAATTATTTGCTTTACCTGCTTAAATCTTGCAATGTAGTAATTTGTATTTTCGGTAGCTTTATTAGGGTCGTTAAGCAAAGCTATTGTGCCATTTTGACAATCCTTATTAAAGTTAAAACTGCCAAGTCCACCTTCTGTATCAAAATTAAATTTACTTTTTAGATTATTTTGTAGTTTTTTAGGCACAACGGTACAACTGATTCTATATTCCGCACTTAGCTCCTTTGCGGGGCTGTAAAACAACATGGTTTTTTCTTGTAAATCAGAATTGTTAAAGCACGAGCCCGGCTTGTGGCTAGATTTAAAATTTGAAGAGTTGACATACTCTTTAAAAGCCTCCTTCTCCGCCTTAAAGTCTTGATACTTTGCTGTATCTCTTTTTGCAAAATCATCATCCAGCGGTGCTTTAAGTGCTTTACGCAAAGCCTCAGGCGTTATGCCGGCAAAGGTTGCGTCCTCAATTATTAAATCCATATCTTGCAAATAAGGCGTTAGGCTATCAACCTCTTGCTGGCTCCAAAATGTTGCCGTTGGATTGTTTGGGTTAATCATTGCAAATACCTTTGTTCGGTGTTTATATTTATCTAATTTTTCTGTAAATATTGTTTTGTCTATGCAGCCATTTTCATCAAGCTTTAAAATCACAACCTTACAGCCGCTAACCTTTGCTGTGTGAGCCATATACCCAAAGCTAGAGGCTGGAATGAATAATACAGATTCGTCAGCATATTCAAGCGTGGGCACTTGGGGCGTGTGACAGTTTAATTGAGGCAATAATTGCCTAACTTGCTGATTTGGTTTGTTAGCCACCGCAAGATTTACCGACATGAGTGTTTTGTCTATAAGTTCAAAAATGCTTCCACATGGGAAGGTTTTTGCCTCGCCGTCCTTAATGTCAAAACCAAGTTCTTGCAAATGATTATTAAAACTTTTTGCTAAGTTTGGGTGTAAATGCGGATACTTACTACCATGTGGATTTGCACATGTAAAATTATTCCTAAAACGTGCAGCATATAGCGTGTCCACTGCTTTTTTATTATCTTCAAAAAGCTTTTCTTCATCATCACTAGTACTTACATCGCTCAAACTTACATAGCTCAAATTGAGTCTCTTTTGCATAAATAATATGTGTAATAATTCATTACTATTCTAATTTAAAAATAGCTTAGAAGTTGAATTGCAAAATGTAAAAATACTAAGCAATTAATCAACTAACAATAATTGATTGTCAATTGGCAATAACACAAGATTCAAAAATATTACCAAGTAATTGTAAAGTAATTTTACTAAAAATCAATACTATTTTTGCTTTTTATGCGAAAAATTCTTACAAATATTGTGTTTGTAAGAATGCTGCATTTTTAGCATTAAAGTTTTGCATAAGATTTTTTAAAAGTAAAATAAAAATTTTCAATTTACTTTACTTTTAAAAACCTTTGTTTTAGATATTAATGTGTTAATTGTTTTTTATCATTCTATTTTGTTATGAGTAGCAATAAAGGTCGTATATCACAAATAATGTCCGCAGTTGTGGATGTAAGCTTTGAACAAGGCAAGGTGCCTGCAATTTACAACGCCTTAAAGTGCGGGGATGTAACTCTTGAGGTTCAGCAACATCTTGGCGATGGCAAGGTTAGGGCAATTGCAATGTCCTCCACCGATGGCATGGCTAGAGGCGATGAGGTAATTGACAGCGGCGAGCAAATTAAGGTTCCAGTAGGCACAAAAGTACTTGGGCGTATATTAAATGTGCTTGGCGAGGCTATTGACAACAAAGGTGCAGTGCAAACAAGCGACTTTGCACCTATACATGCCGAGTCCCCAAGTTTGGTTAATCAATCAACAAAAAGTGAGATTTTGGTTACTGGTATTAAGGTTATTGACCTTATCGCTCCTTACCTAAAGGGTGGTAAAATTGGTTTGTTTGGCGGTGCAGGTGTGGGTAAAACCGTTATTGTTATGGAGCTTATAAACAACATTGCAAAGGCACACAGCGGTATATCAGTTTTTGCCGGCGTAGGGGAGCGTACCAGAGAGGGTAACGACCTGTACCACGAGATGATTGACTCCGGCGTTATTGACACTGAAAACCCCGAAAAATCAAAGGTTGCCCTTGTCTACGGGCAGATGAACGAGCCACCAGGAGCGCGTGCAAGAATCGCTCTTTCGGCTCTTACAATGGCGGAACACTTTAGGGACAAGCAAGGTCAAGATGTATTGTTTTTTGTTGACAACCTATTTAGATTTACACAGGCAGGTAGTGAGGTTTCATCATTGCTTGGGCGTATTCCTTCAGCCGTGGGCTATCAGCCTACCTTAGCTGAGGAAATGGCAAAACTACAGGAGCGTATTACCTCTACTAACAAGGGGTCAATTACATCAATTCAGGCTATTTATGTGCCTGCGGATGACCTTACTGACCCAGCACCGGCAACATCCTTTGCTCACCTTGATGCTACAACAGTTTTATCCCGTCAAATTGCTGAGCTTGGTATCTACCCGGCGGTTGACCCACTGGATTCTAAATCCACAATTCTTGACCCACGCATCGTTGGCGAGGAGCATTATGCTGTTGCAAAGGAGGTTCAAAAAACCCTTCAAACATACAAGGCATTGCAGGACATTATTGCAATTTTGGGTATGGACGAACTTTCGGATGCGGACAAGCTTACCGTCTATAGAGCAAGAAAGCTTCAAAGATTTTTGTCTCAACCCTTTCATGTTGCTGAAGTCTTTACCGGTCAAAAAGGTGTTTTAGTTCCACTTAGCGAGACCATCCGTGGCTTTAAGGAAATTTGCGAAGGTAAGCACGACGACCTCCCTGAGCAAGCTTTTTACATGGTAGGCTCCATTGACGAGGCGATTGAAAAAGCAAAAAAAATCAAGGAATCTGGTAAGTAGTAATAATTCATTCAAGGCTTTAACCACAGCCTTGAATCTTTTTGCAAAAATTCACCGTCATATATATGTTAAAATTTAGATACGACATTAACGCACTAAGAGCAATTTCGGTTTTAGCTGTGTTTATTTACCATCTGTTTCCTAACTTTTTAACAGGCGGATTTTTGGGCGTTGATTGCTTTTTTGTAATCTCCGGCTTTTTAATATCGTCCATAATCATTGGTGATGTTAAGCTTGGCGATTTTTCTCTTGTTAAATTTTACAGCAAAAGAATCAAAAGAACCTTCCCCATGCTCCTTTTTACCATACTTTTAGTAGCCTTGGTTGCAAATATTTTTTATCCAATAACACCAATACTTCAGACTTACAAAACCATTAGCTACTCCGCAGTGCAGCTTGCAAATATAATCTTTGCAAAAAGCAAATACGACTACTGGACAAGTGACATTACAAATCAAAACCCGCTTCTTCACACTTGGTCGCTTGGAATCGAGGAGCAATTTTACTTAATTTACCCAATTTTTATTTTACTACTTAGTAAATTTAAACCAACACAAAAAACATCTTCCATGTTTTTTGTTATCACATTTTTAATCTTGGCATCTTTTATCCTTTCTGCAATTCTTGTAAAAAACAATCCAATTGCAGCATTTTACTTGCCATTTACAAGATTTTGGGAGCTTTTGATTGGTGCTATTTTGTCCTTTTACCCTAAGTTTTTATATCAAACATCAAAACAAAGTAAGGCAAGAACCTTGCTTAACAATGCCCTGTGCCTTTTAGGATTTGCAATAATCATTCTATCTTTTACCCTTACAAAGCAAGCATCGTACAATCCTTGGCTCTCATTAATTGCTTGCCTTGGGGTTGTTTTGGTGATATTGTTTGGCGGACAAACAAGTGGTTTGGTATCAAAAATTTTTCAAAATAAACTGCTTTACCACATAGGCTTAACATCCTATTCCATTTATTTACTACATTACCCAGCAATAGAGTTTTTTAAATATTACAATAGTACGGATGCAGTGCCATTGACTCAAGGTTTGACGATAATTGTTATTGTAATTTTAACATCCTTATTAACATACAAATTTGTGGAGCAAAAATTTAGATATTCAAAAATTAAATTTTATTATTTTTTACTTTTCGCTCTCTTTTTATCATTAAGCTTTACGGCAATTCGCAAAACTTTAAAAGTTAAATCCATGCCTTGGGGTATTAAAAATCAAAATATAATCACACAAAACAATTGTATCTTTAGATTGAACGATGCAAATGCCATCCAGAGTAAATTTTTACAAAGAAATATTCTTAAGGACTGTAGCAATCAAAAAGATATCGAGCCGTCCATACTGCTTTTTGGCAACTCCCACATATACAATGTAATTGACGGAGTTTTGCAATTTGCCAAGCTCCACAAAACTTCTTTTGTTGGCATCGAGGCTCTTCGCATGCAAGACGAAGGACACGAGGAAAATAAATTAGAAATTTTTAATAAATTAAATACTTTATATTCAAATAAGCATTTAAAATATCTTATATTTTCGTTTCGCAAAGCTGTAGATATACCATTTTTAAAAGAGCATATTGAGATCGCTTTAAAAAAGGGTAAGGTAGTAATTTTTGTAATTCAGATTCCGGCTTTTTTACACAATGTTACCGATTGTGCTAGTTTTACAAAATTTGCATTGTTGCCAAAACGATTTCAAAATGTCAAGTGCGGTTTTGAACCAAATCCACTAACCGAAAGCACATCAAAACAGATTGATGCAATAATTTCACTCTCAAAAAAGTATAAAAACTGCATATCTTTGACCCATATCAATATATGCTAAAAGATGGCATTTGCACAGCACAAGGCTGTTTTGCAACTTACAAAGGTCAGCTTCTTTACAGGGAAGAACCTGGTAATATTAGCAATCATTTTTCTCAGTATGGAGCAAATTACATCACTCCTTACTTTGTGGAATTTTTGCAAAATATTGACAAAAACCGCAATGCAAACAAAAAACACAAGCCAAAATCACAGGAGTAATTTGACTAAGTCTAGAGTTATTTCATTTGCTTTAGCATCAACACCCGCCCCTTATAGCTAAGATAGATGGTTTTTTTACCATCTGTTTTTGTTTCGTCAAGCTTGGATTGTATTAACACTTTTAACTCCGAAAAATCAAGGGTATCGTCAAGGTGGATAATTTCGCTTAAATACAGATGCTTGTTGCTTATGGGCGATGGCGTGGCGGAGGTAAAAACACGCTCAATAACCTGTGGCTGATTGTTAGCAATTTGCTTTTGCTGCTTAACTTGATAGCCAGACTGAGAATTAGACTGGGCTTGAGGTTTGTTATCATGTTTTTGATACTGCCCCGCCCCAGCCAAAGAACTATGTTTACCCACATTACTTTGCTGATAGGATGAGCTAGGTTTTGCGGAGGCAGAATCCTCTTTTTTGTTTTTAAAGTCAAACTTATTACCACTTAAATTTGTTTTTGGAGGATTTGCAATAAAATCCTCAATGGCAAAGATGTCTTTAATGCTAAGCCTTGGCGTTTCGTCCTCTGTTTTTTTTTCAACAACCACCTCCACCCCAACAATCGCTCCTTCGCTTACAAGGTCTTTTTTTTGAACGATGAGGTCGCCGTTAAACATCATACACTCGTAGATTCCCTCTGTGTCCGATATATGAACAAAAGCAAACCTGCCGTTTTTGCCGCTTCTCTGCCTTACAATATTAACAACCCCAGCCATTTTGACGCTACGATTGCGGTTTTCGCTAGGCTCAACCTTTGCAAGAGCCGATGACCAGGTTATACCAATTTTTTCAAGCCTAGCATGATATGGTTTAATTGGGTGATTTGACAGATAAAAACCAAAGGCTTCAAACTCTGCGGCAAGGCTTTCCATCTCGCCGTAGTCTTCTATTTTAGTTAGAACAAGCTGTTCTTGCTTATTATCCTCTTCGCCAAAGAGGCTTTCCGCACCACTATCTCTGCTTTTTTGACTTGAGGACGCCAAAGCAACAATCTTCTCGGCATTTTCGGCAATTTGCCTTCTGTTTTTATGGATGCAGTCAAATGCACCAGCTTTTGCAAGGTGCTCCACTGCTCTTTTATTTGCAACCTTATTACCAACACGAGTGCAAAAATCCGCAAGGGACTTAAACTCGCCGCCCTGCTCCCTAATTCTTACAAGCTCTGTCATGCTTGCAAGCCCAACCGCCTTAATGCCGGCAAGTCCGTAGACTATCTTGCCGTCCACAACCGCAAATCTTGCAAAAGATTTATTAATGTTTGGCAGGACTATCTCAAAACCCATATCCCGTGCCTCGGTGATAAAAATGTTAAGGTCTTGGTCGTTATCAATATCCATGTTAAGGCAGGCGGTTAAAAACTGCAATGGATAATGTGCCTTTAAATAAGCCGTTTGATATGATATTACTGAATAAGCAGCAGCGTGGGATTTGTTAAAACCATAGCCTGCAAATTTTGCTATGAGGTCAAATATTTCATCAGCTTTTTCCTTTGATATATTATTTTTTGATGCCCCTTCAACAAAAATTGCTCTTTGCTGGTCCATCTCTTCTTTAATTTTTTTACCCATCGCCCTACGCAGCAAGTCTGCTTGCCCAAGGCTGTAAAGTGCCAAAACCTGTGCAACACGCATCACCTGCTCTTGGTAGATTATAACCCCATATGTCTCGTTTAACACCTCGGCAAGCAAGGGGTGCGGGTACTCAATTTGCTCCTTGCCTATTTTACGATTGATGTAGCTTGGAATGTTCTCCATCGGCCCCGGGCGGTTAAGCGATGTAAGAGCAACTATATCCTCAATTTTGTCTATGTGCATTTGCCTCATGGCACTGCGGCAAACAACACTATCTAGCTGAAACACCCCCCTTGTAAAGCCATCCTGCAACAACTTAAAAACCTTTTGGTCACGCATGTTGATGCGTGATATATCAACATCATCCCCGCATTGCTCCTTGATAAACTTGATTGTGTTTGCAATTACCGTTAGTGTTTTAAGTCCTAAAAAATCAAATTTTACAAGTCCTATTGCCTCAGCTGGCTTCATGTGGTAGCCCACGGCGTTCATCTCATCATCGTCCCCCCTGTAAAGCGGGGCGATTTCAACAAGATTCTTATCCCCAATTATCACACCTGCAGCATGGGTTGAAGTGTGCCTGTTAAGCCCCTCAACCTTAAGAGCTATGCTTGTTAGTCTTTTGATGTTGTCGTCATTTTGAATTTGCTCCTGCAGGGTTTTATCCATATCAATTGCCTTTTGCAGGGTTACTGGGTCAACAGGGTTAAAGGGCACAAGCTTGCAAATTCTGTCAACCTCGTTGTAGGACAGCTGCAAAACCCTACCAACATCCTTAAGGGCTGCCCTAGCTTGCAGCTTACCAAAGGTGATGATTGAGGCAACATTACCTTCGCCGTATTTGTTTTTTACATAGTCTATTGGCATTGAGCGTTTTTCCTGGCAAAAGTCTATATCAAAGTCTGGCATTGATACACGCTCTGGGTTCAAAAATCTTTCAAACAGCAACCCGTAATACAAGGGGTCAAGGTCTGTAATATACAAAACCCAAGCAATAATGCTACCTGCACCACTACCACGCCCCGGCCCCACCGGAACATTATTTGCCTTGCTCCATTTTATAAAGTCGGAGACAATCAAAAAGTAACCAGCAAAACCCATTTTTACTATCACACTTAGCTCGTATTCAAGGCGTTTTGCGTAGTCTTGTTCAGTAAAGCCATCCGCTACGCCGCTATGCTCTATGCGTTTTTTAAGCCCCTCTTTGGCTTGCATTTCAAGCTCCTCGTTCTCGCTAAGCCCGCTCTCGGTTTTAAAAGGAGGCAGCATTGGCTTACGCCCAAGCGGATAAACATTGCACCTGCGGGATATGTTAAATGTGTTTTCAAGAGCGGCTGGGATGTCAGCAAAGGCTTTAAACATCTGCTCTTTTGACCTAAAAAATTCTTGTTTTGACGATACATCTCTGTCCTGCTCTGCAAGATACCTGCCTTCGCCAATGCAGGTTAGTACATCATGTGCTTCAAAATCCTCTGGATTTTTAAAGTAGATTTCATGCCCTGCACAAATTGGCAGAGAGAGATTTTTTGCAATGTCAAAAATATCTTCCTGAATTTGCACCTCGTGCCTAATGCCAGTTCTTGTAATTTCAATGTAAAAATCATCGCCAAAAACCTCACGCATTGCAGCGGCAAATTTAAAGGCATCATCTTTTTGCTCCTTTAATAATAACTTGCCAACCGTGCCCTTTACCGATGCCGAGAGTGCAATTATACCATTCGTTCTTGCTTTATCAAGGTATTCAAAAGGCAGGGCTCTGGCAAGATTTTTATCTATACAAGGCTGACTTGAAAGCCACAAGAGGTTTTTATAACCCTCGTCATCCTTTGCAAAAAGATTAAGGTTTGCCTCAAGCCCGTTATATTTTAAATTTACCTTGCAGCCGATGATTGGCTTAATTTTTTTTGATAAGCAAGCCTTGCTAAACTCAAAGGAGCCAAACATGTTAAAGTCATCACACATGCCAAGGCAGTCCATATCAAGTTCCTTTGCAATTATAGGGGAATCGTCGTAAAATATCGTCCCCCGCGACACCGAATACTCAGTTTTAACCTGTAAGTGATTGTATTGCAGAGACATAAATCAATAAATATTTTTTTACAATATAATTTAAAAGCAAGCTTGCTAGTTGTCAAATAATATTGTTTAATTCCACTGATGCTCACAATACAAAGCAAATCATCAGTCTATAAAAAAAATTAAAAAAAGATTGACACATATTTTTTTTTGCTTAGATTTAATTTGCTCTGTATTGCTACAAAATTTTGTAGTTTATGTATGATGCGGTCGCGTGTTGTTGCGTTAATATCATTTATTATGTTGCGTAAATTTGCCATTGGCATTTTATAGCAACTAGGCACAATGGGCTCTAGTTGCAATTATTGCATTTAGTTTTAGCCTTTTTATGTGTTTAATAGATGGTTCAAAATCAAAATAATATAGAAAAACTCCTTACATCCAAAGCCGTAAGATCGATTTGCTTCGTGGTATTTGGTAGTTTTAAGCCAAGAGCCCTAAATGCTCTTGTTTTTGCCGTAGTTAAAAATAAACAAATCTTAAGCGACATTGCAGCAAAATGCAAAAAGCAAGCAAAGGATTTTGTTAAGCATGAAGATAAAATTCGTGCTTTTTTACAATTAAACAAAGATGAATGCAAAGATCTTTGCCTTGCACACAAGTCTTTAATTACCTACGACTCCTTAAAAACAATGCCATTGCAGCAGATGGTTGTTTTGTGTCTTTTAATTTTTGCCGCAGAGCACGAGTGGGAAGACGAAAGCGACAATCAAGACGAAAGTAGGTACTTTGACTACGAAATGGACTTTGACAATCTTGATGATTTTTTAACATGGCTTGAGGTTGTAGAGCTTAGCGAGGAGGCCAAGCAAAAAGACGATAATGAAGGTGCGGATCACGAAGACTTAGACGATCTTGAAGAATACAAAAACCCCTTTGGTGACGACGACATATCTGAGGAAACTGAAATTGAGGACCTTGACCTTGATTTTGAAATTGACTTAACCCTTTGCGATGATTACGAAGCCAAAGACCAAGAAGAATTGGACTTGCAGGATAAAAGCCAAGCTTTAGACGAAGGTGATTTAACAACACAAGAAGTAAGCGAAGGTGCCGAGCAGGAAGCTAATCTTGATGCTGAGCTTGTAATTAAGGATGACGAGGATGACCTTGCAAAAGATGATGAGGTGGTGCAAGATAAAGAGCCACAGGAAGACCAAGAAGAGGAAGTTACATTGACGCTAGAATACAACGATGATTTAGATGATGGTATTAATAGTAATTTTGAATCTTTTATGGAATCGCTTGCTGAGTCTCTGTCTCAATTAACTGATGACGACAAGGATAATGCAACATATTACAACATCAATCAAAACCATGCCAGTGGATATGCCTCAAAAAACTCAAGAGCAAGTCTTAGCTATGCTAATTTTGCGTAATGATAAAAAAATTAAAAAAAATATTGACAAATTATTTAGTTTTTGTTAAATTTTACCTAGCATAAAAAAAGCACTACTTGGTTTTTATGGCTTAGTAGCTTTGCATTGGCCCCATCGTCTAGAGGTCTAGGACATCACCCTTTCACGGTGGTAACACGGGTTCGAATCCCGTTGGGGTCACCAATTAAAATATCAATTAAAATGCTAAATTAAAATCATCCGTATTAAAAAAATATCATATCTATTTGACAATTAAAAAAAAATATTACAACCTTGATAAGTAGGTTTATGTTTTGCGATTTTGTGTTTTTGTGTGTTTTGCTAAAATGTCAATATCTTATTTTTCAATACTATCGTTTATAGTTTTTTGCATAGGGGTTTTTGGGCTTATTATAAACCGTAAAAACATTATCATGAACCTTATATCCATTGAAATAATGATACTTGCTGCCGGTATAAACTTTATATCCGCTTCAAAGTTTTACAATACATCCTCGGGCCATGTTTTTGTTATGTTTGCACTTAGCATTGCTGCATGCGAGGTGGCGGTGGGCTTGTCGTTTTTAACGCTTTATTTTAAGTCCAGCGGTAGTATTGATGTTAACGAAATTAGTAAATTAAAAGATGAATAATTTGTTTGAACTTGAAGGTAAAAAGGTTTTAATCACCGGTGCCACCGGTGGTATTGGTGGTGCAATTGCTGATGCTTTTTTGGAACTTGGGGCGGTTTGCGTGTTAAGCGGGTCAAATCAGGTAAAGCTTGATGCACTTAAAGCAAAAT
Organism: Rickettsia typhi; assembly: GCA_945881985.1. Lineage (GTDB taxonomy): Bacteria > Pseudomonadota > Alphaproteobacteria > Rickettsiales > Deianiraeaceae > CAMCVL01. Next base: position 63,861 of record CAMCVL010000001.1, on the reverse strand, counting down.
ATGCAGCTTATGAAGGTAGAGTTTTTTTTGAAGCCTGCAACCTTGCAAACACAACCGAATGCGAGGCTTTGGTTGAAAGCTCAATAGCTAAAATGGATGGGCTTGACATTTTGATTGCAAACGCCGGCATTACAAAGGATGGTATTTTTGTTAGAATGACAAACGACCAATGGCACGATGTAATCAACACAAATTTAACTGCAAATTTTGTGCTTTCAAGGTCGGCAGTTAAGCATATGATGCGTAAAAAATTTGGTAAAATTGTCTACATATCATCAATTGTTGGTCTTAGTGGTAATGCTGGGCAGGTTAACTATTCATCATCAAAAGCTGGGCTTGTTGGTATGGCTAGGTCTATTGCTTTGGAATATGCTTCAAAAAACATCACTGCAAATGTTATAGCTCCCGGTTTTATAAAAACGGATATGACAAGCGGGCTAAACGAGGAGTTAATCAACAAAAACATACCTCTTGGCAAGCAAGGGTCGCCAGTTGATATTGCAAACTCTGCTGTATTTTTAGCTAGTAAGATGGGTGAGTATATTACCGGCGAGGTTTTGTCTGTCAACGGCGGCATGTATATGTCGTAATATCAAGGCTTTTTAAGTATTTAATTTAAAGGTTTTATGGGTGCAAAAGATGGGCTTTTAGCCTTTGGCAACTTTATTACAAAACTCAAAAAATCTACTTTTTTTCTTGGCTCCGTCTTTTTTACCCTATCAGTTTTTAGCTTTTTAGCCTTAGTGTCCTACACATCCTTGGACGAGAGCTTTAATGTAATTAGTAAATACCCTGTGCAAAACATAATGGGTAGAGCCGGATCTTATTTTGCGGACTTTGCCCTGCAGTATTTTGGGCTTTCATCTTTTTTTACTCCTTTTTGGACTGGTCTTGTATCCTACGACTTTTTTAGCCGTGGCATAACATCTTTAAAAAACAGATTTCTAGGTTTTATTGCCGCACTTTTTGCTTTAGGGCTTATATTATCTTTTTTAAAGCCCTACACTTACTACTTTGAATACCCCCTTGGCGGATATTTAATGACAGATGTATTGTCCTCTATATCCAATATCTACGCCCAAGTCATTATTTTTGCAATTGTGCTTTTTGTGGCAATTTTATCAGTGTTATATTCCTGCGAAAAAACAGAATATCTTTCAATTGTATCAGTTAAAGGTTTTCAAAAAGATGGCGGAACAAAAAACCTTGAAGTGCGTCTTAAAAAAAACGGCGAGGCTTCATTTGTAAATCTTGATAATAATTTGCTTAAATCTAATAAAATTCATCAAGATAGCAATAATACTCAAGCATTAAACGCGGACTCGCTAGCTTACCACGATGCTAATTTACAATCCTTAGATTTAAACAGCCAGGCAAGCAAGCCTGCGGACATTAAAAGTAAGCTTACCCACAATTCCATAACAGTCTACAAAGCTCCCCCTTACGACATACTAAATATGCAGGCTCAGGACCAGCAGCTTAAAACAATTGAAAACATCAACGATGCAAAACTTACAAAGGATAAGCTTTTAGCCTGCCTTATGGATTTTGGCGTTGGCGGTAGGATAGTTTCTATACAGGTGGGTCCTGTGATTAGTGTTTTTGAGTTTGAGCCTGAGTCTGGCATTAGGGCATCAAGAGTTATGGGCTTAAATGAAGATGTTGCAAGGTATCTTAAGGCTCCATCGTGCCGCATAAGCCAGCTTAACACAAAGGGTGCACTTGGTATTGAGGTGCCAAATCGCATAAGGGAAACTGTGTTTTTACGCGAAATTTTTGAAACACAAGAATATAAGGACACCTCAAACACCCTCCCAATAACCTTTGGTAAAACCATGGACGGAGTTGTGTTTTTAGCCGACCTTTCCAAAATGCCACACTTGCTTATCGCTGGAACAACTGGCTCCGGCAAGTCCGTTGGAATCAATGCAATCATCATGTCGCTTTTATTTAGGCTTTCGCCAGAGGATTGCAAGTTTATAATGATTGACCCAAAGATGCTTGAGCTTTCGGTTTACGACGGCATTCCGCACCTGCTTATGCCAGTTATTACCGATGCAAAAAATGCCGTAATGGCACTAAAATGGGTTTTGGACGAGATGGAGGCTAGATATAGAAAAATGTCTAAAATTGGCGTGCGTAACATAGCAGGCTACAATGCAAAAATTAAAGCAAATCCATCTAGCGGGCTTGACAAAATACCATTTATCATCGTTGTTGTTGACGAAATGGCTGATCTTATGATAGTATCCGGTAAGGCGGTTGAGGCATCAATACAAAGACTATCCCAGATGGCAAGGGCGGCTGGGATACATTTAATTCTTGCAACTCAAAGACCAAGTGTTGATGTTATAACTGGTGTTATCAAAGCAAACATGCCTACAAGGCTTAGCTTTCAGGTAACTAGCGGTATTGATAGTCGCACCATTCTTGGCTCGCCTGGGGCGGAGCAGCTGCTTGGCATGGGGGATATGCTATTTATGCCTGCAGGCACAAAGATGATAAGACTCCACGCTCCTTTTGTTGCAGATTCGGAGGTTGCATCGGCTGTTGACTTTTTAAAATCACACAACCCAGAGCCTATTTATGTTGACCTATTTACAGCAACATCCAGCGGAGATACCATACCAGAGCAAGGCTTTACTCGCAGGGAGGAAAAGCTTGAAAATCAAATGTTTATGGGCAGCAAGGGAATATTTGACGATTTTGAGCCAGAGGTGCAAGATAGCGACGATGCAATCTACAACAAGGCTGTTGCAGTTGTAGCGGAGGAAAGAAGGACATCAATTAGCTACATACAACGCAGGCTACGCATTGGCTTTAACAAGGCTGCCGGCATGATTGAACGCATGGAGCAGGATGGGCTACTTGGCAAGCCAGACGACAAAGGCCGCCGCATTATCAATGAGGAATGGATAGCAAAATACAAGGAGCAAAAATAAACATTAAATTAAATTATGATAAGCTCTCTATACACATCTTTTGCAATGATTTTTTTTGTTTTCTTGTCCTTTAAAGTCATTGCGGCAAGGCGTAAATTTAAAATCGGCATAGGCAATGCCGGCAATCCTGTTTTAAAGGCTGCTATTAGGGTGCATGCAAATTTTGCGGAGTATGTTCCACTTTTTTTGATTGGACTTTATCTTTTGGAGCTAAGAAAACCAAATCCCCTAATCTTGCACTGCCTTGCCATAGCTTTTTTTGCCGGCAGAATTTTGCATTACTACGGCGTGAGTAAAAAGGAGGTTTATATTAACGGATTACTACAAGGTGCATCAAAATTTAGAGTGCTTGCAATGCAGATAACCTTTGTTTGTATTGTAAGTCTTGCATTTTTAAATATTGTTTATTTTTTTACCAACTTTTAATGCAAAGAGATTTAAAGAAAAATCAATTTTACATCATTAAAAACGGAGCCGTTGATTGCATGATATTTAAAAAAGGTTTCTCGTGGTCTGTATTTTTTTGGTCTTGGTGTGGCGTGCCATTTTTTAAGCGAGGCTTTAAAACTCTCGGCATTTTATCTTTAATTTTTTTAGCTTTTTATGCTTTTAACTGCTATCTTTATATTAGCGGTTACCTTAGGCACATCAACTCGGTTGACACCTCGGCAATTTCTAATGTTGAGGACTTAAAACAGGCTCTTAAATATACATCGCTACCTAAAAAATTGCAGTCGTGGCTTGACATAATTGCCATAATTGCCGCCATAATATCTGGCTTTTTTTGTGATAAAATTGCCACCAAAAACCTCTGCAAAAACGGGCTTTGGCGTATTGAGGCAACAGACGAATCTTTTAAAAAGCAAATTAAAATTTGGGCCAAGATTAATTTTTAGCTAGATAGAATAACGCCCTATTTGCAAATCTGCATTTTTAAAAACAAGTTAAAGTGGTTTAAAATTACTTGACTTAAGTGTTTAGCTAAAGCAAAATACAGTGTGTAATAATATATATTGTGATTATTTGCAAAATTTATGGTGATGCATTTTGACGAGAAGTTTTGGGTAGCTCTATCCTTTGCAATCTTTTGCGTGGCGGCTTACAAGCCTTTTGTTAATCTGGTTGTTAAGGGTTTAGGTAAAAAGGCTGGGGATATTGCCCAGATGGTAAGGTCTTGCACAGAGCTTGGCAAGCAAAGCTTTACAAGGCTTGAAGGTGCTGAAAAACACTACAAGCAAGCACAAAAGCATGCTGAGGATGAAATTGCCGATGCAAAAGTTAAGGCAGATGAAATCATTTTGGATGCAAAGGTAAAAGCCAAGGCGGTTTTTGACGAGATTGAGGTTACAAATGTTACAAAAATTAAAAATCTAAAGGATTTGCATTTAAAGACTCTTGAGGCAGCTTTAATTGATGCTGTGTTTAAAAAGGTTGAGGCAAGTATCAGCGAGGATTGCGAAGCTTTGAGCGTGGCAAATCTTGCTAAAAAAATTAAGTAATTAATGTCAAATTTATGAGCTATGTTTTTACTAGCGAGTCCGTGTCCCCCGGGCACCCAGATAAGCTTTGCGACCAGATATCGGATTTGCTACTTGACCATATTTTAAGCTACGAGCCTGATGCCAGAGGTGCCTTTGAGTGCTTTGCAACAAACAACAAACTAATTGTTGGCGGCGAGTGTAGAGTTAAGGACTGGGGCATTTTGGAACACGCCTTGCTTGAAAAAAAAATCAGGGAACACATAAAATACATAGGCTACGACGACGATGGCTTTAGGTGGAGTGATGTGGATATTGAATTTATCTTTCACAAACAATCGCCGGATATTGCAATGGGGGTTGACGAATCCGCCGAAAAGCCCGAAGGAGCCGGCGACCAAGGCATAATGTTTGGCTATGCCTGCACCGAGACTCCGCATTATATGCCATCCGCAATTTACTATTCTCACAAAATTTTGGAGACAATTTGGGACTTGTCAAAAGCTGGTAAGATAATACCTTTAGGGCCCGATGCTAAAAGCCAAGTGAGCCTTGTGTATAGCGATGCAGGCGAGGTTTTGGAGGCTGACTCTGTCACTTTATCAATACAGCACCCTGCGGCTACATCCGTGCCGGAGATACGCAAAACGATAATACCTATTATTGAGTCCATCTTGCCTTCAAAAAAACTACCAAGCCCCGAGCGTATATTTATCAACCCAACTGGCAAGTTTGTAATTGGCGGCCCAGTGTCCGACACGGGGCTTACTGGGCGTAAAATAATTGTGGATACCTACGGCGGTTATGCGCCTCACGGCGGTGGTGCTTTTAGCGGCAAAGACCCTACAAAGGTTGACAGATCCGCAGCTTACATGGCAAGATTTTTGGCGAAAAACATCGTTGCAAGCGGGCTAGCCTCAAAATGCACAATCCAGCTATCTTTTGTTATTGGCATATCCTACCCAACATCTATTTTTATTGACTGCCACAACACGCTAAAACAAGGTATTAAAACTCAGGACATTATCAATTTTATCAAGACAAACACTGACCTAACCCCAAAGGGCATACGCACATTTTTAAAGCTCAACAATCCAATTTACCTCAAAACCGCAACCTTTGGTCATTTTGGACGCCAGCCTCACAATGGCTACTTTACATGGGAAGAACTGAGCTTGGTTAGCAAGATTAAATCCGCTTTTGGCATTTAATTTTTGCTAGCCACAAGTTTTTAGGACTATCTTTTATCACAAAATCATTTTTCTTTTTACCATAATGCAAATAAACACTAACACAAAAGAAAGAATTTTTATCTTTGACACCACCTTAAGGGACGGGGAGCAAGCTCCCGGCGCAACGATGAATGTTAGCGAAAAATGCCTCATAGCAACCGAGCTTGACGCCATGGGGGTTGATGTTATAGAAGCAGGCTTTGCCGTAAGCAGCCAAGGGCAGGAGGAGGCTATATTTAAAATTAGCCAGTTTGCAAAAAACTCCACCATCTGCTCGCTTGCAAGGGCAAAGCAAATAGACATTGAGGCTGCGGCAAGGGCACTTAAGCCTGCTAAGCACAAGAGGATTCACACATTTATTTCAACCAGCCCAATACACATCAAGCACAAGCTTAATATGACAGAGGAGCAGGTGATTGAGGCAATAAAATTTAGTGTTAATCTTGCAAAAAATCATGCTGACGAGGTTGAATGGTCGGCAGAGGATGCAACCCGCACCCCTCAGGATTTTTTGTTTAAGACAATAGAGACCGCAATTGCAAGCGGCGCCACAATAATCAATGTGCCCGACACCGTAGGCTACACAACCCCACAGGAATACTACGAGCTTATCAAGAGCATTAAAAACTCTGTTGCAAATATTGATAAAGCAATTATATCCGTGCATTGCCACAACGACCTTGGGCTTGCGGTTGCAAACTCTCTTGCCGCACTTAATGCTGGGGCAAGGCAAATTGAATGCACCATCAACGGCATTGGCGAAAGGGCGGGCAACGCAGCTCTTGAAGAGGTTGTAATGGCAATTAAAACAAGACCTGACGCAATGCCATTTTACAATCAGTTAAATACAAGGCGGATAATTGGGCTGTCCAAGATTGTCTCGTCTGTCACCGGCTTTGCCGTGCAAAAAAACAAGGCAATTGTTGGGGCAAACGCCTTTGCACACGAGTCAGGCATTCATCAGGACGGGGTGCTTAAAAACAGGCAAACCTACGAGATTATGAGCCCTGAGGACATAGGGCTTAGCCTTAGCACAAACCTAGTTTTAGGCAAAACCTCTGGCAGGCATGCCTTTAAAAAAAAGCTGGAAGAGCTTGGGCACTCTAGCATTGGCGACAACAAATTTGAGGATGCCTTTGCAAAATTTAAAGACCTTTGCGACAAAAAAAAGAATGTAAGCGACGACGACATCCTTGCAATCCTGATTGGCGAGGAGACGGACGAAGGGGGGCAGGAGATTAGTGTTAAGAGCTTTTCGATACTTTCAATGGGGCTTGGCACTTGCACGGCAGATGTTGTGTTTGTAAGCAAAACAAAGGGCGAGCTTAAGCTTAACACAAAAGGCGATGGTCCTGTGGACTGCGTGTTTAAGGCTATCAACGCCTGCCTTGCCGATGCTGCCTTTGCCGGCTTTAATGATGGCACTCATGGCACTTGCGGGGGCAATACCTCAAGCTTGAACCCTGCCTTTGCCGGTTTTAGCAAGGATGCGGGGCTTGATGGTAATGCTGATAAAAGTGATGTGGCTTGTGGGGGGAGCGCCTCAGGCTTTAACCCTGCCTTTGCCGGTTTTAGCACGGATGCTGGGCTTGATGGTAATGCTGATAAAAGTGATGTGGCCTGTGGGGGGCGGGTGTTAAATGCACTCCTAGAGGACTACTCGGTTGCCTCGCTAGGCACCAGCACCGAGGCACTTGCTAGGGCTAGTGTAAGGCTCTCGCTTGATGGCATCACCGCCTCCGCCTCCGCACAAGACGCAGACACAATCTACGCCTCCGCAAAAGCCTATATCAAAGCCTTTTACAAACTTGCAGGAATGCTAAAAAAACAATCCATCAAAAGCGGCTTTGGGGAGGTGTAGAAGGCTAAGATATATTTTATCTGTATTAATTTGTAAATAATGACGGATTCCGACGCTGCTAAAACCGAGACCATTTGGGACGCAATATTTAGCAGAACAATTAAAAGCAAAAACCTTGTTCCCTTTTGCATAATTTTTGCATTTACAACATATTTTTTTCTTATCGATAGCTCAACTAATAATTGCTTTATAATAAACATACCTAGCAGTGATTTAGTCAATAAAAATTGTTCGCCATTTATTTTAAAGCCATTTTTTTATATAAAAAATCTATTTGTAGAAATGCAACCTGAAACTCACATTGTAACAAATACTAATATTACAAAGCAGGAATTTGCATGGTTCTCTTTTTATAGCTTAATTACCTTAACATCCATAGGCATAACAAAACTTTGCGACAAGCTTGGTATCTTTAAAGCAATAACCCTCCTTCCGGTTGTAAGCGATATTGTTTATTGGTGCATTTTGGACTACAGGGAGATGAAAGATAATTTGCGGCATAAGGTTATTCAATATTATTACAGAACATATACTGGTCTCAAAAAACGCAAAGAAATATATTACATGGAAAGCGAACAAGACAGACAGAAAGCCAAGATAGAATACATTAAAACACACGGATCTGACACAATTTTCCGCGGTACGATTTTCAATGTGATAATAGACGAAGAGCTGAGTTTGAAACTAAGCGAAGATAAAGAGAGAGATTTACCACATTATAGGATACTAAATTATAGTGTAGTGCATCATAGTATGCTTGGTGACCAGAATCTTGATATAGAAGATTTTGTTTTTAAAGAGGATAATGACACACTTTATGTGGCAAATGATCTTGTTCTACTTCTTGTTTTACTAAAAAAGCTTTGCAACTCAAAGCATGGAGCTAATACAATAAAAGAGATGGAAACAAGAATAAATAATCATCTTGAATTTACAATAGAGGAGATTAAAAAACGTATTAAGGAAGAATTGGATTGTGAATGTGAGTCAACACAAACAATTATTCAAGGCATTCAAAATCTTATAATTGACATGATAACAAAGTCAATTAAATGGGGTATTTTAGAGGAGCAAAAAGACGGAACTATTTCAATGCCAAGGGGCATGGTTAGATATTTTGACATTATTGAGTATGGATTTTTTTACGAGGGCAAGTATCCTATTTTAAAATGTATCTCGGTGCCTTATTATTTTATTACAAATAATTCTAGGCTTGTATTATACGCAATATCAATAATTATCTTATAATATTTTGTAATTACTACACCATCCCCCTCTCTACAAAACTAGCCAGCCCGCCTCCCCCCCATGCTGGCAAAGCCAGCAGGCGGAGCTGGCTATAGGGGGCTATGGAGGTTTAATTTAAACTTTATTTTAGATTGATAAGCTATTATAGCACTCTAAATAATCTTATTAAACTTTTTTATACCAAAACCCTAATCATCAAATTTATGCAGCATCCCCACTCTCTTGGGTGTTTTGCCCCAGCCCTGCCCCCCTAGCGGCTTTGCCGCCTAGGGCTGGGGCAATATTTTTTGCTTTGCAAAAAATTAAACTTATTGATGTAATTTTGAAAATCCTCCCCTCTGTAGTTGTTAGTAAAGGGCAGCAGGCACAGCTGGCTAATGGGAGTGGGGGGTTAGATTTTTGTACAATAATACCTCCCCTAACAGGGGAGGAGGCTAGGCTTTAGCCTAGCAGGTGGGGTTGTTGTTCTAGTAAGTGAGGTTGTTGTGTTTTACCCAAGCCCCAAATACCCCACCCAGCCTCCCCTAAAAGGGGAGGAGTTATATGAGGGTCTCCCTTAAAGGGGATAGGCTATGTGCGGGTCGCCCCAAAGGGGGATGGGGCATTTGGGTAAGGCAGTTTAAATTGGTTTGGATGCTTGCTTTTGCAAAGCTTGCAGCGTTTGCTGAGGAGGTGTTTGTTGTTTTTGAGCCCCCTGAGACTCCTGAGGCCCTCCTTGGGGTAATTGAGTATCTGGGTCGTCGGTATTGATTGCGGTTTCTATGGCTTGTTGCATTGCTTGGTCTGGGCCTTCGGGGGTTTTAAATGCTGGATTATTTTTTACAATACTAACAAGATTTGTAAGCCTGTATGTTTTGCCACCAATGTTGGTGGTTAGCTTGTTTTGCGGGGCTTGACCCTGCGGATTTGCACCGGCATTGTTTGGCAAAGCATCATTTGGCAAGGCGTTATTTGCCAAAGAATCATTTTTAAAAGTTTTATCGCCCTGCAGGTTTAAAGTTTTAGCTTGCAGCCTAAGCCCCAAGCTATCCTTGTTGTAAAACTTTGTTGTTGTGCCAATGTATAAATTAGCAACCGATAGCGAGCCCTCGCCCGATGTAAAAACATCTAGGTTACTAAGATTGCCGTCCACACTGCTAAGATAGCTGATTGTTAATTGACCGCCACCATTTAAAATGCCAAAGCAAAACGAGCCATCTGCCTTTTTGATTTTAACCGGTAGCTTGAATTTTTCGCTTGTAACAAGCAAAACAAAGGCATGAGTATCGTAGCTTTTAATCACCCTGCCAAAAATATTAGAGCCTTTAAACACAAGGTCGCCTTGTTCAATATTGCTTAACAGACCCTTGTTGATTACCGAATAATATTTTTGAGAATCATAAAATATCTCCCTTGCAAAAATCAGATTACTAGCCGCCTCGCCCTCTATGTTGTTTGCATTTTTAAAGTAGTTGTTTTCAATTTCAATAGCTTGAGTTTGCTGGAGCTTTTGCGTTAAAAGTGCATTTTGCATAATTAAATTAGCCTCCTTGGACTTAAATTTTGCAAACTCACTAATAAATTTTTTAGACGAAACCACAAGTCTAAGCGGGAGCTCAAATGGTGCGGTAAGGTAAAAAAAGGGGGTAAGATTTAAGCTAGCCGTGTTAACCTTGCCAAAAAAAAGCATTAATATAAAGCATATCGTGCCAAGGGCAAGAGTGCTAAGCTTAAAATGAAACTGCGATTTTGCCTTGTTTGACCTAAGCCTAACAGAGCTTTTTTTGGACAGCACCATAAATTAGCAGCATAAAATATGTTGCCTAGGGTAAGATTTTTAAAAAGGAACCTCGTCCACCTCGTCATCGCTGCCACCAAAGTCGTCAGCCTTGTTGCTGCTACTAGAGGAGCCTGAGTATGAAGATGATGAATCGCCGCCCTGTGCATCCCTGCGGTCAAGCACCTCAAGCTTTGCATTGTAGCCTTGAAGGATAATTTCGGTAGTGTATTTTTCCACCCCGCTTTGATCTTGCCATTTGCGTGTTTGCAAGGCACCCTCAATATAAACCTTTGAGCCCTTTTTTACGATATTTTTAACAACATTAACCAAGGCGTCGCCAAAGATGACGATTCTGTGCCACTCGGTTTTGTCTTTTTTGTCGCCGGTTGCTTTGTCCTTCCAATAGTCCGTAGTTGCAAGGCTAAAACTTGCAATTTGCACACCTGCTTGGGTTGACCTAACCTCGGGAGTTTGCCCCACATTACCCAAAAGTATTACTTTGTTAACTGACATTACTTTGCTATTAAATACATTTTTTACATTACACAAGCCTCAAGGCAAAGCTAGCCTAGCCCAATCGGCAAAAAACAAAAGGCTTGCATGCAAAACAAAAGCCCCTTGCAATCAATTGTTAAAACATAAATTTTAACTATCAACTTTTATTTTAAAAAATTTAAAAATTACTACCTTACCCTATCCAACCCTCCTCCTATACCAGTAGCAAGAGCAGCAGGAATGCCACCAAGGGCGGTGTCCAAAACAGAGGTGATAACCTTGCCGAAACCTACCAGGCCACCATCATTACTATGAGGCACACCAAGAAAACCTTCTAAGTCACTAGTGTCTTGTTCTTCTTTGGACATTCTGTTGATGGAGAAGCATAGACTGAGTACTCCAGCTACCATCAGCCAGATTGACAGACCAATAAAAATCTCGTTGTTGTAAAACTTCTCGTAATCACCTTTAAGTGTTTGAAGTGGTTTTAATATTCCATTCGCTTCTTGATATGCCTTATCGGCCTGGATGGCATTTGGATTAAGTAGCTGTCTTACCGGAGGCGTTATCTTTCCGTTTGCCATATTTGTTGTGTCTATTGTTTTTAGGTTGCCACTTGAGGCTTGTTTTACAAGTTGTGAATTACTATTTCCGTTAAATATTGCCTGATCTTTGACGGTATCAAAACCCGGATTTTTAATATAATCCAGCAATTCTCTTTCCCCATTGGAGGTTTGGCTAATTTTTAAGACCTGAGGCTCGCCTTTATCAAACTTTACAACTGACATAAATTTGCTGTTTGTTTTACACTTTTCGTAGTATTCCTCAAGTGAAATGAGCCTTGGGTTTGAAACGGTACCAAAGCCTTTCATGTCATTACCATTTTCCCATGCCACAGCAATTGCAGTATTGTCTAAATAAAAGTCTCTAAGAATACCAGAATTAAGATTAATATTGCCATCTGATATAATTATTCCGGGTTGACTAAATGCAGTATTACCTTTTGCATAAACATCTTTAGCTTCGATTGTCTGCGTGCCTTTCTCTTTCCAAGAGTAAGTGTTAGCTGTAGCATCGTATTTCGATTCCATTAATTGTGGCTTTGATGTTGATGATAACTTAGTATAGTCAGAAATTTTGATAAGTTTTGGAGTGGATAAATTATCATCTTTAACGGCAATGTATGCATCTGGGTTTTTCTCTGCTATTGTTTCAGTCCCAGTTGGAACTACATATGAAGGTAATTTATAAATTCCTGTTGGTAATGTTGTTACATTAGTTGCAACAGGTGTATATTGAGCCTTTAAAACATCGTCTTTATTGATGTTAGCCGGTAAAGTTGGCACTATTTGACTAACCTTACCTGAAGAGTCTATAGATATTCCGGATTGAGAAAATTTAGTATTGCCAGTTGCATAAACATCTTTATCTGCGATTGTCTGCGTGCTTTTTTCTTTCCAAGAGTAAGTTGTAGCTGTAGTATCATATTGCGATTCCATTAATTTTGGCTTTGGCGATAATTTTGTATAATCAGAAATTTTCATAAATTCTTCAGTATTTGAAGTAGTCTTTTTAACCACAATGTATGCATCTGGGTTTATATCTGCTATTGTTTTAGTCCCAGTTGGAACTACATATCGAGGTAATGTACCACCTCCTGTTGGTAATTTTAGTTTTGGATTTAAGTTAGTATCAAAATATTTTAAATTTGTATTATTGTTTGCATAAACATCTTTAGCTTCGATTGTCTGCGTGCCTTTCTCTTTCCAAGAGAACTTTTTAGTTGTAGTATCATATTGCCATTCCATTAATTTTGGCTGTGGCGATAATTCGGTATAATCGGAAATTTTCATAAATTCTTCAGTATTTGAAGTAGTCCTTTTAACCACAATGTATGCATCTGAGTTTATATCTTGTAAACTAGTCAAGTATTGACCTTTAGGAGCTGAAAAAGCTAAATACTTACTAAAGCCATCCGTTTTAGTAGTTGGCAATACAACGCTAGCATTATTAACTTCCTTTCCATCAAATAATACCTTTCCTCCTTTTATTGAGTACTTAGAACCTTTGGGAATCTTTAAAAAGTCGTCTGTATCTGTAACAGCAGGAATATCTGTAGTACTAGGACTAATTTTTGGATTGATAATTTTGCTTGCGTATCCATATGGCACCTTACCATCTACAACATCAACCGGTGTATAGTTTTGGTCCTCCTTATCATAATAATTATATTGGCTGCGTTCCGGACTGATTTGCAGCATCTTCAAGGCTAACTATGTTGCCTTCGCTATCTATAAGATATGCATTTGGATTGTTAGTCTGGCAATCTGATAATTTTAGTATACTTGGATCTGCAACTTTAATATCAAACTCAATATCTTCTGGTTTGTTAATTTCTTTATAAGCACTACCGTTTGTTGATGCCTTAATTTTGTTAATATTCTTACTTACAGTACCTTTAATATGAATCGTACCATCACTATCTTTGCTAACCTTGAGACCTGTAGCATTCTTAATTTCTGAAAAGTTAAGCTGGACCCTTGTTAGTGCATTACCCGTAATTGGAGCATTAAATATCGCATCATCTTTAAGCTGATAGTTAAAGAGCAAATTAAGTTTTTCTTTCTCTATGTCAATATCTCCACCTGCAGAACCTGCCCAGTTTGCCATATGGTATAACCCATCTGTCTTACCTTGACTAACAGCTACAAACATTGAGCCAACGATAACCATACCCGCAGATACAGAACCCTTAATTGTAACATTCCACTTTTTACTTACACTCGCCGCCATATCTAAAATACTAATAATACTTTGTGGTAATTATATATTAATTTGGGACTTGTATCAAGTGTTTTTTTTTGCAAAAAGTAAAAATGTTAAGATAAATTTTAAATCTTGATTTTTTGTAAAAAGCGATGCAAGATTTTATTGACTATGTTTTTTGTGTGTAAAATAAAGTGTTTTATGACCCATATAATTGATGGCAAGGCAATATCTGCAAGTATTAAGCTTGAGGTAAAAAACAAATTGCTAAGCATGGCGGGGCAAGTTAGCTTAAAACCCTGCCTTGCTGTGGTGCTTGTGGGGGATGACCCGGCAAGTTCTATCTATGTATCCTCAAAAGCCAAGGCATGCGGGGAGGTGGGCTTTGCTACCCTGTCCTTAATCAAGCCGTCCACTATAACGCAAAACGAGCTTGAAGCCTTGATTGCTGACCTTAACAACAACAAGGAGGTTCACGGCATTTTGGTGCAATTACCCTTGCCTGTGCACATAAACAAGGATAAGATAATCTCCTTAATTGACCCTTACAAGGATGTTGATGGCTTTCACCCCCTTAATGCGGGCAAGCTTTTTTGCGGCACAGATTTGCAAAATGCTCTTTTACCTTGCACGCCAAGCGGCTGCCTTTATGTTATTAAGCAAAGCATTGGCTCGCTTGCAGGCAAAAATGTTTGTATTGTTGGAGCCTCAAACATAGTAGGCAAACCAATGGCTGCAATGTGCATTAGCGAGGGGGCGACCGTGTCCCTTTGTAACAAAAAAACTAAGGACTTAGCATTCTTCACCAAAAATGCCGATGTGCTAATTGTTGCCGCTGGCAAGCCGGGGCTTATCACCGGCGATATGGTAAAGCAAGATGCCGTTGTAATTGATGTTGGCATAAACCGCACAAGCGAGGGTAAGATAGTTGGCGACTGCGACTTTGAAAGCGTTAAAAGCAAAGCATCCCACATCACGCCAGTGCCGGGGGGTGTTGGGCCTTTAACTATAGCATTTTTGTTGCAAAATACCTTAAAAGCTTTTTGTAATAGTCTTGGCATTAAAGAGTAGAACCAATAATAAGCATTATATGTTGTAATAATTTATTTGTTGTTTGGAGGCAAGATGGAAGAAGAAGATGAAAGTTCATTTGGTGAAAATGAAAAGCTACTTGAAAACAAGCTAAACAAGGCACAGGGCAAGGGTGCTGCTTTTAGTCAAAGCGTTAAAGCATTTTTGGCAAAACCTCAGGGCAAAGCAATGCTTGGCGTTGGGGTGATATTTGTGTTTTTTGTTGTTATTAAGCTATTTTTTAGCGAGCCAAATAGATTTGAACAAATTGGTCCAGAGCCAGATTCCAAAGCCACCAAAGCAAAGGACGACACAATGCTTGATGTGCCTAATGTTATAAAAAAGCAGGCTGCAAAGCCAGAGGTTGTGTCTGCCCCTCCTGTGGCACCGCAGCTTAAAGACCCAGAGATTCCTGAGGCTGTAAATTTTAAAAACGAGCTTATGGACGACGAGCCAAAAAAACAAAAAGAGCCAGAGTTAGTTTTTGAAATGCCAGAAGAACCACAAGACGAGCCAAGTTTGGACGAAGACTCAATGAGATTGCTTGGTGGCAAAAAAAGAGTTAGAAACGAAAATGCTGCCCCAATGTTTAACCTTGCAGGTAGTGGCCCTAGGGATACAGATGACGGCAGGGCAAAAAAATCTGTAAATGACTTTATTTTTATCGGCGGGGACATTGAAACCTCAAGCGACGATAACTTTATTGAACCAAAGCGAATCCCAGCACTTGAAAACACAATCGCACAAGGACGCACCCTAAACGCAGTGCTTGAAACATCAATTGACTCGTCAATTCAGGGTCAAGTAAGGGCAATTGTTAGTAATGATATTTATGCTGAAATTTCGGACAACATCTTAATACCACGAGGCTCCAGGCTTTATGGTAGCTACCAAAGTAATGTTTCCCGCGGTATTGCAAGGCTTGGCATAAACTTTACAAGGATAATAAGACCAGACGGCGTGTCCGTTGACTTAAGTAGTTACGCAGCAGATCAGTTTGGTAGAGCGGGCGTTGAGGGCGACCTTGACAACAACTATGGCGACATGTTTGGCGCAACATTTTTAACATCTTTAATTACCATAGGTAATGCTCTTGCCTTATCACAAATTAATAACAATTTGCCAAATGGCTCCATTGCATCAAATGTTGGGCAAAATCAGTTAATGCAAACAATTCAAACGCCAGCTTCAGCTGCATCGCAGCAATTAACTCAGCTTTTAACCTCAAGCACTCAGGATATTGTAAAAAGCATGTTTCAAACTGGCCCCAGAATCACAATCAACCAAGGCACCCGCATTACCATAATTGTAAATCAGGATATTAAATTACCTATCTTTAAGCAGGTTAAGTCGTCTTACAGTGCGGTTAGGTATTACGACTCTGCAAGCTCAAAGTCCAATGGCAAATCCTCTGGCTCTGGCGGATCCTCTTCAAGCTCCGGCGGTAGTTCGTCTTTAAGTTCCACCGCAAGCTCTGTTGCTAGCTCGGCAATGTCAGCCTCGCAAGGTGCATCTAGCAATTCTACCGCCCCTAGCGGAAATCGTTAATAAATACTTGATAAATATGAGGTTATATTTGATATTTGTTTTGTGTTTTGTAAATATTTATATTTTTTTTAATATTGTGTTTTCAAAGGACGGTATAGTTGGTATTTCATCACTTAGGACTCAAAAACAAGAGCTTAGCAAGATGTTAAACTACAAAATTTTACCCGAAAATCTCGAAATGGAAAAAAAAATCGCTTTTTTAAGCGAGGAAACCCTAAACACCCAGTATCTTGAAGTTGTTTTAAAAAAGGAACTAAGCTACTCCGATAAAAATGAAGTATTACTATTAACAAAGGATGAAATATAAACCTTTAATCTTAAGGCATTTATTTGCTTGCCTTGCTAGCTTTTGGTGTATATTTTGCTTTGCAGCTTACAAGCCAAGTGCTGCACCTGTAAGCCTTGAGATGCCATCTGAGCCAGTAAGCGAGGCTCCGATTGCCCCTGTAAAAACTGACCTAGAGGTTGAGGGCAGTATTACGCAAACAAAAAACCAGCAAAACACCTCAAGCTTAGGCGGCAAGATAGATAGAGGTAACAACACGGGGCTTCTTGGCGGCTTAGCTAAAGCACTGACAGAAAAAGACGAAGATGACAAAAAGCAAAACATAAAACCAAGCCCAAACCCATCACAATCCCCTCAGGGCGATACAGAGATCGATGCAAAAAAATCTGGCTTTGTAATACCAAGCTTAGATGAAGGCTCAAGAGCCAGAACATCAAGCGATGCAAACGATGGTATTTTTGCACGCATTACAAAAAAAATCCGTAGATTTTTTAGCTCGCAACAGGAGGAAAAACCAGTTGTAAAGGCACTAAAAAAAACAGGCATAGCGGACTCTTACCCAAACCCAACATTTAAAAAAGCTGACATCACAGACACAAAATACCAAATACCTCTTGTCTTGCTTAACGACAAAACAAGCCCCGAAAATGCCCACATTCCAAGCTTTGATAACCACGAGGAAATGAAAATTTTGTTCTTAATGTTTCAAAATGTAAAAAATCTTGACCGCATAGAGCATTTAAAAGCAATGCTAGATTATGTTAAAAACAAAAGGCTTATCAACACGCAAGACCAGTTTGGCAACACAATGCTAAACTATGCTACTAGATACAATAATATTCAGGCATTTTATTTGCTTATTGACGGCGGAGCTGACCCCAACATTTGCAACAAAAGCGGTATTTGCCCTATACATATTGCTATATCCAACTTTGAGCACGATATTTTTAACATACTTTTGCAAACCCACACCAAATACGACCTTGTGGACCGCAAGGGTTTTGACCCCTTGCTTTATGCAATTTATCACGGTAATTTTTACGCCTTTAAGGTGTTGATGAGCCTTGAACCCTATAGGTCAAAACTTGATTGCGGTGATATGAAATATTTAAAAAATCTAGCAAAAGACGGCGAAAATGTAAAAATTTATAGCTTTGTTAAGGATGTTATTTTGCGTCAAAAATGCGAGGGCACAAACTCAAATCTTGACGACAAAGCAAACAAAAGCTATTCCCTTTTTAGCCAAAGAGATTATTAGTTTAGTTATTAGTTAAAAAATGCAATTTAATTTACAAAATATCACCCTTATAATATCTGCTGCCATTTTGGCTTGCTATATAATTTTGTTTGCCTTTAAAAAGATGCCATTTAAGCAAAAGCTGCCTATATTATCGGCTGTCAATTCTGCGTTTTGTGCTATGATACTAATTTTTGCCGCAATAAACAAGCAGGCTTTTTTGATTGATATTGTGCTTGTGTATGTTGTGTTTTCTGTAATTTTTGTCATATTTATTGCAAAACAACAAGATGAATCAAAATAAAAATATTGATACGCTATACGAATCTGCAGCTGCTACAGAGCCTAACATGCAGTCTGTTGCAAGCGATATGTATATTAACGACGAGTATTTTAAGAATGCAAGAGAGTGGTTTTTTCAAAAATATCTAATGCAATACAAAATGCGTTCGGTTTTTATATTAATCTCGGGTTTTATCTGCATCATTACAACATTTGCCCTCTATCTGCTGTTTAACGAGATAATGAAGCCAAGCTCCATAAACGGGGTTGTTGTAAATCCAGTATCCCCGCAAACCGCCTTGCATATCAAAAAAATTACCGATAATCGCAACAAACACAGCGACAAAGCGATAGCAAAGTTTTTAATTCAAGATTTTATTATTAAGCTAGAGCAATTTGACTCCTCGGCGGACAGGCAAAAGGAGCTTGACAAAAAGAACAATATTTTTGCCGATGGCAGCCTGCAAAAAAATATGTTTAATGTCTTTCAAAACAGATTTAGCAGCGTCTACATACCCTCCTACATATCTTATTACAGCCGTAAAATAAAGATTGTAAATTTTACTTTTGTGGATGAGGTGCGTAGCCTTACAAGCAAAATACGCAAATTTTTAACCCCATCGCAAATAGGCGACGAGGCAATTGTGGTATTTAGTGTGCAGTATCAGGATCAAGATGGGCAAGTTGTGTTAAACGAGCGTTATGTTGCTAGGATATATTTTTACTTTAGACCCATAAAGATAATGCAGGATGGCAAGGCCTCGTCAATCAAATTTTTTATTGAAAGCTACACTATAAAAAAAATTAATTAATAACTTACAAAATTATGCAAAAAGATAAGGATAAAATGCTTTTTTTGCAAGCGGATAAATTTAAAATCGCCTTGATTTTTTATGTGATTATTGGCATTTGCCTTGCAATTTGCATCCGCTTGTTTTTTATATATTTTACCGGAGGGGGCAAGGCCGGCAATGTTGCCGATGATGTTAATGGATACAAGTACCCGATAGTTACCGCCGATAGTAGCTTTGTTGCCATAACTTTAAAAAGCAAGGATTTATACATTGACCCATCAATAGTTGTTGATAAAAAACAAACGATAGCCTTGCTTAAAAATGAGTTTGCCGAGCTGGATGAGGCTGATTTTGCCAAAAAGCTTGAACGCAAAAACTGGATACTTGTAAAACGCAATGTGTCAAATGAGGCTCTTGACCGCCTGATAAAAAACGGGCTTGTAGGTATAAGGCTTGATGAGTCTTACAAAAGAAGTTATCCAGACGGCAATTTATTTGCCCATGTTGTTGGATATTCCAATCTTGCTGGGCGTGGCAGTGCAGGGCTTGAAAAATACTACGACAACAACCTCCGCGAGCAGCAAATTGAAATAACCGTAGACAAAAGAGTGCAAACCGTCTTGCACGAGGAGCTTGCCCAGGGCGTTAAAACTTTTGAGGCTACCGGTGCCTTTGGTGTGATAATGGAGGTGCAAACTGGTGAGGTTGTGGCAATGGTTTCCCTGCCAGACTTTGACCCAAACAACAGTATCAATCCATCCGACCCCCAAATGCAAAACAAGGTTACGGCAGCCATTTACAACTTGGGCTCTGTGTTTAAATTTTTCACCCTAGCCTACGCACTTGAAAATGGCGTAGAACCCGAACGCAAGTTTTATGTCGCCGGAGGCCTAAGGGTTGAGTCCGGCAAGGTAATTACCGATGTTCATAACGACCAAGCCTATTTAACTTTAAACGAGGTTTTTTACAAATCATCCAATGTGGGTAGCGGGCTTATCGCCCTGATGTTTGGCAAGGAAAACTACATAAAATTTTTAGAACTGTTAGGAGTGTTTGCAAAACCACAAATCAACCTGCCAGAAGGCGAGATTGCACGCCCAATCTTTAATAAAAAAGACCTTAGCATGTCCCGTATTGTTACAACCTCTTTTGGTTATGGGGTTTCAATGTCGCCACTACAGTTTATTGCAATAGCAAATGCAATAGTCAACAATGGTATTTTTGTAAATCCAACCCTCATTAAAAATGGCAACAAGGGTTTTGTTGGCAAAAGAGTTGTGCTTGAAAGCACATCCAAAACCGCAACTGAAATAGCAAACAAGGTTGTTACAGAGGGCACCGCACGCCGTGCAAACATCAAAGGCTACAAAATTTGCGGCAAAACAGGCACATCAAATAAGTTTGATATGTCAACTAAGTCGTGGAGCGAGAAGAAAAAATTTGTATCTTTTTTTGCCGTCTTTCCATGCTCGCAGCCAAAGTATGTTATGTATGTTGGTATGGACGAACCCCAGCCAACCAAAGCCTCTGGTATATACGGCTACCGCGACCTTTACGGAGGCACAGTAACCGCCCCAATAGCCGCAAAGGTTATATCCGTTATATCGCCCCTGCTAAACCTTAAGGCGGATAATGTGTGATACAATTAATGTTGCAAAAAATAAAAATAACATTGACAAATTAAATTTTGTAATTATAATTTAATTGATGATTTATTATTTATTATACCTTATGCAAAACAATCCTCTCGAACAAATTGGCGGTATTGAAACAAAGAAAG
Organism: Rickettsia typhi; assembly: GCA_945881985.1. Taxonomy (GTDB): domain Bacteria; phylum Pseudomonadota; class Alphaproteobacteria; order Rickettsiales; family Deianiraeaceae; genus CAMCVL01. The sequence continues at coordinate 43,082 of CAMCVL010000001.1, read as the reverse complement.
GTATTTTCAAAGTCGGCAATTATTTTATCGTGCCAAAAAGCGGTAATGAGTTCTACGCAACATCAAAAGCTTACGAAGCGGAACAAATTAACACAAAAACAGATGAAGAAAAAGCTAAAATAGCAACTGTAAAATTAATTACAAATAACCAAGAATTGGAAAAGGTTTTTGAAGGCAAACCTGAGCAGAAATTTTATACATCCGCAATTTACGACGGTGGACATAGAGCTGATAGAGAACGTCTAACTGATTTCGATATTACCGATGGTTATGGACTGGAAAGTGAAGCGTTGAGAGTAGATGGTATTAAACTTAATAACAACAAGCCGTTTCTTTTGTTTGAAGGTAGAGGTGGCGTACCAAACACTATCATTGCAGGCTCAGTGTATGTTAAAAACAAATACCTTGGGAAATTTGAAACATTATCCTTTAAAAACGGAGTTGAGAAACAAGCTAGAGAGCTTAGAATGAAAGATAAACTTAGAGATTCCTTTAGTTACATTGAGAACAACTTTAAAGAATTTGAAAAAGTTGATATAAATGGTAATAAAGTATATGAAAATGCCAACACTGATTACAAAGATTTGATATTTTTAAAAACTGGTGATACAATATTATTGCCAAAAAAATTTGATGATGAAAACTCTGCATTCTATTCCTTTGATCTGAAAAATGATGGTGATATGAAAGTTTTTAAACAAGCTGTAAAAAATCTATTACTTGGCAAAGATAATACATTAACCAATACAAAAACTGTTTATTACTTAAAATCGCAGGAAGATGTTGAGCGTTTCATTGGCAACAGAAAGTTAGATTCCAGCAAGTATCAAAAAGTTGTATTTACTAAGCCTTGCATTGTAGAACAAAAAAGTAACAACTTTCGTGATTTTAATGTTCTTGCTGGTAGCATCAACATAGAGGACTACGAAAATAATGCCCAAGTCGAAACTTTCACAAGAACACCGAAAGGCGATGAAAAAACCACGGAAGTGCAACAAAATCAATCGGATGATTTAAACCTTAAACAAGAACAAAGACTTGTGAACAATGACACAAATAAACCATGGTATCAAATATGTTTGGAATATGTAAAATCGCTCTTTAGTTCAAAAACTCAAACTCAAGCTAATAGATCGTTAAACTACGCAGATACCAGACAAGTATATGGTGGTTATGAAAGATTGGAAACGCGAGAAGATATTAATGAAACGCAAGATATTAGTGGTATCAATTTTTATGATATAGACCATGAAGAAAATGATTCGTCTCAAAAAATCTATAGTGAATTAAAGAAAACACAAAATCAATCGCAAGGATTGGAAAGCAAAACAGCATTAATCCAATCGCAAGGGTGGAAATGCAATAAATAAAGGGGAGTAATTAACAACCCCCTCCATTTAAGGAGAATCATAGATAAAAAATCCGCTTTAAGAGCAAGTTCGGGGTGACTCATAGTTTTTTTAGATTGTAATAGGAGATTACAGAGAGAAATAGAGAGGAATTGGTATTTGCTTGGCTGTGTAGAGTAAGAGATTTGGCTATTTGCTGCTCGTTTTTTTAGAAGTTGCAGTTTTTTGATTGTCATTTTTATTTTTCACATCAGCTTTGCCAAGCTGCCCTGCAATATCTTTGCTTTTGTCACCTAAGGGTTTTGCACTTTGTGGTATTGGTTTATAATTTAAGCCAAATCCTTCAAAGATACTTAAAAACACACTTATCAACAAATTTATTCATTTTACAAACAAAACCCAATCTACCCAAGGTTGCTTTTAAAATAAATGGTGATTGCAATGATGCTTGCTGGGGTAATACCCTGAATTTGATATAAATCCGAGATTTTTTGCGGTTTTAGCTTTTTTAAAATTTCTTTTATTTCGGATGAGATGGACTTTATATCTTCAAAATCAGCATCTTGTGGTATGGCTATGTCGCCTTCTTTGCGTAAAAAGTCAATGTCCTGCTTTTGCCTTTCAAGATAGTTGGAATATTTTGCCTCAATATACACGCACTCTTTTACATCATCAGTAAATTGACTTATTTTGTTTGCAAAGATTTTTTCAATACTTTCAAGCCCGTAGTTTTTGTTAGATAATATCTCGTATCCGTCCCGCTTGATGCCGTCCATTGCCACAACAAAGCTATCATCAATTGCCTTTAGCTCGTTTGGACTAAGTTTTTGCGATCTTAAAATTGCCTTAAAATCACTAATTGCAGCTTGTTTTTTTGCAAAAGCCTCTGCCCTATCTTGGCTACAGATGTTTAGGGCTATGATTTTTGGCGTCATTCTTTGGTCTGCATTATCCGCACGGATAGAAAGCCTGTATTCCGACCTAGAAGTGAACATTCTGTAAGGCTCCTTAATGCCTTTAAAAATTAGGTCGTCAATCATTACGCCAATGTAGCTTTCGTCCCTTGAGGTTGTAAATGTTTTACCTAGCCCGCATGCAACAAGCCCAGCGTTAAAACCTGCTATAATGCCCTGCCCTCCGGCTTCCTCGTAGCCTGTGGTGCCGTTAATTTGCCCTGCAAAAAATAGGCCTGCAACCTTTTTGGTTTCCAGTGTGTTTTTAAGCTCCTGAGGGTTGACAAAATCATACTCAATTGCATAACCATATTGAACTATCTTAACATTTTCAAGCCCTTTTATGCTACGCATGTATGCGTCCTGCACATCTGCCGGTAAGGATGTTGAAAGCCCGTTTGGATAGATAAGGTCGCTATCCAAACCCTCCGGCTCCAAGAAAACTCTGTGATTTTCGTTTTCAAATCTTCTAATCTTGTCCTCAATTGAGGGGCAATATCTTGGACCAAAAGCCTTAATCTGCCCCGAGAGAGCAGGCGACCTATCCTTGTTTGCTAAAATAATTTGCTTTGTATTTGCATTTGTTGATGTAATATAGCAGCAAACCTGCCGTGCAAAAGGTGCCGAGTGAAGATAGGAAAACATTCTTGCATCCGTGCCGTCGCCGTGCTGGGTTTCAAGCTCTTGCCAATTTATGCTATCCTTATGCAAACGCGGGGGTGTGCCAGTTTTAAGGCGTCCTAGGTCAAAATTATATCTTGCAAGAGTTTTGGAAAGTCCATAACTTGGTTCCTCGTCTATTCTGCCAGCTGGTATTCTTAACTCCCCTTGAAGAATCATGCCAGACAGAAAGGTTCCAGTTGTTAAAACTATAGATTTTGCACTTAACACCTTGCCGCTGCGTAAAAATACTTTTTTATCACAGCCTTCAGGCTGCACATCCTCACAGGCGTCAAAAATAATATCTAAGTTTGTGTATTCTTTAAGCAACTTATTTACCGCTTGCTTGTAAAGACTCCTGTCCGCTTGGCACCTATAACCCCAAACAGCTGGACCTTTTTTTTGATTTAAAACCTTAAAATGTATCCCAGCCATATCGGCAGCTTTGCCCATTATACCGTCCATGGCGTCAATCTCTCTAACTATCGTACCCTTGCCAATGCCACCAAAAGCAGGATTGCACGACATCTCACCAATGTTACTCTGCTTTAAAGTAACCAAAGCAACTTTTTGCTGAGGTGCGTATTGCCTGCAAATTCTGGCAGCTGCGGTGCATGCCTCAATGCCAGCATGCCCTGCCCCTATAACAACAACTGCGTAGTGTGAGTGATTTGTCATATATCCTAAAGCAAAAAATCTACACTAAAACAACAAAAGGTATGCAGGTAAAGTGCAAAAGCTGGATACAAGAGTCTTTTAACTCTTGGCTTTCAAGCGTGTCGATATGCACCTCGTCCAAAAATAGATTAAGGGAGGTGGCTAGGGTGGCAAAATGCTGTTGCCATTCGTTTTTTGCAAAAAAGGTTCTTAAACTTAGCTCTGCAGGTAACAAAACAGATGCAAACTCCTGCTTAACGCCCAATAGCCCAAAGCCTGATGAATTAGGAACCAAATAAGCAAAATCATCTTTTTTAATAGCATCCTTTTTAACGGCAAATTTTGTATAGCTAAGCCTAATGTCGCATAGTGCGGAAGCATTTAAAAACCCAAGCAAAGCATCAAAAAGCAAAGCGGCAGGCACATGCCCAGCAAAGGTGTTGTTAAGCTTTGCGGAATTGGCAAAATGGCTAATTGCGTCCTTGTATATCGCTCCATGAGCCAAAAACGCATCATGCCCCTTGCTTTTTAACAAACTTAAGCCGCGTTTAATCGCCGGCACAATTTGCTGCTGCTGAGGCAAAACCACCTGCCCTGCATAAATTTTATCAATAAAATCACGCCAAAACACAAGGCTTGCACCGGTGCCGCAAAGACAAAGCCTTAAAAGAGGGGTCTGAACCTCTGGCAAGGCACCCGATTGCTTAAAGTAAAATGCAAATCTTTCGTAAAAAAACTGATACAAATTTGCATCAAAATCCTCTGGCATTACAAGCGGCACATCTTTAAAAATACTCTTGCAAGCCAAGATTAAATCCTGCAAGCTAAGACTCAATTTTGCCTCAAGCAAGATTGCAACAACAACATTTGCCGCGCGCTTAAGGGCAAATGGGTCTTTTGAAGAAGTAGGCAAACTACCACTTGCAAAATAGCAGTAAATTTTATCCAAATTGTCGCAAAGTTTTGCAAGGATTGCAAGGTTGTTATGCTGCAAAACCGCCTGATTGTACTGTGTTTTTATAGCCTCTTGCATGCCAGCATCCTCGCCTTGCAAACCAGCTATAAAAGCACCGATTATGCCCTGCAGGCAGTCAAACTCCTTAACGCTTTGGGTTGTAAGGTCGCTTTTTAACATGGCAAAGAGCCTTTCAAGCTTAGCCTCATCTATGTCAAGATTTGCAAGTGCGTTAAAATGTTTTGCAAGAAGGAGCATTCTTTGAGTTCTGTCAAAAACAGAGCCGTAGCCTTGTATAAATTGGATTTTTTTAAGATCTTCCGCCCTATCTTTAAGGTTTATTGTTAAATCTTGTTCCACAAAAAACTTTGCATCCTTAAGCCTTGCATTAAGCACTTTTAAGTTGCCAGAGGTGATGTTTGAATTTGTCATCTCTTTGTCAAAAGGATTATTGCTTACTATGCAGCAAGTGCCAGATATGGTGCCGTCTTGGTTTTTAAATATTAAGTATCTTTGATTTTTTTTGACAGTCTCCACAATCAGCTCGTCTGGCACATTTAAAGTCTCAATGTCGCCAAGCTGCAATGGCAAAAGCCTTACCCACTCGCAAAGCATTGCGTTTTCGTTAATCAATGCCTCATCGCCATCGTATTTTATGCCGTAAATAGTCTCAATTTTTGCAATCTGCTCCTTGATATTTGCAATTCTTGCCTCGTGGCTGAGTATTACAAAGGCATTTTGCAATTTTTGCTTGTAGTCATCAAAATTTTTAACTTCAAAAACCTCTGGGGCATAAAACCTATTACCACTTGTTTTGTTTGATGCTTCAATGCCTGCAAAGCTAAACGCTAAAATATCGCTACATTCAGGAGTGCCAAACAGGCACAGAATTGACCTTACTGGCCTAATCCACAATTTTTTGCTTTGGTTAAACGGCATGGACTTAAGCCAAGACAAACTAAGCTCCTCCAGTGCCTTAGGTAAAATTGCCTCCAGAGCCTTTTTTGCATCAATAGACTGCTCTGGGCACTTATAATATATATAGCCATCCTGCTCGTAGGTTTGAGACAGAGTGATTTTGTTTGCAGCTAAAAAGCCATCTAAGGCTTTTTGCGGAGCGGTTTTTGCCGGCCCCCTTGATATCTTACTTGGCAAAATTGCAAGGCTACTTACATTACTGCAAAGCAAAACAAGCCTGCGTGGCGTTGCAAAAACATCAACACCGCCAAAGGCAATGCCAATCTCAGTAAAAAGCTTTTTTGCAATATTTGCAAGGCTTAACCTTGCATCAAGCTGGTCGCCAGCGGGTATTTCATCGGTCAATAACTCAAGAAGCAATTGCATATCCTTTATGTTATCTAACTATATCGGTAAAAAGTTCCTCAAGTGGTGGCAGCGGAGAGTTTTTTGCAAACTCAACAACGGCGTCCATTTCATCCTGAGCCTTGTTGTAAATTGCCTCAATGTCAGTATCTTTTAATAGTTTTTTGCTAAAAATGTAGTTTTTTAGCGATTCAATTGGGTCTTTCTCGTTTTTGTATTTTTCAACCTCATCCTTGCTACGATACTTTGCAGGGTCGCTCATAGAGTGTCCCCTGTATCTGTAAGTTTTAAACTCAATAAGCATTGGGCCATTGCCGCCTCTAACATAGCTAACAGCTTCGTCCATTGTTTTTTTGACCTCAAAAAAGTCCATTCCGTCCGCCCTAAGGCTTTTAATGTTAAAGGAATCGCCTCTTTTGTAAAGCTCGTCAGTGCTGGATGCCCTAGCAACGCAGGTACCCATGGCATATTCGTTGTTTTCAATAATAAAAATCACAGGTAAATTCCAAAGCTTTGCCATATTGAAGGACTCGTAGACCTGCCCCTGATGCAAAGCACCATCGCCAAAAAAAGTTACACATAAATTGTTATTGCCATTGTATTTGTTGGCAAAAGCAATGCCAGCACCGATTGGCACCTGTGCCCCCACAATGCCATGCCCGCCATAAAAGCCGTTTGGCGTGTCAAACAAGTGCATTGAACCGCCCTTACCCTTGCAAACGCCGTCGTATCTGCCTAAAAGCTCTGCCATGACCCTCTTTGGGTCCGCACCCGACATCAAGATATGAACATGATCACGGTAACTAGTAACAACCTGATCACCCTTTTGTATTGCAGCATAAACACCGCTAACAACAGCCTCCTGCCCTATATATAAATGACAAAAACCACCTATAAGTTTTGAAAGGTAGAGTTTAACACAAGCCTCCTCAAATTTACGAGAAAAGACCATCTTATTAAAATACTCCAGCACTACGGCATCACTTGCCACATTGCTTTTATCACCAATTTTATCACTAAGTTTTGCCATAGTATAAGCCATCAATAACCAAAAAAGTAATTAAACAATTAAGTGTATTAGCTATTAGTCAATGTCAATACTTTTACCAGATTTATCAAGAGCCTCAATAACTTCCTTTGTTATGTCATGTTTTTCATCGCTATAAAATGCAACATTTGAAGGTATAACGATTGCAGATTTTTTATCTAAAGCAATTTTTTTTGCAATTTCCTTAACTGCATCAACAAGTTTTTGACTTGCAGCAGTTTGTTTTTCCTGCATATCCTGCAAATCAGCCTGAAACTTACCATCAAGCATCATAACATCCTTTTGCAAAGCATCGGCTCTTTTGTTGTATTCTGCCTCGGATATCTTGGATTTTTGAGCATTTATGCTATCAGCTTTTTTGGTGATTTCCTTTTTCTTTTCCTCAATTTTTGCTTGCAAGCTAGATTGTTTTTTTTGCATTTTATCCTGCATATCTTTACCAGCTTTGGACTCGTTAGCAACCCTCTCAATATCAATAGTCAATATAGGGCTACAATCCTTAGCAAGGGCACCATTAAAAACAGCCCCAAAAGCAAGTGCAGCAATTGCAAAAACAGATGTAAATTTTACGCAGGCCATAAAAATAACAAAAAATAAAATTACAAATACAATAAAAAATCTATTTTGTCATACTCTATATAGTGTATATTGATAGTAAAAAATAATTCAATGTTTTTATTATTTTTCTTTATAAGGCTCCAACTAATATGTCAAATAACTATATCTAATCAACTCCATATCAGGCATTAACAATTACCTAATTTCAAACGAGCCGCCACTAAAAAATGGAATAATTTTGTACATGATTTAGCATTATATCTTATACTACTTTATTGCTAATTGCAAGCCAAGCTTGCAAAACGGCATACCAAAATGGCATATGGTATTACAATGTCAATTAAAACAAAATAATAGACTATTATAAAAAATGAATTACAACTACCTTGAATGATTTATTTTATGTATTTTTGTAGTTGATATAATTAAAGATATGTCTGGATACAATGTTTGCGTAATAGGTGGTGGGCCCGGTGGTTATGTTGCTGCAATAAGGGCGGCTCAGCTTGGTTTAAAAGTTTGCCTTGTTGAAAGGGAGCATCTTGGTGGTATATGCCTTAACTGGGGATGTATACCCACAAAGGCACTACTTAAAAGTGCGGAGGTTTATAAGACGATAAAAGAGGCTTCGTCTTACGGGCTTAGTGTTGATGAAAAAGCGGTTAAATTTAATATTGCTGATGTTGTTAAAAGGTCAAGGGATGTTTCGCAAAAGCTATCAAGTGGTATTAAGGGCTTGATGAAAAAACACAAAATTGAAGTTGTTGAAGGTGAGGCAAAATTTGAATCCTCATCTCAAATAGATGTTAAAGGGCAAAAAATTACCGCAGATTACTTTATTATTGCAACTGGGGCAAGGGCAAGAATCATCAAGGATTTTGAAGCGGACGGCAAGCTGGTTCTTACCTACAAAGAGGCAATGGTGCAAAGTGAGCTTCCAAAAAAGCTCCTAGTTGTAGGCTCGGGGGCAATAGGCATTGAGTTTGCAAGTTTTTTTAACACCTTTGGATCATCGGTTACCGTGCTTGAAATGCAGGATAGAATTTTACCCACCGAAGACGCCGAAATTTGCAAACTCGCCGAAAAATCCTTCAAGGCACAGGGGCTAAACATATTAACCTCTGCAGGCTTGGTTAAGTTTGTAAAAAATTCAAATAGCGTGAGCGTTACCTATAAAACATCTGCAGGTGAGGTAAAAACAGAAGATTTTGACAAAATAATTATGGCAACCGGCGTTGTGCCAAATAGCGATGCTCTTGGTCTTGAAAAAACAAAGGTAAAAAAAGATGAAAAAGGCATTATCTTAACAAACAAACATCTTGAAACCGAGGATGCCAAAATACTTGCAATTGGCGATGTAACAAAAGGACCATGGCTTGCTCACAAAGCTAGCCACGAGGGCATTATAGCAAGCGAGGTGATAGCTGCAAAGCTTGGTAAGTACGACATTAAAAAAGTGCATCCAATACATCCGCTTAACATACCAGGTTGCATTTACACAAGCCCGCAAATTGCATCGGTTGGACTTAGCGAGGCAAAGGCGAAGGAACTAGGATACGATGTTAAAATTGGCAGGTTTCCATACATGGCAAATGGCAAGGCGATAGCAATTGGCAAAACTGACGGACTTGTTAAAACGATTTTTGATAAAAAAACTGGAGAGATTCTTGGCGCACACTTATTTGGTGCCGATGTAACCGAGTTTATATCAACCTTTTTAATTGCAAAAACAATGGAGGGCACAGAGCTTGATTTTATACAAACAATCTTTCCACACCCTACATTAAGCGAGATGATACACGAATCCGTTTTGGATAGCGAGTCAAGAGTTGTTCATATTTAATGATATGAGTTTAGCGAGTAAAATTGCAAAAAGCGTAAAGCTTGCTCTTAATTTGTTTTTTTCAATCAAGGACAAGCTTTTGGGCAAAGTAACCAACAAGATTATTAACTCTGGCAATGTAAAAAATCTTGTTATAGACTACAAAAATATTGAATGTGCTGGGCTTGGTGGTGCAATTGTTGATTATACAATTTCTGTAACTGACGATATATTGCTGCAAAACAACTTAAACAAAGGGCAGATGCACCTTGTTAGCCTTGATGCCTTTAACAACATACTCTCTTGCGGTGAGGTAATTTGCACCGATTTTTGTGGCTCAGTTGCAAATACAATAAGATTTTTAAATCAGGCGGGCGTTCAAAGCTGCCTTATTGCAAACATATCAGAGGATTCCGAAGGCACTGACTACAAGCAAAACACACAAAATAACTTTGCCCTCAATGTAAATCCTGCAATTTTTACCTCTAGGTCTGCAGTGCTTATCACGCCAGATGGGCAAAGAACCATGTGCACAGCCATAGATAGCTTAAATTATATTGATTTTGATGACATTTCCCTCAAAACACAGCTATCGCTTAGCTCTTGCAAATTTTTGATAATTGAGGGCTATCTTTTTTTCAATAAGTTAAATATGGAGTCTATCAATGCAATCTGCCATGTTGCAAAGCTTAACGGTGTGGAAGTTGTAATGAGCCTTTCGGATGCCTTTTGCGTTACATCTTGTTTTAGTCAGATGATTGAAATTATCAACAAATATTGTAGCTTTGTTTTTGGAAATAAGGAGGAGTTTGACGCCTTAAGCAAGCAACTTGCATCCTGCAAAATAAGCTTCACAAACAATATTACATTTGTTATTACCAATGGCAGTGAGGGCTGCTGCATTTACAAAAGCGAGGATTATAATTTGCAACACGGCTTTGCAACATCCTTGTGCAAGTTTGGCACCGAGCCAATTTTAAACCCCGTTGACACAACTGGTGCCGGCGACATCTTTATGGGCGGCTTTATTTATGGGGTTATAAAAAATCTTAATCTTGCTGGGTGTGTAAATCTTGCAAATAAAAATGCAGCAAAGGTAATCATGCAAAACGGCACAAACATGCTTAACAAGATTTTATTAGGCTGATAGGCAATACCAAATACATTTTTTAAGCAACACTTCACCCCAAACAAAGTTCCTCTCACTATTTACAAAGCTAAAGAGGTGTAAAAAAATTAAACTCCCTGTTTGCACATTGGTAAGTCGTAATTTATCAACCAAAAGGTTATTGTACTTTTTTAGATTGAGCTTAGCATAAAGATTATGGAGTCGGAATTACAAAACTCTTGAGAGTAAAAAATTTGCAATATCAAGGTCAATTTTATTTGTAATTTTAATATTTTGCTGACTACCATCAACAAAGTAAGATCTTTGTTTTGCAAGTTGAGCTATACTTACATCATCTGTAATTTCGTGACTTAGCATACTTATTTTACTTAAGCACGATTGCAAAAAAGCAAAATTAAAACCCTGAGGCGTTTGTGCTAGACCTATCGTATCACGATTTAACATCTTAGACTGAAGCATGTTGGTGTTAACTTGCAATGCCTTTACACTATCAACGGCTTTAACAATTGGCACAACGCAAGTTTGGTGCAATGCAGTTGCTTTTTGCACAGATGCAATAAGCTCGGCGCTAACAAGGGGTCTTGCACCATCGTGTATCAACAAGTTAATATTGCTATCTTTGTGGTTTTGATTGTTATTACTTTTTACCTCTGTCAACTTTGCAATCGCATTAATAAGGCTTGCAAAGCGAGTTTGCCCTCCATTGCAAAAATATATAGGTTTTTGTGTAAGATTGAGGTCTTTTATACTACTCGCCACATCGGCGTTGCAACAAGATAGAATTATAAAATCAATACACTCGCTTTTTGCAAAAGGCATTACTGCATTTTGCAAAACTGTTAAGCCATTAATCATTGGCTGCAAAAGTTTTTGCATGTAAAGAGAGTGTTTGCAATCACTCTCTTGGTTAAATCTTGTAGACTTACCACCGGCTAATATTATTGCAACATTTATATAGTCCTGCACGATTTATTGCAATGGCTATTGTTTTGCTTTAAATCTTGGATTTTTTTTGTTGATAACGATAAGTTTTTTGCCCCTTCTTATAACTTGGCAGTTTTTATCACGCTTTTTAGCACTTTTAATTGAGGAAACGCACTTCATAAAATTTACAAAAGTAATACTTGATAATTCTAAAGCAAAATTCTAAACGGGCAAACTTAACTTGTCAACTCTTTTTTGATGTCTTTGACCCTCAAAATTAACATTACAAAAACTTGCAATAATTTTTTTAGCCTCGTCAATTTTGGTAAATCTTGCACCTAAGCAAAGGCAGTTTGCATCGTTATGTGCCCTTGCAAGCTCTGCAAGCGTGGCATTACTACAAAGTGCCGCCCTAATAAAAGTATGTCTATTTGCTGCAATACTAACCCCTATTCCGCTACCACATATAAGCAAAATCATCACGCTTGCATCAGATGTTTTTTTTAGCTCTTTATATTTATCAATGGCACCAAGAACTATATCTGGATAATCACAGGAGTCTTTTGCAAAACAACCACAGTCAATAAAATTAATGTTTGTTGTTTTTGCAAAGTGTGCGTCTTGCAGCAAGGATGTTTTAAGGTCAAAGCCAGCATGGTCGCTTGCAATAACAAATGATAATGCCATATCAGCTTTACTAACAGCACACAAAATACCAAATCAAATAATCAATCTTACGGCAAACCCAATTGTAAAATTAGATTGCAGATGTGCCAAAGTTGATTTGGCATTATTTTAAATTTGTTTTAAGCTAAGTCAATAAAAATACTTTGTTTTATTGCAAATTTAATACAAGCTCATTGCATGCAAAAAGGATATAGTGGCAAATAGCTATTGCTGTATGTATAAACCTTTTATTTTAAAGTGATAACTTGCAACAAAAAATTACTTGATAATATTTTTTACAAAGCAGAGATTGCAAGAAAAATTTATTTAGCTACCTACTTAATATCTAAAGTGGCAAGCCGGCAAACTGAGCCTGACGCATAAAAAGCATAGGGTCCTTACGCACACCTCCAACTTTAACCTCGTAGTGCAGATGGTCGCCTGTGCTTTTGCCAGTGCTGCCCTGAACTGCAATAATGTCGCCTTTTTTAACCTTGTCGCCCCTAGAAACCAAAATTTTACTTAAGTGCCCATAGCCTGTTTTTATGCCGTGGCCGTGGTTGATTTCAATATAATTACCATAGCCACCAAGCCAAGATGCGTTAATTACCATACCATCGGCGACTGCTTTGATTTTTTCGTTTTTTTCACCCACTATATCAATGCCGTGATGAAAGGCATGATAGTGCCCCTTTGGGTCAATCCTGCCGCCAAAATAACTTGAGATTCTAGTGTAAAAATCCATAGGTCGGTCGCTTGGAGCATTTGCAATAAGACTATCGAGTTTTTTAAGAATGTTAATTTTGTATTTAAGATTAAGGTTGTCTAGGTAAATTCTTTGAGTCTCGCTTAAAAGCTCAATTTGACTACCGCTTTGCATCTCGCCGCCATTATAAAGGGTATCTAACTCCCCACTGGCTGGTAAAATTTGATTTGCGGCTTGATTATAGCTTACTTTGTATAAATAGCCAGCATTTGTAAATTCGTCATTAATATTTTTGAGGGAAAAACTATCTTCAAGATTTAAACCCTTTGCCGCCCTAATCTTTGCCTCTATGGCAAGGCGTAAATTTTTGTGTGCCGCCGTAATTTTGTCAGTTATCAAGGCTATGGACTTGGTAATATCCTCCTCGTTTTGATTACTTAAGGCAACAAGATTTGCAACATTTGAAGACTGACTACCTTGGTTGCCACCACCTAATCCGCCGGTAGGACTGTTGTTTGCTGGGCCATTTTGCCTGGCGTTTACATCGTTGTTTAGATTGTTATTTTGTATGTTGTTAATTTGACCCTTACCCCAAACCTGACCCTCAGCAGCACCTTGCTGCAGCTGCCCTGGTGTTAATACTTGCCCCAAGTTTGCCTCGGTGGTTTGATTAGGCTTGCCGCCCTGCAAGCTGTCCATGTATCCACCTTCGGCAGATTGCATTACAAGCCTTTGTTTTTTAAGACTTGCCTTGCTTACTTTGTTAATTTCAAGATAGGCATTAAATGCGTCTATATCCTCGGATATTAGGTTTAGATGGTTTTTAAGAGTTTCGTTGACTTGGCGTAGGCGTTTGATTTCAAGCTCTGTTTGAGTGATGTAAGAAGATGAGTTTATACGCAGGGTAAAAAAGTATATACCTGCACCAGCTAGCCCAAAAACCGCTATGCCAAAAAAGATTACAAAAAGATTTAAAACGGAATAGTGCTTAATTTTTGCTTCCGAAACATATATTATTTTACCACGGGGTAAAATATTTTTTGGCAACAAAAATCTTATCATCTTTTTTTACTATAACAAGGATAATACTTTTGCATAAAGGGAGGCACCACTTGCAATAAAATTTACTTTTTTTTGCAAGGTTTGCAAATTACCTGCAAATTGCTCTTGGGATAGATTTAAGGTAAAAAACATAGTATCCATCATAATAAAGGATGGCAATATGTTAATAAGTTGCTCATCGTCATACACAAGAGCATGAAGCTTGCCTTCGCTTATCAGGGCTGTGTCGTAACCAATGGAGTTTGTTGATATAACCGAAAAAGCCTCTTTTACAACTCTTGCAAGCTTAGGTTGTAAAAAAGCGGCAGAGTTAAATGCGGCAGAGGAGATTGAAAAGCTGGTTCTTTCCTCAATTTTTGCCTGCCTGCCGTTAAGGTAGCAAGCCTTGTTGTCGTTTTCGTAGCTTGCATACAAGGTGTTTGTAATTGCCCCGTTGTTAAAAACAATCAAGGAAAAAACATTTTGATACCCACTATCATCAAGCCTTTGCAAAACAAAGGACGAGGAAAACATACTAAGCCCTTTTAAAAAGTTTTTATAGCAATCAATCGGGCGTATAATTAGCCTGTAGGACGGGTTTTCTCTTTGAGTTGAGGTAATTTTGGTCCCTCCATTTATATCGTAAATACTAAAAATTATATCGCAATTTTTGTATGTTGTCATTATTTTACCACTCACTTTGTTTGAAAACCTAGATATTGCACGCAAAGCAAAATCCTCCGAGCCAGAGTGTATGAGTTGAAGCTTTGATATTTCTATTAAATCCCTGTTTAAAGATGCCGAAAGGGCATCAATGGAATTTAAAATATCAATAGCAATAGGATGGTATGATAGCATAAAACGCCTAAAACATTAGAAAAATTTTAGAGGTAGAATATCTACGCAAGCTTTTTACAAAAATAAACTTGCAAAGCATGGCTACCAACCTTTAGTTTGTTAAATTGCAAAGCCTTGAGACCTAATTGCATCAACAAAAGAAGCAAGTTTGCCGTGGTATTGGTAAGTAAGTTTATTAAAAAACACGGAGTCAATTTTGCGGTTTTTAAGCTCGCTTGCAACTGCCAAGCCCACTTTTTGTGCAGCATCTTTGTTGGAGGTTTTTTCACCCTCTTTAAGATTAAGGCTAGAAGTTGAAAAAACTATATTTTTACCCTCCATGTCGTAGACTACACCGTAGAAATGGTTGTTGGTTTTTCTCACTGAAATTTCGTACCTTCTACCAACGGATTTAGCTCTAATAGCTATTCTTTTTTTCTCAGTTTTGGTTCTTTTAACAATCATAATTAAAACTTAAAATGCAAATTTAATAAGCAAAAATCCTATCTTTATAAAACAAGAGACAAAATGATATAAGCATTTTTTTAAAAATCAAGTAAATTTTCTTCTAAGCACAAGATAAAATAAAAAAAGTTCTTGCTATTGCATTTTTTTGTATTTAGCAATTTATTGTTAGTTATTATTTTGCTTAATAAAATGCTTTTTTTAAGGGTTAATTGCTACTTGATGGCAGTAAAAACAAAGTATATAAAGCTATGTCTTTTGTCTATTTTGATGCTTTTTACAACTCAAAAAGCACTTGCACTACCAGCTTCCACCCCCGTTGTTATTGATAAAAGAATTAGAAACCTCGTCTACAGCGAAAACAGCATTTTTGAGTTAAAATTTAATGTAGGTTATCAGTCCATCATTGAATTTGCCCTAGATGAAACAATTGAAACCATAGCAGTGGGCGACCCCTACCCTTGGAAGATTACACCAATTGAAAGACGCCTTTTTATTAAACCCACCGAGCCAAGTGTTAAAACAAATATGACCGTAATTACAAACAAAAGAGTTTATTATTTTGAAATACTATCCGACTATCCAAGTGAGGATGTAGATTATGATGTTGCATTTGTTGCAAGATTTTTTTACCCAGATGTGCCTTTTGAAAGAGAGAAATACTCCTTTCAGCAATTTAAGGACTATTTGTCAGAGCAGAATCAGGCTCAAAAAAAAGATAATGCCTATCAAAAAGCAGCTCCTAGCCAGCCTAGTGCCGATGCTCAAGCACAAAAAACAGAGCCTCAGACCACCAATGGTGGATACGCTACAAACAAATCTAATGACCTTACCAATAAAAACTATGAATACAGCTTTGAAGGCGACCAATTTGATTTTACTCCCCTTGAAGTTTTTGACAATGGCAAGGATACATATTTTAAATTTCAGGACAATTCAAATATTCCCTCTTTTTTTGAGATGAAAGATGGTCGCAAAACCCCAATCAAATTTGCAATGACTAGTGACTATGTAGTGGTTAAGGGCATAAGGGATCAATTATTGCTTGAAAAAGACAATAGGGCAAACATGGTAATAAACGAAAAACTATCCAAGTAGAATGAAGATTGTTATAATTTACGGCACATCAACAGATGTTGGCAAAACATTTTTCACAACAAAATATATAAAACATCTTAAAAACAAGGGTAAAAAAGTTTTTGCAATCAAGCCTGTGCTAAGCGGAGCCTTGGATAAAGATTTTGGCGATAATGAGGCGGGAGGCTGCGATGCAAGCCTTATCTACAAAGCTTTAAGTCCAAAAGAGCATTTTAGTTTTAAAGAACTTTGCTTTGCAATGCTAAAAACCCCAGCTTCGCCAGATATAGCTGCAAGCCTTGAAGGCTTTAACCTTAAACTACAAGATGTAATTGAATTTTGCAAAAAAACAATTGCCTATTGCAAGAAAAATAATTACGATTATCTTTTAATTGAAACTGCAGGCGGATTTGCATCGCCAATTGCAAAGGATGGACTATGTATAGACCTGTCTTTAGCCATTAAACCTAGCAAGTCCATCATAGTTACAGCTCCTTATCTTGGGGCAATTTCACATCTGTTGTCAGCTTACCATTTGCACAAATTTGATGCTGTTGTTTTTAATTACATGCCTCAAAAGACTACCCCCAGCAACATTTGTCACTTAGACTATTGCAAAATGGTCTGTAATTCAATGCAAAATCATTTAAAAAGGCATCTTGGCAGAATTAAAATTATCAATTGCAAAGAATGATAAAAAGCAATATCTTGCACGGAGCTTAGTAATTAGATAAGCTTTAAGAATTGTAAAATTGTCTTGCAAATAAACAAAATTGCTTTAAATTTGTAAGTATAGTATTTGTTTAACTTTATTTTGCTATGTATAAGGACCCAATGCAGGACAAAAAATCACGCATTATAAGCATTATTGCCGACAACGAGTTTGGCTTGCTTGCAAGGGTTGTGTCTTTATTTTCAGCAAGGGGCTATAACATTGAAGGGCTTAATGTTAGTGAGTTTGACCCAGTAAAAAAACTATCTAAAATTACAATAGAAACAATCTGCGACTCCAAAACCGCAAAAATGATTACAAAATTGCTTGAAAGACTAGTGCCGGTGTACTTAGCAAAAGAGCTTAATGACGACTCGGTAATTTGCTATTTTGCACTTTGTAAGTTAAGCTCCGTTACATTTAAAAGTTTTAGCGAGCAAGGTTTAATTAATGGTGCAAATATAGTAAGGCATGAAGATGATTTTATTGTTTTTAGCCTTAGCTTTACTTCCAAAATTAAATTAGAGGACTTTGTTTTAATTGTTGGTAGTGATTGTATAGTTAAATCCGCCTGCATTGCAATGGACTAGTGAGCTGTAGCTTTTATTTTAAAAGATAAAATGCAAAGTGCTAAAATTTTGTACTATTTTTAAGTTAGGTTATTAAAGGTGTGTTATGCTTAGGTTTGTAAGCAATTTTCTATCTCGCTTTAAAAAAGATGAGCTTCATACTCACGGACTAAACGACGACGAGGTGATACAAGAAAGGGGTTCAATACCAATTTTTGTGCCAATTATTGTTACATTTGTAATAGTTTTGCCATTAGTTTTTTTGTCAACGGTTGGTTTAAAATTAAGCAATAACTCGCTAATATCTCAGCTTAAAAACAATTTTGGTGCCGATGTAAGCTTTGAATCCGCACACTTTTACCTCTCCCCAAGCCCTAAAGTTGTGATTAAAAATTTAGTTATGTACTCAAGGCATGAGGATGGAGAATTTGCATTAAAAGCGGCAACCTTTACAATAAAAAGGTCCTTTATTTCCCTTTTTACTTTTAATACAAAAAAAATTGATAGCCTTTTGCTAAACGACTCCATTATAACAATAAACTACGATAATGACGACATGGATAGCAAAAAAACACTATTGCATAAAATGATAGACTTTTTAAATTTTGACATTTTTTTTAAAGGCAAAAATTCCCATACCACACAAATTGTCAACTCAAGCATTAAAATAGCAAAGCAAGATGGGTTAAAGCTTGATGGATTTGGAATTGGCGACCTAACCCTTGCAAAAATGGATGGCTTTAAAAAAATTAATGGCTCTATTTTTATTGATAAAAATCCATTTAAAATAAGCCTAGCTTACAACACCGACAAATCGGCTCTGTCAATTGACAATCCATTTGACTTAAACATTGAATCTGATGTTTTTACCCTTGTTTTAAAAGGTAAAATGCTACATGAAAAATCGGATACCATTTTACATTCCACTTACAATTTAAACATAAAAACCCTTAAAGGCTTAGTTCTTTCTCCTGCAAATATTAATCCATTTATTAAGTCAATCTCTGCTAAAATTGATAAAGATATTACGGACATTAGCTGCAATGGCGATATTCATTATTCATTAAAAGATGGAATTTCAAAACTCAGTGGCAATATAACAAACAAGTCTTTGTCAATTGGCACTTTAAATTTTGATAACAACAACGAAATGAAAAAAATTAGTTTTAATATCAAAAAAGTACAGCTCAGTACAGCTAGCGATTCAATTGAAACCTCTCAATCTGTAGCTAAAACACTGGATGGTGCATCTGTGTATCGCAATATTATGTCATATGATGATAACGATATGTCATTTTTAAAAAGCAAGAATGTTAGTGACTGGATTAGCGAATCTGAGACAAAAATCAATCAAAACGATGCCTCTGAGCTTGAAAACCTAAAGCTTGAAGGCGGCAAGAAAAAAACATTTGCAATTACGGATCTTATGTCCTTATCACCTATATCCATTGCAATAGATATAGCATCGCTTGATAATGACAAGGGTAAGTCAATAGGTTCGTTAAATATAAATTTTGACCTTTCAAAGCTTGGGGCAAAAATTAAAAGCCTGCTATCGCTTGACATTGCAAATGAAAATGCCGATGTAAATCAACTTTTAAAAATTGAGCTTGACGGAATAATGGGCGATGCAACACAAGGTGGCAGAAGCATGATTGCCGCAAATATACAAACAAATACACCTGCAAGAGTGATAGATTTTATTGAAAGTGGTAAAAGTAGTGATATATCAAACGAATTTGTAAAAACACTAAGTAAGCTTTTAATGCTTGATATATCGCTACAAGACAAGCCTGCAATACTTAGCTTTAACATTATATCTGGTGGTAATATATCAATACTTGACAGCTTTAAATTAAGCCTTGAAGACGGCAAAAAAGTTGTTGAGGCAAGGATGCAAAAAAACATATCTAAACAAAATGCAAGCGATGTCTACAAAAATTTATCTGTAAAGCTTATTGGTTTTGATATACTATCTAAACTGAGTCACTTAAATAACTTTGAAACATTTTCTCAGGACTCAAACCTTATAAACAAAATACTTTTGTTAAAAACCATCTCCGGCAAAACGGATATAGCAATTGAATGCGAGCAGTGTAATATTTTATCAGTACCTATTGCAAACATGCGTGCCAGCATATCACTAAACAAGGACGGCATAGACATATCTGTGCCAAAGATTAAATCTACCGGCATGGATATAAACGGCGAGGCACAAATAGACATATCAAACGGGGCAACAAATTTAAATTCCAAAATTGTTATTAACGAACTTACAATTAAAAACCCGCCATCCTTTAGACCTGTTTTTGAAGACCCAAGCTACAAACCAATCGCCTTACCAAGCTTTACCGATATAAGCGGCGGATTTGTTATAGACTCCAACATAATAGACACCCCAAACTACACATTTACCAAGAGTACAATTAAATTTAGCGTAAAAAATGGCATAGTTAATTTTGATGACTTTGCAATGCACGGCTATCGCAAAAATAAAAATGCAGATATAACTGGGCAGTCCCTAATTGCTCAAAAATTACAGGATATACAAAGTAAAAATCTTGAAACTGACATTAAAATTGAGGGCTCAATATCAATGCAATCTGCCCCAGTCTACAGTTTGTCCTTTGCTCTTAACAATATTAGTCCTTCTAGTATTTTAGATTTATTTTCAGGCAATTTGGGCGGTATTGATGGTGCTTTATCGCTTTCTGGCAGATTGTCGTCTAGCGACTATGGATTTGCCGGATTTATTAAAAATCTTGAGGCTGATGCCAAGCTTAGTGCCTACAATGCAAACATCACAGGCTTTGACATCAACAGCGTAGCCATAGCCCTTGGTAAAAGAGGAGTTAAAAAAACTATTCAAAGAAGTAAAAAAAATAAAGCTCTTGCCGAGCCTATTGTTAACAATGTTAGTGATGCAAACTTACTTATTAACAATGGCCCAAGGGCGGTTTTTAACAAAATGACCGCCGATGTAATTGTTAAAGACCAAAAGGTTGTAGTATCAAACGGAGTTATGGATTCTGGTATTGTAAGTGGCACATTTGTTCTTGATGGTTCGCTTTTAAGTGGTATTGCATACAATGTTATTGGTAAACTTGCTTTTAACGGATTTAACTTTAAAGGCGGTGCACCTGTGCCTTTAAATATCAGTTTTGCCTCCTCTTGTAAAAACCTTGCTTGTAGTAAGGACATAAACCTCGCCCAAGTGGAATCCTATCTTAGAACAATGGCCGTCTACAGGCGTGCAAGGCACAGATAAGCATTTGTAGCAAACATTATTATGATGCGTAGAATTTTTTATCTATTTTTTTGCATTGTCTTACTTTCATCCTGTGCCTTGATTTTTGAAAGCAAATATCAAACAATTAAAATAGATAGCAAACCACAAGGTGCAAACATATATGTTATGGGCTCCTATCTTGGGCAAACCCCTCAGGTGATTGAGTTTAGAAAGGGTGCGCCATCCGTAAAAGTTGACCTCATTAAAAATGGATTTAAGCCAAGCCGTATCATTTTGTATTCTAGGGGGCGGGACCCTACCATGTCAACTCTTTGCACAGTAGACTACAGCTGGGGGTGGTTGCTGCTTGGGGTGCCAATGCAAATTGATAAAATTTTTACTCACAAGTGCGACTTTTTTTACAAAAATAACTTTTTGGAAGAACTCATACCCGAAGATGCAATTGTAATCAAGGCTCAATGACGAAGAACCTTAATAACCATTCTCAATTAACCTTAGCCCGATTGTTATTATTGAGTTTAGAGTTAGGTTTGGCTCCTGTATATTGATGCATTTCAAATTTTTGCAAATTAGCTCCGACAATCCCCCAGTTGCAACAACAAAAAGCTCCGATTTGTGCTCCTTTGCAAACTTGCTAACCATACCTTCAATTAGGGCTCTGTAGCCAAAAAATACGCCAGAATTTATGGCTTTAACAGTGCTTTTGCCAATTACATTTTTTGCGGGTTCCAATGCAATTTGCGGTAGCTTTGAAGTGCTGCTTTTTAAAGCCTCAAGCGAAACTAAAACACCCGGAAATATCGCCCCACCAAGATACACACCATCCTTACTAACAATATTAAAAGTTGTTGCCGTGCCAAAGTCTATTACAAGCACTGGTTTGTTTGCACCTGCTAGCAAAAATGCACCTAGTGCGTCCACAAGCCTGTCTGTGCCAACTTCAGATGGATTGTCTAGGTTGATTTTAATGCCAATGTTGTCAGCGGACAAAAAAAGGGGTTTAAGGGCAAAATATTTGACAAACATTAACTCAAAAACCCTGTCAAGCTTTGGAACAACCGAGCAGATAACAACATGCTTTATATCGCTTACATTAACGCCGTAAAAGGCAATTAAATTATTAACGCTCAAAAAGTAGTCGTCCTCCGTTTTTTTAACATCAGTTGCAAGATTAAAACGCACAGCATTTGCCTTTGTTTTTGCTCTTGTGTCAAATGGGCAAAGTGATATTGAAATATTTGTATTACCAAGGTCAAGGGCAAGTAAGTAAGATGTTTTTTTTGACAGCTTGCTTTGCTGCTGCTTTTTGGGCGTCATAACTATATATAAATACAAAATTACTACCTTTTAACAAAGCTAATGATATATGTGAATATGTCAACTTAAAAAAAAAATTTTTAATATTGAAATTGCAAAAAAGGCAAGACAAACTTAACAAGGTTAAAAGCTAAAAGAATGTAAAACTAAGTAGTCTATTTAACTCCCTCATTAAAATTGTGGTTGTGTTTTGTTGTTTTGGTAATTTATTTTAGTATTGTAAAATGCAAACGAGCTTATTGCAAGTGTCGCAAAACGAGTTCTCGGCAATACTAAAAAACAGATTATCAATGAGCTTTGGGAGTAAAATTTTTAGCATTACATTTGCTGGACTAGAGCTTGTTAGCGTTGATAATACAAGCGGGATTGTAGATTTTTCGGCCCCATCCCAAGCGGTAAAGGACAAGATATTGCTGGTTCACCAAGATAAATTTAAAAGAATAGTTAGCACAACTTGCAGCGAGATACTCCTTGTTTCGGTGCGACAAATTAACATATCTGTTAGAGCTGCTGGGTTAAACGCAGCTGGTAATGCAACATCTACAAGCTGCATACAAAGACCTAAAGTGGAAGATTTTAGATTAAGATTTACTCCTTTGTCAATGGTGCCAGATGCATCACGCTACGATTTTGAAAACTTTATTACATCAAGCGAAAATAATGTTGCCTATTCAACCTGCAAGGAGTTTTCATCAATTGTTCAGCAAAATCAAAACCAAAGCATGGGGCAAAACATACTCTTTATCAACGGCTCAGTAGGTAACGGCAAAACACATTTAATGAACTCAATGGCACTACAAATTGCTAAAAACACAGGCAAAAGAATCACCTATTTAACGGCGGATAAGTTTATGTTTCAGTATATTAAGTCTATAAGGGAGAATACTCTCTTTGACTTCAAGGAAAAACTGCAAAACACAGATGTTCTATTTGTGGACGATATTCATTTTATCTGCGGCAAAAAATCATCCTCAGAGGAGCTGCTTAACGCAATCAATCTGGCTCTTACAGAGGGTAAGTTTGTTATCTGCTCCTCGGTTTATCAGCCTGCGGTTATAGCAAGCAAATACGAGGACGAAACCACAAAAAAAATTGCATCAGTTTTAAATGCTGGGCTTAGTTGCCGCATATCAAACCCCTCTGCGGAGCTTAGACGCAAAATAATACAGGCAAAGGCAAATGCTGCTGGGCTGATTTTAAATCAAAGTGTTATAGAGTATTTGGTGTTAAATACAGCCTCAAATGTGCGGGATATTGAAAGTGTGATAGTAAAGCTTAGCTTTAATGCAAAGTTTATCAAAAAAAATATAGACATAGCCTTTGCACAGGGTATTGTTAGCGAGATTTTGGCGGTTTCAACAAAGCAAATAACATCGCAAGATGTAATAAACGCAACCGCAGTTACCTTTGGGCTGGAGCCTGACGATATAATAAAGGACAATCCTGCAAGCCAATCCGGCAAGGATGTTTCGGTTGTGCGGCAAATTGCCATCTGTCTTACAAAAGAGCTTACAAGCCTTAGCTATGCCGAAATTGCCTTGGCTTTTGGCAAAAAAACCACTTCCTGCGTTACCGCAAGCATTACTGCAATGGATAGGCTAAAAAAAGACCCTCAAACCTTTATCAAGATATCACGCATAGTTTCTTTACTTAAAGACCCCGGATATTTTAATTGATTGCAATTAAATGTTATTAGATTGGTTTTGCAATACCAAAGCTAAAAACTAATATTCTTGTTTAATAAGCAACAAACGCTAGGCAATTGCGATAATAAAGATGGTAAATAAAAAAACTCTATAAACACTTTACAATTAATCTAAGGCTTGTAAAATTTAGCAAATTGTTGTTAATTGTTAATTGTTATTTTGTTATTATGGCAAGTGTAGATTTTAGAACCGAGAGCGACTCAATGGGCGAGGTAAAAGTTTGTAGCACAAAATATTACGGGGCACAAACGCAAAGGAGTGTGCAAAACTTCCCCATCTGTCAAAACAATGCGGGGCATAAAATGCCAAAAGAGGTTGTGGAGGCAATGCTTTATGTTAAAAAGGCAGCGGCTCTTGCAAACAAGGAGCTTATGATTAAAGATCCTGCTTCAACCGAGTTTAAAAAGTTCTCTGCTGACATTGCGGATAAAATTGTTGATGCGGTGGATACAATCCTAGGGCTAAAAGACGAGCAAGGCACAAGGGCAAAAAATAATATTCCAGCGGGGCAAAATGTTTTTGACTGGTTTTACCAGACAAACTTCCCCCTAGTTGTTTGGCAAACAGGCTCCGGCACGCAAACAAATATGAATGTCAATGAGGTTATAGCATCCGTTGCTAACGAGAAGGTTACGGGGCAAAAGGGTGGCAAAAGCCCAGTGCATCCTAACGACCATGTCAACTTGGGGCAGTCGTCAAACGATACATTCCCTACGGCTATGAATGTTGCAACGATTATTCTTGCATATAAAAAACTCTTACCAACTTTAGTTAGATTTAACAACGAGCTTGCAAAAAAAGAGGAGCAATTTAAAAACATTGTAAAAATTGGCAGAACCCACACTCAGGACGCAACCCCCGTTACCTTAGGGCAGGAGTTTTCTGGCTATAAGGCACAAATATCATCTGCTATTGTTAATGTATCTTACGGACTGGATCTCGTTCATGTTTTGGCACAAGGTGGTACGGCGGTTGGCACAGGACTTAACTCTCACATTGATTTTAGCGAAACATTTGCTAAAAAAGTAACTGAAATAACTGACTTTTTAAAAGTTAGGGAAGCCTTGGCAATCCTTGATATGGCAAGAGTGTTGGCTTCCGATGGATTTTTTAAATTTAAGGATACCACTGGATACCACAAAGTTTTAAGTCACTGGAATGGTTTTTTCTCACACAGAACAAAAGGCAAGTTTATGGCAATGGCAACAAGCGACGAGCTGGTGCATTTTCACGGCGCACTTAACACTCTTGCTTGTAGTGTTATGAAGATTGCAAATGATATTAGATTTTTAGCCTCTGGCCCTAGGTCGGGTCTTGGCGAGATTAGCCTGCCGGAAAATGAACCCGGCTCCTCCATCATGCCAGGCAAGGTCAACCCTACCCAGTGCGAAGCACTAACAATGATAGCCTGCCAAGTTATTGGCAACAATGTTGCCGTTACCACAGGGGGCATGCAGGGGCATTTTGAGCTCAATGTTTTTAGGCCAATGATTATTCGCAATGTTGTGGAGTCCATCAACCTTTTAAGCGATGGAATATCTAGCTTTATTGACAACTGCCTTGTGGGCATTGAGGCTAACGAGGCAAGAATCAAACAACTACTAGAGCAATCCTTAATGCTTGTTACCGCACTTAACCCTTTTGTAGGCTACGATAACGCCGCAAAGATTGCAAAAAATGCTCACAAAAAAGGCACAACACTAAAGGAGTCCGCCTCTGAGCTTGGGTTTATAACCCCTGATGGCGGCGAGGGCAAAATTAAAGCCTCCGAGTGGGAAGCTATCATGGACCCTAGGAAGATGGTGTAGCACTATACTCACTCAAATATCTATTTTATGCCTTTTTGTAAAAGTAAATCAGGGTGTTTAAATGCTTACAGATGTAAACCAAAGAGCTTAAAACACCCTCATCCCCCCATCCCTTTAGGGATTGTTGCATCACTTTTCTATCCCTCTCCCTTTAGCTTTTAAATATCGGGGAGAGATGGGGTTGGGGTTGAAACATCACCAAACCCACCCTAGCAGGGGAGGAGGCTAGGCTTTAGCCTGTGGGCGAGGTTGTTAATTGTCATTATTATATGACTTATCAATCTAAAACAAAATTTAAATTAAACATTACCTTTTCCATTAGCCACCTGTTCCTACTCCCTTTACTAACAACTACAGGGGGCAGGATTGTCAAAATTACATTAATAAGCTTAATTTTTTGCAAAGCAAAAAATATTGCCCCAGCCCTAGGCGGCAAAGCCGCTAGGGGGCAGGGCTGGGGCAAAACACCCAAGAGAGAGGGATTTTGCATAGATTTGATGATTACGGTTTTAGTATAAAAGAGTTTGATAAGATTACTTAGAGTACTATAATACCTTATCAATCTAAAACACACTTTAAATTAAACCTCCATAGCCCCCATTAGCCAGCTCCGCCTGCAAGCTTTGCTTGCATGGGGGGGAGGAGGGCTGGCTAGTATTGCAGAGAGTGGGGTTTTATGTAGAGTTTGCATGTATTGAAAAAAGGAGTTACTTCTTAAATCAAAGCCCTCTAGTGGGCGAAGAGGCTAAACTTTAGGCTAACAGGCGTGGTTTTAAGCCTTATCTATTTTTTGCACAACAACTTATTTATTTTTGCAAAACAAAAAGCACTTGCCACGCTATAGATAAAAATAATAGATTTTTTACTTTGCAAAGCAAAAAATATTGCCACTTGTATAGCATTTGGCTACAGCAAAGCATAGCTAAAGCTAGGGGCTATTTTATATTATAAACTATGTTATTTATAATATTTTGGTAAATTTTATGGTGTTTTAACTGCTTAGCTAATATTGCCACTGTTAGCTTAATAAGTTGTTTAAATCTACAAAATAAATCACTTACTATCTGTTGTAGTATTCAACAATTAGGGGGAACTCAATTTCGCACTCGTAAGGAACCTCAGTAGCATTAAAGTTTTGTTTTATTGAAGTTACAAAGCCAGCTGTATCAACATCCAAATAATCAGCAATTTTACGCAGGCTTGAAGCAACCGAAACGCTATTAACAACCAAGTCCATTTTTCTTGCTCTTTGTTTAAGCGAAACGACTTGCCCGTTTTTTAAGCTATAAGATGAAACATTAACGGTTTTACCATCAACTTGCACATGTCCGTGAGACACTAATTGCTTAGCAGCAAAAATTGTTGGCACAAATCCAGCTCTAAAAATTACAACATCAAGGCGTCTTTCAAGAGCGTTTGCAAGGTTGTCAATACCATTACCCTTTGCGTTAATAGCAATGTTTGCATATTTTTTTAAGACCTTTTCGGTAAGACCGTAGTAAAACTTAAGAATTTGCTTTGCTTTTAACTGCGAGCTGTATGTAGTAACCCTTCTAACAAGTTTTTCACCGTGCATACCAGGTAGGTAAGGTTTTTTGGTTCTTGTAGATCTGTGTTCGCCGTATAAATCAACCCCGTACTTTCTGGCAATCTTTTTTTTAGCTAAAATAATTTTAGACATTTAACAAGCAAATAAAAACAATAAAAAACATAATATCACCTATTTTAAACAAGACTTAACTTAGTGTCAAGTTTATTTTTGACTTTATAAAAATTTATACAATCTTTACAATTAAGCTATTGCGATTTTTTAAACAAACGATTTAAAAAAGCAGTTTGCTTACGCCAAATGTTTGCTGGCTGAGCCGGAAAGCCCCCGTAAGTTTCGCCCTTAATCAACAAATCTTTTGTTACGCCAGAATTACCTGCAATTTTAATCATATCTGCAATTTTAATGTGTCCAGCTATGCCGCTATGCCCACCGCAAACAACATAATTGCCAACAATGGTACTGCCTGCAACGCATGAATTACCTGCAAAAAAACATCCATTGCCAATCACTGCTCCGTGACCTATTACAACCGAGTTATCAATCTTTGTGTCACTACCAATTTGCGTATCCTGTAGATAACCCCTGTCGATTGTTGTATTTGACCCTATGTCCACCCTGTTGCCAATAACAACGCCGCAAATGTGCTGATTTTTAAACGACCCTCCCTTACCATCCGGTGCAAAACCAAAGCCAAGCTGACCAATCCTCACCCCAGATCTTACAACACAATCACTACCAATTGTGGCATAGTAGATTGACACATTGTCGTAAATATAACTACCATCACCAATAACAGAGCCTTTGCCAATAAATGTGTTTGGCATAATTACAACATTTTTGCCAATCGTCACGCCCTCCTCAATCACCGCAAAATCATAGATTTTAGCACTAGCGTCAACAATTGCACCGCCGTGCACGCTTGCTTTGGAGGATACAAAACCTAAGCCATCCTGATTGCAATACTCCCCGCCGCCGTAAATATCGCTTACAATTTGCGAAAAAATAAGATAAGGATTTTTACAAACTAGTAAGGTAGTTTTAAAAGATGAATATTCTTTTGTAAATGCCTCCGCCAAATCACTGTCAACAATACATGCAGACGCTTGTGTAGATTGCAAAAATTTGATATACTTGGTGTTGGACACAAAGCAAACATCCCCATCACCAGCTGCCTCAATAGTATTTGCAGATGTTATTATTGTATTTGCGTTTAAGTTGATAGCCTTGCAGCCAAACTTTGCCACAATCTCCTGTAAGCTAAAGCTTGCGATAGGTTTTAAGCAGCTCATTTACACAAATAATTAATATTTAACATAAAAGATAAATCTTAAACAAAGCAATACAAATATCAAGTAATAAAAAAAATCTTTATTCTTGTGTTTTTAAAGCTTATATTACAAGAATAAATCGCCTTAATTTTTTTGTAATTTTTACCTAAGTTATGTTTAAATATTACTTAAAAAAAGCCTTAGTGGCTTGCTTTTTTGCATTGATGCAATTTAGTAGTGCATTTACTCAGGATTTACAAAAAGATGATAAATACGATACAATAACAGTTGTTGCAACTAAGAAGGCAAGGGATAGTTTTGCCGTGCCGTCAATGACTAGCACTCAAAGCAAGGAAGGCCCTTTGCATAAAAACTCACAAACATTACCAGAGCTTTTGCGTGATGTTAACGGAGCGGATTTTACCGGCGGACCATTGCGAAACGGCTACGAACCAAGAATTAGAGGATACTCTGGCAGCGGAGTTATTGTTCTTTTAGATGGAGCTAGACAAAACTTTAACTCTGGTCACTCCGGCAGATTATTTGTGGAGCCTGAGCTTTTAAAGCAAGTGGAGGTTTCAAAAGGCACTCAATCTGCAATTTACGGCAGCGGGGGGCTTGGTGGGGTTGTTGCCCTTACTACAAAAGATGCCGCCGACATGCTAGACGGCGACAAAAGATATGGTAGCACTCTTAAGTCAAACTACTCATCCGTGCGTAATGAGTCTATGATTTCGGCATCTTCATATGGCAAAACTGACAATCTTGATATTGTTTCCAGCCTTGTCTATAGGGACTCCGGTAATATAAAACTTGGTAATGGTCAAACACTTACAAACTCTAGCGACAAAATTTTAAGTAGCCTTTTTAAAACAACTTACAAGATTGACGATAATCAAAAAATTAAATTTAACTTGCAGGCAAGCACTGCAAAATCTAAGGAATTTGCCAACCCTCAGCAAGCTGGCGACAAAACAATTAGCCCGCAAGATAGTGCCTTTTTAACTGACAAAAAAACCAATACCTATTTAGCATCAATTGCTTACAATCTTACAAAAGGCAAAAACCTCAACCTAGAAACAAACCTTTACAACACATACACCTCAGTTGATTATACATCAATTACAAACTCCTCTAAAACAGCACCCCTTGGCACAAAAAGGGACAGAAGCTACAACACAACAGGCTTTGACATACAAAACAGACATACCCTTACCCCAAGTCAAAACTACAAAAACACTTTAATTTATGGATTAAACTTTTTTAAAGACACTCAAAAAGCAAGCTCAAATGGCAATTTGTGGAGCCTTGTTCCAAATGGGCAAAATACCCTCTATGGGCTTTTTGCACAAAACGAAATTGACATTACAACCAAAGCTGGGCAGTTTATAATCTTGCCAGCAATAAGATACGACAGATACAAAAGCACCTCACAAGACATAGCAAATAGCAAGGATGTTAACGATGCATTTTCACCAAAACTTGGAGTGTCCTACAAGCCAAAAAGCTGGGCATTGCTTTTTACAAGCTATTCTTACGGCTTTAGAGCACCAAATATTACCGAAAAATACGCAACCGGTCAGCATTACAATACTGGATTTTACACAAATAACTTTGTTTCAAATCCTCACTTAAAAGCCGAGAGAAATAGGACTTTGGAAATTGGCTTTGGCTTTGATTTTAAGGACAAAATACAAGCAAGCGACAGACTAACATTTAAAACCTCAGTCTATAACACTCAAAGCTTTGATTATATCAATCAAGTTATTAACGACTCTGCAGTAGCTCCTAAAATGGGTGCCAGAGGACCAATTTGTAATATGAGTACCGCCTCAACCTACTACAATCCATCCTGCTGGACTGGTAGTGGCTACACGGAATACAAAAATGTTAGCCGTGCAACAATTAAAGGCTTTGAGGCAGAGGCAAAATACCAAAGCAACAACATTGGCTTTGACCTAGGATATAGCTATGTTAATGCTTACGAAAATGCGAGCGGTTTGCAGCTGTTTTCCTCCACTCCACGCACACTTAAAGCAAATATTTACTACAACTTAAGTGATTTTGTTTTTGGCTGGAGAGCCACATTTGCAAAATCTTTTGACTACACAACAACAAACAGTGCTTACGAGGTTAATCCTAATCCTAAAACAAATGGTGGCAATTATTTTAGTCCTGCAAGGGCAGGATACGCAGTGCACGACATCTACGCACAATACAGCATCGGCAAAAACATCAACATTAATGCTGGCATTGATAATCTATTTAACAAGCCTTACAGGGTTGTTAATACTGCAAACTACCAGCCGGGCCGCAGCATTAAACTTGGTACATCTTACGATTTTTAAAGCATAAACATGCTTTTTTTTGTAATTTTTGCCGTGCAGTAACTGTGGCTCTTAATATATTTGCAAACAGAGGGGCTAACTTTGCATAACAAGGCAAAGCTTGAGTCTAAGTCTGTTTTTGATGAAGTAAAATTAATCTTATCAAAATCCTCAATGCAATCTTGCTCCAAGGATTCCGTTTTATCCAAATCATAATCATCATTTTCATTTTTATCTATTGCTTGCTCTTTGCTGATTTCGTAAGCAATTAAAAAGCTTCTACCATCTGGCATAATTGAGCTTA
The DNA here is from genome assembly GCA_945881985.1 of Rickettsia typhi. GTDB lineage: Bacteria > Pseudomonadota > Alphaproteobacteria > Rickettsiales > Deianiraeaceae > CAMCVL01. The sequence goes on along the minus strand of CAMCVL010000001.1, from coordinate 12,099 downwards.
AATGCCTTAGGTGTATCTTTTTACTTATGGGTAAAAGATGACTTTCGTTACAATTAACATAAACTCTATTGTATATTATGTTTGGCAATAGATTTATTGTTTTGTTTTGCAGTCTTTTAGTAAATCGCCTGAGCTTAGGCAATCGTAATCTTACAAAAGAAATAAACATTTTTTATAATTTTACAAAGTATTGTCCAGTGATGTTTTTAAGTTAAAGAAAAAGTCTTGCTTATTATACATTGTTTTTGCAGGTAAGTAAAGTAATATTTTTGCACTTGACAATATCTTTGTTGTATGCAAAATTTACTAGTTGTTATTCTTGCTTTATATGCCATCCACTAATATTGAATTGCAAATTACAAAGGCAAAAGCTTTGCAAAAACAACTTGCTTTAATTAGCACGGAGCAAAAAAATCAATTTTTACAAACTTTGGCGGAGCTTTTACTGTTAAATAAAAAACAGATACTGCAAGCAAATCAACGAGATATAGAGCTTGCAAAAAATAAGGGTCTTGAGCCAAATTTAATTGATAGGCTAAGCCTTAACGAAAACAGAATAGATGACATAGCAATTAGCGTAAAAGATGTTGCTCTCTTACAAGATGAGGTTTTTAAAATCATAGACACAAAAACTAATCCTGCAAATGGATTAAAAATCACCAGAATGCGTGTGCCTATTGGCTTGATTTTAATGATATACGAGTCCCGCCCTAATGTAACTATTGACGCGGCAATTTTGTGCTTTAAAAGCGGCAATGGTGCCGTGCTTAAATGTGGCTCAGATAGTTATTTTACATCAAGTATTTTGCATAGCTTGTTTTGCCAAGCCTTAAAAAGTAGCGGGCTTGAAAGCTTTATAGATTGCTTTATCCTTCTTAACCCAAGCCAAAGAGAGCTTACAGGCGAGGTTTTGCAGCTAGATAATTTAATTGACCTTGTAATACCACGCGGCGGCAAAGGTTTAATTAAGTTTGTTATGCAAAACTCCCGCATACCTGTGCTTAAGCATTTGGACGGCAATTGTCATCTTTACATTCACGCAGCCGCTAACCTGCAAAAAGCATTGCTAGTTGCAATAAATGCAAAGCTAAGACGCACATCCGTTTGCGGCGCTACCGAAACAATCTTGATAGACGCAGAAATAGCACATTCTTTTTTACCACATTTAGCCAAGGAGCTAAATGGCAAAGGCTGCGAGCTTGTGGGTTGCGATAGAGCTATGCAGATATCGGGGCTTGTAAAACAGGCAAGTGAAGACGATTTTTACCAAGAATTTTTAGCAGCAAAGCTTGCCATTAAAATTGTTGACAACCTAAATCAAGCAATTTTACACATTGCCAAATACTCCTCAGGTCATACCGAGTCCATAATTACAGAGGATAAAAAGGCTGCTAATATATTTATGCGTGCCGTGGACTCTGCAATTGTAATGCACAATGCCTCAACCCAGTTTGCTGACGGAGGGGAGCTTGGACTTGGCGCAGAGATTGGAATTTCGACAAACAAGCTCCATGCAAGGGGGCCAGTTGCCCTAGAGGGGCTTACAACTTACAAGTTTGTGGTAGAGGGTAATTATTCAATTAGAAGCTAATGAATAAAGATAGGCTGGAAGACTTAAGAAAAAAAATTGAGGCAATTGACGATCAAATCCTTCACCTTTTGCAGCAAAGAGCTGAGGTTGTTCATGATGTATCCATTTACAAACAAGGATTAAAAGATGATTTGTTTGTAAGACCATTACGAGAAGCTGTTTTATTAAAAAAATTTGACACATTTCAACAAAATGTTACAAATAAAGCCTTGTATAACTATACTAGTGACTTCTATCGGCATTTTTTACGCCTTGTTATATCGGCTTCAAATCAATTAGAACAAGAGTTTTGCGTAGGCTTTACAGAGGAATCGTCTATTGTAAATATTTGCTTTTATTATGGTGCCTTTTGTAAAAAAATTCAATTTAACACTTTTACAGAATGTCTTAATGGCATCATTGACAAAAAAGTTCAGGTTGCTTTTGTGCCATTTGATGCATTTATCAGCAATGATGATTTTGCCAAGATGCGGCAAAACAATATATTCATATTCGCTCAAACATCCAATGTAAATACTAGATTTAAAAACAATTTTATCTTGGGCAGAGTAAGATTTACAGAGGAAGACATATCTCTTGCCGCCAAATCAGTGTACTTTAATCAGGATACAGGCCTAAGCGTAACACAAAACTTAGGGCAACAGAGTGTGGTTGCAGCTAAAAACTTTGCTGGATTTTTGTTTTAATATTACTTAAGGCCCAAACTAATTAAGAGCCTTACCTATATAATTGCATAATGTTTTTGCACTTTGCAAATCCACATATGGATATTAAATATTGTTAAGCATGTAAAGTACAATTCTTGGGGTTTCGTTTTTTGATGAATTTGCAGCTGAGCATACAGGGTCAACAAATACATCAAGACCGTTTTGGTAATGAGTACCAACTGAACCTCCACCAGAAAATCCATTATCGTAGCTACAGGTAAATGACCTTAAGATTCCGCTTGATGGATTACCGTCATCAATAACACGGTCGATTGCATCCGCCTCTTCGCCTTTTAACACCTGGTCAACAGGATAATAGTAGTTAACCGAGTGACATGTTGAATTATACTGTGGAGTTGCGTAATCTGTATTGTTCCAGTTTCTGCAGTTGCCATTCTCCATGGAATATTGACATGTTAGATCGCAACCAGTTGTTACATCAGTAAGATTAACATTTGCATAAGGCGTTACAGATGGGGCGCAACCAGCTCTATCTGGAAAAGCTGGGTCGTAAGTTATGGGTGCTGATATAAGGCTAAATCTTCCGGGATTGTCCGAGTATAATCCTTGATTAGATGCAAAACTTGCTTTTGTTTTATATATCCCACCTATCATTAATGTATTACCGTTGTAAGATAGACCAGCACTTTGTTTAGTTGGAAAGTAAGTGGATGTAGTTTTATTACTTATCCCAAAAAAAGATATATATAAATCTTTTATTTTTGTCGCTGCCATTGCTGACTCCACTTGATCAACATCAGTGTTTCTTATTGTGTAAAGAGATTTGTTTGAACTTACAATACCATTGGAAGATATATAATTACCCGCATAAAGTTGATACATGGCAAGCGTAGCCTCGTTTGCATAGTTTGAAGGATTTGCGTTACAATCCTGACTGGTTCCATCGGCTTTTTTATCAGACCCATAACCAAACTCAATTAAACCATCGCCATCCCCCCTGTTTGTAGGAAAGCCCGTTTTTATATCAACCGTTTTAGATTGGTTGGAAAAATCTATCATTACATCCTGAGTTGTGTCCCCGGGTAAAGCTCCGTTAAAATTGTAAAAGGCTTTAGTTCCATTCTCTATTTCTTTAATTTGCTTTACCAAGTTATTGATTTTACTTTTTTTAACAATACCAATCCCCTTAAATGCAGTAAAAACCAAAAGACTGGCAATAACAACTACAACGCTTACCTCAACAACTGAAAATGCTTTGGATTTTTGCATCAGAGTTTTTTTTAACGATAGGCAAAATTTACGATTTAAAACACTTAACATAAAAAAATAGACATAAATTAATACAAAATAGCTTTAAGCAAAATAAATGTTATAAAATAAAATTTCGCTTGTCAATAGTAAAATATATATTTTTATAATAAATATCTAAAATTTATTGTATTTATCTAATATTACGCGTGTTATAAATTTAATCTTAACTATAACTTATAAATACTTTTGCCATAATCTTAAATTAAATGTGATATTGTTATGCAAGTTTTAACCTTAAGGTTTTAAGGCTACCAAGTACAGAATTTGCAACAAATACCACGCCAGAGTCTATAATCATACACTTACTACCCTTAAAGCTAATTTGGCAATCAATGCTTTTTGCAATATTGTATCTTGTAAAATTTGTTAGCTTGTAAAATGCAAAGCCATCTTCGGCAGTTTGCAGATGGTAGCTTGTAAGTCTGTCAATCTTATAAGCAGTGCAAAGCTCGCCTGCAAAGACGATGTTGCAGTTAGTCAATCCATCAAAAAAACCATCCGCCGCTTTTGCTACTACAAACGAAAGTCCGTCCAGAAGGGCTGGATTTAAATCATCATTTTTTACAAAATCTACAACCTCAAAGCTTTTGCATTTTGCATTAAGCTCGCAAAGTTTTGTAAAATTTAATCCACCATCAGCAGAGGCAAAAACCTTCAAATTATCATTGGCGACAAGGCTATCGGATTCAAGTCCAAGATAAAAACCATCTTCACTAAGGCTTTGTGTACTTAAGATTCTAAAATTAGCAATCTGCCCCGCCCCAAGGTTTAACTGAGTTTGGTTTGCCTTGTTTGCAGCTTCAAGCCTTGCCTTGTGGTAACTATCCGCAAGACCAAAAAAACTACCCAAAACGCCCTGCCCTTTAAGCTTTATAATCTCGCCTTCAATGCTAGTTTCTTTTATTACAAAACTTTTTACAATGCCATTTTGCTCGTAGATTAAAACATCAAGGGGCTTTAAGCCAGAGTATTTTTCAAGTGGCAAGGTTAACACACCGTACCCCACAAACCCTGCAAGGCAGTTGATAATTAAATTTGCCGTCTCCATAGCACGCGATGGACTCATTACAACAGGCAATTGCACCTGCATTGTTTTTGCTGCAAGCCCAATATCCACACCAGCCGTAACGCTAGTAACCTGCATATTGTTTTGCGAGTCGTAAAAATAAACTTCCACACACTTTACCCCCTTAGCATCACTAAACTCAGTATCATTAAACTCTTTAAGCTGCTGAGTGTTAAGCAACACATCGTCAAAATCAATGTTAATTTGCCGCAAAAGATGCAAAGGTACAAATTTTAAGATGCCATCCTCCATGGTGCAGTCAAACAAATAAACCATTGCAAGCATTTTTATCATGGACTCAAAGCTAATCTTGCGATTAATCACAAAACCTTCAACCCCTTGGTCCAACAGACTTGTATCAACCTCATCGCTTTTAAAGCCAGCTTGCAAACAAATGTCACGCACAATATCACCAAGATTTGAAGATGCAAGCTTGCCATTAACCCAGTGCCCGTACCTCCAAAGATCGCCATCACTCCATACATCTAAAAGACGCGGAAAGTAAGGGTAAGGTCTTGCGTCCCACGCCCATAAAAATGCCCTTTCTATTATGTCAGTGTTATTTGCAAAAAAAGTCTCGCTTGCAAAAATTGCATCTTGCTGCGTTTTAAAGTTGCTGTATCCTTGCGAAAATCTAGGCAATCCGCCGTCCAAAGCCTCTGGATTGTAAAAAACATTTGGCTGATTGGAACACAAATCCACCGATGGAAAGCCATATTCCACAAACCAAATCTTTTTGCTACTTGGTACCCAGCTGCTTGCCAAGCCATTTGGATTGTAATGCTTATTTTGCAAAAACCACCTCACATCTTTCCAGGCATAGGCTGGGGATAGGGGATAGGTTTGGCTTCTGTCGTAGCTATAGTAGCAATCATAGCCCTCGCCTGTGGTAAAGCCACTTAAAATATCATCCACGGATGGACTTTGCCTTGTGTTAGTTAGCGGAAAGTAAGCATCAATACCCACAAAATCTATATTTTCATCGCTCCATAATGGGTCAAGATTATACCACCCCCCATCGGTGTGATGATACTCGCTCCAGTCCGCCGCGTAAGATACTTTAACATTACCACCCAAAATACTTTTAACTTGTTTTGCCAAATTTTTAAGCTCTCTAACAGCAGGATAATCATCACCCTGCTCTGCCCCTTTTATCTTGGTAAGCCCTATCATCTCGCTACCAATAATAAAGGCATCAACCTTGCCCTTAACAAGCTTTGCATAATGCAAGATAAATTGATTATATCCATCTGGCTTGTTAAAAAAGCCTTCAATATCGCTAGCTTTGCAGGTTAAATGCCCTCGCCACGGCTTGCCGGGCAAGTCCATCATTATCATCGGATAAAACATTACCTTATAGCCGCGTTTTTTGATTTCTTCAATGCCTCTTAAAACCGCAACATCACTTGTTGTGCCGCCATAATTTACCCTGCCGCTTTGGTCTTTTGATATTTGCCTTGCCCCTTGCCTAGAAACACCAGCAACCTTCCAATCATCAGGGCTTGTAACACCGCTAAAGGAATATTCGGCAGCCGGATATACACTTGCCTTTGATGCGTCCAAGTTATCGCAAAACCAGCACACAACGCTTGATACCCACTGAGTGTTTGGCAAATCCTGCCTAAGATTATCAAGTGATGCTTCAAGGTCACTTACGCCAAGCCCAGTGTTGTAATTAACATCACTTACCGCACCAGATGGGCTAAACTTTGTTCCGTCAAAAACTCCGTGAATTTTTTTTTGCATCTTAGTGTCCAAAACAAACTCCCCTGTGCCCGGTATCAGGTTAATTGCTTTAATTAATGGTGATGGGTCATTTAGCTTGGCAACATTTGTTTTTGTTTTGCTAACTTTAAAATATAAGTTAGGAGCATTGCCGGCAAAGCTTGTAATGTCCAGATTTTCAAAAACTATGTAAGCCACCCCCCTAAAGGCTAAGTCGTTTTGGGTTGCCTGCTTGGTTAAAGGGTCTGGCATTTGAGTGTCGCTGCCCTTGTAAAGCCTGTAATTAAAACCCTCTATGCTAATTGGCTGTTTGCCGTGATACACCTGAACAAGGGAGTCAATCTCGCCACCGCAAATCATATAGGCTATGTTAATGTATCTTCTTTTGTTTGTTTGGTTAACTGTTATGTCGCTAGACCAAATCTTTTGCCCCCTTACTATTCCGGTGCCGTATATCAAAGGCACAGCTGCACCGTCATGCACAAAGGCAATGTCATTATTTGAGACAAAATTTAGTTCATCAAAGCCACTAAGGCTTGTAAGTTCATTTTGCAACTTAGTTATAGACCCAACAGCACCATTAATACCCCTTGCCAAAGAAAGTGCGTCTGTTGGCAATAACAAACTTAAAACGGAGGAGAAAAACATATCTTGACAAAAAATAATAACAATCCAATCTAAAATTATGCCTAAGGCAAAATATTTACAGATTACAATTAATATCAAAAAAGTCTTTAACCTCTAAGATGTTGTAGAGCTTTTTGTATCAATTTACATCAAATTCAATTTTACAATTGCCTTGGATATATTGCCTTGGATATTAGTCTTTATGCTGCCAAAGTTTTGTTTAAGCAGATTTTAAAAATACACAATGTATTATTGCTAGTAAGATTGTTTTGTTTGCAAGCACAATCAAACTAGTATATATTTTGCAATGGTTTTTTGCACTATACAAGCAATCCGCTTTGATTTAACAGTTGCAAATGTAGCGGGTAAGATTACTGATTGGCTTTTGCTAAAAAGAACAATAATAAATTTTAAAGCTTTGCCTCTATGGCATTTTTGATTGCAAGGGCAGCTTCAAGGCGTGTTTGACTATCTGTAAATCCACGATTTACCAAGCCAAACAAAGGTTTAGCAAAGTGCTCATCGTACTTAAACCTAGCTTGTATATGAATGTGTAATTGCGGCGTAACATTACCAAAACTTGCAATATTTAGCTTGTAAGGCTTAAACATTGCTTTTATAACATTGGCACAGATGTTAACTTCGTGCAAAATTTTTACCTGTAAATCAAAATCTAAATCCGTAATATCAACCGCATCAAATGGGCTTTTACCAGTATCTGGCACAATTATTAGCCAAGGATTTGGCTGGCAATCTTCCATTAAAACAATGCAGTGTTGCAGCTTTGTTACTGGGGTTTTGCTTGCAAAGTCTGAGTGTAAAATCATAGAAACTTTTAAAAATTCTTTATCAATGGCAAATCCAATTGCAAATTATGATGATAACAAAATTATACCTTGTTATCAGTTGCCTGAATGGATTTTAAATCTAAATCGCCACCTTTTTTAATGTATATTTTACCTTCAAAACGCAGGTCTATACTTTCAATCTTTTTATTTATTTGATTAATTAACTCCAGATTTTTGTAGTATTTATGGAACGAGCCGCTTTCATCATCGTCAGCCAGTAAAAGCTTAGTGCCATTTTTAAGGGTTACGGTCCACGATAAGCACTCAAACAAATCAAGGCTTGCAATTTGAGAGTGCAGGTCCTTAAACTGTAAAACAGCCCTTTGCAAAGGTAAAAGCTTTGCTTCAAAATCCTTACCGCCACATGTTGTGTAGATACTTGGCATTTCCCTTAAGCCATTTGGTATTATTTTGTCAAAGGATACAATCCCCCCATCTTCATCAGCTATTAAAGTTGTAGTTTTGCCATTTTGCTTTAAGTAAATTATGTAGCTTACCTGTTTTTCAAAAACGATAATTTTAATACGATTGTCAAAGTAACGCCTAATATAAACATCTTTCACCAAGGGGTTTTGCTTAATATCTTTATAAATATCGTCAAGATTAATCATTGCAATGTTCTTTGAAGCGGTGTGACGATATGCTATATCTTCAATTTCAATTTTATTAATATATTTTAGGTCGCTAACGCTTACCATTGGCGATTTTTTCTGCAAAATTCCAAAGCTCAAGTTGTGCATTTGCCTTGCTTTATCGGTAAAAATGCCAAGAATTTTGCTTCGTACATCACCAATATTAAATATTACACATGCTAAATACAAGGCCAAAGCAATGCTAAAGCAAAAAAAAGATATGGAGAGAAATTTATATATACTGATTGACAAAGACCTATGGATTGCCATTGAGGAAAGCCTATCCTTTGCAAAAAATCCAGCAATAAACTTAGATGTAGCGTTGCAAAACCTCCATATCATATATAACAGAGCAAATGGTTTATATTTCTCTGTAGCTTGCGTTTTCAATAAGACTTACAACAAGATTGTGATAGTCTATATTAAGATAATGGCTTGCTATAGCTGGTAAAAATGATGTGGGCGTCATAGCTGGACAGATGTTTGTTTCTAAAAAGATGTAATCACCATCTGGATTTACCATAAAGTCGCTACGAGATACATGGCTTGCCTGCAAAAGGTTGTGCATTGTTAAAGCGTGGGCTTCAAGTTGTGTTAAAAGTGATGCAGGAATTCTTGGCGGCATGTATTTATCAGTAGAACCCTTTGTGTATTTTGCTTCGTAGTCAAAAAATCCACTTTTTGCAACCGCCTCAACGGATCCGGCAACTTTGTTGTCAAATATACCTATGGTAACATCAACACCATTTACAAATAGGTCTTCAAAGATATAGAAGGTCTCGGTATTATTTTTTACAAAATTTACCTGTTGTTCATTAAGCTTTTGCCCTATGTCAAGCTTGTAACAGCCACATGAAGAACCTTGCGAATTTGGCTTTATAAGGGTTTTTCTTTCAACTATATAGTTGCCATTTACAAGGTCTTGCTTTGTAATAAGCCTACTATTTGTTGTTGTTTTAATGCCAGCCGCCCTTGCTATTGCACAGGTAAAGTTTTTATTCATACCGCTGCAACTGGCAAAGTAACCAGAATGACTATAAGGAATCTGTTCATAATCCAATATTTTTTGCAAAACACCATCCTCACCCCACTTACCACACATTGCATTTAGCACAACATCAGGTTTTACACTACTAAGAGTTTGCTTAAGTGTTGATGGTAAAAAATCGTACTTAATAACCTCGTAATTGGTATCGTTTTTAATTGCTTCTTCAATTGACAGTGCGGTAGACCTTGAAACATCAGCCTCAACATCAGTGCCGCCACATATTAGCAAAACTTTTTTTTTGGTCATAATATTAATGTACAAAAATACAAAGAATTGGTAAAGTTATAAAATGATAAATTTTATATTTCAAACAAATTCTAAAAAATAAGCTAACTATAATATCAATGCCAAATTCAGCTATAAATTAATCAATCTTTACAATTCAGGTTTTTTTACATCAATAATTAAATTATACAGAGTTTTTTTTGGCACAAGGCGTGCAGATGGGTAAATTTGCATTATTAAATCAATACAGTTTTGGGTTGTAAGGTTTTTGGCAAATGCGTTTTTGGCAAAAAAGTCATTGCAAACTTCAATTGCTTTTGTGGAGCCATTGCCAGCAAAATCTTTTGTCTCCAAGTTAGTTAAAACAAACACAAGCTCGCCTTTTAAATTGTTAATTTTATCATTAAACTTAGCTATATCGCAAAGCTTAAAGCAAAAAAACTCCTCATGAAGCTTACTAATCTCCCTTGCAACGCTAACCATTAAATCACCACCAAGCTCTAATGATATTGTTTGCAGGGTTTTGGGGAGGGATTTAGGATTTTCAAAAAAAACAACACTAAGCTTACTTAAAATGTTGTTTGATTTGACAAAGTCTAATTTTTGCTTATCAAAAAAGCTCATAAAGCAAAAACTTCCTTCCTCAAGCCCAGCAAGTGCAATGCCGCTACTAAGTGCACATGCCCCCGGGCAGATGGATACTAAAATTTCAAGCTCTCTGGCTCTTTGAACTATCTTAAAGCTAGGGTCCGAAAGCCCCGGCACCCCAGCATCGCTAACAAGGCTAATGCTAAGCCCATTTTGCACTTTAAAGAGCAAGTTGTCTATGTCCTGCATCTTTGCAAAATCGTTGTAGTGAAGCAGGTTTTTACATTCAAAACCAAGCCTGCAAAGCATTTTATAGGTAAGGTTTGTATCCTCACAAAGTATTACATCACTTAGCTTTAAGGTGTTAATTGCCCTTAAGGTAAAATCGCCAATGTTGCCTATTGGGGTTGCAACCAAGTTTAATGCTGGTTTAAAGCTTTGCCCTGCAATTTGCTGAATTATTGTGCCAGCCGCATTTAGCAAAAAATCGTTATTATTTGCCTGCATAGCTTGATTGTTTTAATAGTTAAACTAATGGTTAAATATGTCAGAGCCGCCAAAGCTACCAATATCAAGATCGCACACTAGATCAAGGCTTGCAAAGCATTTATAGGCAATTTCAAGCCTGCCCGATGCACCAAGCATCTTCACCAAGCCATCCTTTATTTTATGCAAATATATCACATCGCAAATTGCATAATCAATTTGCTCCTTTGTAAGTACAGAACTGCCCCAGTTGCTTGTTTGCTGCTCTTTATCAAGCACTATATCAGTAAATTCACGCACGAGGGTTTTAAGCCCGTGTCTGTCAGTGTAGGTTCTTGCAAGTTTTGAAGATATTTTAGTGCAAAAAACATTTGGAATGTATTTAATATTAAGATAATACTTGATTATTGCAACATCAAAACGAGCAAAATGGAAGATTTTTTCAACACCTTCATCCATCATCAGCCTTGTAAGATTTGGTGCATTGTAAGGTTTATCTAAATTAAACTTTACCAAGACTATTGTGCCGTTTTCATCGCACATCTGCACAAGGCAAAGTCTGTCGCGAAGTATATTCAGCCCCATTGCCTCAGTGTCTATTGCTATGCTTTTGCCAAGATTTGCAAGGTCGTTTGGTAAGTCGCCCTCAAATAATTGATATTGCTTTGATGGCACATTGGCAACACTTTGCTTGATTTTTGTTTTTGTCATTTTTTTACTCTATTATAAATAAAATTAATATCAATATATGTCTATCTTAAATTACTTTAAATGCAAGATAAATAGATAGCCTCAAATCATTTAAGCATTTTAGAGGATTTTAAGTGAGATAGCTTTAAATATGAGGTAAATTTTAACATCTAGTGTAATTAACAGCTACCCACTCACCATTTTTGTTGCAAGCTGCCGAGGCTTTTGTTGTGGTATCTTGAGCGGTATAAGATGTTAAGCTACAAATGTTTTGACTTGTAACATAAGGCGTAACAGATCCTTTAAATTTAGCATCGGAGTTGGTTTTATTTGCGTTTTCACCCCCGCCTACACTGCGTAAATAAACATAATATGAGTTTGCAATTGGTACATCCCCCACAACCACCACCCCGCTGCAATCAACCATTGAGGAGGATTGGATGTGGGATGTGAGCTCGCTAAAGCGGAGGTAGGTTAGAATGTCGTTAGATTGCTCTGTGTCGTTTGTTAGAGGCGTGCCATTGTTTGCTAGTGTTGGTGCCGTGCCTTGAGAGCCCGAGCTTGCTCCCCCTGTTCCCGTCCCTGTTCCACCTG